>CAYUET010000022.1:27707-46841 GCA_964443875.1 uncultured bacterium | reverse complement strand
CACCGGATGCTCCACCTGGATACGGGTATTCATCTCCATAAAATAATAATTAAGATCTTTATCGACTAAAAATTCAATGGTCCCGGCATTGACGTAGCCCGCAGCTTTGGCAATTCTTACCGCGTCTTCGCCCATTCTTTTGCGCATTTCAGGAGAAACCACAGGAGAGGGGGCTTCTTCAATAAGCTTCTGATGTCTTCTTTGAATGGAACAGTCTCTCTCTCCGAGATAAACATAGTTGCCGTGAGTATCGGCAAAAATCTGGACCTCCACATGCCTGGGCTCCACAATGATCTTTTCAATATAGACATCCGCGCGCCCGAAACCGGCTTCAGCTTCCGCACGGGTCGTCATAAACGCGTTGGTCAGGGTCAAGGCTGTATGGGCTCTGCGGATGCCGCGGCCTCCGCCTCCGGCGGCTGCTTTGACAAGCACTGGATAACCCACTTCCTCGGCTACTTTCTTTGCATCCTCAACAGTATCCACGGTTCCGAGAGAGCCGGGAATGGTGGGAGCTCCGACCTTGCGGCATAATTCCTTGGCCTGAACCTTATCCCCCAGAAGCTTGATGGCTGCGGAAGGAGGCCCGATAAATCGGATATTGCAGCTTTCGCACACTTCTGCGAAATGGGCGTTTTCAGAAAAGAATCCATACCCCGGATGAATGGCTTCTGCATCCATCACTTCTGCCGCACTGATCAGGGCCTGAATGTTCAAATAACTTTTGGCGGATGGGGCTTCCCCGATACAGATGGCTTCATCGGCCAGTTTTACATGAAGAGAGTCCGCATCGGCCCTGCTGAAGACGGCAACAGTCGAAATGCCAAGTTCACGGCAGGCTCTGATAATACGGACAGCGATTTCACCCCGGTTTGCAATAAGAATTTTTTTAAACATTAGAGGGGTCTCACTTTGAACAGAACCTGTCCGAATTCAACGGCCTGTCCGTTCTGAACCATGACTTCCTCAATGACTCCGGACATTTCCGCCTTGATTTCGTTCATGACTTTCATGGCTTCTATTATGCAGACCGTGTCATTAGGCCCGATTTTCTGTCCGACACTGGCATAAGGTGGGGAATCCGGAGAGGGGGAGGTATAAAAAGTTCCCACAATGGGAGAAAGAATGGTTTTGATATTGGTTTTCGTCTCAGCCTTCTTTTCTTCTTGAGGGGCCACAGGGAGATTATCCGGAGCAGACCGGGACATGCCCATCTCCTGCATGGGGGCATACATGGGCACGGGAATGGAAGTCGCAACCGGCTGTCCGGAATTTTTCCGTATGACAATTTTAACGCCTTCACGTTCCAGTTCAAACTCACCGACTTCATATTCCTTGATCAGACCGAGCAATTGTTTTATCTCTTTAATGTTCATAATGTTCCCCCAAACATGGTTAATCAATTTTTTATTATTCACGCCGGGCCTCAGACGAGAATTCCTTGTATTTCGACATGGCCTTTTCAAATTCAGTTGCCTGAGTAAAATCGCCGACAGCCCGGCAGGCTCCCGCCATTTCCTCAAGGGCATAATAATTATAAATCCGAATTTCCGGACACTTTATCAAAACCTCCTTAAAAGAGTAAATTGCTTTTTTTACCATTTTCTCATCAACTTTTCCGCCTTTGCCGGCACCGGAATTTTCCATATAAGCCCGGCCCAGCTTCCAGTATGCAAAAGCAATGAGGTCATCCCTCCCTGAAAAATCACGGATCATCTCTTTAAGATGCAGGGCAGCCTTATCATATTGTTCCAGGTCAAAATATCTTAAAATAATCGTTTTAGGGATATCCACAAAGATGATTCTGGAAGAAACATTCAGGGACATGAGATAATGATAAACCGAGGAGGCTACGGCAACATCACTCAACTCTTTTGTCTTTAATTTTTTACGGCAAAAATTGACAAGTGTGTTAACCACATTGGAATAAAGGGATGATACAGGATAAACCTTCATGGCTTCACGAAAACAGATAAACGCCTGCCGGGTATCCCCGGACTCTAAAAGACATATTCCTTTTTGGTACAAACATTTGCCCTTAAAACTCATGACATTGGACTCACTGATAAGGAAATCAAAATTCCGTATGGCTTCCCTCAGGCGTCCGAGCTGGATACAGGCAAGCCCTCTCAAATAACAGGCATCAAGAGCCATGGGATGCCCGCTGTATTCGGTGATGACCTTGGAATACTCTTTAACCGCTTCCTCATATTGCCCGATCTGGTAAAAACGGTTGCCGATATAAAGCGGCGTGATCAGCATGGCCGTATTGAGCTGAAAAAATTCCACATTATCAATTTCAAGATCAGAATCTTTTGCAAAAAATCCGAACCTGTACTGTTTCTGGGGTCTCATCTGAATAAAATCCTGAAAATCCAGAATCTTCCGGGAATTCACCCAGAGTTCGATATGTCCTTCCACCGCATCAAACTGGAAGGTATTGATTTTATCTCTGTAAAGAACATAGTCCTGGTTCCATAAAGGAGTCTGCTGAATATTATCCCTGATAAGGCTGATCTTTCCCTCTCTGAATACGACCATATACCCGTACTCCGCATCTTTCAGGGAGGCGTTGATAAAAAAACCGAAGACAGAACGTGCCTCCGGATTGGCGCACAAGGTAAATTTCAGCCTTCCTCCTTCCTCATAATAATTGCGGCTGACAAGCAGGAGATCCTGACTCTTCCTGAAACTCCCGACCCCCATCCGGCTTTGAAAATTCTGAGAAAATTTTTCCTTGGGCAAAGGCTGGACATAGCCTTCAGTCAGTCCCATATATCCCAGCCACCGGCTGCTGAAATCCGAATTGAAATCTTCCGTCATCGCCTTTTTCCACTGGGGCGTCTCTTGGTATTTTTTATAGGAATAATATCCCAGGAAAACACTTCCGATTAAAATAAGCAGTGCAAGCAGGAGACTTAAATCCCGGTTTCTCGAAATCCAGCGCCAGACCAGAGACATCTTGCGGTATTTTCTGGCCTTGACCGGATCCCCTTTCTGATAGCGGCTGATATCATCCAGAACCGCCTGGGCATCCGGATAACGATAGCCGGGATCCTTGTCGAGGAGTTTAAAAATAGTGGCCTCCAGATCCCTGGGAATTCCGGAATTTTTTCCGGAAAGCCTGGGTGGATTCTGAAGAACCACATTCATTTTTATGTCTTTAAAATTATCCCCGGTGAAGGGAAGTTTTCCGGACAGAAGCTGATAAAAAATAATGCCCAGGGAGTAAAGATCCGAACGAAAATCAATGCGGTCAAGGGTTCTCATGTATTGTTCGGGTGACATGTAAAAAGGGGTTCCAAAAGCCGCCGTATTCCCGTCCTGGGACCCTGGAATCTTAAATCGGGAAACACCGAAATCAATGATCACAGGCTCACCAAAGGAATTCAAAATCACATTAGAGGGTTTCAGATCCAGGTGAAGAATGTTTTTATTATGAGTAAACCGTATCCCCTCCAGAAGTCCTCTCATCACGGAAAGCACTTGTTTTTCCTCCATCGGGCCCTTCCTGCAAAGATCTGAAAGCGAAGTTCCCTCCACCCGTTCCATAATAAGATAATAATGTCCGCTGATCTCAATGAAATCATAAACCGAGGCAACGTTTTCATGTTTGATACGTGCAAGAATCATCGCCTCTTTTCTGAAGCTCCCCAGAAGATCATTATTTTCAAAATAATCATTCTTCAATATCTTGATCGCAACATGCCGGCCAAGCTTGAGATGCACAGCCTCATAAACAATCCCTGAAGCACCCTTTCCAAGCACGGATAAAAAGTCATACATGGGAAGATCCTGTTTAAGAACCCTGGGGGAAATGAGATAAGCTTCGGAAGAGCTCTCCGCGGATTCTTGTGAAACATCCTCTGCTTTCAGTGTCTCTCCCAGGTGTGTAGGGGTAGAATCCATAGGGTCAGAAGAATCTTTGATATGAAGATCTGCCATGAGTACTCCTTCAGGTTACCAATCTGCTTTAAATATACAGGCTTGTAAAATAAAAAATGTTGTCCTTCATACGCTAAACTGATAAAAATGCCGTTATGAAATATGACGTGGCGGTTTTAACCGATGTCGGTCTCGTGCGGACCAATAATGAAGATGCTTATCTCATTGACAAGGATCTTGATCTTTTTATTCTTGCAGACGGTATGGGAGGCTATCAGAAGGGCGAGGTAGCGAGCCTTATGACCTGCCAGGGAATCGCCGAATATTTCAGAACACTCTTCAAAAGCCACATCACGGATTTTACCCAGGACCACTGTAAAAAAGCGGTGAATAAAGCCAATACGGATATCCGTAACAAGATCAAAGACATTGTCGGCCTGGACAAAATGGGATCAACCGTTGTGGCCATGCTTCTTAAAAAAGATATTGTCTACGTTTTAAACGTCGGGGATTCCCGCGCTTACCTTTTTCACCAGAATCAGCTTGAACAGATCTCGATCGACCATTCGCTGATTCAGGAATCCAAAAATGCCGGAATCAAAAAAGAACTCGCCATGCAGTTTAAAAATATCGTGACCCGGGCTGTGGGCATGAAGGACGTTGTCGATGCCGATGTCTTTCCCCTTGCCGCCAAGGCCGGAGACCTTTTTCTTCTCTGCTCCGACGGGCTTCACGGCTTTGTCAGCGATGAAAACATTTTAAAAATTCTGCAGACTGCAGAAAATCTTGAAACCAAAGTCAAAAAACTCATTGATGAAGCAAAAACCGGCGGCGGCAAAGACAACATCACGGCCATCCTGGTTTCCATTCTCGAAGATCAGCATCCCCAGGAGTCCGTTACTCAAACCCTTTCCTTCTGTTCCAATAAAAATTCCTCAAAATCCGGCCTGTTTTCGTCTCTGTACACCAAAATAATACTGGGGCTCATAATTTTCATTGTTCTGGTGACAATCGGACTGATTCTGATATAGTTCCCCTCCGAAAGGAATGCATGAATACGGATACGAAAAGCTGGTGTGCAATGTTTGATCAATTAAGCGACGGGATATTGACTCTGAATCAGGACTGGACTCTTTACCATGCCAATCCCAAGGCCTGCCAGCTATTAAATCTGCCCTCTTCCCATGAACCTCTTGAAATCCTGCCCTATATCTCTTCCCGTTTTCAGGTTCCTGAAGATTTTGAAAATCTTAAAAATTCCCCTGCCGGAGAATTTCAGATCATCAGGGCTGAAACAGACCAGTTCAACCCTTTGGTGCTTTCCTTAAAATGCTTTTCCCCTGCCGGGCAGAATCCTGCTTTCCGGTATCTGTGCCTCCAGAACAATACCGACCAGTTCATACAGAACTCTCTTCAGAATGAGTTTTTAACCATGATCTCCCACAAACTGCGCACCCCTATTGTGGCTTTAAGCTATGCCATGAACCTGGTACTCAAAAGAAAAGAGCTTCAATTCAGCGAGCGGGAATCCGATGATTTCATTGAACAGTCGTCCTACAAATCCTTTGAGCTTGCCGAAGTCATCGAAAAGCTGATCCGTTACGCCTCGGTGATTAAAGATAAAAAATTTTCTTTGGAAGAAACCTGTTCCCCGGAAGAGGTCCTTTCAAACGTGATTGAAAAATATGAACGAAAATACCAGAAAATCAGACCTCCCCATAAAGTGGAAACCCTTCCTTGCCCTTCCCCTGTTTTAGTCCGGATGCCCGAGGAATATCTGGCTCTTGTTTTTGACTGCCTCTATGACAATGCCGTCAAATTCAACACCCGTCCGGAAGGACAGATTAAAATCACTTTTTCCCCTGCAGGGACTGTTCTCCAGGTAAGCATGGAAGACAACGGGACAGGAATCCCTTCTGAATTTCTGGACAAAGTCTTTGAACCGTTTTATCAGGTAGACAAATACTGCACTGGAACTGTCGAAGGAGTAGGCCTTGGTCTTCCCCTGGTGCGTCAGATCCTTAAGGTTTATGGCCAGACAATTACTCTGCGTTCTGAACTTAACAGGGGAACCACCCTGCAGTTCAGTCTGCCGATTTCAAAACCAACCCTCTAAGTCAGGATAGAATATATGTGTCAAGACAGCTGTTGTCACTCTGATGATTCCATTTACCGCATTCGCCATTCCATGGCCCACATCATGGCTTCGGCCATCCAGAATCTTTATCCGGATGTCCAGCTCGGATTCGGACCCCCTGTGGAACATGGATTTTATTATGATTTCGATTTCGGAACCCATGTTCTTGAAATGAAGGATTTCAAGAAAATCGAAAAGGAAATGGCCTCCCTCATCCGGAAAAACCTTCCCTTCACCCGTGAAGAATATCCCATGGAACAGTCCCTCGAAAAAGTAGACGGGATGAAACAGAGCTATAAACGCATCCAGGTGGAAAACCTCAGTAAAGAAAACGTATCCACCTTTTCCTTCTACACCACCGGAAAATTCATTGACCTCTGTGAAGGCCCTCATGTGGAAAACACTTCTGAGCTGGCCTCCGCAGCCTTTAAGCTCGACCGGATTTCCGGAGCCTACTGGCTGGGTTCAGAAAAAAACAAGATGCTCACCCGGATTTACTGCCTCTGTTTCCAGAACCAGACGGAACTGGACGAATACCTGGAAAGAAGAAAAAAAGCCGAGGAATTCGACCATAAAAAACTTGGAAAGGAAATGGATCTTTTCTTTGTGAGCGAAGAGATCGGCAAAGGCCTCATTCTCTGGACACCCAATGGCACCATCCTGCGTGATGAAGTGGAAAAATATGCCAAGGAAATGGAATTCCGTTATGATTACAAACGGGTGGCCACCCCGCATATCACCAAGGAACAACTCTTTCTGAAATCCGGACACCTGCCGGCCTACAAGGAAAGCATGTTTCCGCCCATGATTGTCACCGAAGAAGGCAATGTGAAGGAAACCCTTTACCTCAAACCCATGAACTGCCCTTTTCATCATACCATCTTCTCCAATCAGCTCCGCAGCTACCGGGAACTGCCCTTAAGACTTGCGGAATACGGCACCTGCTACCGCTTTGAACAGTCCGGAGAGCTTTCCGGCCTTCTGCGTGTACGCTGCATGACCATGAACGATGCACACATTTACTGCCCTGAAGACGAGCTGGAAAATGAAATCAAAAGCATCCTTGGAATGTATAAAGAATTCTATTCTACTTTTGGTTTAACGAACTATACCTTCCGCTTTTCAATAAAAGGAAATGTGAAATCCGATAAATTCATAGGGGATCCGGTTCTGTGGGACAGAGCAGAACACATCTTAAAAGACGTCATGGATTCCATGGGAATCGAGTATTACATCGGCGAGGGTGAAGCCGCTTTCTACGGTCCAAAAATCGACATCCAGTTCAAAAATCTGATGGGCCGTGAAGAAACCGTTTCGACCATTCAGGTGGACTTTCTGGCTGCCGAACGCTTCAACTTAAGTTATGTCTCCAAAACCAGCGAGCATAAGAAACCTGTAGTGATCCACAGGGCGCCTTTAAGCACTCATGAGCGTTTCTTAAGCTTTCTGATTGAGTATTACGGCGGCGCGTTCCCGACCTGGATGGCCTCCACTCAGGTCTGTATTATCCCTGTTTCAGAAGCGTTTCAGGATTATTGTAAAAGTCTTGCGGAGGAAATGAAGAAAAGTTTTATCCGTGCAGAATGTGATTTCGGAGCCGACAGCTTCAATAAAAAAATCCGGACCAATGTGAAAAGAAAAATCCCCATTCTTCTGATTATCGGGAATGAAGAAGTGTCCCAGGACATGGTGACTGTACGCCGTCATGGCCATCAGGAACAGGTAAAAATGAAACGTTCGGAATTCATGGACGTTTTGAAGAAGGAAATAAAAGACCGGGTCAGAGTTTAACGGGAATACTGACCGTAAAAATCAAATCTCATCGGGGGGACTTAAAAGCTCAGGCTGCCTGAGTCCCCATTTTTTCAATTTCTTTTTTAAGATAAACATTCTTGCGGATACAGACATATTCAATAAGGCGGATCTGATCCTGCTCGCTCAACTGCACAAATTTCAAACCAATGACGGTTAACTCCTTTCCGTTTTTCTCCGCCACAGCGCAATGAACTGGTCTGCATGCCAGATGGAGCCATTTCGAGGCTGTGGGAAGATAGAATTTCAAAGGAAAGAGAGTCCCCGGGGTATTAAGAATATTCCGTTCTTTTTCTGAAAGCCTGGAAAGACAATTGAGCTGTGCCCCTTGAGCCGAGATATTGAAAATTTCTGCAATGTTTTTTTTCCTGAAAAAATGGAACCGCTTGATGCCCGGAATTTCAAACTCTGCCTTGATATCGGAATGAATCCTTGGAAAGCTTCTTTTATTTTTAAATAATTCGGATGTAGGTGCCGGCGCTTTGAGGAATCTGTCAATTTCACGGTAAAGTTCTGTGGATTTATTTATAAATTCTATGCCCATAAAAGTAAGATGATTTCCCTGGTAGGCTTTCTGCCTGAACCAGCGGACTTTTCCTGTTACCCCGATTGTCCGGGTCGAAGGAGGAAGACTCATTTCCACATGAAGATTGGCGTCCCCATTATGAAGCTCTTTGATTTCATCCTGACCCAGGGAAGGAAGAAATAAAAGCCCCATGCCTCCAAAACTCAAATTGGTCACCACAGGCCTAAGCCTTAATCGTGAGGAGGAATCAAGATCATTGCGGACAAGATCAGAACGCGCGGACTGCTGAATGATTTGCCGTATATTTTTTCGTTTGTTGATCATGGCCTCTTCCTTGTTAAAAATTATAGATCCTCATAAAGATGATTAATGCATATCCTGCGCCAAAGTCTTTTGATGAAAAACCCTACAGGGAAAAATAATTGTGTTATTATAACACATCCTTATTAAGGATGCTAATTAATTCAAAACAATAGAATTAGAGAATAAGAACTAGCCGGGAAGAAAATCCAAAAAATCTTTTGCGACACTTCTCCAATGAAAGTGTTCAGGATTTGGAACAAGGTCAGGGGGCAAAGACTGCATTCGGGAATGGGAAAAAAAATCCTGCATTACCTGTTTGCCTGACGTGACGGAAGGCTTTGAGACCTCCTGTTTACTGCCCACCCATTCGTACTCCTCACCCCGTGTTTTGACCATTGAAAAATCGATAAATTTTGAATTTTTTGTATTTAAAAAATCTGTCTGTCCGCTATAGGGAATGGCCGCCACAGGTAACCCGCAGGCCAGCGCCTCTAAAAAACAAAGGCCAAAGGCTTCACTGCGGCTGAAAGAAATATAGGCATGGGAACTCCGGTAAAGATCCCCCATTTCCTCTTCAGTAAGAGATTCTGAAAAATAATCCAGAAAAGGGGCAGAAGGCCTGGATTTAAACTCCTCAAAGACACGTGAAAGTTCTTTGCATTCATAGTTCTGAGTGTTCACCGGAGGCATATAACTCAGTTTCAGGCGAAGTTTCACAGGATCTCTGGAGGTAAAAGCCGAGGCATAACTCTCCAGAAGAAATTCAATCCCCTCCCTTTTATGGGGATTGGCAATGCATAGAAAAGTAAAGGGCTCTTTGGAGGGGAATTTTTCTGCAGGATAGTAATAGTGCGGATTAAAACCGTAACGCAATACCCTGATCTTTTTTGGATCCACTCCGGATTTGATGAAGAGGTCCAGACAGAATTGAGAAGGAACCAGAACCAGATTCAGATGCAGGTTGATCTGCTTTACCCAGTAATCAGGAAGCCTTGAAAATTCATAGACCAGAAAACCGATCTTAAACGCCTGTTTGGGCATGTAGTGATAAACCTTCGGATTTTCAAAGGTAAAGACAATATCCCCCTTGAAGGTGTTGCTGATTTGTGCTTGGATATCTTCAGAAAGATGAAAACTTTTGTCGTACAGAAAACCTTTACGCTCATAAATATTAACCTTAATACCCAGCGCGATCAGGGCTTGGACAAGTTCCCGGCAGACCTTGGCCCAGCTGGTTATGCTTTTTAAAACGCCAAAATAGGTAAGTTCACCCAAAGCCATGACAAATTCCTGTCTTTCCTTTAAACCCAAACGCTGTATTCTGGAAGTAACCTATGACTGCAATTTAAGCTGTCAGACCTGCAGAATCTGGACGGATAATTTCAGATTTTCCAGGGTGAGTCAAAAGCAATCGATGCCCTTGGGCCGTATCTGCGAAATTCATGAGGAACTGATTTCAGAAGGCGTTGAAAAGATTACCTACCTGGGCGGTGAACCTTTTCTCCACCCTGATCTTTGTGATATGGCCGGGAATGCAAAAAAACTCGGACTTCAAAGGGCGGTTGTAACCAACGGCACAATGATTACCGAAAAGCTGGCTGAAAGAGTGGTGAAGGAAGAACTTTTCGATATTATGATTTTTTCCATCGACGGCCCAAAATCTGTGCATGACCGCATTCGTGGAAGAGAAGGAATTTTCAAGGCAGCCACAGACAATATCCGTTTCATTCAGAGCCTTCGAAAATCCCTGAAAAAAAAATTGCCGAAAATTTATATCTACACCACGGTTTCCTCCCTGAATGCGGATGAGGCAGACCAGATGCTTTCTGTTGCCCAAAAACTCGATGCCCATGAACTGCGTTTCGTTTCCGCCTCGTATGTAGGGGAGGAAATCCGGGATCAGACCAATCGTCTTTTCGGGTGCGAAGCCCTTTCCCTTCACTCCTATTCTGCAGGGCCGGAGATCAAAATTCCCCTGGAAAAACTGGACTCTTTGAAGCAGAGACTTGAGGCCCTGCAAAACCATGCCAGAAAAATCGGGATTCGTTTAAGCATAGAAGATTATTTAACAAATAATCATGCAAAATCCGGGGATTGCCCTTTTGTCGGAAAAGATATGGTGATTTCTTTTCATGGGGATATCTACCCATGTCCCATGCTTCCCCAGTATTCATTGGGAAATCTGATGCAGAAATCCCTGAAGGAAATTGTAAATTCACCGGAATCCCTTACCCGCCTTAACACACTATTAAAATTTTTTAAAAATCAAAGTCTTCCGGTCTGTGCTGAATGCTGTGTGGAGAAAAAAGGATATAATCCAGAATAATGCTTCCCCCCTTGCTTATTAAGGTAATTGTGGTATATCTTCTGTAACAACAGGCACTTGAATGAAAAAACTCCTGCTTTTCCTTTTTTTGGCGGACTTATTTTCCGGTGTGACTCTGCCGGGTGAGAGTACTCTGTCCAAAAATGCCCTGTCTCCCAAATCCATTCTCAACTTCTCAAAACCCCGGGCTTCGACTAAAGAAATTTATATCCGCAGCTTTAAAAATGTGGAGACAACGGATTCCACAAGCCATGATTTCATGTATTATTGGGTAAAATCCAAGACACAGTCAGGAGAATGGCCTAAAGATATCATTGTTATCAACTTCGATTTCCATCCGGATGATGAAAACGATAATTCAGATCTGGATGTCGGGAATTGGGGGGGACATTTAAAAAAGGAAGGACTTATCAGTGAGTACTGGTGGCTGTATCCCACTGAAAGTTCTGCCGTGTTTAATACAAAAGCCACTCATGATATTGATGTCCAGTCCGCGAGCCTTTATGCTTTAAAACCCACAAAAAAACCTGTGGTCATCACGTTTGATCTGGATTACCTGCTTTCCTATTCCCTGCAATCCTCTTCCCTTGATATGTCCTATATTGAACATCAGATAGAACAGATCACAATGGCTTTGAAAACCAAAAAATATACTGTTTTGGGAATTAATTTTACGCATTCTCCGGATTATATTACCGGAGATTCATCTTTAAAAGATGAGGTCCTCCGCAAGCTCGGCAAGGAGTTAAAAAGTTTATTCGGCGAGGTCCGTTTTGGAAGCAGAATATCCTCCCTTTCGTACAATCAAACTCTGCTTTCTTTAACTAAAGAATCTCAATCCCCCGATTATAATGGACATCTGCTGCTCTATTTTGAATATATTGGCGACCAGATAATCGGTATTCTGAATAAAAAGTCAAATCTCGATGAATCCCAAAGAAAAAATGCCATGAATTATTTTAGCCCCCTTTTTCAGTCTGAAATCAAAAGTCTTCTGATTTCAAGCTGAACTTAAGATCTGTATCAGAATCCACTTGAATTAACTCCGATCATCTCAAAGAGTATTAACTTGCCAAAATTAAATGTCGACTAAGATTGCAGTTTTAGTATCATTTATAAAAATCTTTCTTGAATACATGTTGTAATAGGTTTAAATTTTCTGACTTGTACATAAAGGAGAGAAGACATTGGCTTACAATTCCCCTGATTCCGTTGGAATCGTTAAAACTCAATACATGGACCTTAAGGACAGCATAGAACTGGATTCCGGAGAAATCTTCGGCCCTGTTACTGTGGGTTATGAGACCTATGGTACCCTGAATGCCGCAAAAGACAACACCATTCTGCTCCTTCATGCCCTTTCCGGAAATGCCCATGTAGCGGGATATTACACTCCAACAGACCACCGTCCAGGCTGGTGGGATATGATGGTAGGCCCGGGCAAGGCTTTTGATACCGATAAATATTTCGTCATCTGTTCCAATACCCTGGGGGGCTGCAGCGAAACAACCGGTCCTTCTTCCATCAATCCCAAAACCAATAAGCCTTACGGAACCAGCTTTCCCGTTATTTCCATCCGGGATATGATCAAGGTCCAGAAGCAGATGATCGATCAGATGGGGATCCCCTCCCTTCTTGCCGTTGCCGGAGGCTCCATGGGCGGAATGCAGGTTCTGGAATGGGCGGTTAACTACCCCGGATTTGTAAAGGGCGCGATTCCCATTGCCTCAACAGCCTGTTTAAGTCCCCAGTCTATTGCCTTCCATGAAGTGGGAAGACGTTCCATTATGGCGGATCCCAAATGGAGGGAAGGTCATTATGACCCCAAAGACCCGCCGGCCAAAGGTCTTGAAATTGCAAGGATGGTGGGACACATCACCTACCTGAGCGAGAAATCCATGCAGGCTAAATTCGGCCGGAGACTCCGGGGCAAAGAAGACTATTCCTGGAATTTTCTTTTACCGGAATTTGAAGTGGAAAGTTATCTGAAATATCAGGGGGAAGCCTTTACCAAGCGTTTTGATGCCAATTCCTACCTCTATATTACCAAAGCCATGGATTATTTTGACCTGGCCGCCCGCTCCGGGGGATCTCTGGAACAGGTGTTAAAAGAGGTGACAGCCAAATTTCTGATCATTGCCTTTTCTTCAGACTGGCTTTTTCCGCCCTCCCAATCCCGTGAAATCTCCAAAGCCCTCCGGGCTGCGGACAAAGATGTTTCCTATGTGGAACTTGAAACTTCCGCAGGACATGATGCCTTTCTCCTGGAAAAAGAACAGATTTCTCCGCTGATTTCACATTTCATCAAACAACTGAGTGAAGGAGCCCTTCAATGATTCTTACTACTCTTCACCGTACAGACTGGAAAAGCATCGAAGAATTCGTCACCCCCGGAGCCAAGGTCCTGGATCTGGGTTGCGAAGACGGAAGCCTTCTGGCTCAGCTGAAAAAAAGTCGCACTATTCAGGGCCGCGGCGTGGAAATAGATCAGAAAAAAATTCTGTCCTGCATTGAAAAAGGAATCCCTGTTTTTCAAAGTAATCTTAATTCCGGTCTTTCAGACTATGGGGACAATACCTTTGATTTTGTCATCTTAAGCCTCACCCTGCAGGTTATCTTTGAACCGGAAATGGTGATTAAAGAAATGCTCAGAGTTGGGAAAAAAGCGATTGTCTCCATTCCCAATTTTGGACACTGGCAGATGCGCTACCAGCTTTTGTTCAACGGCGTCAGTCCGAAATCCAATCACCTGCCCTATGAATGGCACAATACGCCGAATATCCGGTTTATCACCATCCATGATTTCAAAGTCTTCTGCAAAAAATTGAACATCCGCATTGAAGCCGTTTCTCACACCTGTATTGCCAGCGGAAATATGGCAAGCTTTCTTGCGAAACTGTCTCCCAATCTTTTTTCCGAAGTTTCGGTCTTTCTTCTTTCCAGATGACCACACTCAACTGTCTTGATTATACGGTTATTCTTACCTATCTGATAATTACGGCTTCTCTTGGTCTTTATGCCGGACGCAGAGAAAAAGACTCAGAGGATTATTTCCTGGCCGGGCGTAACATGCCCTGGTGGCTCATCTGTCTGTCGATTCTGGCCACAGAAATCAGTACCCTGACTTTTATCGGGACTCCTGAAGAAGGATTCAGGAATAATTATTATTTTCTCCAATTCGTCCTGGGATCCTTCATCGGACGCTATCTGATTGCCTACCTCCTGATTCCCGGATTTTTTGAAAATAAAATCGGAACCATCTATGAATTTCTTTATAACCGTTTCGGATTCCGTTCCCATATTCTTTCTTCCCTCTTTTTCCTTATCACCCGGATCCTCGCTTCCGGAGTCAGACTTTACACCGCTTCCTTAGTCATCATGATCACTACCGGCTGGCCCCTGTGGGTCGCCTTTTCTGTTCTGGTTCTTTTAACCACTGTTTTTACGGTTGCCGGGGGACTTAAGGCGGTCATGTGGACGGATGTATTGCAGGTTATCATTTTTTCCTGCGGAGCTTTGGCTGCATTGGCCTTTTTGCTTCATTATATTCCCGGAGGATTTTTCGGAGTCATGGATCAGGTCAGAGCCTTTTCTCTGGAACCAGGCGGATTTGATAAGGTGAAAATTTTCAATTTCGCCTTTAACTTAACTGATCCCAATACCTTTGTTGTCTCTGTTCTGTTCGGCTGTTTCATGACTTTTGCGGCTCTGGGTGCAGACCAGGATCTCGCCCAGAAACTACTGACCTGCGATCAGTACAAAAAAAGCCAGAAGGCCGTTATTACCACAGCCTATATCCATTTCCCCGTAATGCTGCTTTTCCTTTTTATCGGCACCTGCCTTTTTGTTTTCTTTCGCATCAATCCGGAATTTACCCTTCCGGATAAAGAGGCCCATATTTTTCCCTATTTTATCGTCCGATTTCTTCCCCACGGCCTGGTCGGACTCCTCATTGCCTCAGTCATGGCTGCAGCCATTTCCAGCCTGGCTTCGACCTTTAATTCCCTTTCTTCCTCAGCGGTTCTCGATATCTATAAACCCTATTTCAGGAAACAAGCTTCACCCAAAGAACTTTTATTTGCCTCCAGATTTTTTACTGTATTTTTTGCCCTCTTGCTGGTGAGTTTTGCCTTCCTCTGTCATGAACGTGAAAAGCTTTTATTTTTAGGATTCAAACTGCTTTCCTTTACCTATGGAGCCCTCTCAGGTATTTTTTGTCTTGGAATTCTGACCCGAAGGGGATCTGACCGGGGGAATATCATCGCCATGCTCTCTTCTACCGCCCTGGTGGCCTTTATTCATTTTTATCAGACCCATCTTCTGCAAGCCGGAATCCTTAAACATCTTCTGATTGGCTGGTCCTGGTACATCATCATCGGATCATTAACAACCTTTCTTATCGGCCTGTGCTTTAATTCCAAAGAAAATTCTTCTCATGACCCAAACCCTTCCCTCACTTAAAAAGTTCCTCCCTTTTTATTCTGGAACGACTTCCTATCTTTATCCTTTTGAAACGGATAATCTGACCCGTAATGTGGAGCTTATTTCTGAAGCGGTTGATGTCATCCAGCTTCTTTTCTTTGGAAAAAATTATCTGGATGAACTGATTACAGAACAAAATCTCAAGACCTTGCATAAAATCCAAAAAGAAAAAAACCTGAAGTACTGTGTTCATCTGCCTACGGACTTTGATCTTTTAAATCCTGTTCAGGATAATCTCGAAGAAACCTTAAATGGAATTCAAAAAATTCTGAAAGCCTGTAAAGACCTGAAAGTGGATTACTGGATTTTGCACATTGACCGCTGTGAAAATTTCACTTATCCCGAAATCGTATGGAATGAAAAGACAAGGCAGTGTTTTTCCAGAACACTTCGTTCCATTTCCGCCCTATTTGAAAATCCCAAGCGTCTTTGCATTGAAAACACCGCCTGTTCTCTGGAATGCGTACAAAAAGAAATTGAAGAGGCCAATGTTTCCGTATGCTGCGATACCGGCCATCTCATGCGTCAGGGAGAAGCCTTTGAGCACATGTTCACTATTTTCAGAGATCGTACACCCGTGATTCATATTCACGGGGTTCAAAACGGTAAAGACCATATCTCCTTACCTTCCTGCCCTCCTGCTGATCTTGAGGCCTTAAAACAATTCCTGAACCGTTACCAGGGCACAGTCATTCTGGAAGTCTTCAATGAAAAGGATTTCATTGATTCTGCCCTCTGGATGAAAAAACATCTCTAAAAGGAATAAAATCGCGCCTTAAAACGGTTAGCCCGAATTTTGCACGTAGGGGCAAATAATTTAAAAATTATTTCACGTAATATCCGGCTTAGGTATGAATCCCGCCGTTGACGGAAATGACCTCGCCCGTAATGTAAGATGCTTTGGGGGAACATAAAAAAGAAACAACCCCGGCCACATCCTCGGCCTTGCCGAAACGCTGAAGGGGGATACGCTTTTTGATTTCCTCTACCGGAAGGCCTTCCACCAGATCGGTTTCAATGAACCCCGGGGCAACGGCATTAACCCGGACATTCCGTTTTCCAACCTCCAGAGCGAGGCTCTTGGTCGCGCCGATCTGACCGGCTTTTGCCGAGGAATAATTATACTGGCCGGGCATGCCCGACTGACCGGAGGTGGAGGTAATGTTGACAATACAGCCTTTCCGGGCGCTGAACATTCCCGCAAGCACCCAACGGGTGACGTTGAAGGTTCCGCCGAGATTGGTATCAATCACTTCCTTCCAGTCCGCTTCCGTCATCCAGAGCATGAGGGTGTCTTTCCGGATTCCGGCATTGTTGACCAGCACATCCAGTGCATTTTCGCGCACCGTATAAGGCTCAAGAGCCTTCTGACACTGGGAAAAATCGGATATGTCGAATTTAAGGAGCTCCGCGCTTCCTCCGTTTTTCTCGATGTCCGTCATCACTTCTTTTGCTTTATCGTCATTGGCCTTATAGTTGATAAGGATGTGGTACCCGTCTTTGGCAAGGGTTCTGGCAATGGCGGCACCGATCCCTCGGGATGCGCCTGTGATAAGGGCCTTTGGTTTTTCGCTCGCGTTCATTTTGTCCTTTCCTGTTCTTTCGGATTGTCTTTTACTGAAGGCAGCTTTCTGTAAAAGGAAGCCCGGTGAGAAGAAAGCTTTCCCTCCTGAATAAGGGCCAGAATCCGCTCCGCCTCTTTATTGCGGAAAGGCACGGCTTCTTTCCGGAACATCTCTGCCTTGGGTTCTTTACGGGCAGCGGATTTATCCGCTTCCGGAAAAACGGGTTCTTCCCTGATACTCGTCTGCATCGGTTTTATTCCTTCCTGAGGATTCCATAAAGAGAATTCTTTCATGACCCCCTGAAGGTAAATCCACAGGGAAAAAGAGACACAAACCATAAAAAGAAGATCTTTCGCTGTCTTTTCTATTGATTTCATGCGATAAATTTAAGAGGTTAACCCGTTAATAAAGGCTGATTTTAGCTTTTTTTAAAAATTTTGTTAAATAAAAATAGATTTTCTGCAAAAATCTTTTAGAATAGGAAAAGCATGGAAATTTCAATTGTTATTACCAACTGGAACGGAATTGAACTCTTAAAAGAAACCGTTCCCACTATTCTGGATGCCGCGGTACAAGACCCCGACAACTATTATGAAGTCCTATTGGTGGACGACTGCAGCTCGGACAAATCGATTGCTTTTGTGAAGGAAAATTTTCCGGAAGTCAGAATCGTCAGAACCCCGAAAAATTCAGGCTATATGCATGCCAACAATTTCGGAGTGGATCAGGCAAAATATCCCCTGGTTTTCTGTATCAATAATGACATGAAAATCATTCCTTCAACGATCCCCTCCCTTCTCCGGTACTTTAAAGATGAAAAGGCCTTTGCCGCCTCAGGCAAGATTTTTGACTGGAATGGAAAATTTCTCTATGGCAACCGGGGCGGATATTTCAAACAGGGACATTTCTCCTACTATGAAAAAGACGAGAACGATACTTCCACTCAGACCCTCTTTGCCTGCGGCGGAGCCTTCCTGTGCCGGAAAAAGATGTATCAGGAACTCGGCGGCTATGATGCTGAGCTTTACTCCCCCTATTACTATGATGAAACCGATCTCTGCTTCAGGGCACTCAAACAGGGGCTTAAAATCATCTATGAACCCGAGAGCAAGGCTTATCATAAAGTTTCGCAGACCGCCACGCGCCAATACGATGACTCGCGGATAAAAATCATTTCCGCCCGCAATAACTACTTTTTTTCCATTAAAAACATCCATGATGAAGCCATGACCAGAGAAATGATCAAGTTTATTCCCCTTTTCCTCTTAAGGGATCTTTTGAAAGGCAAATTCCGCTTCTGGAAGGCCTTCAAAGCCGTCCTGGACAAATGGAGCCTTGTGATGAGAAAAAGAACCATGGAAAAGGCCAAGGGCGGACTTTCTGCCGAAGAGATATTCAAAGCCGTCAATGGAAATAAAACATTTTAGGAGGACCTCATGCTGGATGCCGATCTCATCGTTCAGGCGAGAATGGAATCCACACGTCTTCCCGGAAAAGTCCTTCTGCCCCTTTCAGGGAAACCCCTGATCCGTCACCTTCTGGAACGCTTAAGTCTTTTGCCTGTCAGGACCATGAAAATCGCTGTTTCCGAAGATCCCCAGTCCGGTATTCTGGTTAAAAAACTCCGCGAATGGGGTTATACCGTTGTCACAGGCCATGCCACAAATGTCTACCAGCGTTTTGTCACCGCCCTTCAGGACAGCAAAGCCAAAGCCGTCATCCGTGTGACCGCCGATAATCCCCTGACCGATGCGGACGCCATACGTGAAGGAGTGCTCAAACTGATTCAGGAAGATCTTGATTACCTCTGGATGGACAATTGCCCCAAAGGCTGCGGCTGCGATATTTTTAAAACCTCCTCTTTTCTGTCCTTTAAAGACAAACCCCTTACCCCTGATGAAAGGGAGCATCTGGTTTACCTCTTCCGCAATAAACCGGAATGGAAAAAGGCTCCCTACGTCTGCCCCTTCCCGCCTGAAGCTTCAAAACTAAGCTATACCATTGATACCCCTGAGGATTATGAAGCCATGAATAAACTCTTTAAATGCTATTCCGCAGATCGCGAAATTTCACTGCCTGAAATAATCCAAAAAGCCCT
>CAYUET010000022.1:0-27697 GCA_964443875.1 uncultured bacterium | reverse complement strand
CGAAAAAAAAACTATAAAATCTGTCCGGGCTTGTAATCCTTTGCTTCCGGAAGGGACACTAAAAGCGCCTTCACCGTCTTTACAAATTCATCCACCTGAAGAGTCGCTTCCCCGAGATATACAGAGGTGTCTGAAAGAATGGCTTTCAACTCCGGTTCTTCCAGGGGAAAATCTTCATCCTGGCTCAGACGGATGATAAGGTCATTGTGGACCTGCTTGCCCTGTCTTAAGGCATTGATCACTTCATGGGAGTGCTTCTTGATTACGGCGTGCGCCTGCTCCCTGCCTGCTCCGGCCTTTACAGCTTCCATGAGAAGGGTTGTGGATAAAAGGAAGGGAAGATAGCGGGCCGTTTCCGAATTCACCACTTCCTCAAAAACCTTCATTTCATTCAGAATGGTCAAAAAAGTTTCCAGAAGACCGTCCATGGCATAGAAGGCATCCGGAAGGGCCACTCTGCGCACGACGGAACAGGAAACATCCCCTTCATTCCATTGATCCCCGGCAAGCCTTGAGGCCATTTCCAGGTATCCGCCCAGAATCACGGCAAGGCCGTTTACCCTTTCGCAGTTTCTTGAGTTCATTTTATGGGGCATGGCCGAGCTTCCCACCTGACCTTTTTGAAAGCCTTCAGAAGCGGTTTCATTTCCGGCCATGATTCTTAAGGTCTTGCAGAAACTGGAAGGACCGGAGGACAGGGCATAAAGGGCGGAGATTGCCTCAAAATCGAGGGATCTGGGATAAACCTGACCTGTGGCATTTAAAAACTGAGTGAAGCCCATATACCCGGCAATCCGTTTTTCAAGTTCACGGACTTTTTCTGAATCATTTTTAAATAAGGTTTTGATGTCCAGAAGAGTCCCCACAGCCCCCTTCACCCCGCGCAGAGGATAGTCATCAATAATCCGGTTAAGCTGCTTGAAGGCCTGAAGGAGATCCTCCCCGAACATGGCAAAACGCTTGCCCAGCGTTGTGGGCTGCGCGGCCACATTGTGAGTGCGGGCCGTGATGACCAGATCTCTGAATTCAAGGGCTCTTTCCGAAAGACGGTTCAAAGCGGCGCCGGTCTTGATCCGGATGAGTTTTAAGGCTTTAAAAATCTGATACTGCTCCACATTGTCCGTGAGATCACGGCTTGTGAGACCTTTATGAATATGCTCAAATCCCGCGAGAGCTGAAAACTCTTCAATACGGGATTTCACGTCATGCCTTAACGTTTTCTCGCGCCTGCGGATACTTTCAAGATCCACATTCGAAATCTGTCCCTCATAGGCGGCAATCGCCTCGGCTGGAATGTCCAGTCCCAGATCCTTCTGGGCTTTAAGCACGGCCACCCAGAATTCCCTTTCAAGTCTCACCTTGCCTTCCTCACTCCAGATGGATTTCATGGCAGGGCTGGCATAACGGTCGGCCAGTACGTTTCGGATTATTTCAGTCATGGTGTTTCCTTTCTTCGCCGGATAAACCGGCAGGATGTATTAATATTTTTTAAAAATTAAAACGGCATTCGTTCCGCCAAAGCCGAACGAATTGCACATCATGGTTTTAAGTTCTGCAGGAATGCTCTTACCGACAACATGAATCTGCCGGGCGCTTTCCTCCTGCTTTTCAAAGTTCTTATTTCCGGCAATGAATCCATCCCTCATCATGAGAAGCGAATAAATGGCCTCGCTTGCCCCTGCCATCCAGCATTCATGGCCGGTCAGGGATTTTGTGGAACTGACAGGCACACGGTTCCCCAGAACTTCAGAAATCATGAAGGCTTCCATGCGGTCTCCTTCCGGAGTGGAAGTGGCGTGAGCATTCAGATAATCAATCGCCCCAGCCTGCACTCCGGCATCTTTCAAAGCCATTTTCATGGCTCTTACGCCGCCTTCACCGGAAGGCATGGAAAGATAAGTGCCGTCACTTGAAAAGCCATATCCTGCAAGTTCACCGTAAATCTGAGGGGCCATTCTCTGCTTTGCCAATGATTCTCTTTCAAGGATCACCATGGCGGCTCCCCCGGAAGGCACAAGCCCGTCCCGGGAGGCATCAAAAGGTCTGGAGGCCTGATCCGGAGTGTCTTCCCGGATTGAAAAGGCGGAAAGCCCGTCAAAAGCCGCATAGACCTCCCAGTTGAGTTCCTGGGCTCCACCGGCAACCACTCTGTCCAGAAGCCCCATCCTTAATAAATGAAGTGCATGGCCCAGGGCATGGGCTCCGCTGGCGCAGGCCCCGCTTAACGTAATGTTGTAGCCTTTGATTCCGAAAAGCGTGGAAAGGTTCATGGTGACTGTGGAATTCATGCATTTGAAAATCGCTCCGCTTCCAACGGCCCGGGTATCTTTTTCCTGAAGGACTGTAGCCACGGCTTCATAGGAATTTTTTACACAGGAATCATTCCCCACAATCAGCCCGGTATTTTCCGATAGATCTTTAACCTCAAGCCCGGCATTTTTCAAGGCATCAAAAGCCGCTGCATAGGCATAAAGGGCGGATTCCCCCATGGACTTGGCCTGCTTTCGGTTAACCCCATAGGCGGAAAGATCAAAAGAAGGAATATGACCGGTAAGACCTGATCGAAAACCGAGGGTCTTGCGGCTGGAATCCAGAGTAATTCCGGATATTCCCTCCCGAAGGGATCTGGATACCTGATCCAGTGTCAGCCCCAGACAGGAGACTATCCCCATGCCTGTGATCACAATTTTTTCCATGATTCCGCCTTAGTATTTGATAAGTAAAAATAAGCTTCTAACTAACGTATTTTTTGAAGGGAAATCAACTTTAATATGATCAGGATTTTTTAAAAAATTAAAACCGCTCGTCTTTTCTCATGAAGCGCCACTGGCCTTCCTTGAGATCACCGAGAACGACCTTGCCGGTACGCACCCGCTTCAATCCCAAAACCTGCATGCCGACCATTTCCAGCATTCGCCGGATCTGACGTTTTTTCCCCTCTTTTAAGACAAACCGGAGCTGATCCTTGTTGATCCATTCCACTTTGGCCGGTTTCAAGGGTTTGTCATCAAGGCTTAAGCCGTGGTTTAAAAGCTTGAGATTTTTTTCTGTCAGCGTTCCTGCCACTCTTACAAGGTATTCTTTTTCAGTTCCTGAATTTTCGCCAATGAGCTGTTTGGCAATGCGACCGTCCTGAGTGAAGACCAGTAATCCCTGAGAGTCAATATCGAGCCTTCCGGTAACGGCAAGTCCATCAAGATGGGCGGGTTTAAGTCTGCGGGTATCTCTGGAGTCCTGATTCTCCCGGGTTATCAGGCGTATGGCAGGGGTGTATCCATCTTCGGCCTGGCCGGAAACATAGCCGATGGGTTTGTTTAAAAGAATGGTCACCTTATCTTCCTGCTGGGCTTCCGCTTCCTTTGAAATTTTTACGTTTTGCGAGGGAAGGATCTTGGTGCCAAGCTGGGTAATCTGCTGCCCGTCCACATAAACATACCCTGCAGAAATCCAGGCATCCGCTTCGCGGCGTGAACAGATTCCCTTCTGGGAAAGATATTTTGAAAGTCTTAGAGGTTCTTCAGGTGGTGTCATAATAAAAGTATAAGTAGAATTTTCAGGAAATTAAAGTTTTAAGTTTTATTTTTTATCATCACAAGTGTCAGCGCAGGCTGACGAAGAATACAGAATTTAAAAACCATGGATTCCGGAATGACAAAACAAGTATTCTTGCATGTGCAATACCCCTTAAAAAGGACATCCCATAGTCTTTATTCCATCTGGCTCAAAGCCCTTCCGGCTTTATCCGAGGGAGGAAGGGGCTTGTAATCCTTCATCTTTTCAAGCAATGCCGAAGGTGTGTCTGAGGCCAGAATCATTTTCACTCCTTCAGGGGCGACGAAACCCTCATTGACCGTATTATTCAGGAATTCCAGAAGTGAATCAAAATACCCGGCAATATTCAAAAGCCCGCAGGGTTTGTCATGATAGCCGAGCTGCGCCCAGGTAAGTATTTCAAAAAGCTCATCCAGGGTGCCGAAGCCGCCGGGCATGGCGATGAAACCTTCAGAAAGTTCCGCCATAAGGGCTTTGCGCTCATGCATGGAATTCACAATGCGCAGATCCGGCAGATCTTTGAAAGCCACTTCCTTTTCCACAAGCTTTTTGGGCATCACTCCAATCACTTTTCCTCCGCCTTCCAGAAGGGCTTTGGCCATATGCCCCATAAGGCCTATCTTTGCACCGCCGTAAACAAGGGTAATTTTCTGTTCTGCCAGAATCCGTCCAAGCTCTTTTGCCTTTTCAGCATAAATTTTTTGAGTTCCAGGACTTGAGCCGCAGTAAACACATACGCTTTTCATAAAATCCTTCCTTATATATTAACCTTGTTCCAGTCTTTTTATGGCAGTTTGCATCCCATAATTCGATAAAATTAAAAACTGACTTTTTTTACGCAAGTCCGTCTTTATTACCATAAAGGCGGACATTGCACCCCGAATATTTGTCACTACGTGCAAAATTCGGGCTGTCATTTCTATCCTTTATTTTCTGAATGAACTTCAATTTTTACCCCTTCCGAATGGCTTGAAAATTCAGGCGCATACATGCACCGGATTTCCGTGATCCCGTTGGAAAAACTGCCCTGGTGGGTAATCCTTAAGGGGTATTCAAAAACATAGGTTCCCTTGGGCAGATAGTCCATAAAAAAATGGGTGGCTGTGTCTTTGGTTGATTCATAATAACCCAGCCCGTCCTGCCATTTGTAACCCGAAAGAACATTCTCGGGTTCAAGGCAGGAAGCCCTCATATCCTTCATATGAACATACTGCATATCTCTGTCCACCCTTAATTCCACACGCACTTTCAGGCGGTCTCCCACCCGGGCTTTGGCCTTTTCAAAGGAAACCAGCTCAGGCCCTGTATCCGAAGGTCTTTCAATGAATAACTGTCGGCTAAGTTTCAAAGGGGTTTCAGCTCCTGTAATTTTTTCCAGATTTTCAAAATATTGCCAATAAAGTCCGCCCCAGGCAGGAACTTTATTATTGTTCTGCACTTTTACTTCACCCATGGAAGGAGTAACGGAAGCCCCTTCCCAGGAGGTTTTGAAATAGCCTGTACCGGCTTCTAGCTTTTCCAGTTCATCGCCTGAAGGTTTCACTTTTGTTGAACCCAGGCTAATAGTGGGGGAATTCATTTCTTTAAGCCAGTCCTCCCCTTTCAAAAGCAAGGCATAACAGGCTTCAGCGGTGGCCTTGGTTGTGCCCCAGTCTTCCGTCTGTTTGCTTTTTAAAAGCCAGGTTTTTAGCTCATCTACCAATGCTGTTTCTTTCGGCTCCAGTTCTGAAAAAAGCTCGATCATCAGCGCCTGAGTCTCGATGGGGGCCTCATGCCAGTAATAGCCGTAGTTGTCTTTCCAGTACATGCCCATCTCCTCAGAATGAAGTGCGTGTTCACCAAGAGATTTCAGAATCTCCATAGAGATTTTGGAATCCTTATCCCGATGAAGGGAAAGAGCAATCATGCCCTGAAGGTAGCGGTTGAAGTCCAGCCAGTAGGTTTTGGCCTGATTCTGATAATATTCAAAAGCGGGTTTCACTTCCCCTGGAACAGGGATGTCCTTAAAATAACTCCGGCTATAAAGGTAATGAATCTGAATAAAACTCAGATTATTCTGGTCCAGTTTGATTTTTTGGGCAATCAGGGCATCGTAATCCTTCTTAAGTTCCCAATCCAGATAGTTAAAGGCTTTTTTAATCATGTCCATTGTCCGTGGATTTTTTTTATGCTGTGAGACCTTGAGCAAATCCATATGCGCCAGCCCTGTCACAATATGCTGGGTCATGTAGCGGTCTTCCCTCATTCCCTTAAACCAGGCCCAGCCTCCGCTTGGAAGCTGTTCATCTGAAAATTTTCTAAAAGCCTTTTCAAGTTCCTGCGACATTTTGTTCAGATCAAAAAGAAGGGCAACACGTTTTTTTCTTTCAGATTCGTTTTTCGCATTTAAAACCCAGGGAGTTTCCTCCAGAAGCACTGCCTTTAATTCCTGATTTTTTTCAAGGTTGGATAAAAGAGCGTTAGAACCCGGAGTGTTTTTCCAGAGGTTAAATACCCGTTCAATGGCCGGATTGTTTTTTACAATATACGAGGCAATGGAATTTGCATAATACCGGGTAAAGGTCTGTTCGTTGCATTCGTAGGGAAATTCCATCATGTAGGGCAGGGCCATAACGGCATACCACGCCGGATTGGCAGTAAACTCCAGGGTAAGCTTATGATGTTGAAGTGTCTTTGACTGAGAAGAGGTAAGGAGTTTTTCGAAACGGAAGGTTTTACTTTCTTTGGATCTGACCGGCAAAGGCAGAGATTCGGTGACAAGCATTCGATTTTTAAGAACGGGCAGCGTCTGCTCTTCACCATCAGCAAAATTTCCAGATTTGGCTGTGATGCGGTAGGTTACAGCATCAATATTTTCAGGAATATCAAGTTTCCACTCCGCCAGAGCACTTCCCTGGTTCGGAACCTTACACTTCTTTGAAGAAACGGAATGATTGAAAAGACTGTCAATGGGTTTTAAAGTCGCCGCATCCAGAAGTTCAAGGGTCACAGAGCAGGAGGAAAGATCCTTATCCGTCAGATTGGTGATTTTGGATGAAAAAAGAATCTGATCCCCTTCCCTTAAAAATCGTGGAGGATTGGGAAGCACCATCAGGTCTTTTTGCGTAACAAGTTCTGAGGTGATGAACTTGTATTCCAGATTCCGGGTATGAGCAAAGCCGAGCATTTTCCAACGGGTGATGGATTCAGGAATTTTAAAGGAAATGAGTATCTCACCTTTTTCATTCGTTTGAAGGTGAGGATAAAAAAAGGCGGTTTCATTGAAATTTGTACGTGCTTTGACAGGAGGGGCTGACTCTTTTACGGAGTTTGAAACGGAAGGTTTATTCGGTTCATCTTTTTTTTCTGCCTCCATGCCGGCCATCCTGCCGCATACCGCTGTCTCTTCCTTGCATTTGTCTTCCATTGGAGCACAGGCCGGTAAAGGAGCCTCAGACATCTGTAGGCTATCAACTTCTCCTCTTGCCCCTTTCATCATGAACATCCTGTTTCGGGAATACTCTCTCCAGTAAAAACCGAACCAGTTCAAATTGTCATAAATCCTGTTCCTTCCCCCAAAGGGATCTTCAAGAAAGCCATACAATTCAGAGAAAGAGAGGGCTTTAAAATTCTGAATATTCCATGCGCTGCTGTTGTAGAAATCCGGAAAAAACAGGGCGCTCCATTGATGGGGACGGAAGGCATCCAAAGAGGCGTCATAAAGCGCAGCCAGCATCTCGGCTGTTTTCTGTTCTCCTTTAGATCCCGTAATTTTCAGTTTCCATTCCTCCTCCTCTCCGGGATAAAGTTTGTTTCTGAAGGTTTCAAACTGGATCTGAAGTTCTTTATTATCCCAGGGAACAGCAACCCTTAAAGGATGGCAATAAATACGGTTTCTCCAGGGAATAAAAAAATCGACTGTAAAACCACCCCGGTCATTTTCTGTAACCGGGAATTCAAGCACCTGCTGTGTTTTACTCAGAGTCATAAAAGACCGTTTCTGAATACCTCCCCTTCTTTTCTCCTCACAGATCCAGGAAATATGATCTGCTGAAGAGCCGATCAGGATCAAAGCCTTCTCTCCGGGTTTTACAACCGGCGTTAAAAGTGAAATCCAGTCTGGCTGTGGAACCGGAGGAAGCAAATCCTTTCTTGAAAAAAGGGTGAAGTATTTCTGCGCCACAATCTCCTCCCCGTATTCATCCCGGGCTTTAATCTCAATCAGATAGGCCCCGGAAGCCCACGGATTCAAGTTCTTGAGTTTCCATTGAGAATTCTGAGGAGTCTTTAAAATTTCATGATACAGAAAGGCTCCTCTTTCCCAATTCAGAGGATTATTTTCCCTGCCCATTTCCTCTCCGGGAAAAAGAGCCTTAAATCTGCTTTCAGATAAAAAGGGTTTATCAGGCGGTTCCCAGAGCCTTTCCTTCAATACGGAATCAGGAGGTGTAAGCCTGTAGATTTTGGCATCCAGTTTTTCAACGGCCAGGGCCTCACCCGAAAGAGTATGGGTTGTTATGGTCATCACCGGGGGAGTTCCCTCCTTATCCAGAGACTCCGCCCCCATGATTTCCAGCGTCATGGCGGTAGACCCTAGAGAGACCGTTTTCTCTCCGCTCCGGGTCTCTCCGTTTAAATCTGTTACATCCGCATAGACCGTATAATGAAAGGCAGGCTTAAGTTCAGGATCAAGGGAAAGATCCGGAAGAGCTTCAAAAGAAACAGAAAATTCACCTTTGGCATCTGTTTCTGCATGGCCGTTTTTGATCTCCATTTCAGGTGCAGGAGGAACAAACCAGTAGCAAAGCCAGCGGCAGGGGTAAAAGGTTCTTCGTACAACCCTGTATTTCACAGAAGCCTTGTCTATGGAATATCCCCCATAGGCCTTAGCCTCTCCGGTAAGCGTCACCACTTCCTTGAGCCTGAAGGACTTGGTGGAAGGTTTAAACAGGACTTCAAATTTGGGGCGCTTGTATTCCTCAACAGAAAAGGATGTACTGCCCCAGGGGGTCTGAATCGACATCTGACCGTTCAAAAGATTGGAGGGAATGGAAAAACTGCCTGAAAAAGTACCGTAATCATTGGATATAAAATCCTTTTCTGAAATTTTCTGACCGTTTACATCATAAAAGATAGCGGAAGAATTAACCCGGGTTAAAATTTTATTCAGGGAGGGATTGTCCTGATCCTCCTCATACAAAAGGCCTTTGTAAAACACGGTCTGCCCAGGCCTGTAGATGCTCCTGTCTGTAAAGAGGATGCAGCGGGCATTTTTGGGATTGTTTTTATACCGTTCATAGGAATAAAAATTTTCCATCGACCAGAGCGTATCCGAGGCATGAGAAAATTCAATCTGAAAATTATAGGAATCCCCTTTCTCATAAGGTAGAGTCACATACCCCTGATCATCTGTTTTAAAGTTTTTTCCTTTTTTATAAACATAATCATGAGTGAAATTACTGTATTCCTCATGCCAGATCTGGAGTGTTGCTCCTGCCAGGGGCTTTCCGGTTTCCCTGTTCGTGACCAGGAATTCGTTTCCCCGGGTGTCGATAGAGTTGTTTTTATTCAGGTAGGCGAGGGAGGAAACAGAAAAGATCTCCGTGCACAGGGCATTTTTCGATGGATTAAAACCTTCCCCATCTGACAGAACAAAGGCATAGATTCCCTGGTTCAGGGCATTACAGGGAAGCTCAGTCTTGTGAAGCTGATAATCCTTTTCATTGAGAAGATCAAAAGTATGCTCACTTTTCAGGGGATGATCCGAAAAAAATTCAACCCTCTTATCATAATTGATGTTTCGAAGCTTTAAAAGATCCTCTTTTTTCAGGGAATAAATTCTTAAAAATACTTTGGAGGCATTCCGATAATGAAGAAGAAATTTAAAGGGAAGACCGGCAGAGACAAAAGATTCGGAGATGATTTTCAAATTTCTTCTTTCTATGGAAGAGATAAGACGGAGACATTGATCCGCTCCGAGGCTTCCTTTATGCATTCGGACCGCTTCCTCTGCAATCTCTTTTGCCTTTTTAATTTCCCATTGATGATTCTTCCCCTGTTCAGGCTGATACTTGAGCCCCTGTTCATAATACAATGAAGCCAGAAGATGCCTTATCTCAGAGGCCTGAGGGTGGGCTGCATATTTGGAGGAAAGGGAATTCAAAGTCTTTTCATAAAGAGCTTCTTTATCTGGAATTACGGCATTCCGGTATATCCAGTTCACACGTTTCAATTCAAGATCTATCAAAGCACCCGGATCTTTATCTTGAAGATGCGATCGGATCAGACTCTGGAAAAGAAGAAGCGCCTTTAATTCAAAGCTTTTCTTATCTCTGGAATCAATTTCAAGAGAGACAAAAGATTCAGAATCAGTCAAAATGAGGGGATTATTCAGGGTAAAGGCATAGGCAGGCCTTGTGAGGCCCGCGTCGTTATTCATATAAAAATCCAGCGCTCTGTGGGCAACGAAATCAAAAAGAGAAGGTCTCAATTCACGGGAATACTGACCCTCTACCAGAATATTCCTGAAATCCGAAACCGGGGTGTTGATCAGTTCCTCTGGATGCTCCAAAGCTTTTTCATGGTGTTCAAGCACGGTTTCCACAATTTTTTTCAGATCCCAGGTTCGGATATCCATCTGAACAAATTGCACAGTTGCGGAACGTTCATAGAATTTCCAGCGGTTCTGATTAAAATAATTCCAGTATTGTTCCGCTATCATGGAATGCAGAAGGGCCTGCATGGGAGGGGGATTATTTTCAAGAGTGTTACTTAAGGCCTCCTGGATTTTAACAAAGGACTCTTCCTCAACATCCTGAAGGTAGATCAGCTTATGGATCAGGGATTTCAAAAGCTCCGGCGAATTGTTTTCTGCCTCAGCCTTATTCATCAGTTTTTCTACCACTTCCAGAGAGGATTTTGGAAGGCCTTTGCTTTTGTGCGCGGCAACTTCACTCCATAGCTGGTCATAGGATTCTTCAGAAAAGGCAGACATTACAAAAAAAAAGGACAGGCTTAAACTCAGGATATAACTCAGGATTTTCATAGTCCCTCCATCAGAAAGAGTTCAACATTAAATTACTCCTCAGTCGCAAAAGGGTAGCATTTAATGCCCGGCTAAGCCATTTTTAAAATGATTCAAAAAAAACAGATTCTGTATCTGTTTGTTTGATTAAAACTTGAATTTATATTAAAAATAAAAAGATGGATTCATTTTTTTTAAAATTCTACCCTATTAATCACTGATAGTTTTATGACTAAAACCCTTCTCCTCGTCATTCCTCCTTATTATAAATTCTTCGGAAGTTTCAATAACCGTGTAAATCTCGGGGCACTGAGTCTTGCCGAAGTTTTTCAACAGTCAGGAATTACTCCTTATGTCCTCAATCTGGATTATCAGAAAAAAGGGGATTTGATTTTGCGACCTGCTATTTTTAAAAATAGTAAAGCACCGGATAAAACTCTCTTTCAGTCCTCTTCCCGTGAACTGCAGCGCTATATTAATGAATTAAAGCCGGACTATCTTCTTTACTCCATCGGGGATGTGGCCAATCCCGCGGTTGATTTCGGAAGCCCGGAAATTGCTGAAACGCTTGCCTGTGAAATCAAAAAAATGTATCCCTCCATTTTTCAGATCGGATACGGCCCCTTCCTCAGAAAAAACAATATTTTTAATCTTAATGTTTTCGGACACGGGGAAGGAAAGATTCTTTCTCATATCCAGAATCAGACAAAAGGCAGTGTTTATCTTACATGTTCCCAAAAAGACTTTGACCGGATTCCATTTCTCACACTGGATTCTATGATTCATCCGGTTGCGCATCCTGATTTTGATTATATCTGGTATTCACGCGGCTGCCTGCATGATTGCCATTTCTGTGTTTTGCCCACTTTCAGCCAAGGAAAAAAAATCTACCGCTCAAGCGATTTGTTTATTCAGGAAATGGAATATCGCAGGGATCATTATGGTGTTAATGATTTTTATGTCACGGATTCGACTTTCAATTCCTCTACCCCAAAACTGAAAAATATATGCCGGGCCATCCAGAAAGCTGAGCTTAATGTAAGCTGGCGCTGCGACTGCAGAATAGATCTCCTAACCCCTGAACAGCTCACTCTTCTTGCCGATGCGGGCTGTACCTATCTGAAACTGGGTGTTGAAGCCATGGATAACAGACGTCTTGCCTTCATGAATAAAAAATTCACCCTCGAAACCATAATGAAAAACTTTGAGATCATTAAACAATCCAAATTAAAAACCGTAGTCTATATTCTTCTGGGGCATCCGGATTACTCTGATGAAGACTATCAAAAAGAACTTTTGCTTTTCAAATCTCTCAAAGCGGATAAATACACAGTCAGTATTCTCAATCCGTACCCCTTTACACAGCCGGGTCTGAAAATATACCCCCGCATGAATTACTTTCCTTTAACTTCCCATTTAAGCTACCCTTGGGCCAAGGTTTGGAATTTATCCGACAAAACTCTTCAAAAATTTTTTGACTTGGAAATCTCCTGTGGCAGGGAAGACGGGAATATACGGTCATTTAAAGCTTTCTGATTTATTTATCAAAATCTTTTCAGATTGCTCCGAATTTCAGTTTATAAATTTGAATATTACAATACAGTTCATTTTTGCTTTTAATGGTATGAACGAGGGTATAATTCTTATACAACACTGAATAAAATATGCTCTGAATTCCTGCAGAATCACTGTCCCGATAAGAAGCGTTCTCCCCTGTATCCAGGATAATCCAGGAAGGTTTTTGTTCAAGCACAGAAATTATTTCTTTTTTCTGATTTAATTTAAAAGCATAGGAATACTTTTGTTTTATTAGATGAGCGGGAAAAGCATAACGGGTTAAAATCGGCATCTGCGTCAAATAGTAAAAGATGACATTTCCATCAAAAACAAAAAGCGTATCACCGGGTTGTTTATGCTCATTAATATATTGAGCCGCTATCTTTTCATTTAAATTATCCCTCGGTACTTGCTTCATCAATGGGGAAAAAGAATAACTTAAAAAAATATACAAAAGAGCGGTGATTAGAAAGGAAATCAAACTCTTTGAAAACCCGACACGCTGAAGAACTGAAACAGTTAAAAGGCATAAACATGGAAACAGCTGAAGAAAATAATGCTGATAAAGTGTTTTGGATAAAGTTGTCCCATAAATAACTGAAACTACCCAGCAGAAAAAAAAGATTCCCAGAGAACGCGGCTTCATCAGGAAAGTGTCTGAAAAATGAAACCGAGCTAAAAAACTCAAGGGAATAAAAATAAGATAATATTTCAAATTATCGAACAGATAATCCAAGTGTTTAAAATCAAAAGATTCATATTCAATATATCCGAAATTAGAACCAAGATTGGCAAACAGATAAAGAGATAATTGACCATGCAGCATGTACCAAAGAGCAAACAACATATGAGGTAAAATACATCCCAAGCTATAATAAAATAAATTTTTAACTGAAGATAAAAACTCAGATTTAAAGAGACCGATCAAAATCATGAAAGGAACGCAATCAAATATAACATTCTGCTTTGTCAGAAAACCCATGCCCATGCACAAACCCGCCCAGAAAAACAACTGACTGCCTCGCCAGTTTTTTTTTAAATTCAAAAATAAAATCAAAAGGGAACCACTTGTAAACGTATTAAAAAGAATCTCATTGTTAAAGGCCCATCCTTTGAGTCCTGGGGAATAAATCCACAGGCTGTAAACAATTCCGCAAAGAATCCCGTAAAAAAAAGACTGGAATAAAATCCTGTAAAGACAAAATAAAATCAAGGCTGTTGTTCCGGTAAAAACAGCCGCAATGATTCTGACCCCGGCTAATCCCTGTTCGTGTGAAAAAAGCTGGGCAAAGGCTGAAAGATAGTAGATCAAGGGAGGCTGATGATCCCAGTAATGAACATAGGGCAGATGCCCTTCCAGAATAAAACGTCCCATCAGAAGATAAATGCCTTCATCATCATCCAGAGGAGGTCCCCAGATACTGATCCAGCGGACAGCCAGATTGAGTATAATAAAACCGATCAGAATCAGAATATTCTTCATGTTCATATAATTCTTCCTTTAAAATAATCAAGAACAGCTTTTGGAAAAACATGAAGCATAGAGGGCAAGGCATCGCAGTTCATCCAGCATGGAGGACAGGTTTCATTTTTAAGTCTGTTTTTTATTCTTTTCGCTTCTTCAGAGGTTAAAAGCGGAATGAGGGCATAACCAGAATTCCGAAGATTTCCAAAAAAATGCGGGGAAAAAGCGCAAGGTTTGATATTTCCGTAAGGGTCTGCGCTTAAGGAAGCGAATCCGGCATAGCAGACCAGAGGATTTTTCCGGGTACGAAGATAAGAGTGTGCATAGTGCAGATATATTTTTTTCAATAAATCCAGAGGGCTTTGAATTCGGTAATTTTTAGTCAGCCGGGTCAAAACAGAAAGAAATTCCTCTTTTTCTTCCATGTCCATCAAACCCTGAGAAGAGACCTCATTACAAAAAAAGGGAGAACTGTGATACAAAGTAAAAACCGTGGATTTCGGCATTTGTTCATAAAAAGAAAGAGCATCCTTCCAGTTACTTCTGGAAAGCGTATATTGAAAAAAAGGCTGAAGCCTTGAATTTTTGATTCGGCAAAGCCTATCATATGTTTCCAGTGCAAGCTGATAGCCGTTAGGGATTCCTCTCAGCCTGTTGTGTGTTTCTTCAAGACCGTCCAGGCTGATGGAAAAATAGAGAGAGGCTGAAGAATTGATTTTTAAAAGCTCACGGGCTGTCTTTTCCGCGCGGGCAGGCAAAGAGCCGTTTGTAGCAATCAAAAAGGAAAGAAGATTTTTTGAGCGACTGAGGCAGGAATGAAAAATCGCCTCCCCATCCTTCTTCAAAAAAGGTTCCCCCCCTTCAAACGAGGCAAAAAAAAGAGAAGAAGCCGTTTTTTGAAAAACCTGATCGTATTCAAAAGCGTTCATTTCTTCCTGAACAGGGGCGGGATCTTTACGGTAGATATTCCAGATTCCGCAGTTTGTGCAATGGGAATTACAAAGGTAGGTCATATCAAAATTAATCTTATAGGGTTCTTGAAACAGGCCGCCCCATTTCCTGTGAAGATGAACCTTTACAAAAGACTTCAGCCAGCGGAGATAATTTAATCCTTGCATTGCGGTCTGCTTTTGTGGCGGCAGCGGATTCTGAAAAACCCCAGAAGCTGCGTTATCGAATCCCTAAAAAGATATACACTCGATTTATACAGGGCCTTCTGTTCATTCCATTGGATGGGGATCTGATAAACGGGAATTTTTTGAAGATGAAGAATCCATAAGAGTTCCAGGTCAAAACTCCAGCGTTTTTCTCTGCAAAGGGGAACAGCCTTCCTGAGAATATCGGCCTTGAATGCCTTAAAGCCTACCTCACAGTCAGAAATACAGAGTTCCGGAAAAAAAATCCTTTTAAGACAACGGTAACCATAACCCACAATCATTCTGATCCAAGAACGATGAAGATTTTGAAAGGAATGGTAACGGTCTCCGATCACAACCGGCCTTGAATCCAGAGAAGACAGAACTTCAGAAAGAATACGGAGGTCCGTCATCAGAGCGACATCGGAATCCATGTACATGATTTTTTCTCCAAGGCAGGATTCAATGGCCTTTTTCACAGCATATCCGCGTCCCTGATTTTTTTCATAACTCACCACGCGAACCCGTTTATTTTTTTCTGCAAGGTTTTGACAGACTGAAAAAGTGGAATCCGTTGAGCCGTCGTTGCAGAGAATGATTTCGTAATTCAGGGAGGTCAGATGTTTGCTGAGTATCTCTGTGAGGCTTTCAACCGTGTGGATAATTTCATCTCCCCGGTTGTAGAGAGTAAAAATAAAACTAATTTTCTTTGCTGTAGATGAATCTGTCATAAATTTTCAAATATTTTAACTTAAATTTTTCAATAACAAAAGACAATATATCCCTCTTGAAGAGATCCCTTATTAAACACCGGATTATCCTTTGCAGGTCATGGATAAGAGTCCGTAAAAACCATGCCTTATCATGCATTTCAAAGCATGAAAAATCCTTGAAGGTCTTGAATAAAACCAGAACATGGAATTTCGGATACTTCCTGGAATTTCCGGGGCAGACGACTGCTGTTCAAGTTCATTTGAATTCCAGAGAGCCGTTCCAGGGCGATGCATTAAAGGGGTAATTGTCATCCAGTCCAGTTTGAGACCATGAGCGAACTTTGCCACCTCCAGGGGGGAAAGGGGTTCATTTTCCAGCCCGTGGATGAAATGTCCCACTGTTTTTATTCCGCTTTTCTGAAAAGGGCTTAAAGCCTCTTCCCAGGATATCGGAACGGCTTTGCGGTGCTTTTTCAAAACCTCCCTGTTGACTGAATCAAAACCGAATTGAAGAACCCTGCAGCCTGACTCTTTAAGAAGGCGGACATGTTTCCCCATATTCAGCAGATGGGCAAAGGCATTCCATGAAAAATGATATTTGCGCATCAGAGAACAAATTATTTCAAGATGCTGATCTGAGGTATTAAGCATTCCGTCGCGGATATAAAGATGCCTGATCTTTAAAAATTTTAACTGAGCCAATTCCTCTTCAATTTCATCATAATTTCTCTGTGCCAGGGAATATGAGGAAAGAATGCAATACTGACACAGGTGAGGACAGCCGACTTGGGTGACGACACTGGCAAAAGGATGAGAAACATCAAAGGGCAGTCTGTAAAGTTCCTTCTTCCAGAAAGAAAAAGGCTGAATCCCGATTTTAAAGCCCTTCCCGACGTGAGGCAATGAATAATGCGCCTGAAAAGCTTTCCACACCAAAGGGGAGGCAGGGCTTGATAAATCTTCCCATGAAGGAGGGGCCGCCATCTCAGGAAGAATTCCCTTAAGACCAGGAAGATTTGAAAAAACAAATTCAGGATTATGCCGAGCAATGTCTCCGCTCAAAAAAACAGGAATACCCTGATCAATAACCCCTTTCCAGAATTTTTTAAGATGATTCCATGAAAAAGCGCCAATCAGCCCTATCACCGCATTAAAGTCTTTAAAAGAAACGGAAGGAAGATGACAGGTGCGCCCCAGATCCAGAATCGTAAGATCACAGGCCGGATGAAGATGTGAGGCAAAACAGCACAAATCAATAGGATGCCATCGGAATATCCCCTTTTGAGGCTGACTGCAGTAGCCGTCAAGCTGGTATTTCAAGCCTTGGGGAGCCGGAGGGTGAAGCAAAAGAATTTTGGGTTTTATTTTCTGATCTGATCCCATAATTTATTCAATCCGAAAAAATCCTTGAAAAGAAATGCAGCCCCATGGAACAGATTTAAAAGATCCTGAAGGCTGCGGATATCTATTATTTTTTTAAAAATGTAAGAGGGCCGGAGGTAAAATTCACGGCTTGCTTTTTTAAGCCACTGATTCACTTTTTCCAGAGGCTCTCCGGTTAAGGAACAATGCAGAAAATAATTATCTTCATCTGATAGATAATAACGGGATAAATCGGCTTCAGTAAAGCAGCCTTTTTTCAAATACTCCTGTGTCATGGGATTAGCAGGATCCGCCTGAAGAATATCATATAAAACATAATCCGGATTCAGCATTCTGACAAAACGGATGTTGCCGGCAACACTTTCATCCGTTTCGCCCGGACAGCCGATCATGAGATAAGCCGCGGTACGGATTTTCAATTCGTTGCAGTTGCGAAAGGCTTCAAGGGTATGATTAATCGTTGCATTTTTATGAAGGGCATCCAGCAAAACATCCTGGCTGGTTTCAACGCCAAAGGAAATCAGATAACAGCCGGCCCCGGCCATGAATTCCAGTAATTCCCCTGGCACAAGATCCACACGGGTTTTACAGGTCCATTTAAGATTTAAGGGACGGATCCGTCTGCACAATTCTTTTACCCGGTTCTGATCCAGGGTAAACGTGGGATCCACAAAATGAACTTCCCTGATGCCGTAATTTTTCTGAAGTTTTCTCAGTTCCTCTTCGACTAAAGCCGGATCTTTAGCTCTGATTTTATGGGTGATGCAGCAGAAAGAACAGCTGTAAGGACAACCTCTGGCTGTTTCAACCAGGGTTGCAGGAGGGAAAACCCCCATGGGCGGATGTAATTGATAGCTCTCCATAGGCAGAGATTCATAGTCTGTAAAAATTTTGTCATTCAAATCCCGGAAATCACACTCCGGATTTTCCAGCACTTCATTTTTTTCATTTTTCCACAAGAGTCTTGGAATTTTTGAATAATCCTGATTTCCGGCTTCAAGACTTGTGACCAGTTCCAGAAAAGCCCTTTCTCCTTCACCGCGTACAAAAAAATCCACAGCTTTGCCATACTGAAAAAGAGTATCCCCTGGAAAACTTACTCCTGGTCCGCCTACGGCAATTTTCACCTGAGGGTATCTGTCCTTAATGGCAGAGGTCATTTCAAAGGCCTCCCTTAAGCTCAAAAGGGTCGCACCGATCCCTACCAGATCAGGCACACCCTTGACTTCAAAATCTTTTAAAATATCGGGAATCCATTTTTTTTCAGCCATAAGATCCCAGATCCGGGTGTTTGAAAAACCGTTATGTTTTAAAAAAGACGAAAGATACCCGAGCCCTATCCTGGGTACGGCATAAATCCCGCTGATATTGAAACGTAGCCTCCTGCAGGGGGAGGGAAGTAACAGAGTATAAAAAGATTTCATCATTATCCTGTACGATAAATTTCAAGTTTAAGCAAATTCAAAGCAAAAAAATCTATTCGGAATTTATTACTCAAATTTAATTCTCGGATCAATCAGGGCATAGAGCAGATCAGAAAGAAGATTGCCGCCCAGAAGGATCAGGGTATTTAAAACCAGGAATCCCAGAACAACCGGGTAATCGGCGGACATGATGGAAACATAGCTCAGCATGCCGATGCCGTCGATGCTGAAGACCTTTTCAATCATATAAGATCCTGCCAGAAAAATTCCGATAATGCCCCCTAGTCCGGTGGAAATCGGGATGAGCGAATTGCGCAGGGCATGAACAAAAATTACACGCCTTTGAGAAAGCCCTTTAGCAAGCGCTGTGCGGACATAATCCTGACTCAGATTTTCAAGCAGCGAAGGACCCAAGGGTGTAACACAACACAGGTAAAAAAGTATGATGGAGCAGATCCAGGCATTTTGCCTGAAAATTCAGAGTTTCAAATCCTTCGGAAACAAAACCTCCAAGCGGAAAAACATCCCAGAAACTGCCTCCCCCGAAAAAGACCAGAAGCAAAGCGCCCAGAAAATATCCGGGAATCGAATAGGCCACAAACACAAGAACGCTTGTGGTCCAGTCAAAGAAACTGCCGTGCCTCACAGCCTTGGCAATCCCCAGGGGAATGCAGACCATGTAGGACAGAAGAAAACCCAGAATTCCGAAATAGCAGGAGATGTGAAGTCTGTCGCGGATAAGCCTTGTGACAGGTTCATCGTAAACATAGGAGATCCCCAGATCCCCTGTCAGAATTCCGCTGAACTCCTCCTTCCTCAGTTGAATATTTTTCTCTTTTACAGAATCGACTTTCCAGGAAAGAGAAGGCTGCCAGTCAACGATATCCGCAGCCACCGGAAGTTCAGGATAGAGATCATCAAAACACACATCTGCACCTATTCCGCTTTCCTCCACGATCCAGAGATCATTTTGCTTCTGAACCCGGATCCAGCGCTGAAGAGAATAGAGGGCATCCCCTTTTTCAACATAGCGGATGTCTTCCGTGAAAAGGCTCTCAGGGGAAACTGTTTTTTCACGAACCGTTCTCGGCCATACTCCAAGCCAGATCAGGTAGCGCACAAAAAGAGGTTTATCCAGTCCATACTGTCTTTTAAGCTCAGATAGAACTTCCGGTGAAAGAGAGGCTCCGGGGTTTTTCCCAAAGGCCGAAGAATTTTCTTCAGCGCCAAACTGGATCTGCTTGAGCTGCATCACTGCCTTTTCAAAAGGTCCTCCGGGGACATAGGAGAGGATCACAAAGACTAAAAAGGTTGTGCCGAAAAAAACAGGAATCATCAGAAACAGTCTGCGAAAAATATAAGAAATCATTCTTCTATCTCCCCCGGTTGCGGATCCTTTATCCTATTCCAGAAATCAATTATTTCCCTGCCCTGATTCATCACTAGGTTTTTGTCCTTTCGGGCTTTTTTCATCTGCTGTTCTTTTTCAGGATCCACCCACCACAGATAAAAAATGCTCCGCCAATCCCCGGAATAGGAAAGCCCTTCTTTTGGATATCCGAATTTATTCCAGAAGGCCACACGGGCCGCATAAGGGGCCACCCAGCCGAAGGCGTAATGAATCTGGCTTACCGCCAGGGCATCAAGGGCTTTAAGCTGTTCAATTCTTTTTTTAACATCAAGAGTCTGTTCATACTCCTCGCAGATCCGGTCGATTTCCGGATTTTTCATTCCGGTGATATTTCCGGATTCGGCAAGACCCGCATATTTGGAATGCATGACGCTTTCAGGATTCGGAAAAAGCTGCCCAGTCCAGCCGGTATAGGTCATTTTGAATTCCCTTTTCATCATTGCTTCAAAAATGGCCTGCTGAGTCTTATTGACAAGGTTGAGCTTGATTCCTGCTTTTTTCAGATCCTCCTGATAGGGTGTGAAAACCCGGTTTAAATCGCTGTCGAGAGTCATGTCCACTTCCAGGAAGGCTCCATTTCTTGTAAGCCAGGGCTCCCCTTCCTTTTTGATCCATCCGGCCTGAGCCAGGAGTTCAATCGCTTTGAAAGGATTATATTTCGGATTCTGCAGAGCAGGATTTTCATACACGGTTCCCTGAAAATAGGAACGGCATCGGTCATATTCTCCGAAAAACATTTTTTCAATCAGCTGATCGACATTCCAGAGAAGGAGAAAGGCCTCCCGCACACGGAGGTCATCAAAGGGGGCCTCCTGGGTATTAAAGGCAATTCCGGAAAACCCCTGGGGATTAAAATTGAAGATTTTTCTTTTTTGGATCGCCCCCCTCTGAATGGAGCTGACTTTTGAAGCGATCAGTTCCTGATGCCACCACTGGGCTCTGGAGGTGATATAAAGATCAAATTCCCCCTTTTTGAATTTTTCAAGCGCGAGCCGGTCATCGGATATAACCATGAATTTGATTTCATCAAAATTATAAACGCCCTGAACACGGGAATCCCCCCAGTAATCATTCCTGCGTTTCAAAACAATACGGTTTCCCTTTAAAGTCTGTTTGAGGTCCAGACGGTAAGGACCTGTGCCCGGCATCATTCGGTACTGATATTTTTCAAGAAAGGAAACTCCGTCCACCTTTTGACAGTGATGGGCCGGAAGAATGGAAAACCCGATAAAAAGCATGAAGGTTCGCCAGCCCGGTTTTTTACATCGCACTTTAAAGACTGAAGAGGAAAGCACAACCGGTTTCTCAAAATTTTCCGTATACATCTGAGAAACGGCTGGATCCTGAATTTCCTTATCGGTCATCAGATCAAAAGTCGCTTTAACATCCATGGCCGTCACAGACTTGCCGTCCGACCATTTGGCCTTGGGGTCCATACGAAAGTAATACTCTTTTCCGTCTTCCGAAATCCACCAGTGAGAGGCAAGATTGGGCTCATATTCCAGAGTCTGAGGATTCATCCCGAGCAAAGTTTCATAGACCAGGCCTTCCATCAAAGAAAGAATCTGCAGATGACTGTCTTTTCCGAAAATCCGGAAAGTGGGAGGGTATTCGGTTACGGACATGGAAATACTCCCTCCGGCTTTGGCCTCATCAGCGCCCGGAATGAGTTCAAGAGAGGCTGTTTTCCAGTGCTTTTCTTCAAAGGGAAGGACAGGGAAGGCTTCTGAAGATCCGGAAACACCTGCAGAAGAAGAGACTTTTTTTTCCGGAACAACGACAATCCGTTCTTTACAGCCGGTAAAACACAGACAGCCTGTTAAAAGAAAAAAAGACATCCACTGGTAAAGTTCGATTTTCAACGCTCATCCTTTAAAATTATGCCTCTATTTTTAAAGAATAACCGGTATTTACGCAAGGGGGAAGTATCTTAATCCTCCACCAGATCATCGCTCGTGTCTTTATCGATTTCACGGAGTTCCGGCCTGCAATGCCTGTTTGATCCGGTCAAAACAGGCTTGCGCAAACAAAAGATTGTTTTTTGCCTGAATACAAGATTGGGTATAATTTGTACCCAATGATTGGTCAATAGTAGGGGCTGGAAGGATTCATTTATTAGGCTTCGAATGGATTTCTTCTGATTTTTCATGCAATATACGGGTTAAGTTGTCATTTTTAAAGCGTAAGCTGATCTATTTGAGACTTAAACGGTGAAATCCGTATTCATTGAAATTTTTAATAAGGAGTCTCAATAAAATGAGAAGAACAATTGCTTGAAGAAATGAACTACTTTTCAAACATCTCCCGCTCGGTTTTCTTTAGCCCCCTCTTTTATTGACAGTTAAGTAAATATCCTTCAAAATCCTCTATAATTAATTTTAATCTCACATAGCCTTATAAAAAGGAGTGATGTATGAAATTTCGCCATCTGAATTTATTGATTCTTTCTTTATTATGGTCGGTCTTTTCGGCCTTCTGTGAACCCAAGCAGGTGGAAGGAACCGGGATTGCTTCAGGCTCCGGAGATCAGGCCCGTGAGGAAGCCGTTTCCAAAGCCCTGCGAAATGCCCTTGAGCGTTCGATCGGAGTCATGGTGAGTTCAGAATCCCTTGTAAAAAACTTTCAGCTGATTCAGGATTCCATCTATTCCAATGTTCAGGGTTATGTGAAGGATTATCAGATTACAGAAGACAACAAGGGTGAAGGCGGAGTCACCAGAGTCAAGGTTCTTGCCACAGTGGAGGAATCCAAGCTGGAAAATGACCTCAAAGGAATCCGGGTTATTCTGGATGCCAAAGGCAATCCCCGGACCATGCTGATGCTTGTGGAAACCATTGATGGAGATCCCTCCCCGTTTATTTCTGATCAGATCGAAAAATTCTTTGTTGAAAAAACATTTCCGCTGATTGACCGGAGCCAGATGGAGGTCATCAAAAGCAGGGATGCGGAAGACCTTGAAAAAGATCCTGCAAAAGCCAAAGCCCTTGGAAATCGTTTCGGAGCTGAGCTGATTTTAACGGGCTTCGCACAGACCAGAATGGCGAGCCAGAGGGAAGCCTACGGGGTCCCTGTCTATAATTACACCGGCAGCTTAAGCCTGAAAGCCATTAATGCGGATACGGGAGAAATTCTTGCAATCATGAACGAAAATGCCGCAGCTTACGGAGGCAACCAGAAAGAGGCCAGTATTAAAGCCTTATCCCAGGTCTGGGAAAGCGGACGTGAAGATTTTTTTGCGACCCTGATGGAAAAGTGGAGATCCTCTGTACTCAATTCTACAGAAATGACCCTGATCGTCTCCCGATGTGTACCCGAAGCAAGAGCCGGCATCATTGAAAAATTAAAAAGCGTGGACGGCATCAAAAGACTCACGGAAAAATCTTATAAGGATGGGGTCTGTGAATTCAGCGCCGATGTTGACGGAACTTATGCAAACAGCCTGGACCAGAAGGTCGCTGAAATCCTGCCCCAGCTCGTTCTTACCGGAAAAACAGCCAACCGCCTAGATTTTGAAGTTCAACAATAAAACACAATCCAATATAAAAGGAGATAAACCATGACTCGAATCATACGATATGTGGGGATTCTTTGGCTTGCATGTTCCCTGATGCCTCTCCAGGCCCAGATTTTTAAAAAAGGAAAACCTGTGGAAAACAATAAAGGGAAGGGTGAAATTGTGAAAGCCGCTCTTCCGGTACTGACAGGCCCTAAAAAAATGGTCTCGATCAATGAGTTTGAAAATAAAGTTGAGAACCAGGAAAGCAACTGGTACCGGGACCCCAAACTGGGAGCCGGCATGAGCGATATGCTTGCCACCTCCCTTATGGATACAAATTATTTCATCCTGCTCGAAAGACAGGAGCTTCAGGATGCCGTGCTTAAAGAACAGGATCTGGCGGCTTCCGGAAGAACGACAAAACAGGGGCATGCCAAAATGGGCGGAGTGCTTCAGTCACAGATCATGATCCAGGGTGCGGTCACCATGTTTGAAGAAGGCACCAAAGCCAAGGGTGGAGGCGGAGGATTGAGTTTTCAGGGGGTTACTGTAGGGCTTGGAGGGAGCGGAGGAGAATCCCAGGTGGCTGTGGATATCCGTCTGATTGATACCTTCACCGGACAGGTCATTGCAGCCAAAACCTGCAAGGGTTTTGCAAAAAGCAAGGGAAGAGCCCTTTCTCTCGGACTATCCGGCACCTCCCACGGACATCCGGGATCAATAGGTTTCGGCGGAGAAGATTTTCAGAAAACCCCGCTTGGAGATGCCATGCGCGATGCCATTTCCAACTGTGTCAACTATATCGTTGTGGAAATGAATAAAATCCCCTGGTCAGGCAAGGTGGTGAAAGTCACACCGGACGGAAAAGTCTATATCAACTGCGGATCCCGCAACAATGTCAATGTCGGGGATACTTTCAGCGTCTACAAGGTCGGTGAAAAATTTGTGGATGAAGATACTGGCGAAGACTTAGGGGCTGAAGAATCCCTTTTAGGCACGATAAAAATTTCGGAAGTAAAAGAAAAATTATCAATTTGTTCTGTGGTGAGCGGACAGGGCTATGCAAAAGGCAATGTCATCCGCTGGGGCAATCAATAACATGCCGGCTCTTATACAAAACGGTCTGCCCTTTACGGGCGGACCGGTCATTTCCGAAGGAATGAGTCTTCTGGAACTGGCAGGCCAGTTAAACGAACTCGCAAACAGAGAAGAAAAAATTATTTCCTCCCTGAAACTTAATGGTGTTGTAATCGATCTGACACGGCTGGAACCGGCTTTGAAAATCAAATCGAACGATCATGTGGAAATAACCACCACCTCTCCCTTTGAACTCGCAAAACAAAGTCTCAATGATGCCCTCCGTCAGTTTCCGGATTTTGAAAAAGATATTGATTTTGTCATTGATTCCATGATCCGAGGGGATAAAGAAAACTCTTTCAAACGATTCGGAATTTTTGTTTCAGATTTCAAAGGGATTGTAGAACTCCTGCAAACCCTTGAAAACACCTTTGATTTTGATTTCAATGAAATCAAGGCGGATGGAAAATCCATTCACGGAATTTCAGAGGAACTTGAAAAGGTCCTTATGCAGGTCAAGTCCTCGATGGAAAATGAAGATTATGTCACCCTGACGGATCTTCTCGAATATGAGATCAAGGACTTGTTTGCCCATCATCTTAAAAAAAGTCTGGAACTGCTTCTGGACCTGTTGAATCATAAAAAATGATTACTCGGAAGCCGTCTGTAAAAAAAATGAAAATTCCAGGGACTCCTGTGGTGTGAGAGGATGACAGCACTCGAACTCTGGGAAAAAAATAAAATTCTGATTCAGCAATTTCAGTCCCAGGCTTTTCAAAGGCTTGAGACTGAAAATTTTAATGATTCCGTCCGTCTGGAGCAAAATAAAAATTTTCCATGCGCACTGATTGAAAGAGAGAAAGGACAGTTTCTTCCCTTACACAGCCGCATCAATCCTGCTGCCGAAGCTCAAAAATTTATTGATTCCCTTCATCTGAAAAAAAATCAAAATCTCATTCTTTTCGGACTTGGAATGGGATGGCATCTCAAGACCCTGCTCGAAATAAAAACCCGTCCTGAATGGATTCTGGTTGTTGAAATGGATCTCAAAAATTTCTGGGCTTTTGCCCATACAGAAGATTTATCCTGGCTTTTCAATACCAGGGGTCTTTTTTTTCTCCTGTCTCCCACAGAAGAGGAGTTTTTTTCCTTTTTTTCCCCATTCAGTTTTTCCATTTATGCCAACGGAATATTTTTGGTCCGGCATCCTTCTTCCCGCTTTCATGAAGCCTCCTATAAAAATCTCGAAAAAAAAACAGAGGATTTCAAATCCTGGGCCAAAGCCAACATTTCAACCCAGATCAATGCCTCCCGGCAGTTTTCACACAATATTTTTTCAAACTTGCCGCTTTTAATCCGCTCAAAACCCTTTTCTGCGTTTCAGGATTCCTGTAAGGGGCTTCCGGCAGTAATCGTAAGCGGGGGACCTTCTTTAGGCAAAAACGGACATCTTTTAAAAAAAATAAAAGGCAAAGCCCTTTTAATTGCAGTTGATACAACCCTCAATTTTTTAAAACAGCATGAGATAGAACCCGATTTCATCATCAGTATGGATTTTACCCGGAATGCCCTTCATTATTTTAACGATATTGAATTTAAAAATTCAGTTCTGGTTGTGGATCCGGAAGTCTATCCGGATATTCCAAAACTCTGGAAAGGAAATCTTTCTTTCTGTGACCTGGAAGGAAAATCCATCTGTGAATGGCTAAGGGAAATCACGGGAAATTACGGAATACTCAACAAGGGAATGTCCGTGGCGCATATGGCTTTTGCAGCCGCCCGGTTTTTAAAGGCAGACCCCATCATTTTTGTGGGGCAGGATCTAGCCTTTTCTTCAGGCTGGACGCACGTCAAGGGCGCTTCCCATGCCGTCCATATCGGGGAAGATGCGGTCGATATCAAGGTTCCCGGACTTCTGGGCCCGGTTAAAACCTCCAATACCCTGAATGTCTTCAGGCATCATTTTGAAGAACTATTTTCCGGGTATGAGGGAACTCTCTGGAATGCCACAGAGGGGGGAGCACTCATTAAAGGAGCCAAAAACAAAACCCTAAGGGAAGTTCTGCTTGCCCTTCCCACCTCTGACAGTGGATTACCCTCTCTGTCTGAAATCTGTTCCATGGAAAATAAAGAACCCCTTTCCAACGAAAGAGTAAGCTTCTTTCTTCAAAACGGGATAAAGGTATTGACGACAATTGAGGAAACCAATGCTGAACTTCAGATGTTTATCGGAGTTCTTCTGGATCTTCTGCAGCAGCCAAAAATAGACGCCAATGCCCTGAATGAAGTATTAAGACAATACAATGAAAAAAGCAAAGACTTCGCCCGTTTTAATAAAACCCTGGATTTCATCAGGGACAACATGTATGAAGCCTTTCTCTTCCATGCAAAAAAATTTGAAAAAGATTTCCATGAACTTTTTCTCAACCAGGAAAAAGAAGAGGCGATCAAACTTCTGGAGCACCATAAAAAATACTACTTTCATGTCAGAGAGGCGATTTTATGCATCCGTGAGCAGATGACCTCCTGCCTTACCCTGTTCGCTCATGAAAAAAATCATACTTTTCCACTTCCTGCAACGGAACCTCAAAAAGAGAAAAAATCGGTGCAATAGGAGTCCTTTATTTGTATGTCCAAAGAATAACTTTGACATTACCCTGATAATATATTTATTTTAAAAAAATTTTAACCGGGAGAATGAATCATGGTACCAAAAAAAATTTTCTTAACAAAAGGGGTTGGGGTTCACAAGGATAGGCTGGGTTCTTTTGAAATTGCCTTAAGAATGGCCGGTATTGAAAAATGCAATCTTGTTTATGTATCCAGTATTCTCCCTCCCAAATGTAAAATCATCAACAAAGAGCAGGGATTGCTGCTTTTGAATCCCGGACAAATCACCTTCTGTGTTATGGCGAAATCCGAAACCAATGAACCCAACAGGCTCATGTCTGCCGCCATAGGCATTGCAGTTCCCAAAGACAGCAACAATTACGGATATCTTTCAGAGCATCATTCCTTTGGTGAAAAAAAGGAAGTAGCAGGAGAATACGCGGAAGACCTCGCCGCCTCCATGCTTGCGACGACTCTCGGAATTGAATTTGATCCTAATAAAGCCTGGAAGGAACGTGAACAGATCTATAAGGCTAGCGGACATATTTTTAAGACTACACATATCTGTCAATCCGCAGAGGGAAACAAAGACGGACTCTGGACAACGACCCTGGCTGCCGCTGTTTTTGCAGAATAAGCTATCCTGTTCTTTTTAGTAAGAAGCCCATCCCCCAAAAGAGATGGGCTTTTTTATTTAGAGCTTGTCCCAATTATTCATTGAAGGCTTGAGATCAAGGATGCGCAGGAAATAAAAAAGGGCAAAGCGATCGAAAAACGATACTTTGCCCCCAATTGATGTGTTATAACCTTTAATCATCACAAAAAAGGAACACATCAATGATAAAAATAATACCCGAACAGATAGAGTTT
>CAYUET010000021.1:0-47863 GCA_964443875.1 uncultured bacterium | reverse complement strand
AAAATCTTGCCATCTCATCTTATCCCTGGGAAGATGGGGTTAATTGAGCGCTTACAAGGCATCGTTGTATGCGAACTCTTTCTCCATACTGTTTTCTAGCAGCTTTATCGAGCGCTGCTGAGCCATCCAATACGAAAAACGGATCTCCTCCTCCAAATTTCATGTTACGGTTCTTTAAACGCTCCAATAAGGCATTGCAGAGCTCGAAGTTTTCTTCTCTTCCTATCTCAAAATCTAACATCATTTTCTGCCCTATTTCCTCTATTCCTAAACACACCAAGGCCGTTAAATCCTCACTTAAAACAATCCCATCAATCATAACCGCTACAAACGGATTTTCAATTTTTCGATTCCTTAACTCTTCCAAATACCTGAGACCATGCTTCATCCAATATCGATTCACCGTACTTGAACTGAAGCCAGTTGAACCAGGGTGCAATATTCTTATATCTCGCGAACTGACTCCCGCTGCTACAGCCCTAAACATATCTTCTACAGCTCTTCCCATATCCGCGGCCTCTGTATAACTCTCAAGCTTCTTTTCTTTTCCATCCTTGCCTCTTACCCGTGGATGGTCCATCGGCTCCATACGTCCTTCAAGATAAACTTTACCTCGAGTGCTTCCGCCTCGTTGATATTTAGATTCTTTTGCAGGCTTATATTTTAACCCGCATAATTTCTCTACCTCTTCCTGCATAGCCGCTTTCAAGGCATTAATCATGATTCCATTCATGCCTTCCTGAATCATTCTCCTGCATCCTTCAAATCCTTCTTTCCCATACAGTACCTTTGTGATAAAATCCTCGTTCATGGTGGTTTCCTTTCTTGTTTTTTGGTTATCCGATTGTATCGGATTGATTGGAAACCATCACTTTATTTTAACATCGAATGGGACATTACCCCATCTTTGGTTATTGAATACACCTTACTTATCGAACTTACAGATTTACCCACACTATTGACAACGCTATCAGAATAAATTTTTGAAGCATCATTGTACTTACTTAAATCCAGATCCTCTGTATCCGCAAACACGCCATTTGCAAAATCATTGTATAAAGCATCCGGATTGTTCGTTGATATATTGGACAGAGTCTTGTAGTCTGAAGTGATCCCAATTAAAATTCCTGCTGACTTAAGCAAAAGACTACCTACATCCCATAAGCCATTAGTTTTCCCGGATTCAATATTTTCCAGCATACTGTCATAACTCATGTATAACTTTGGGATGTCCAAAAATACATTTCGCAAACGATTCTGAAGAGCCTTGGCTCCAACATCTAACCCCTTATCCATTACCCCTGTCAGCCCAATAAATTTTTGCGTATTAAGAGATAGATCCAAAGATTGAATGCCTTTTGCCAGAACATCATATTTCAAAGCAAAATCAGCAGCTGACATCCCCACATCCACAATCCATTCCTTATTCAATTCACTGTTTTTAGAATCCATTTCAATCAGATTATATTTTCCTGAATCCACATCACTGTAAAAATCCATTGTATGAATGCTTATTTTCACCACCTGTCCGCTCAAATCCCTACCAGCGATAACAAGGGATAAGCCCTGCCATTCAGGAACAATTGCTGCGATTGCACCAAACGCCTGACTTGCCCATTTCCCGGATTCTGTTTCCGATGATTTAAGAACTTCAGGCATTTGTTCTCCTAGAACAAAGCCAAACACACGCATCACCGGGTCTAAGGCTCCAGTATATTGATTCACTTCTTCTTGTAAACAACCACCGCCGTTCATTTCGATATGATTATCTTTGATAATCACTCAATGACCGCCTTCCCCTCTTTCCACATCCCGGTCGCTGAGTGTGCGCCGAAGGCGGATGTATCGAAGCGATCGAAGGGTCAGAATCACAATCCAGTTCAGGCATAGAGAATTGCCACCGTCTGAAATCCCAATCCGAGACTATTATCTTGACATACGTTCATCCTCTTAATTATATTAAAGTTATGTTACTTTTCAAATTAAATTCATCTAGTCAGAAAGTGAATTTCAGCGATTCCTATATGCATCCTTTTATTTTTTCTTTGTACGATTAAATATCTCCATAGCGGAGCTACTATTCATTACTATGCTCATGTTCTGTCCTTTATAAAAATTTTCTAAGTGATTTTTCAGAGTTTTCTGATTTTGTTTTTCCTTTTACATAGTAATTTCAACCTTAACAATCTGATCATTATAAAATTCATCAGGAAAAATCATGGTGCACATGATTTTCAACACACAACAAAAAATAGATATTAGCAACGTTTCAAGGCCTTCGAAAATAACCTTCATTGGATAAATCAACCCTGAAATAAAGGACCCCTTCATGAAAAAAAAACATTCTATCTTCATTGATTTTTTTATCCAGACATTTTTACTTATCATCGGCGGGGTATTATGCGCTTTTGCTGTTAAAGGCATTTTAATCCCGCACGATTTTATTTCCAGCGGCTTTACAGGTTTTTCCTTGATTCTTTACTATCTATTTCCATTTATTTCACTCGGAATGATCTATTTTTATATCAATGTTCCCATATTTTTTCTGGGCTGGTATTATATCGGATTAAGATTTGTGGCATATTCCTTTTGGGGAATTCTGATTTATTCCCTGTTACTGTACTATATAGATGTAAAACTTATCATTCAGGACAAATTTCTTGCAGCCTTTATCGCAGGCATTATTTCAGGAATAGGAACCGGAATAATGCTCAGCTCGAAAGGATCTTCCGGAGGTTCAGAAATCGTATGTGCCATCTTCAATAAATTTTTCTCCCTTACCATCGGCTCTGGACAGATCATTATAAACGCCCTGGTCATGATTGCAGCAGCCTGTTTTTTTCCGCTTGAAAATGTCCTGTATACCTTGATTTATATTGTTGTTTCCGCAAAAGCAACCGACATGGTATTTCATGGCATGAATATCCGAAAGACCGTCTTTATCATCTCAGACAAATGGGATCAAATTCTTGAGGACCTGACCAAAAAACTCGATATAGGGATCACAATTATTGAAGGCAGGGGGGGGTATGAAGGGCTTGATAAAAAAATCCTGTTTAGTGTTATCAACCGCAGCAAAATATACCGTTTAAAAAAAATAGTGATCTCCCGGGATGAAAACGCATTCATTTCCATAATGGAAGCTTCGGATGTAACCGGTCTCAACATTGGAAATCAACCGGATTGGTAAAAAATTCATTCAAAATGAAACAAATTGATAATACCGGTAAACATTTTAAAAAAAGGAGTATCTTAAAATGACCAAAAGACATATTTTTGTGACAGAAAAGGATTACAAGAAGCTCAAAGAATTATTATTAACAACAGAAGCTAATTACAGAGACAGGAAAGACCTCATTTCCCTTGAAGCTGAACTTCAAAAAGCAAAAATTGTCGATTCCAAAGAAGTCCCTGAAAATATAGTTACCATGAACACCCGCCTCATTTTTTGTGATCTTGAAAACAACAATCGTACGGAAGCGACACTTGTATTCCCCTCCGAGGCAAGCATTGAAAATGGAAAACTCTCAGTGCTTTCCCCCATCGGTACCGGACTATTAGGTTATGCAAAAGGAGATACCATAGAATGGACTGTCCCTGGAGGCATTAGGCGAATTCAAATTGAAGACATACTCTATCAGCCGGAAGCCTCGGTTAATAAAAAAATGTAAGAATCCGACAATTTTTCTATCCGCATTCTGAATGCTGATTCTTACAGCAAAAACGCCCCGCAGTAAACTGCGGGGCATGAAATTTATAGAAATTTAATCATAAAAAAAAGAGATTTTTTACTCAACAGCCGGGTAAGCAATTATCTGTATATCTGCTTAAACTCAGTTTTGTTCTTATTGCATAATTCCGTTCTTTTTTTCATATAAAAAACAATGTTCTTTAAATACTTGCATCGGTTCCAGTCATTCATCCCATGCTGAACAAGAAACTCAAAATTCTCATAACATCTAAAAATAAAGAACACAATCTTCTCTTTTTAAAAATTCTCGAACCATTCAAGCGAAAGAAAATCTTCCTTCCACCGCCGTTCATTTCGATACGATTATCTTCGATCATCACTCAATGACCGTCCTCCCATCTTTCGCCATCGTCGTCGCTCGTTCCTGCCATCCCGGTCGCGCAGGGGCACCCCTTGTGGGTGCCCTGCCTCCTGCCCTCAGGCGGATGTATCGAAACGATCGAAGCGCCGGTTCCTACTCCAGGGCTTTCAAAACTCTCACGGAATGCTCCACCCCTTCAAGAAGAGGAATGTTCTTAACCGCGGGAATCCCCAGTTCCCTGAACTTGCGTGCCGGGCTCATGACCCGGCTTTCCAGCGACCCCACGGCGCTGTTGTAGGCGTTCACCGACTGCTCCAGCCCTCTTTTCAGCGCTTCAAAATAATCCGCCAGCGTAACCAGGCGTTCATAAAGGGTCTTTCCAAGTTCGCTGATCACTTTCGCATTATCTTCAATGGTTTCCTGTCTCCAGCCATAGGCCACGGCCCGCAAAAGAGCGATCAGAGTTGTGGGCGTGGCCAGAATCACCTTCTGCTCAACCCCATATTCAATAAGTCCCGGATCCTGCTCAAGGGCGGCGCTGAAGAAGGTTTCCCCCGGCAGAAACAGAACAACAAACTCCGGAGTAGAATTCTTAAACTGATCCCAGTAGGATTTCTCGGATAATTTTTTAAGATGCATCCGGATATGCCGCGCATGCTCCTTCAGCTTCATTTTTTTCTGTTCTTCATCCGAAACCTCCAAAGCCTCCAGATAGGCCTGTAAAGGAGCCTTGGAATCCACAACCAGGAGTTTCTTTCCCGGAATCCTTATCAGCATATCCGGCCTTAGGTACCCTTCATCATTCCGAACCGTTGTCTGCTCCTCAAAATCACAGTATTCCAGCATCCCGGCCATTTCCACAACGCGTTTAAGCTGGATTTCCCCCCAGCGTCCCCTGACCACAGGAGCCCTCAGAGCCTTTACAAGATTGGAGGTTTCCCCCTGAAGCTTCACCTGGGTTTCCGAAACGGATTTGATCTGTTCCAGGAGGGAGGAGTAGGCGCCAACCCTTGTTTTCTCCATTTCATTGATTTTAAAATCCACCTTCAGCAGGGATTCCTTTAAAGGCGAAACGATTTCCTGGATGGATTTCTGGCGTGCTTCCAGATCGGTTTTTGAGGAGGTCTGAATTTTCTCCAGTTCATTTTTAGCCAGTTCCAGAAAGGATTGCTGGCTGTTTTTTAAGGCATCCATGGAAAGAACCTTAAAGGATTCAGAAAACTTCTGGTGCAGATTTTCCAGCATCTGGATTTTATCCTCCATCCTCTTTTTTTCTTCCGTCACCTGGGTTTGAATCCGGATCCTCTCTGAATTCAAATCTGAAATCTGCTGAGCGGATTCTTTAAGGTTCTCTTCCTTTTCTGCAATCTGTTTTTCCAGAACCGGAATTCTTAAGGAATTCTCCTCAAATCCTGCCCTTTTGGAGGATTCCTGGCGATAAAGCTCACGACTCTGTAAAAGCTCCTGGTTCAACGTTTCAACCTTGGCCTGAAGATCAAGCACAGAAGCCTCTTTGCTTAAAAACTTTTCCTGAAGCAAAGCCTTATCTGATTCTGATTTCAAAACACATTCATTAAGTTTTGTTTTCGAATAAAGCCAGACGGCAAGGCTTCCCAAGGCCATTCCTGCCGCAAAAAAAATAATACTGTTCATTTCCATAAACACCCTCAACTCATTTTTACTTCGCTTACGATTGTATAAAAAAAAAAGGGCGGGAAAACCCGCCCTTTTTATCATTTTCTGAAAAAACGATTAAAAATTAACTTCAACCTTCAATCCGGCAGTAAACTGTTCACTCGTGATCTCGTCGTCGATCTTATCAAGATAAGTCCTGTTTCCATGGGAATCATATTCCCATTGAGTCTGGTCGCCCTCTGTGTCAATCATTTTAAAATGCGTATAAATACTGAAATTAACTAATTCGGAAAGTTTAAACAGCAGATCCAGGTTCAAATCCGCCATAATGCCGTCTGTTTCTCCTTCAGCAAATTTCTGTCTCAAAATATGGTCATCTTCATCCTCAGCGGAAACATAGCCCAGATTAAACTGAGTCTTCAGGATAAAATCCTCAAGAACTTTAAAATCCGCCCCAAAGCCTCCATAAAACATATCATAGGTGACTTCGTAAGTTAAAACCGGAGAGGAAAAAGACTCGTTGAAATATTGTCTGCGGCCGTCATCGGTCAAAAGCCCTGAATAATAACCGTCAATATTGCTGGCTTCAAAGGTTCCCCATTTCTGATTCTGGTAACCGGCCACGACATTGAAGCGAACCCTGTTGTTCTGCCCCACTGAACCCACATACCATTTCAGGTTAATATCCACAATATCAACCTCGGAATCCACATCAGAATCCGTGTCGCCCATGAGCTCATCATAATAATAATTGATGGAATCATTGGTAATCCAGTCACGGTCCCTTAATGTACCTCCATAGGCATTCATTGTTCCTGAATAATTGACAGAGAGGACAAAAACTTCATCTAAAAAGCCCATTTCAATTCCAACATTGTATAAAGCCGCAGCGATATCAAATTCCAGTTCACTTTCCCCTTCTATCCTTCCATAATAGGGATCGTATTCATGAAAGGTGATGTCATAGGTGGTATTTCCAAAAATACTGGAAAGACCGGTGTTTGCAGACATGCGGAAAGAGGCTGCTTCAAGTCCGGCCAGGCTGAAAAAAAATCCGGCAAAAAATACAATGGATAAAAACCTTTTCATAATTTCCTCCTTAATTACTGCAGGTAAAAATAATCATTAATTTTATTTCATTATTTAATAATCTTTTATTATAATAGATCAATATTAAAAACAGGAAACTTATGCCGCAAAATGCACTGATTACAGGAGCTTCTGGAAAACTCGGGATCTTTATCACCCGGCATCTTGCTCTTAAACACTTCAATCAGGCCCTTCACTGCAGCCGTTCCCGGGAAACTCTGTCCCGGCTTGTCAAAAAAACAGAATCCGAATATCCGGTTTCCATTAAATCCTATTCCTGTGATTTCTGCCAGACCAGAAAAATCCCTCTATTCATCAGGCAGGCCTACAAAGATTTCAAATCTTTCAACCTTCTGATCAACAGCGCCTCTGTTTTCGATTCCCTCTCCTTTCTCGACACCTCCGACGCTCAGATCGAAAAACATCTTTCCGTTAATTTCACGGCTCCGTTCATTCTCTCAAGGGAATTTTCAAAACACGCGGACAGCCCCTCCCACATCATCAATATTCTGGACGGGCGGATCACCCGCAACAGGACCAAAGACTTCATCTATCTGTTTTCCAAAAAAATGCTTGCCGAACTCACCCGCATGATGGCCGTTGAATTATCACCTCTTGTCCGGGTGAATGCCATAGCCCTGGGAACGCTGGTTGCCGGAACCTCAAAAGAATCCGCCCTTTTCAAAAAAATCAAAGCCGCTCTTCCCATGCAAAAGCACCCCACCCCGGAACAGTTTGTTAATGCCCTTGATTTTCTCATTGAAACACCGGACCTTACCGGACAAATCATCTACATTGACGGAGGAATGAACCTTTGAGCACAGCCAAAATACGCATCAATCAGTTGTCTTTGAGAACGATTATCGGAGCCTACCCCCAGGAACGAATTGAACGCCAGCCCGTTTATGCAGACATCGAAATGATCATAGATATTTCAAAGGCCATAGAAACCGACAATCTCGATCATGCCGTCAACTATGACTCCCTTTCCAAAAACATTGTTGAGGAATCGGAAAAAACAGAATTTTTCCTTCTGGAAAATCTTGCTGATTTTATCCTGGGCCTTATCATGGAAGAGGAAAAAGTCATTCAGGCAACCATAAAAGTGACAAAACCCTTTGCCCTTAAAAATGCGGAATCCGTTTCCATAGAACTTTCGGCCGAACGGTTCGAATAATCGTTTATCAAATACCCGGGATTTTTCTCAGATCCCCACCTGATTCAGCATATCAATCATTTTTTCCATATTGGCGGTCAGCGAAGGGTGAGATCCTTCAAACTGATCAATGGCCTTGTCCAGCTGTTGAACCAGTCCGTTTTTGATTCGGGATTTTTTTGATTCCAGACAATTTTCCAGAAGTTTCTGGGATTCCAGGATGACTTTTTCAAGAATCTCCTCTTCCTTTTTAACCAGGGTTCTCTTTGTTTGAAGGGTCTGAATAAAAAGCTCACAGGCCTCTGAAAATTTTCCCGATTTCATAAACATCCTTTCTAAAACTGGTTTTCTCTCATCTTTCTGAAATAATAACTTAAAAGTTTTCCCCGCTTACGAGCGTAAAAAATCTCTTTAATCCCCTAAACAAATCCCCAGATCCCTGGCCGCGGTCAGTGTGTCATGTTCCAGAGGCACTGACTTCATGTGGGAAATGGCATCCTTGATCAGTACGGGGATCATATAAGGAGGACGGGACGCCACCATGTGTCCCCACATTCCCTGTTCAACAAAACGTACAGCCGCGCAGCCGAAACGCAAGGCGATTAATCTGTCAAAAGTGGTGGGACTGCCTCCTCTCTGCAGATGCCCCAAAACCAGGGATCTTGTTTCTATCCCTGTTCTTTCCTGAATTTCGAAAGCCACTTTTTCAGCCACTCCTCCCAGACGGACCTCACGCCCGATTTCCGTACCCTTGATGCTCATTTCCCCGCCCCTGGGCTTGGCCCCTTCCGCCACCACCACAATCGCATACGTTCTGCCCGTTTCATAGCGGCGCTTAATGGAAGCGCATACCTTTTCCATGTCATATTCGATTTCAGGAATCAAAATCACATTCGCCGAGCCGCTGACTCCGGAATTTAAAGCAATCCATCCCGCATAACGCCCCATAACCTCCACCACCATGACCCGCTGGTGAGATTCAGCCGTCGAATGCAGTCTGTCCAGGGCATCGGTGGCAACAGAAACAGCGGAATCAAAACCGAAAGTAACCTCTGTGGCACTTAAGTCATTATCAATCGTTTTCGGAACCCCGATCACCTTGAGCCCCTTTTCCATGAATTTCTGGGCAATTCTTAAAGATCCGTCGCCTCCAATGGCAATCAGTCCGTCAGCCCCGATTTCACGAATCCGATTCATCACGGTATCCGACACATCTTTTACAACCGTCTTGCCGTTTTCCACAACGGGATATTCAAAAGGATGCCCTTTGTTGACCGTTCCCAGGATGGTTCCTCCCAGATGGGCAATGCCCCTTACACTATCCCGGGTCAATTCCATCAATCCCTGGGGATAATCCTCCAGGAGCCCCCTGTAGCCTCTTTTAATCCCTGTCACTTTCCAGCCCCGCCTCAAAGCACTCATGACAACGCCCCGGATGACGGCATTCAATCCCTGGGCATCGCCTCCACCCGTGTTGATTAAAAGATGCATGGAACCCTCCTTGCTTCTATTTCATTTTTATATCATTTTTAAAATTGACATCTTCCTTATTTATTCTGTTTAGTTTAAAGATTTTAAATCTATAGTCAATTATTAGGAATTATTTAATGGAAAAAAAATATCGACTGGTTTTTGTCTGTCCGAGGTACCTCACTTCAAAAGCGGGAGGAGCTGAAGTTTTATCCAGGACTCTCGCAGAAAAAACGGCTGAAAAAGGCCATGAGGTGGAATTCTGGGCAACAACAGCCCTGGATCATGCCACCTGGGAAAATGCCCTTCCTGAGCAGACTTTCAAAAAAAACGGATTAACGATTCGTCTTTTCAGGGTCAATGACCGCGGAAATTTATCCCGGTATCACGAAATTGACCGTAAAATCGCTGAAGGCACACGCTTGACTCCTGAAGAGGAAAAAATATGGGTGGATCAAAGCGTTAATTCCGACTCCCTGAATCAGGCTGTCCTGAGTGAACAAAAACGTTTCGATTATTTCATTTTTATTCCCTATTTATTCGGCCTCACCATCAAGGGCATAGAGCTCTGCCCGGAAAAAAGCATCCTGATTCCCTGCCTTCATGAAGAAAACTTCGCTTATCTGGACTGCATTAAGAATATTTTTGTTAAAGCCGGAAAAATACTCTTTAATGCTCCTCCTGAAATGGATCTTGCTCAAAAACTCTACGGCATTCCCTCTGAAAAATGCTTTCTGGTCTCCATGGGATTTGATTTTGATAAAAAACCTGATCCTGAAGGGTTCAGGCAGAAATATGAAATTTCCATTCCTTATATTACCTATGCCGGAAGAAGGGAGGAAGGAAAAAACTTCCATCTGTTATTGGAAATGGTTCGTCTCTTTCAGCGCATTTACCCGAATAAACTTCAGTTTGTCACCATGGGAACCCCAAAGGTCGACCTTCTTTCCTCAGACAAGGATAAAATACTGGATTTGGGTTTTGTCAGTGAAGAAGACAAGATCAACTGTTTTGCAGGAGCCCTTTTGAATTGCCAGCCTTCGCTGAATGAATCCTTTTCCATCATTATCATGGAAAGCTGGATCTGCAAAATCCCTGTCCTGGTTCACCGCAACTGTAAAGTGACCTCCCACTGGGTCGAACAGGCAAAGGCAGGCTACCGCTTTTCCGATTATTTTGAATTCGAACAGAATATCATCCATGCCCTCGAACATCCGCAAATCAGAAATGAAATGGGACTTAACGGACAATACTTTGTGGAAAACAATTTTAAATGGAGCCTGATTCTCAATAAGTTCCTGAAAGCAATGAAAGAATAATTCATTTCTTTATTAAAAAATCCCTTGATTGATTGCCTTGAAAACGTTACTGAAATGCTTTTTTTATAATGACAAAAATAAGGATAACTGTGCATGCTTGCAGAAAAACGCTTTGAATATCTGGCCGGAATTTTTCTAATTTCCTTAGGGGTGCTTCTCTTTGAAATATCTCTGACGCGAATTTTTTCTCTTGTTTTATTTTCGAATTACGCCTTCATGATTATTTCAACCGCCCTTTTCGGATTCGGAATGAGCGGCGTTATGCTTTCTATTTTCCCCGCCTTCCTTGAAAAGTTCAAAACCCACCGGATCCTTTTCGTCTGCAGTATCCTTTTTTCTCTTTCTGTTCTGGGGTGCTTCCTCGTGATCAATCATATTCCTCTCCAGATGACGAATTTAAAAGAGCCCGGGAATCTGATCAATCTCGGAATTTACTATCTTGCGCTGATTGTCCCCTTTGCCTTTGCCGGAATCATCATCGCCACGCTTTTCACCCTTTTCACAAAAGACATTCCCAGACTTTACTTTTTTGATCTGATAGGCGCAGGAATCGGCTGTCTTTTAACCGTTCCCTTCTTTACCCGCTTTGGTGCTCTGGGCACTCTTTACATTGTTGCCCTGACCGGTCTTCTTGCCGGAATCCTTTTCACCTGGAGAACCAGCCACTTAACCCGCTGGAGCTCTCCTTTTGTCATTCTTCTCTTTGCCCTCCTTTTCCCCCAGTGGATGAAAATTGAAATTCAGGTTCATGATAATAAAAGAAGCTACAAACAGGATCAGGCCAATAAAACCATTGAATATTCGAAATGGAGCTCCCTGTCCAAAATCGACATCGCCCCGGGCACAAAACCCTATTTTAAACGCCTGTGGATCGACGGCGGCACTAATGAATCTGCCCTGATCAGCTTTGACGGGCAGTTCAAGACCGATTATGTGAACGGCATGAACAAACTTATCATTGCCATCCCTTATCTTATGAAAAAGAACCCGGATGTCGCCATCATCGGTTCTTCAGGAGGCCGTGAAGTCCTTCTGGCGCTCAACAATGATCCCGCTTCCGTCACGGCGATTGAAATGGATCCCACGATCTGTGAAATCGTCAGCAAGACCTACGCAGATTATATCGGCAACATTTTCAAGGATCCCCGGGTTCATCTGATTTGCGATGAAGGCCGAAGCTATATCAAAAGATCGGACAAACAATTTGATATTATTCACCAGATCAATAATTTTACCCCCATTGCCATGGCTTCAGGGGCGATTAATTTATCCGAATCCTACCTTCTGACAACCGAAGCCTTTAATGAATATTTCGAGCATTTGAAAGAAGACGGAATGCTGGTTTTAAACCGCCATAATATTTTCAAAGTCGTGGTCATGGCCCGGCAGGTTCTTGAATCCCAGGGTAAAGACGCCCGCCAGCACATCCTGGTGGTTGAAGGCGAAGATAAACTCAATAACGGCTTTTATCTCAAGAAAAACCCCTTTAAACCCGAAGAAATCAGCGCCATTCAATCCCTCGCATCAGAAAGAAATCTTTCCGTTCTTTATGCGCCCGGAATGCAGGATTCCAAAAACTGGTATGTAAATTTCCTCAACTCCTCCGCGCCCTCTGATTTCTATCATCTCTCAGGACTCACCCTTGTCCCGCCGACTGACAACAAGCCTTTTTTTGAACATATCGGCTCTTTCGGCAGAATTGACACCTCTGATCCTTCCATGCCTCTCTGTCTTCGCTGGGTGGATGAACAGAAAAAAGTGAAACGTCTTATGCCCATTGAAGATATGATCCTGATCGTCATCTTTCTTGAAGCCACCCTCTTTTCACTCCTTTTCATTTTCGGCCCGCTTTTCATTTTCAGCAGAAAGGGGATCACTTCTCTGACCGAATTAAGAACCCTCGGATTCTTTTTTGCACTGGGGATCGCCTTCATTCTTATCGAAATCTGCCTCATGCAGAATTTTGTTCTGTTTTTAGGGGTGCCGGTCTACGCCATCTCTGTGGTTCTCTTCTCCCTTCTTTCCTCTTCAGGAATCGGAGCACTGGCCAGCGGAGCGATAAAAACACCTTCTTCAAAGCATATCGGAATCGTCATGTCCGGAATCCTCCTGCTTGTTCTTGTCATGAATTACTGCCTTCCCTACGGGATACAGTATTTTCTGGGGTCTTCTTTCTGGATCCGGGTCTTCGCCTCCATGGCCTTTATTTTTCCTCTCGGCTTTGTTATGGGAATGCCTTTCCCCATGGGGATGCGTCTTCTGGATTCAACCGAAAAAAGGCTGGTTCCCTGGGCCTGGGGCATCAATGGATACGCGACGGTGATCGGCACGGTATCGGCCATTGCCCTGGCAAGGGGAATAGGATTTAAAATGGTTCTCCTGACCGCGGCCATTATTTATTTTCTGGGTTACCTCTCTATTAAAAAATTAAACTCAAAACCTGATTAAGCACAGGGATGTTCCGGAGCAAGCTCTGGACATAAACAGAAAAACACATTAAACTGTTTGCATTAAGGGATATAGTCTCCTTCAGGGAATAGATCCCTTGTTTTATAATTCGGGTTAAGCAATCCTTATTAACGGGATAATCACCGATGTATTATTTCCATCGCACAGTGATAAAAAGAAATGACCGGATAGAGCTTCTGTATACGGCAGAGCACTATTATGCGCGGATGCTTGAACTGATTCAGTCTGCCCGGGAATCCATTCATCTCCAGACCTATATTTTCAGAAATGATTCCATCGGAGGAAAAGTTTTGGAGGCCCTTAAAGCCGCCAGTGAAAGAGGGGTCAAAGTCTATCTTCTTGTAGACCAGCTGGGGTCTCTTCACCTTGTCGCCCATGAAAAAGACCTGCAAACCCATAACTTTTTCTTCAGATTTTTCGGTAAATTCAGATGGTTTTCCCTGCTGGATAAAAAGTACTATCTGGGCAGAAGGCTTCATCATAAAATTCTTCTGATTGATCAGGAAAAAGCATTGGTTTCAGGAATAAATATCGGGGAGCCCTTTTTAACCTGGTTTGATTTTGCGGTGTACCTGGAGGGCGGATGCTGTGAGGAAATATTCAAAATCTGCATCCACTACTGGCCTTTGCGCATCCGCTACAAACTCAAAAAAAGCACCAAAAAGATCCCTTTCCGGGGTAATTATCACGCCAAAATACTCAACAATGATAATTTGATTCATATTCAGCGCATCAACCGCAGGCTCAACTATTATCTGCATCATACACAGCAGGAACTTTTAATCATCTCCCCTTATTTTTTTCCGAGTCATCGTTTTTTAAGAAAACTCCATAAGCTTAAAAATAAAAATGTATCCATAAAGATTATCTGCAATGCCATAAGCGATGTCCCCCTTATTCATAAAGCGACGCGCTACTATTATTCCAGCCTTCTGAAACACGGCATTGAAATCTTTGAATTGAAAAAATGCATGCTTCACGGCAAAGCTCTGTTTATTGACGGCCGCTTACTCTCCATCGGCTCCTACAACATGAATTATATGAGTTATTTCACGAATATTGAGTTAAATATTGAAATTCATTCCCAGGAAATTGCAGCGCAATTTTATAATCATATTCAGTCAAAACTGAAAACAGACATTCTTCAAGTGACAGAACAGGATATTTCCCATGGATTTTTTACCAGGATCAATGCCTTTTTTGCCTATCTGATCGTTCGGATCGTGTCTATTTTCAGCGTTCTGGTGGTCCGGGGGAAAAAGAAAATCCATCTGGAAGACATCTGAATAAAAAGGAAAACACATGGCAGACTTCAACAAAATCGGATTAATCACACGGCAAAACGACGCCTTCTTATTGTGCCGTAAAAATCATTTTACCTCCAGACTCATTTTACCCGGAGGCAGGATTGAAAAAGGGGAAGACGCTATGACCTGCCTCACCCGTGAACTCCATGAAGAACTGGGGGAAGTCTCCGCCTATAATATCCAATATATCGGCACTTATCAGGACATCGCCCATTCAGATGACCCGGCTGTTGTCAAAACCCTTGAAATCCAGCTCTTCTCAGGAGATTTAAAAGGCATTCCCAAACCCTGCTCAGAAATCAAAGAGCTGGTATGGTTCAATAAACATTCAGATCTGAACGAATTAACCCCCATTCTGAAAAATAAGATTCTGCCGGATCTGATCCGGAAAAAAGTATTAAACTGGTAGGAGGCACTCCCTCATCCCCCATCTTTTTATCTTTATCTTTGATCTTTTTTGATTATATCATCGGGATAATAATCATTTTTTAATTTCCGGAGCGTATTAGTGACTGAAAATTTTGTTGCTCATAAATCCCCTTACGAACTCCTTGCCCCTGCAAAAGATCTGGAATGCGGCATGGCGGCCATTCTTTGCGGGGCGGACGCTCTTTATATGGGAGGGCCGGACTTTGGTGCACGGGAAGCGGCCGGAAACTCTCCTGAAGATATTCAGAAACTTCTTCATTTTGCCCATCTTTACCGGGTTAAACTTTATATTGCCTTCAATACGCTTCTTAAAGATCCGGAATTCCCAAAAGCCCTTTCCCTGATTAACCGCTATTTTGACATGGGCGTCGATGGGCTCATTATTCAGGATATGGGCCTTCTGGAATGCGACCTTCCCCCCATTCCCCTGATTGCAAGCACCCAGACACACAACATGTCCCCTGAAAAAATCAGATTCTTCAAAAAGGCCGGTTTTACCCGTGTGATCCTCGCCAGGGAGCTCTCCCTCCAGCAAATCCTGGGAATCCGGCAGGCTGTCCCGGATATTGAACTGGAATGCTTTGTTCACGGCGCTCTCTGTGTCAGCTACAGCGGACAATGCTATTTGAGCTATGCCCTGGGGGGCCGCAGCGGGAACAGGGGGGAATGCGCCCAGCCCTGCAGAAAAAGATACACACTCTCCGATTCAAAAGGAAAAATTCTGGATAAACATTATCTTCTTTCCTTAAAAGATCTGAATCGCAGTGATTCTCTTGAACAATTGATGGACGCAGGAATCACCTCCTTCAAAATCGAGGGCCGGCTTAAAGATAAGGCCTATGTCATGAACACGGTCACGTATTACCGCCGGAAGCTGGATTTCATTTTAAAAAAGAAGGGAATGCCCGCATCCCCTCATCTTTTTAAAACCGATTTTGTTCCCGACTTAAGCAAAACATTCAACCGCAGTTTCACTGATTTTGGTCTTTATGGCAACAAAGCGGATTTCGGAGCGATAAAAACCCCCAAGATGATCGGAGAACCCATTGGAAAGGTGATAAAAACACATTCTAAAACCTTGACGGTTGATACCCATAAAAGCATCCACCCCGGCGATGGTCTTTGTTTCTTCAATATAAATGACGAACTTGAAGGAATGCGGATCAACTCTGTTAAAAACAATATTCTTTCCCTGTTTGAAGAAAAAGAGGTTCCCCTCCATGCCCTTTTGTTCAGAAATCATGACCAGGTCTGGCTCAGCGCATTATCGCGTTCCAGAATTTTGAGGAAAATTCCGGTGGAGCTGAACCTCTCCCGGAACAATAATTCCATTATCCTCTCAGCCAGGGATGATCTCGGCCTTTGTGTTTCTGTTTCCCAGGCGGATGAATTTGAACCTGCAAATAATCAGGAAATTGCAAAAAATTTTATCGGGCTCAATCTTCAGAAGACCGGAACTACGATTTATGAATGCACCTCCCTTAAAATCAATCTGACGCCCCTGCCTCACATCCCCGTAGCCCTCCTCAATAAACTGAGGCGAAACTGTCTTGAAGAACTTACCCTTTTAAGAGAAATGAAAAGGCCAAAGCCCTACCATCCCCTTATCCGGAATTCCGAGCCTTATCCGGAAAAAGAACTCACCTTTCAGGCCAACATTTTAAACGCCTTTGCAGAAGCCTTTTATAAAAGACATGGGGTTCTCTCTTTTGAACCTGCCGCTGAAACAGGACTTGATCTGAAAGGAAAAAAAATAATGAGCACCTCCTACTGTATTCTTAAAGAATTAAAAAAGTGCTTAAAAACCACTCCCTTTGACCAGGGCTCTCTTCCCCTGAAATTAACGGATGACGACGGGAAAAATCTGATCCTTCAGTTTGACTGTAAACGCTGTGGAATGGATGTCTACCTGGCGTAAGCGCCGGAAGATTCCTGAGCTGCCGCGCCAAACGCCTGTTCAATGAGACCGCATAAAATATGCCCGGCCAGAATATGTGATTCCTGCACCCTGGCTGTCTGCGAGGAAGGGACATGGAAAACCTCATCGCACAATTCATCCATCACCGTCTTTTTCTCTCCCGCAAATCCCAGAAGAATCATTTTTTTCTGAATGGCAATTTTAAACGCCTCAATCACATTAGGTGAAGTTCCGGAAGTTGAAATCCCCCAGGCAATATCTCCTTCATTTCCCAACGCTTCAACCTGCCTTGAAAAGATTCTCACAAATCCATAATCATTGCCTGTGGCCGTTAAATGAGAGGTGTTGCAGTTTAAGGCAATGGCAGGCAAAGCCTCACGGTTCTGCTCAAATCTTACGACCAGTTCGGTTGCAATATGCTGGGCATCCGAAGCAGAGCCGCCGTTGCCGAAAAGAAGGATTTTTTTTCCATTCTTCAGGGCCTTAATCATGAGCCGGGCCATATTTTCAAGTTTTTCATGGAGTACAGGGTTTTCTAAAATGGCTTTTTTGGTGTTAATGGAAAGCTGAATCTGTCGGGTGATATAATCCTTCATTTTTTACTGATCCTCCTGAAGCTGCACTTTGAATATTTTTTTTTCCCAGGGCGCAATGTAAATTAATTCATCCCTGGAACAGAGAAAAAATTTTCCGGTTTCATGAGCCAGCATTATCTCCATTTCTTCTTTTCCGTCAAGGCTGATCGCCCTGATCCGGTTTGAAAACTCTTGGGAATAAAAAAGCATCCCCTCATGATATTGGAGCCATTGAGGATACCCCTCCACTTTAAAATGCCTTTTCAAATCCCCCTTCTCATCAAACAGCTGAATATATCCCGAAAGATCGGCAACGGCAATTCCCCATTCCCCGCAGCAGGCAATGCCTCTGGGGTTCTCGAGATTACCGGATGTAAACCCACTTTTAAAAAACATGGTCTCCAGCGTATAAAAACGGGTCTGACTTCTCACCCAGGTTTTATAAACACTCTGCGATTTAAAAATCGGGGAGGAATAATAATCCACTCCCGGCCCTGGAATCCCATATTCGGTAACAGCCCCTTCCCGGGCCTGCAAACGCTTGAAGGTTGAAGTTCCGGCATCGGTTACATAGAAACAATCTTTTCCGGCGGTTATTCCAAAAGGTTCGGTTAAGCAGAACTGTCCGCCCTTTTGCGGAACTCTGGTCTGAGATTCCCTTCCCTCCCGGTCAAAAGCTTTGACCGAATGATGGTAGCGGTCCGTGACCCAGAATAAGCCTTCAGAATAAAGGCAGTCCGAAGGATAATGAAGCCCCTTGACCTGCCATAAGATTTTTTCATCCGGGCCGAATAAAGACACCGAATGGTCCAGTTCATCCGCAATCAAAAGACAGTTCTCCTGATCCCTGCAGAAACTTAAAGGCCCCTTAAAAGAAACAGACGAAAAAAGCTCTTTCTGAAAAGACGGCTTTTTTCTGTTCATTTTTTAAGCAGGTGGGAGACTTCTTCAAGAAACTCCGTCACATCCTTGAATTGTCTGTAAACCGAGGCAAAGCGAACATAGGCCACTTCATCCAGAGAATGAATCTTGTCCATCACGAGTTGACCGATCAGAGAGCTTTCCACTTCACGGGTCTGCATTTTTTCAAGATCGTCCTGAACGGAATCCAGAAGGTCCTCAATCTGATCCATGCTCACCGGCCTTTTTTCACAGGCCGTTGTAATCCCGTCTTTTATTTTCTTGCGGTCGAAAGGCTCCCGGGCCTTATTTTTTTTAATGACAATAATGGGCACTTCCTCAATATTTTCAAAGGTTGTAAACCTTTTGGAACACTGGGTGCATTCTCTTCTCCGGCGGATACTCGCCCCATCGGCGACTATCCGGGAATCAATGACCTTATCCTCCATGCATCTGCAGAAAGGACACTTCATTTAAAGCTCGCCCTGGGCCTTCTTGAACAAATCCGGATACAGGGGAAACTGTTTGCACAGGCCCAAGACCTCTTCAGCGATCGCCTGTTTTACGGCCTGATCTTCCATATGGGTACAGATCCTGAAGATCCAGCCTGCAATGGTTTTCATTTCGTTTTCCTTCATTCCCCTTGTCGTTACGGCCGGAGTTCCCAGGCGGATCCCTGAAGTCACAAGCGGAGGGGCCGGATCAAAAGGAATCAGATTTTTGTTCACGGTAATTCTGGCCTCATGAAGGGCATTGGCCGCATCCTTGCCTGTTGTACCGACAGGATTCAGATCCACCAGCATCAGATGGTTGTCTGTTCCGCCCGAAACGATTCTCAGGCCCAGGTGAATCAATTCAGAAGAAAGCGCCTTTGCATTTAAAAGAACCTGTTTCTGATAAACCTTAAAGCTATCCTCCATGGCCTCCTTGAGGGCCACCGCCTTGCCGGCAATGACATGTTCCAGGGGGCCGCCCTGAATTCCCGGAAAAACCTCCCGGTTAATCAGTTTGGCATATTTTTCTCTGAAAAGGATTATTCCGCCTCTTGGCCCGCGCAATGTTTTATGGGTGGTGGTAGTCACCACATCCGCATAGGGGACAGGGGAAGGATGGAGCCCTGCGGCGACAAGACCGGCAATATGCGCCATATCCACCATGAGCAGTGCGCCGACCTTATCCGCAATCTCCCTCAAACGTTTGAAATCAATAATCCGGGGGTAAGCAGAAGCTCCGGCGGTAATCATTTTAGGTTTATGTTCCAGGGCCAGTTTTTCCATTTCATCATAATCGATGCATTCCTCTTTTCGGGATACGCCATAGGCAATGAAATGATAGAATTTTCCTGAAAAATTAAGCTTATGCCCGTGAGTTAAATGGCCTCCGTGATCCAGGCTCATGGCCAGGACGGTGTCTCCGGGGGTCAAGAGGGCATGATAAACCGCCATATTGGCCGAGGATCCGGAGTGAGGCTGAACATTGGCCGCTTCAGCACCGAATAATTTCTTTGCCCTCTCAATGGCGAGAGTTTCGGCTTCATCCACAAACTCACAGCCGTTATACCAGCGCTTGGAAGGATACCCCTCCGCATACTTATTGGTTAAAGCCGAGCCCTGGGCCTCCATGACGGCCTGGGAAGTAAAATTTTCAGAAGCAATAAGCTCGATTGACGTTTCCTGACGGATAATTTCACGGTTGATAATCCGGAAAATTTCCGGGTCCTTTTCTTTTAAAAAACTCATCTATTGTTACTCCATTCTTTATTATATTAAAATGACTTTAATGATATTCTCCATGAACTCTGCAGAAGATCCCAAGAAGAGCAGGGATGTTTTACCCTCGTCCCTATAAGGATACCCTCTCAATTTTGTCCACACGTCCTGCATGCCGTCCGCCTTCAAACTCGGTGATTAAAAAGGCCTGAACAATTTTTTCAGCCTCTTCCTCGCTGACAAAACGGCTTCCCAGGACAAGGACATTGGCATTGTTATGGGCACGGCAAAGGACCGAGGCCTCATGGTTGTAACATAAAGCGGCACGAATGCCTTCTGTTTTATTGGCGGCCATGCTCATTCCGATCCCTGATTTGCAGATGAGAATTCCTTTTTCAAAATTTCCCCGTACAATCTCTTCGGATACCTTATGCGCATAATCAGGATAATCACAGGAATCCTGACTGTGAGTCCCCACATCTTCAACGAAAAAGCCCTGCTTCAGCAGAAGCATTTTTACATATTCCTTTAAGGCATATCCTCCATGATCCGAACCTATGATAATTTTTTGCATACCAGCTCCCCCAAATGCTCCAAGGCATTCTTCATGAGTTCAAAACATTTTTCATATATTTCCAAAGGACAGCCGACCGGATCAAAGACATCCAGATCGACCGGCTTATTCCTATCAAATTCCAATAAAAGGTACACCTTGTTTTTTGCCTCAGGCCAGCGGCTGATGATTTTTTCCCGGTGCATTTCCGTCATGGCAATCAGCATATCCGAAGAAGACACCATTTCACGGGTCAGAGGCTGACTGACATGTTCCCTCATTTCGACCCTGTTCCTCTCCATGACCTGCCTGGCTTCCTCGGCCGCTCTCCAGCCGTATCCGGCTCCCAGGCCGGCAGAAAAAACCTCAACCGGATAATTCCGGGTGATATGCCTGAAATAATTTTCAGCCATCGGAGAACGGCAGGTATTTCCGGTACAGATAAAGCCTATTCTCATAAATGAAAAACCCCCTGCCTTAAAATCACGGGGACAGGCTTTGAAATATCCACTACGGTTGATTCCTGCTTTTTGTCCGTGGGTCCGGCATCGATCACAAAATCCACCTGCCCTAAGAATTTCTCACTCATCTCTGCCACGCAAACCCCCGAAGTCTCGCCTGAAAAATTCGCACTTGTGGCAATGACAGGGCATTTTGAAAAACGGATGATTTCACGGGAAATGATGTTTTCGGGGAAACGGATCCCCAATATTTTCTTCCTCCGGGCATCAAAGTAAACGAGGGTTACAGGGTTTGGAATCAGCTTGTCAAACCATTTCTTCTGCCGGGCATCCAGGCCTTCCCCGGCAAAGTCATAAAAATCTTTTAAATCCGCAAAATGGTAGGATAAAGGTTTGTCTTTAGACCGGTTTTTTATCCGGTAAACCCTGTCCAGGGCCTCTTCATTCAAAGCGCTTGCCCCGAGCCCATAGACGGTCTCGGTCGGAAATACAACGAGTTTTCCCTCACGGAGAAGCGCCCCGGCTTTTTTCAGTATTTCAATATCAGGATGAAGAGGATCTACACGCACACGTTCCATCATTACTGTTTTTTCAATTCCTTTTGCAGGCTTTCAGAAGCTTCCAGAACCTTTTTTTCAAGATCCTCTTTAAACTTTTTCAATTTTTCTTTCAAATCCTTATTTCCCAGGGATAAAATCTGAATCGCCAGAAGCCCTGCATTGAAAGCGCCGTTGATCGCCACGGTTCCGACCGGAATTCCCCTCGGCATCTGGACTGTGGCCAGAAGCGCATCCATGCCGTTCAAAGTGCCGGCCGCCACAGGCACACCCAGCACAGGCAGTGCGGTATTGGCGGCCACTAACCCGGCCAGATGAGCAGCCCCGCCTGCCCCGCAGATAAAAACACCGACCCCGTTTTTTTCACTTTCCCGCACATGATCGATCACAAAAGCCGGAGCCCGGTGAGCGGAGAGAACCTTCACATCACACGAAATCCTGAAGAGGTCAAGCGCTTCCACGCATTCTTTCATGATCTCCCAATCATTTTTTGATCCCATTAAAATTGAAACATCTTTCTTCATTCTGCGGATTCCTTATTGTTGTCTTAATGCCTTGTCACTGATATCCTGCCTGTAAAACATTCCCTCAAAAGAGATCTGATCCAGGGTCAGGTAGCTTTTTTCTTTTGCTTCCTTAAGGTCTTTCCCCAGGGAGGAAACCGCCAGTACACGGCCTCCGTTTGTCACAACCTGTCCATCCGTCTTAAGCGTTCCCGCATGAAACACATAGGAATCCTTGATTTCACAGTTTTCAAGTCCCTGTATTGAGAAACCCTTCCTGTAGCTTCCGGGGTATCCTGAAGAAACCGCAACAACCGTGACACAGGCGTCGCTTGTCCACTCTACAGGCACTTTCTGCAAAGACTCGCCTTTTGCCGCAGTGTAAAGCAGTTCAAAAAAATCGCTTTTCATCCGCGGTAATACCGTCTGAGTTTCAGGGTCTCCAAAACGCGCATTAAATTCCAATACCCGGATTTCACCTGCGGGGGAAACCATGAGTCCGGCGTATAAGACCCCCCTGTAGGGAATGCCTTTTTTATTCAGCGTCTGCAGAACGGGGATAATAACATGTTCCTTCACCCATTTTTTCTGCGCCTCGTTAAACATGGGCACAGGACAGTAAGCACCCATTCCGCCTGTATTCGGACCCTTGTCTTCATCATAGATCCGCTTATGATCCTGGGAGGGTTCAAGAAGAACAGCCTCCAAACCCGAGCAAACCGCTAAAATGGATATTTCATAGCCTTCCAGGAATTCCTCAATGACGACTTTTTGTCCGGCCTGCCCGAATTTTTTCTTCATCATCATGGATTCCAGAGCCGAAAACGCCTCTTCCCGGGTCTGGGCAATCACAACCCCTTTGCCTTCGGCCAGACCATCGGCTTTGATGACGACGGGCAGCGCATGCCTCTGGAGATACCCTAAGGCTTCTTCATAATCGGTAAAGGTTCTTCCCTCTGCGATTTTCACATTTGATTCGTGACACACCGAACGGCAGAAATCCTTGGAGCCTTCCATCCGGGCGCCCGCTTTATCCGGGCCAAAAACAACAAGCCCATGAGCCCTGAATTTATCCGCAATACCGGCAACCAAGGGGGCTTCCGGTCCCACGACCGTCAAATCAATTTTTTCTTTTTTTGCAAATTCAAAGAGTCTGTCGATCTCATCCGCCTGGATATCCACTTTGGTAAAACGGCCTTCAGCCCCATTGCCCGGCGCTGCATAAAGCTTTGTTACCTTAGGCGACTGAAGCAGCTTCCAGACCAGAGCGTGTTCACGCCCTCCGCTTCCTATGACTAAAACCTTCATTATTCACCCCCCTATCTGTACGCTTGAATTGAATGCAGAGAACATACTTAAGTCTGTAAAAGCATGTCAAATAATAAAAACAGGAAAAACGAATCCTGTGATGTTTAAAATAAATAAATTCAGACAGGATAAAAATAGAATAAAGAAAAAAATTGAAGCAAAATTGAAAAAAAAGAAGATGACAAAGAGAGAAATTACAATCTTAAGAGAAGAAAAATCAGGCTAAATCCTCAAGAATTCCATTGATCATTTTGTCCGCTGTTTTGCGGATCATGTCATCATTTGGAATGGATCCATTGTCAACCTGAGATTTTATTCTATCAACCAAATCCTGACGAATATCGGGTAAATCCTGAACCATTTTGACATAGCTCCTGTCTTTAAAAGCGCTTTTAGCCGTATCGGAAATCATTACCTCATCAGTTGAAGAGAGAGACTTCTTTTCGGCCGTATCGCCTTTTTTATTGACCTGAGTTTTATCGACTCTTCCAGAGTCCTTAGGCTCAGGTAATTTACTGATTCCTAACACATCCATGTTTGCCTCCATGCATACTCTTCTATCGGCATCCCTGCTGTATGACTTGAGCTATTTTTCATGATTATAATACAAAAAAAACTTTCCGTTGTACATAGAGAAAAATCATCCCGCCCTGTTTATTTTATCCATAAAATACTGAACTCGATGGAGATGATTGACATGATGCCTGCCTAAAATTTTTATCCATTCCAAAGCCTCTCTGATTCTTTTTAATTCAATAAAGGCCTCAATAATCCACTCCAGGGGCTTAACCATTATCTCATCTGCAATATTTTCATTTTCAACAGGATACAACTCAACATCATTTAAAACCTGTCTCATCCGGTGCTTATAGGTATGACAGGAAATCACTCTTTCATATCCCTTAGATGCCATTTTTTTTCTTTTTTCAGGGGGATTATAGAGGATTATTTTTTTTCCCAGGTCATTAAAATCATGAAAAACCTCTATTTCCTGCCCTATATGAAACAACTCCTCCAATTCCTTCTTATAATCAGTCAAAACAAAGGCATTGCAGGCCGGAACGTCAAAAACCCTTTGATTCGTTCCAAACCGCTGCTGAACTCTGGAAATATTCAGATTAATCTCTGATCCGTTAAAAACAAAAGGCATATTTTTAAAATAGGAAACCCTTCCCAGCAGGTTCAAATTTTCTGAAACCGACTGCCAGTCCGTTTTTTCTCCCCATATAAATAAAGAATAAGGGGCCAGAAACTTTGCCATCTCTGTTCTCAACACAATGGAAAGATGATATTCTGCAATCCGTGACAATTCGTAAATCTGCCGGGTCTTCAGCTGAATGTTCAGGCGTTCTGCGACAGAATGAATCACTGTCCACGAAGGAAGATTTTTATGAAGAAGACAACCCTTTTCAATTTCCGGCAATAACTGAGAAATATGCGGAGCATACTCCGGATTATTCCGCACCCAATTCCGGACAAGCTGATCCAGCATTTTAAAATCCAGATTTCCTGCAAAGGTCAGGGGGTGTGAAAACTCTTTTTGTTCCCAGTCCTCTTTCAAGGGAAAAGGCCTGAAACGCTCGGGATTTGTAGCCTGCGGAAGATAGATCAGTTTCTGAAAACCTTCCTCCTTCAGGAAGGGCAGATAAAAGGTGTCCCACTGAAAACAGATATGATTTTTTGTCGTTTTCAGGCCCTGAAAATGGTCATAAAAATAAAAGGGATTATCAATGAACCAGTTGGCCGTATGAATTCGAAGCAGGGAAAAAGCCTTCATCAATAAAGAGTTTTCATCCAGACCAAAAACATTAAGTAAAAAAACAAGTTCAGTCTTATGAAGAAGGGCATGCTTTAAAATTTCAACAGGATTAAGATTGAGCGTCCCACTGGCCTCTGTTTCAATTTTCTCTTCAAATACCCTGCAGCCATTGTGTTTGAATCCCCACAAGGATTCTACACTCATGGTATCATTGCCGTGAAAAAGCAGCTGTATTCTTGAAATCGTCATAGAAAGGAAACCGGGAGAGCTATCGCTTTTTTAAGGAGGGAAAAATACTCCGAATCCGGTATGGATTTTACCCCGAAATGTTCCAGGTGAGGGGTTGAAAACTGAGTATCCAATAAAATCATTCCTTTTTGCTTCATTCTGGAGACAAGCTCACACAGAGCAATTTTAGAACAATCGGTCTGCAGATGAAACATACTTTCCCCGAAAAAAGCCCCGCCGATGGAAACTCCATAGAGACCGCCCGCCAGCTCATTATTCCTGTAAACCTCCAAAGAATGAGCAAAGCCCCTGGCATGAAGGCTCAGATACAGGGCGATCATTTTCTCCGTGATCCAGATGCCCTCTTTGTGCTGGGTTCTGCAAAGTCTGATGATTTCATGAAAACAGGAATTAATCCTGATTTCATATTCTTTTTTCTTTATTTTTCTCGCTAATGACCTGGAAATATGAAATTCATCCAGAGGAAAAATGGAGCGGGGATCAGGCCTGTACCATTCAACTTCCCCTGATTCTTCCTCCCCCATGGGGAAATAGCCATTGCAATAAGCATTCAGCAGGACTTCTTCATTAAAGGGAATGGAATCACTGTTCATGAAAACATGCGCATTCTTTAATTAGGATAAATATTTATTTCAATTTATTGACAGTGTTTATGAAGAACTTTTCTGGAAACATGCCCGAGGCCGGACTCGAACCGGCACGTCCTGTAAGGGACGAGAGATTTTAAGTCTCTTGTGTCTGCCATTTCACCACTCGGGCATGATGGATTGATTTATACGGATAAAAAAAAATATGACAAGGATTTTTTATAAAAAACTGTTTGTCATTCAAATGATTATTTCATATACTTTCCCGAATCGATTTTTTGCTGCAATAAAATATAACAAAATTACATAAAACAAATTAAACCCCTATTGCATTTTTAAATTTTTATTATTTGCATATAAATAAAAATATGCATAATAGTAACAGATGAAAACAGATGTAAAATTTAGGTTTTAAAAACACTATGGCACAAACTGTGCATAAGGTAATAAACATGAAAACAAAAATCTATGGTTTTTCACTGGTTGAAATGATGATCGTCGTAGCAATACTGGGATTATTAGTCACACTGGGAGTTCCTGGATTTATCCGATCAAGAGATAAAGCCAGAAGAGACACCTGCGTAAACAATCTTCGAATCATTGAAAATGCAGCGGATCAATATCGTATTGATTACAATCTTTCTTTTTCAACACCCGTATCCATCATTTCCTTATGGCCTTCATCTTCATCCGTTAAAAATGTTTCCTCCTATATCAACAAACAACTCTTCTGCCCGGTAAAGACTAATAAGTATGTAGGCGGTACTGACAGTGGAAAAACAAGTCTTCCGAGCGATATGAACATCACAGCCAATGGATCACCTCACTGCAGCACAAATTCGGGGACTGTTTATGAGCTGGGAAAAACTTTTGAACACAGTATTGATTAATTAGCAAATATAAAGAAAAAACAAACAAAAGGAGAAAAAACATGAAAAAAGGTTTCACACTTGTTGAAATTATGATTGTCGTGGCAATCTTAGGGCTTCTGGTTGCTATCGGAGTACCGGGCTTTTTACAAGCCAGAAATAAAAGCCGCGTAAGCACAGAAAAAGCCAACTTAAAAGCAATTTCAGATAATATTGCTTCTTACGGCGTAAACGAAACACAGGAGCTCGATGATATTCGTAGACTCTGGCCTACAAGTCCGACCGTTGCTGATCCAAACTCCTATATCCGTAAACAGCTTATCTGCCCTGCTTCAAAAGTTGAATATGTGCTTGATACTACAAACCATTTAGGTTCCTGCTCAGACCATGGTACTGAATCAGATTTAGCTTCAACACTCGGCGCTTAATCTGCTTTGAATTTCAAGGCCGTTCAATTCAAACATGAACGGCCTTTTTTTATGCCCATAATATTCCTTGTTTATATTTCTTTTTTTTCCTTCCTATTTATTCAGTCCCCCTTATGCAATTATTTGATTGGAGATGAAACAACCCATTATTTATGGGCAAATGCCATTTTACACGGTCAGGGGAATGACTATATTCCCTTTTTCAGAACACCTGCTTACGGTTATTTTTTAAGCTCACTCTATTCTTTGCATGAAGGACTTGTTTCCAGTATTAAAACAACCCAGTTTATGGCGCTTTCTTTCCTCTCCGCCTTATTGATTTATCATTTGAGCCTGCAGTTTTTCAATAAATCCACTGCAAAACTTGCCGTTATTTTATTTCTTTTTAATCCCCTGATCCTGTTTTATCAGCAGCAGCTCCTCATTGAACCTCTTTTTATCACTTTAAGCCTCATCACTCTGATTTTACTGAAATATTATCTCGACAAAAAAACAATCTCCTATGCCCTTTTAACCGGCTTCTTCTTTGCACTTACCACATTAAGCAGACCCAATATGCTCGCCTTTCTTCCTGTTATTCTCTGGCTTTTTATCCGCTGTTCAAAAAATTACTTTCATCTGGCAGGATTGCTGAGCGCTCTCTTATTAACCCTTTTGCCCACAACCTGGCTTAATTACCAATACGGCCATCATTTTTGCCTTCTTTCAACCCAGGGAGGAATTAATTTTTATGCCGGAAACTCTCTGGAATCCGATGGTATTGTCCCTCTTGCTCCAGCGCTTCCACCAGCCTCTAAACCGGCTCCGCCCCTTAAAGAATCAATCTGGAAAAATGATAACATATGGGAAACCTCTCTAATTATTCCTAACAGCCTTGATAGGGAAAAAACTTATGATGAAATCACTGTTTCAGACTGGTGGTATCAAAAAACAATTTCAGAAATTAAAAACAACCCCATCCCTTTTATCAGGAAAATGATTAAGAAATCCCTTTTCCTCATCGCTTCATATGAAGCCCCCAACAACACGGATCCCATCGAATGCATGAAGGAATTCTATCCCCTGCTGTTTTCAATGCACTCCGTTATTAACTTCTTTACCCTGTGGATTTTCTTTATCCCGGGCCTTTATTGGGCGTGGAAAAAACTGCCGGAAACAAAATGTTTGATGGGGTTCATTCTTTCCCTGGGATTATTCACCGTTTTTTTCTTTGTGAACTCCCGGTTTAGAATCCCCTTGATTCCCGTGATGACCCTTTTTTCGGCCTACGGCATAACGGAACTGATACACGCTTTAAAGGTCAGAAAAGAAATTTTTAAATCCCTGAAAATTTTTGCATTAAGCCTTCTTATTTCCATTCCAGCCTCTGAAGCCTATCGTTTATACCCTGAAAGCTGGCAGATTCGCGCCATGAAAGCCCTTTACCACAATGAAGCCTCCAAAGCCTGCCTGATAAGCAATAATTCTGAAAAAGCCCTGGAACAGATCAATAAAGCCATTGAGCTGAATACCAACGAAAAATTCATTTTTTTTCATACCTTGTCCCGGATCTATAAAAAAATGAATCAGACAGACAGACAACTTGAATATCTGAAAAAAGCGACTGAACTCAACCCACATCCCCTTATTCTCAAGGATCTGGAAAACTGGCGCCCGTGAAAAAAGTCAATTAAACGCAATTACCCGACAAGACTGAGAGTCTTGTATTCTGAGGCTGTTTTATTTTCCGCTGTTTTCTGTTTCTGAAGATTTTTTTCCGCCTGTTTCCATGTGTTTTCAAGATCCACAAGCATCGTCAAAACCCTGTTGACATGAACGATCGGGTTTTCACGGGTAATTGCCGATTCGACAAGCTGGTTAATCATAAAATCATAAAGCCGGAATAAATTCTTGGGAATTTCCCCCAATTCTAGGTTTAAACCGGACCGAAGCTCACGGATGCAGTCCTGGGCATGTGTTACCGATTTGCTGAAATTATCCCTGTCACGCCCTTCAATAAACTTTTTTGCATCATTCAATGTTTTAATAGCTCTGTCATAAACCATATAAATTAAGGCCATGGGGCTTGCGCCCTCAATTTTCACCCGGAAATAATTATCGATTTCATTGATTCTTCGGTTTGACATAAACTATCTCCTTTAAGAAATTAAACTTCCATTAATTAAACTTAGATTTGTACTGATGGACCCTGCATTGGTATATTCCTGCTCCAATTTCTGAAGTGTCTCCTGCTGGGTAAGCATCGTGTTAATTAACAACATCCTCCGTGTCTCAAAATACTCCTCCTGATCTGCAATCCGCAAATCCATGGCATACTTTGCGTCTGAAATCACTTCTTTACGCTCATCAATGGCCCCTGTAGTCCCTTTAGAATAGTTATAAATCGATTGAGCCAGGGTATTGGCAATTCCTCCGTCATTACGCAAACCATTGTCATCACTGTCAAAGGCAAAAAGCGACTCAACTGACTCAGGCTCGGCATTCAGAGCCTCTTTAAAGGCGGTCTGATCAAATTCCATTGAGCCGCTGGTAATCCCTCTTGTAAAAGTAATCCCCACTTCAGCCAGGTACTTATAGGTCCCTGAATTTGAAATTCCGCCCTGAAGCAGGGTTCTGAATTCGGTCTGCATCTGATATAAGAATGAAGAATTTTTATCTCCCTGATCAATGACCGTTTTTATCGAGTTCTTCGCCTCATTATAAGAATCAACCAGGTTTTGAACAGCACTGACAAACTTGTCTGTATCCGTTTCCACTCTGACGCTGGTCTCCCCAAGAGTTAAAAAATTAAGTGTGGTTCCATTAAGAGTCAGCTTATTGCCTTCCGGAGTAAAGGTTGTTCCATTGATGACAACTTCCGCATTAGTCCCTTCATAGATCTGCTTGCTGTTCCCTGCATCCATCAATCCAATCGCTTTAAAAAAACCGGAGTTTTCATCTTCAAGTTCCAAATCAACACCCTCTTCATTGGAGGTAAGCGTCACTTTATCGGAATCCTCATCATAAAATATCGACACACCGGCGGAAGAATTATTGATGCGAGTTATAACGTCATACAGAGAATCATTCTCCGGATCAACGGCTACAGTGCAGTTATTAATAGTCAGGTAACCATAGCTTATAGCACCTGCCAGGGAGGTATCCGAAATTTTTCTGTACACATCCGCATCAACCCCTGTTTGAGTAACTCCGCCGTTCTCTTCTGTCAGTTTTAGCTTTGAAAAAAATCCGGAAGTATCCTCTCCCAGCTCAATGGTTTCAGAAGGCCCCACCTCATCACTTGTTATAATGATTTTATCCGAGTCTTCGTCATAGTTCGCCGTAACACCTGCAGAGGAATTATTGATCTTTGTTAACAGAGTATTGACCGTATCATTACTCGTAACGAGAATATTCGCATCATTAATAATAAAATGCCCGGTGGTAAGATTCCCTCCGCCTTCAAAATTCGGATTCCCGGTTATGACATTCTGATTGGCATCCAGATTCTGCCCCACCCCTGTATTCACTTCGGCACTACTCAGCGTTGTCGAAGTCCCTTCTTTGGTAGCCCCAAAAAGGGTTGAAGCCGATTGGGTTCTCGCAGCCTCTGCCAGTTTGTTAACCTTGACATTGAATAAGGCATTTGTTGCACCTGTTTTGCATGCTCCTGTAACAATGGAAGAATCACTGCTGGTAACCTTTTTGCTTTGAAAAGTTGAATTTTTCTGCAGGGCAAGTAATTTTGTTCTTACGGCACTGATTTTACTTTTAACCGTGGATAAATCGGTGACTTGTGTTGACCTGGCCTTATTAGCTTCAATTCTTGAATCAAGCTGAACTCTTTCAGTGGCAATAATCTGATCAACTGTTGAATAAATCTCATCGACAGACATGGACATAATTCATTGCCTTTATTTAAACTTTAAAACACAGCCTAAAACCTCAACCGTTTTCTCTTCTTTCATATCGGCATTTTTTGTAATATCTAAAGCGGTATTTTATAACTTTTTTAAATTGAACCCCTGGATCGCTTATAACTCATAGGCTTCAATCCGGTTTTTTGCTTTTGTAGCCAGGAAAATTTTCAATATTCGAATAAAGAAAAAAAAGAAACAGCAAGTCATGGAAAAGAGAAAAAATGAAACTTGATAAAAAAGAATAGAAACTGAAATCTTAAAGAGGAGAAATATCTGAAGTCAAAATGAAACCTTAAAAAATAATAAACTGCACCCCATAAGGAGTGCAGTTTATTATTAACCAAAAAACGAACCGAAATTATCCGCCGAACAATGTTAAAATGGACTGCGGAGCGCTATTGGCCTGAGCTAACATAGCTAAAGCAGTTTGCTGAAGAATCTGACTCTTGGTCAATTCCAGCTGAACTTCGGCAAGGTCAGCATCCTGAATTGTAGCCAAAGAGGCTTTTAAGTCCACAATTTCAGTTTCAGCATCGGATTTTTCAAACTGAAGTCTGCGGATATAAGAACCTAATTGCTCATTGTGTTCAAGAATACTTTCCAAAGCAGTACTAACTCTTGTGATTGATCCGGCTGCATCTCCGCCGGCACTCACATTGATATTTGTACCGTCAATACCTAAATTCACCAAAGGATCTGTATTGAATCTGGAAGCTCTTGTTCCTCCAGCAGCACTTGTTCCGGATACATAAACATTTTCCAGATCACCCAGTGAAAACCCACTGTAGATTTTGGTGGAAACACCGGACTGCATAATATTCGTGATTTCCAAACACAATTGCTTAATATCCAGCTGAATAGCGGACTTTTCAGCTGAAGATACAGCACCTGAATTGGCTGACGAAGCAAGACCGGAAATTTCAAGAAGCAGATCAGCAACTGTGTTCAGTTTGGTTGAATTTGACTGCAAAAAGTTGATACCCCGCTCAATCTGCAGGGTCTTTTTATTTCTGATATTAATATCTCTGTTCAACGTTTTCGCAGCATAGTAACCAGACGGATCATCAGAAGCTCTGTTAATCATTTTACCGGTTGAAATCTGTTCCTGATACTTTAAAATTTTCGAGTTAACGGTATTTAAAGTCAAGAACGCTTTTAACGCGGCAACGTTCGTATTAATTCTGGATAGATCACCCATAATTAGTATCCTCCTTGATACTTGTTTTGTAACATCCTTGTTACATTTACTACTCTATATACTTTAATGCATACAGACAGAATCCACTCTGGACTCTATTTTGGTTATTTGATCGATCTTTTAACCAGTTATTCTATCGGGCAATCAGAGATGATACTTTAGAGTTTTTTTAAAAAAATACTTTTTTAAAAATCAGCATTTTATTAATGATTTTTTTAAATCAGCATCGTGTACATGATTTTCTTAATAATAGGGATTGAAGAAAGGGGAGATGCGAAAGAGGGGACTCGAACCCCTACGGTCATCCCGCCAGAACCTAAATCTGGTGCGTCTGCCAATTCCGCCACTTTCGCATAGAGAAAATTAAAAATTAAGTCTTATTATGCCAATTTTCAACAGCATCTTCCTAATTTTGGATGGACATTTTTGCATATCTTTCTGCTGTTGACAACTGAGAATGTCCTAAAAACTATTTAACCCGATAAACAAGTATTATTCGAGGATAAAAAGAAGCCCGAATCTCAAAGGACAAATTGTACCCCATCATGCATCCAGATAAAAGACAATCTTTTGACTGCGCAAACCTGTTATTCCTCCGTCAAACAAATATTGCATCGCAAATATTTGTCGCTTATGTACAAAATTCAGGTTAACGCTTAGCGGATAAGGGAATATGCAGTGTAAAAACCGATCCTTTGGGCAAGGAAGGCTGAAGGCCGAGTTCCCAGCCGTGTTTTTCAGCGATCTTCATGCAGATATTTAATCCCAGCCCTATTCCCTTGGAACGGGTTGTAAAAAAAGGTTTGAACAGATCCTTCCGCACTTCGTGTGAAATGCCTTTTCCTGTGTCCACAATCTCCACGGCATACTTATTTTCCGCAACAGAATGCGTCAGATTAACCGTAACAGATCCGGCGCCTTCAATGGATTGAAGGCCATTTAAAACAAGATTATGGATCACCTGTTTAAAATAATCCTCATCAATTTCAGCAATAAAATCCTTTTTCCCTTCACAGCGGAGCCCGAGCTTTATTTCAGGTCTTTTATCGGAATGATTTCCTAAAAGCATCAGAACCTCCTCTATCAAAACCTTCAAATCCCTTTTCTGCAGCTTTAAATTCAATTCTCCGGAAAAAGTTAAAAACTCACTCAATGTCCGCGCAAGCCGCTCAGATTCCTTGAGAATGACATCCACCATTTTCTTTGATTTGACATCGACAAAGGTTTGAGTTTCCTTAAGAACTTCCAGAGAGCCGCAAATGGAAGCCAGCGGATTCTTAATCTCATGGGCCATGGTTGCGGCCAGTTCTCCCACGGTTTTCATTTTTTTCTGCTCAAGACGGAGTTTCTCCATTTCTTTGTATAAAGTAAGGTCCCTGAACACGATCGTGTTTCCATGAATTCTCATCTCTCCGTCAATAAACTCAGAAATACTGAATCCCAAGGGGATCTGTTTTCCATCCTTCCGCTTAAACAAAATTTCCAAACGCTCGCCCGAATAAATCTGGTTATAAAGAAGCTCCTCATTGTCCCCCTTAACCCCCTGGTAAAAAATGGATTTCCAATCACACTCCATTAGTGTTTCAAGGGGAATTCCCAGAAGGACTGAGGCGGCCTTATTGGCATAAATGATTTGATCTGTTGAATCAACGGTAACCAGACCGGTCTGCATCTGAAAAAGAATGTGTTCGGTCAGATGCTGCATCTGTTCGAGCCTGGCAAGCTGGGATGAAAGTCTCCGGCTTAATTCTGAAGCCAGGTAACCCATTGTAAAAAAAATAATGACGCGCATGATAACCGCATAATAAAAATAAATTTCCGGGGAAGGAATCAGATCCTCCCTGACAATAAGAAAGGCGGGAAGAAATTTCAGATAACTTAAAGTGGTAAACAAAGCATAAAAGACAGAGATCAGGCCGGAGAGTATCAGCATTTTAAAAGCGGGCAAAATGTAGGCTCCGCAGAACAAATCCAGGATTAAAAGAAAAATAAAGGGAGAGTCCAATCCCCCTGAGTAGAGAATCAGGACATTTTCAAAAACCGTATCCAGAATAATCTTTATAACGACCTGTGTCTGCTCGGAAATCCGGGAAAAAAGATTGATAAAAATAAAAAATATGCTTAACAGAAACAGTCCCGTGATGCTGTAATAAAAACCGTGATTTTCAACCCGGAAAAAAAACAGCCCGAAAAAAATGATTAAAAAGAACAGGATCAGCTTGAAATAAACAAGACCTCTGAAATTCAACCGGAATAGCGGGCGCATATCCTTCCCATGTAATTTGTTTTATTTACGGGGTAAAAATATTTTCAGTTCACCACAGAAGACAATTTAAAAATAGGCATGAACATACAGACCACAATGCCTCCGACAACCACGCCTAAAAATCCGATCAGCAAAGGCTCAATCAGCGAAGTCAGGGCAGCCACGGCATTGTTCACTTGATCATCATAAAATTCGGAAATTTTCTGAAGCATCAGATCAAGTTTTCCGGTTCTTTCTCCGACATCCACCATTCGAACAACCATGGGGGGGAATATTTTCGCATCGCTCAAAGGCGTTGCAACACCCTCCCCCTGCATGATTTTTTTGGTGACATTGCGGATCGCGTATTCAATTGTGGCATTCCCGGCGACACTCTGAACAATTTCCATGCTTTGAATCATGGGGACCCCGCTTGAAATGAGGGTTCCCAGGGTCTTGGTAAACCGGGACAAGGCCGCTTTCTTTAATATTTCCCCGAACACAGGAACTTTAAAAACCAGGGTATCAAAAAACATCCTTCCGCTTTCTGTTTTATAATACATCTTGCTGGCAATCACAATCGCCACAATAATAAATACGACCAGAAGAAAATATGAACGGACGATTTCGCTCAAGGTGACAACAAACTGAGTAGGAGGGGGTAAGGCGGAACCAAAACCCTCAAAAATCTCCTTAAAAACCGGGACTATTTTGATCAATAGAAACAGGGTGATAAATACCGCCATACCGCTGACCACGGAAGGATAAACCATGGCAGATTTTACCTTTCTCTTCAATTTTGCAGCATCTTCCATGTAGGTTGCTACCTTATTTAAAATCTCGGCAAACATACCGCTGGCTTCCCCCACTTTTATCATGGAGCAATAGAGGCGGTCGAAACATTTGGGATGCTTTGCCATGGCTTCGGAAAGGGAAGATCCGGACTCAATATCGCCCGCGACCTCCCGAATGATCTCCCTGAAGTTCAGATTATCCATCTGTTCGGTCATGATATGCAGCGCCTGAAGTAGAGGAAGACCCGCATCAATCATGGTCGACATCTGCCTTGTAAACGTCACCACATCATCCGTACTGACCTTTTTTTTCGATTTGGTGACTTTCGTGTCCTTGGCTCTTTTAATCTCTAAAATCAGAAATCCGCGGGTGCGGAGTTCATTGACAACATCACCTTCATTGGCTGCATCAAGAGTTCCCTGGACTGTCTGCCCCTCCCCTGATTTTACAACATATTGAAACAATGGCATAATTTTTCCCTTTCACGCAAAATATCGAAATTAAAATTCAGGAACCGTAACACCCTCCAATTCATCCGGAGAGGAAATCCTCAACGCTTCTTCCAGAGGCACCAAACCATCAACCACGTGCTTTAAAGCCGCCATTCGAAGGGTCAGCATTCCATGCTCAATGGCTGCTTTTTTTATGATATCCCCGGATTTTCTCAATACGATCAGCTTGCGGATTTCATCCGTAATGGCAAAAACCTCAACAGTGGATAAACGGCCTGAATACCCGGTATTACTGCAGGCTCTGCATCCTTTTCCTTTATAGGTAATAAAATTCGGATCATCATAATATTTCTCAGGAAGCTGTGAACGCATGAGCACTTCACGGTCAATGGGAACAGGCTCCTTGCACTTTGAACAAATTTTACGGGCAAGACGCTGGGCCTGAATGCAAACCACAGAGGTTGCAATCAAAAAGGGTTCGATCCCCATGTCATCCAGACGGGCAATGGCACCGGGGGCGTCATTTGTGTGCAGGGTGCTCAAAACAAGATGACCGGTTAAAGCGGCTTTTACCCCGATATCAGCAGTTTCAAAATCTCTTATCTCACCAATCATGATGATGTCTGGATCCTGACGCAGAATGGAACGGAGGGAGGCGGCAAACGTCAACCCGATTTCCGAATTGCACTGAACCTGATTAATTCCCTGGAGCTGATATTCCACAGGATCTTCAACCGTGATAATATTATGTTCCGGCTTGTTGAGCTGAGAAAGAGCCGAATAAAGGGTGGTTGTTTTTCCTGATCCGGTAGGCCCTGTGACCAGCACCATTCCGTAGCTTCGCTTCAGACCTTCCTGAAAAATCGCAAGACTGCTCGGTGAAAACCCCAGCTTGCCCAGATCTAGGTTTAAGGAACTTTTATCCAGAATACGCATCACGATCTTTTCACCAAAAACACAGGGAAGGGTGGAAAAACGGAAATCAATATTTTTCCCTTTCAGCTTAATCCGGAACCTTCCGTCCTGGGGAAGCCTGCGTTCTGAAATATCCAGTTTGGCCATAATTTTCATACGGGAAATAATGGCATTCTGCAGGGCTTTCGGAGGGGAAACCCGGGGATGAAGAACACCGTCTATGCGGTAACGGATGCTGATAGCATGTTCAAAAGGTTCAATATGAATATCGCTTGCTTTTCCTTCAATCGCCTCTTTAAGGATGATATTCACTATTTTGACAACAGGAGCCTCATCGCCGTCACCGGCGAGTTTATCCAGATCCATTTCATCGGATTTTTTTTCCTGGGATTCAACATCTTCAACATCATCCACAACCTCGGTCATTCCGCTTTTGCTGGCATAATAATGTTTGAGCACTTCCAGAATGTCACCTTCAGAGGCGATGGTCGGAACAATCTCCATTCCGGTCATGAGCTTGATGTCATCGATTGCAAAAACATTGAGAGGATCCGACATGGCTACGGAAAGGGCATTTCCGATTTTTGCCACAGGAATAATGCTGTAAAACTCACAGACATTCTGAGGGACCAGTTCGATGACCTCGCCGTCAATTTTTAGTTTCGTCAGATCAATCGGAGGAATTCCCAGATGTTCACCCAGTGCTCCAATCAATTTTTTTTCTTCAATGATTCCCTGTTTGACCAGTATCTTTGAAAGCTTTTCCCCGGTTTTTTTCTGAAGTTCCTCTGCTTCACGGAGCTGAGTTTCAGAAATCAGCCCCTTATCAAGGATTATCTTTCCAAGTTTCTCTTTCATCGATGCCATCATTGTCTCTTATGCTCCATAATGGGTTTGAATGGCTTTTTTCAAACTGGAAGGGGTTGTAACGAAAAACTGCATTTTACAATTCAAAAAAGATTCCTGCTGTTTCAGGTCATACATGTTTCCGGGATCTGAAACGACAAAAGAGACAAGATCGCCTATCTTATCGAGGGGAATGCAGGAATATTTGATGGCCAGTCCTTTTGGGATAATGCCTAAAATATCTTTTGAAATCTGGTAATTTTCAATCTTGATAAAAGGGACTTGAAACTGTATGGCCAGATTAACAATCAGATCCTCTTCCTGCACAAGTCCCATTTCAACGAGAATTTCACCGACTTTCTTACTTGAAGTCTTCTGTTTTTCCAAAGCCTTATCCAGATCTGCCTGGTTTATTTTACCGGATTCAATAAGTAATTCACCAATTCTCTTTTTTATGATTCGCTGAGCCATGAACCGCATCCTATTTTAATATGAAGTTTTCTTAATTACATCCCATTGCAAACGTTCGATTATATAAAAAAAACAAAAATCTGAAAAGGACATTCTCGTATGATTAAACAGATAAACGGCTGCTCCTCCTGTAATGTTCGAAACCAAGATCAATCAGCTGACTCAAAAGGTCATTAAAAGCAATACCGGAAGCTTCCCATAATTTGGGATACATGCTGATTTGTGTAAAGCCCGGAAAGGTGTTGATCTCATTGACAAAAACCTCTCCGGAGTTTTTACAAATAAAAAAATCCACCCTCGACAACCCCTGAGCCTGAACCGCTTTAAAGGCTCTTACCGCATACGTTTGTATTGTCGATTTAAGCGTTTCTGAAAGAGGAGCAGGAATGGCAAGAGAGGCTTTATTCCCGTGATATTTATCCTCATAATCATAAAAATCAGCCCCTGGAATAATTTCACCAGGAACCGAAGCACGGCAGTTCTGATTTCCCAATACCGCACATTCAATTTCTCTCACTTTTCTGCCTTCCTCCACCACCACTTTGTTGTCATAGCGGAAGCCAAGCTTCATGGCTTCCTTCAGTTCTTCAGAGTTCAAGACTTTGCTTATCCCCACAGAAGATCCAAGATTAGCAGGCTTCACAAACAAAGGAAAAGGGATGCGGTCAGAGATCTGATGAACCAGTATTCCCTTTCAAAACTGAGCCAAGGAAGAAGAGGGAGTCCTTCTGCCTTAAAAAGCGTTCTCATGATATCTTTGTCCATCCCGCACATTCCCCCCCCCACTCCGCTGCCTACATAAGGAATATTCATCATTTCAAAAAGCCCCTGGATGACCCCATCCTCCCCTTTCGTTCCGTGCAGTACCGGGAACATGATATCCGGCAGCGCACCTGCCTCGCCCTTGTCATTGAAATACATTTTTTTAAGGGGGTTCACGGAAGGCGTTACCCACAAAGAATCAGAGACCATGCTTTTAAAGGACTCCGGCGCCACCGAAGAGTCAAAGGCCCTGGGGGAGCGGAACCACTGCCCGTCTCTGGTGATAAAAACCCCATAAACCCTATACTTATCTTTCTGCTTAATCAGACCATTGGCGATAGAGGAAGCGGAAACCGTAGAAACTTCGTGTTCCCCGCTTTGTCCCCCGCAGATAACATCTACAGTAATCATTTTTTATCCTTTACAATATTCATTCATAAACCGGGCGACGATTTTCCAGTTTTCCCTGGTCAGGCCGTCAAAACCGATTCCGTATTCAAAAAAGCCGTTTGTTTTCTTTTTAATCCAGCGGATCTCGGCCTGGGTCTCGACCAGATTGAGTTTTTCATGGATGATAAGATCAAAACGCAGGGACAGCCTTGTTTTTAAAGGGATTTCCTTTTTAATTTCGATTTTCAGGCCGCCCTCTGAGATATTATCTGAAAAGGCGTGAAAAAACTCCGAAGGTGTTGACTCCTCTTTTGAAATCACACCGAAACGGACAGGAAAGACAAAAAGGGAGCGCAAATATTTTCTATTTTCCGCTAATGTTTTATTCATTTTTCTGCTCCTGAATTACTAACTATCCGGGAAATCTTCATCCCCGTTAACCAGATAATTTCTCATGACTGAAAGCGTATGATCGTCGACTTCCGCGGTGATCTCCACCCCTTTTTCAGTGTAATTTTCATTTAAAACGGTGGAATGACCGTAAAAAAAATCTTTTTTTCCCATTTCTTTCATGGGGATAAAAAAATCTCTTTTTTTCAGCATCTTCTTCAAGACCTCATCAAGGGTCCGGATAAGTCCATCGATTCCTTCTCCGGTCTTGGCTGAAATCAGAACCGCGCCTTCAATATCCTCTTCAAGTTCCCTTTTCCGTTCATCCGATAAAAGATCACACTTGTTCATCACCTTTATAATTCTTTTATCTTCAATCTTTAATTCATCATAAAGAACCGAGATAACCGACTCCATTTTCTGGCGGTAATCCGGGGCACTGGCGTCCACGATATGCAGAAGACATTCGGCCTCATGCACCTCTTCCAGAGTGGATTTAAAGGCCTCAATTAAAAAATGCGGCAGATTGCGTATAAAACCGACCGTATCCGTCAGAAGAATATCCTTTCCTCCGGGCATGACCAGTTTTCTTGAAAGCGAATCCAGGGTGCTGAAAAGCTGATCCTTCACCAGGGCGCCTGCATCCGTAAGTTTGTTTAAAAGAGAAGATTTTCCGGCGTTGGTATACCCGACAATAGTAAAACGAGGAATATGGTTTTTTTCCCGGCTTTTCCTCTGGGTATGCCTGTTCTGTTCAATGCTGGAGAGGCGTTCATTCAGAAGATGCATCTTGTCTTTAATGCGGCGGCGGTCTATTTCAATCTGTTTTTCACCGGGTCCGCCGCGCACGCCCATGGCCCCTTCCTGCCTGGAAAGATGGGTCCACATCCGCGTCAGCCGGGGCAGGGAATAGCGGAGCTGAGCCAGCTCGATCTGAATTTTAGCTTCATGAGAACTCGCGTGTTTTGAAAAAATATCCAGAATAATTTCCACACGATCCATGAGTTTTAAATTGAAATGCTCCTCAAGATTTCTTCCCTGAATGGGATTAAGAGGAATGTCGAATATGATGATTTTTGCGGATAAATCACGGGCCATAGCCAGGATGTCATCGGCTTTTCCGGTCCCGATCAGATAATTAGGGTCCAGAGAATCTCTGGAAACTAAAATTTCTCCCTCAACCTTATAACCTGCTGTCTCGGCGAGCTCACGAAGCTCATGCAGAGAGCGCATCGATTCATCCTTGGGATTACTTTTAATGTGAATTCCTACCAGCAAAGAATGGGGTAACTGTTCCTGGACAGCCGTTGATTCTTTAGTCATTTGTCAATATCCACTCCGTTTCATGACGGATATAATCCATAATGGCTCCTTTATAGTGATTGTCATCCACATCAAACCACCTGATTTTATCAACCCTTCTAAACCAGGTCAATTGCCTTTTCGCATAATGTCTGGAATCTTTTTTAATCCATTCCACAGCCTCGGAAAGGTCAATTTCCCCGCGGATAAAAGAAGAAAGTTGTTTATACCCTATTGCCTGCCAGCAGGTTGAATCCCCGGGAATATTTTTTTCAAGAAAAGTCTGAACCTCCTTTAAAAAACCGTCTTCCATCATTTTATCCACCCGCCTGTTGATGGCCTCATAAAGGCTCTCCCGGTTCCGGGTAAGCCCGATCAAAAGATAATCTTCAGGGGGCTCCCCTTTCCATTCCTTCTGCATGGAGGAAATGGGAATACCGTCAGAGGCCTTAAAATAGGCAAGCGCATGGATAATCCTGCGGCTGTCATTCACAGGCAGGACTCCATACTTCACCGGATCGGCCGCTTTCAATTCCTCCCGGATCCCTTCAATTCCTTCAAGCCTGAATCTCTTCTCAAGCCCTTCCCTGATTTCCGACAGATTATCGGGTTCTTCCAGAAGGCCCTGGATAAGGCTTTTTAGGTACATCCCTGTCCCGCCGGTAATCAGGATTCTCTTTCCCTTTACCTCTATTTCCTCCATTTTCCTTAAAGCATCCTCGCGGTATTGAGCAGCATGAAAGCGTATTCCGGGCTCAATGTAATCCATGAGGTGATGGGGGATATTCTTTCTTTCCTCCTGAGTCGGCTTGGCGGTACCGATATCCATGCCTTTATAAATCTGCATAGAGTCTGAAGAAATAATCTCCGCGTTAAATTTTTGCGCAAGCTCTATGGCAAGCGACGTTTTACCTACCCCTGTAGGCCCCATAATGACAACTTTATGGTTCATGAAACCTCCGGAACAGACATGAGAGAGGCAACACTGATCCTGGGGATTCCCGCTAAAGACAATTCACGCGCGCATTCGTTAAGGGTACTGGCCGTAGTCATAACATCGTCCACAAGCAGAACATGTTTATAGGAAGAAAGCGCCGCCTCTTTCACGCGGAAAGATCCGGCAACATTCAAAGCTCTTTCTGAAAGGGAAAGGCCGGCCTGAGCCGGACCTTCCTTTGATTTTTTTAAAAAAGTCACCAGGGGAAGCCTCCAGTATCGGGCAATTTCCCTTGCCATCAGGCCGCTCTGATTGAATCCTCTTTCCTTGGACTTCAAAGGGAAGGCAGGCACATAACTCACCGCATCCCAGGGCGGAATTTTATTTTTCTGTTTTTTAAGGGCATGGATAAGAAGCCTGGATAAGCCTTTGGCGTAAAGGGGATTCCTGCAGTATTTCATTTCCAGAAGCAGATCCTTCACAGGAGAAACAAAGTTCAAAGCGGAAATACTGCCCTGAAAAAAACGCTGAGTGGTTCTGCAGATCTTGCAGCTTGTTTGAAAATGCTTTGCAGCGCCGATAAACCGTCCGCAATCCGAACAGGAGTTTCCGTTAATCCATGAAAAATTTTTAAGGCAGGTTTTGCAGAAAAAGAAGGGGGAGAAGAAAAAAATTTTCCTCCCGCAGCTTAGGCATACGGGAGGAAAAATCAGATCAGCAATAAAGGAATAAAGCTTATTTAAGCTCTTTTGCAGCTTTAGCAAGAGCCGATGCCTTATCCGTCTTTTCCCAGGTAAAGCCCTTTTCACTTCTTCCGAAATGACCGTAAGCAGCGGTCTTTTTATAGACCGGTTTTTTAAGGTCAAGGGACTTGATGATTCCTGCGGGTTTGAGTTCGAAATTCTTACGGATGATTCCGGAAAGGACTTCTTCATCGATCACACCTGTTCCGAACGTATCGACCTTTACGGAAACGGGCTCTGCAACACCGATCGCATAAGCAAGCTGAACTTCGCAGCGTTTTGCAAGCTTGGCAGCGACCACGTTCTTGGCAATATAGCGTGCCATGTAAGCGGCACTTCTGTCCACTTTCGATGGATCTTTTCCGGAGAAAGCGCCTCCGCCGTGTCTGCCCATACCGCCGTAAGTATCCACAATGATTTTTCTGCCGGTAAGACCGGTATCGCCCATTGGGCCTCCGACCACAAAACGCCCTGTAGGATTGATGTGGTACTGGGTTTCCTTGGTCAGTAACTTTGCAGGAATAACCTTTTTAATGATTTTCTCAATCAGATCTTTCTTGATTTTATTATAAGCAACTTTATCATCATGCTGAGTGGAAATCACAACGGCCGTCACACGGACAGCCTTGTCCCCGTCATATTCAACCGTAACCTGGGATTTTCCATCAGGTCTCAGGTATTTTAAAACGCCTTTTTCACGAAGTTCAGCAAGCTTTAAAGCAAGTTTGTGGGAAAGCATGATGGGTAAAGGCATGAGTTCAGCTGTTTCATCGCAGGCATAACCGAACATCATTCCCTGATCGCCGGCTCCCTGTTCCTGGTGAAGCCCCTGGCCTTCCGTCACACCCTGAGAAATATCAGGAGACTGCTTATCCAGAGAAACAATCACAGCGCAGGTTTTGTCATCAAAACCCATGGAAGAATCCGTAAAACCGATTTCTTTGACCGTTTTGCGGACAAGCGCTGGAATGTCGATAGTCGCCTTACTGGTCACCTGACCTGCAACAACAACCATGCCCGTAGCCAGAAGAGTTTCAGCAGCAACACGTGAATTCGGATCCTGTTCAAGATAAGCGTCAAGAAGTGCATCAGAAATCTGGTCCGCCATTTTATCCGGATGACCCTGTGTCACAGATTCGGAAGTAAACAAATGCTTTGCCATTTTTAAATTCCTTTTATGTTATCGTTCATTAAATAAAAAACATTTTTTAAGTCTGGTACTAATACGTTAAATCATTTTCCTGATCAAGCAAAAAAGAATTAATCCTATAGTTTTAATAGAAAATCCAGCTCACCACCTCAGAATAGTGCTGAACATAAAAATTGCCATACAATAAAGGCTGTGATAATAAAACCCCATGAACGTATTCTACTGTCCTGAAATCCCCCTGCACACGCCTTTTGAACTTCCGGAGGAAGAATTTCACCATATCAAAGTACTCCGCTATCAGGCTGGAGATGAAATCCTGCTTATGGACGGGAAAGGACATCTTATTGCCTGTGAAATATCCGAATTATCCAAAAAGACCTGTACAATCATTTCCAAAGAAATAATAAAGCACCTGGCCCCTAAACCTTACACCCTGCATATGGCTGTCGCGCCGACCAAAAACATTGAACGCTTTGAATGGTTTGTGGAAAAAGCCGTGGAAATCGGTATTCACTGCATCACCCCCATTCTTTGCAAAACCTCAGAGCGCAAACATCTTTCACCGGAGCGGCTTGAAAAAATCATCATCTCCGCCATGAAGCAATCCTTAAGTCCTCTTAAACCGATTTTAAATGAAATGGTCTCCTTTGAACAATTTTTGAAGACTGTAAAAGAAGAGTACCGCTTTATTGCCCACTGCCATGAAAGCGACGAAAAGAAATCCCTGAAACAGCTGTATAAAGGAAAAGGAAGCGTCTGCCTCCTCATCGGCCCTGAAGGGGACTTCACCCCTGAGGAAATTCAACTGGCGAAACAAAGCGGATTCCTTGAAACCAGCCTTGGCGAAAGCCGGCTGCGCACCGAAACCGCAGCCCTAGCCGCCTGCCATACCATAGCGTTTATCAATGAAACATGATACTTTTTGTCATTACAGTCCCTGATACAGGATAGCCCTGCATATTTTCACCCTGCCTTTCATGTCGTCCTTGCCTTTCTATCTTTTTCTCTGTAACTTTATATCTCATTAGAACGAGCTTGAATTCAAGATTTTCTCAAAAAAGGAAAAAGGAATATGGCTTCAGAATTTCCACTACCGTTTATCTATGAAAAAATATTTCAGGAAAATATTTCTAATTTATCTGATTATTCCTTTCTTACTATGCGCAATGTTCACCCCCTCTTCAGAAAAATATATCCAGCAAGCAAAGCGCTTAGCCGCATCCTGTGAAAAATACCAAATACCTTATTGTATCTATCAAGTATCCCATATTCACACCTCCATAAGCCTGAAAGGCAGTAATGATCTCTCATTTACAAAGGCAAATTTCATTTCTTTCAATTTAAACCGTTTTCCAGATAAAGGAATCTTATATCTGGATAGTGATTATCTTTTTACTGAATATCCTCAGACAATAAAAGATATCAGCGCACAAAATTATGATTTTGCTGTCTACAATTGGTTAAACGACCCGCATAATGAAGCCTATGTTCCTGTAAATTTAAAAATAGATCCAGCAGACAGACAATCCGATTTCTATCGGTTCTCACATCATATTGGATTTTCTGATACCGCACAATTAATCGTTACCGGAGGCGTCCAATACTACGGAAACACCTCAAAAGCTAAATATCTGCTGGAAATGTGGTTTTCTGTTATTGCCCAGGCACCCGGTGCTGCCGATGATGAATGTTTAGATCTTGCGTTCAATAATTATATTTTTCGTAAAGAACAAATGAAATATTATTGGCTGGATAAAGCCTATCTGAGGATTGCCTGGTGGCCGCATATAAAACCAGTCATTCTACATCCTGAACTAGCCCGGGCCGGAGAAAAAAGAACGGTATCCCCTGAACAAAATGGAATGAAAAGGTGCTATCTTGAGTTTTGTAAAAAGAAGAGTTCTCCCTTTTCTTTTCCCATCGACTATTTAATTGAAACGAAACATTCAATACTGATAAAAATAGAAGGTGAAAAAATTGTAGATACTAAACCCATTAATCAGCAATTCTGGATCTATCCTGAAGATTATTTGCTATCCACATACGGAGTGTAGAAAATAAAACAAAATCAGAATAGCAATTCTCATCCCCTCTAAATCTTGTCTATTTCTGCATCTCGTCATACCCGGAACTCGATCCCGGTATCCATGCCTTTAACTACATCCTACAGGCATATCCCACAAAAATTTATACAAACTAAAATAATCTGGTCTAAAACCACACCGACACACGGGTTTCAAAAGACTTAAATGTTTCCTCATCCAGACGGTTGTAAGTATACGCCCCGGAAATCTCAAACCGGTTCAGCACCACCCCGATTTCTGGGGAAAGCAAAACAATATCCTCATCATTAATCCGTGTATACTCAAAGCGTACATTCACATGAACCGGCTTCACGGGAAAATATTCGAACCCATAGAAATAATTCAGATTATGGCCGGAAGATTCATCCTCACACCTGATTTCCTTATACCCCAGACCGCTTTTAAAATTCAGCTTCTCTGTTCTCAGAAAATTATAAAACACATGAGTCGAGAGCACATCCCATTTACTTTCAGAGGAATCCTTCTCATATTTTGAAAGCAAAAAATCCGCACCCAGTCCTTTCAGATTAATTTCCAAAAAATAATTCACCGCATGCGTATCCTCCGAATCAAAGGAATACCCGCAGTAAGCTCTCCCTCCCCCTATTTTTGAATGATCATCCGTATAAAAACCATCACAATACGAATAAGGATACTCATCGAACTCACCTGCCTTATCCTCCGGAGAAACAAATAAAAAAGGAGTCCCGTAAACAATGCAAATCGCAATCCCGCAAAAATACTGGGAGACCTCCTTCACCTCCTCATCATTACTCCCTGCAAAAAAATCAGGGCAAAACAAAACACTCAGACAAAATAAAATCCTGATAAACTTTCTGCCCATAAAACCCCTCTTCAATAAAAAACCTGATTTAAAACGACTCCTACTTTTCCACTCGGTCACTCCACCTGCCGAAGTGAGGTCACTGAGCCTGTCGAAGTGCCTCCTCACGCAAACCTCTCCTTAATCCATCCCGGACTATTCCTGATCGTCGTCCAGTATTCCTCCATATTCTCATCAATCTCCAACCCGAACTTCATGCCCAGATTCATAGAGTTGCCCCAATAGCGGTATTTCAGTTCGTGCTAAAAGAGTTTAACCACACGGTTTTGGGCTATTCGTTCTTTGTCGCCGACTTTGCTCATTTTTTCTTCTTTCTGGATGACAAGTGTGATTTTACTTCTATTCCCCGGGTTGTTAATCGATAACGTTGATCCTCGTGCGTTGGGGTTTCTGGAATGGTCATTTCAATGCAATTAGCTTCCAGAGCAGGAGTTAAATAGTTGACACTGAAATTTTTTCTATCTCTTAACCCTAATTTGTTCTGAAGTTCCTGTCGTTTCATTTCCCCAACCAGTACCATAACAATTCTTTTTATCCCTTCCTTTATTTCATCCCCAGCTTGTGGGGTAGCTTGCGGGGTAGTATTATAACCATCACTAATAGTTCGCCAAATGATTGTTTTAAATATTTCGTCCTGAACAAAATCAGGTTCTTTTAAACCGGGCTTCACCGCGGTCATCATGCCCGCCTTCATGCGTTTTCAATTCCATATACATAATTCGTGATTTCATAAAACTTACATCTCTAATTTAACTTTAATTCTTGCTGCAATATTTTATTACCTTGATTAAATAAGGTTTCCCCATAATCCAAATCCGAATAATTCCCCATGCCAAAAAAGACAGTACAATTCCGGGTATCCAACCAAAAAGCGAGACGAAAGCATTTTTTGCTCCATCCCCATCGCAAATTGCCTGAATCTGTTCAGGAGTCGTGGCCAGCCAATGATCAAGAGTATCCACAACAACTCGCACCCCCAGAAGATACCCCCATACCGCTGCCACTGAAAACACAAAACGCCAGCTTGTTTTTTTCCCGTCGTTGAATGGATTCCTGAATCCAATAATCAAGATAGGAAGAATAATACAGGAGTTTCGCCAATAGCTGACAGCTGTTGTCATAACAAGCTTTATTTCAA
>CAYUET010000020.1:1349-47899 GCA_964443875.1 uncultured bacterium | reverse complement strand
CTGGGAGGTTTTTCGTGAAGAATCCGGAAACACTCTTTGCTGTTCAGGTTTTCTGGAAGGCCCTTCCCTGTTCAAATCCCGGCAGAGGCTTTTTTCCTTTTCTTTGGATGTCCCGCCGCGTGAAGCGATCACCGACCGGAACAAGCTTCTTCCCCAGGAGTTTCCCTGGATCGGGGATGAGGAATTGCGCCTCACCTACCATGGAAGAGGCTTTACACTGGAATCCGGAAAGGAAGAGCTTCTTGAATTCATGGGGATTGAAATTCTTTTTGATCATGAGGGAAGGCAGTGGTCCTCTCTCCAGGCCAGAAGTTTTTTTGAAGAGGAAGCCGACAGCAGTCTGATGCATTTAAAGTTTTCTCATCCCCAATGGCCTTCGGACATTCACCTTAAAAGTTTTTTCAAAAAGGATAAGCTTATTTTTGAATGTACGCTGGAATCCCCTGTGGAGTTCTGTTCCTTTAAGGATCTGCGTGTTCAGATATTCTGGAAAAAAGCGGTTCTTTTCAAACGTTTTTTTTCCAGGTATCCCCTTCAGATAGAATGTCCTTCCGGGCGAAGATTTCAGGTTGCCGCAGAAGATCCAAATCACTCATGGATTTTTTTTCATTCCTATCATGAAAAGGAACAGGAGGCATTGGTGACCTATCTTCTGATTCCACGGCCTGAAAACGGAAAAGGGTACAGGATAAGCCTCAGTCCGAATCTTCAGGAATTTTCCGCCTCTCCTTTTTTTGAAAACGATTTATTTGCCTTTCACTTCGGATCCATTGATCTAAAAAGTCCCGGGAATCCTTTGAAAGAATTCTTTTTTATCTCGCTTTACACCGCTGGGCTCTGGCATGATTCCAAAAAATGCCTGTGGCATTCTGAAGGGGAGGAAGTCATCGGAGAATTTCCGTGGATTCCTGTAAAATTGAGGCTTGTCTTCTGTAAAAATAAGATCGACTGGAAAATAGAAATAACGGGGGCTTTATCCCTGGACAGAATTCAGATAGTTTTTCCACTTAACGTGGAAAACTGGACATGGAGTGAGGAAGGAAAGGTGATCGATTTTTCCGCGCAGCACAGGGAGACACATAAGCCTGTTCTCTATTCCTCAGGAATGAAGGGATCTCTCCTGAAAGGGGAATCCCGTGAAAAGGACGGATTTGTTTTTGACGGGAGCGGGTTAAAGGCCCCGTTTTTAAAAACCCTTGAGAAAAACGAAGAATATGTTTCCCTGAATTACACCTGGTTCTGTGAAACGGAGCATTTCTATACAGGGGTTTGTGTTGATCTGGGATCCTTTGCGTTTTCAAAAGGAAAGGCATGCTGATATGAAAATAGGACTCGATGTTCACGGAGTCATTGATACTTATCCCGAGATTTTCAGGAATTTTTCAAGAGAATGGATCAGGAAGGGGTTTGAAGTGCATATCCTGACAGGCAAGGAATGGAAGCCCACTGAAGCCAAACTTTTGAAATGGGGTGTGGAATACACCCACACCTTTTCCATTGTGGATTATCATTTATCCAGAGGAACAGAGATGGTCAAGAAGGAAAGCGGCTGGTGGATGGAGGAAACCACCTGGAACAGGAGCAAGGGCGATTATTGCAGACGAAACGGCATTACTCTTCATTTTGACAATGATTTAAAATACGCGGAATGGTTTCCTTCGGAATGTAATTTTTTCCTGGTCAGCGAAACAAATTTCAGGGATTGCCTCAGCGCCTTGTTCCCGAATCTTTAATCAAAGGCCAGTTCTTTGGTCTGTGATTTTTTAAATGTTTTCTTTTTTTTGAAACAGGTCGTCCATTTCTGCCTGAAACTGCCTTCATTTTTTACAACGGTCTGAAGAAATCTTTTACCGTCAGGATCCGGGTTAAGCCGGACTTCATGAAGGTAGTTTTTAAAATCTTTTACAATCTCCGGAGAGCCGTGAAGGCAAAACCAGATTAAAGCCCAGGCCTGTGCATATTCCTTCTGCCCGAAGGTTTCATTAATGGTCCCCATATCATACCCCTTAAGACTCAGAAAGCGGGGCAAAGGAATAATCTGATTTTTTTCAGACATGGATTTGAAGAGAGGATAGTGCAGGGGGGAGAGGGTGCCGAAAGAGCATTTTTTAGGATCCAGGGCGGCCGTTTCCATATAGGTGCTGAAGCCTTCATTAAGGGACTGGGAGATTTCTTTAAAAGTGAACATGGTAAAACAGTGGGTGACTTCATGAAAAATGACAGCCAGAGTTGCTTCGCGGGAGCCCTGCCAGAAAAGGGAAATAATTTGTGCAGAGGGGTTGAAGTATCCTGAGGCGTATTTCACCCCCTGAATATTAAGCTGCCGGATATGTTCAAAATACTCCTTTTTGGTCTGGAAAAGATTGATTTTAGGTTTGATTCCGGAGAGGGTTTCGAGTCCGTATATCCCTTTGAGCTTTTCAATAAGGCAATCCAGATTGCGCATGATTTTTCGGGTCTCCATGCGTTTCAGGGGGGAGGTGAAGGTATAGTAATTTGATTGGGGTGCTGATTCCTGATGATTGGAGGAGGAATGATGGTTTTTGTCAGGAAGAAGCGGAAGAGGTCTTGCTTCAAGGATGGGAATTAAAAAAAAGGAGAGGCAAAAGCTGAAAATAATCTTCATGAAATTAAAATAAAGGGAAGAAGCGGAAAAGGGAAGGGAAAAATTCAATCCGGAGTAATCCGCCTGAAGAAAATGCAGGCGCATATACCTGTATTTTCCAAGTCTCTTTTATTCTTCTGTCTTCACCTCTTCGCTAAAAAAACAGCATTTGTATGGCAGGCTCCGGGATAATTTGTTAGGTTGTATTTTATTGATCGTTCCCTTTAAGTTCAATCGTTTGACGGAGAATTAAGATTTTACATTCTGTTACACTTTTATTCGGATCAGGCACAGTCCTTGTCGCTACCATAACCGGGGCGGCGGGTATTTTTACCTTTAGAAAAATTGAAAGCCGTGTTTTTGCAACCCTTATTTCGTTTTGTGCCGGGGTAATGGGATTTTCAGCTTTTGAGATGATCAGTGAGGCTCATGTTCTTCTGGGACACCGCCTCGCCATAGCCAGTCTGCTTGCGGGGATGATCACCTTTCTTATCCTGGGGAAACTCCTGCCGCATGCCCACATGATGCTGACGGGAAACGAAATGCCGGATGCCAAGAGGAAGGTTGCCCTCCTCGTAGGGACAATTACGATTCATAATATTCCGGAAGGGTTTGCCATAGCCTCAGCCTTTACCGCATCCTCTTCTCTGGGCTGGCTGGTCACACTTTCGATCGCCTTACAGGACATTCCCGAGGGGCTTATTGTGGCGACGTCGATGGCCTTTTATGGCGTATCCGCCAAACGCTCTTTCATGTGGGGAGCTTTTTCCGGGGTTGTGGAAGCGGCTTCCGCAATCGGCGGTTTTATATTTATGCGGGCGGTCACAAGTGCCACACCGCTGATGCTCGCTTTTTCGGGAGGAGCCATGACCTATGTTATTCTTTCTGAACTTTTGCCTGATGCCATGCAGGCGGAGAGCCGGTATGCCGCCCTGGCGGCCTTTATTACGGGAATTGTCAGCGCTTATGGATTCTCTCTGCTTATCGGTTTCTAACACAAGCCGGACAGAGGCAGCTTCAGAATGAACTCGGTGCCCTTGTTTAATTGACTGTTCAGCGAGATGCTTCCGCCGTGGGCTTCAACGATAGATTTGGCAATGCTTAACCCCAGGCCGTACCCCTCTTCTTCGGGACTTGTCGGCCTGATAGAAACGTTTTAAAACATAGGGAATGTCTTCAGGGGGTATTCCAATGCCGGTATCGCAGTGAAATATAAAATAAAGAATATATTATATCAGGAGGAAAGCAGGGAATTAATCGTGTAATAGTTCTCGATTCTTTACGAAGATCATTGTGTTTTTTTATTTGTTTGTTAGGAGACGGATTGGTGCTATTTTGGTGGAGAACCAAATAAATTATCCAATAGTTATTGAAGATTTCAGGTAAAACGGTTAAAAATTGAAAGAAGTTGTATTGTGTTGAATTCCTTATAGAACAAGGATATAGATACTTTTTTGTATTAATTTTTTCCTTGTGAGAATAGAAGCCTGAACATATTGTCTAAGATTTCGACATGCAGCATATCGGAAAGTTTGATGCTCTCGAGTATGAAAGAAGGAATATCGGAGATTTTGGCAACGGGCTGGAAAGAGGCTTCTACGGGAAAGTTGAATATTTGTTTTAACCCGGGAAATTTCCGGATCAGAAGGAAGGAATGTTTATGAAACCAAAAGCATTACTTGCTGCAGTTTTAGTCATGCTGAACTGCTTCCTGTATGCTGAAATCAGATGGGTGGATGAAAATCAGAAGGTCATACGCCTGATCAAGGCGGGGGAAGTCTCTGAGGCGATTGAAGCCGGTTCTCTGCTGGTGGAGAAAATACGGACTGAATTTGTAAAAAATCGGAAAGTATCGGCCGATGCCGTTGTGTTTCTGGTGAATCACGGACTGATCTGCAAACAGAGCCGGCAATACTCTGAGGCCAGGGATTCGCTTTTGCTGGCCGCGGAGTGCAAGATAAAGATCGCCCCCCGGAATGACCCCCTTTTCGTGACGATTTACAAAGCCCTGGGGGAGATCCTTCAGACGTTGAATATTTTTGATGAAGGGGAAAAATACTTCTTAAAAGCATTGAAAATCAAGGAAATTAATCTGGGCTATGAGCATCCGGACATTCTTCCTCTTTATTTCTCCATTGCGGACTTTTACCATGCGGCCTCGAAAGAAAGGGAGGGGCTGGAGTATCTTCAGAAGGCCCTCTTTATTTCCAAATCAAAAAGCGGGAAGGAGAGCCCCAAGACTGCGGATGTATATTTTAATCTCGGGGAATATTATTATAAGTTCAAAAGAAATCAGGAAGCTGAGCTTGCTTTTTTAAATGCCTTCGGCATCTATGACAGGAGCCGGGAAAACAGAAGAATTGCGGATGTTTACGATTACCTGGGAAGCCTCAATAAACTCAAGGGGAATTTGAAAGAGGCGGAATCCTATTATCGCCTGTCCTTGAAAAGCAGGGAGATGACGGCAGGAAAGAATTCCTTTGATTATGCAAAATCACTCAATAATCTGGCCAGCATCTATCTTATGCGGAACAACCCGGAAACCGAGATTTTGCTTAAACAGGCTCTGGATATTTGTGAAAGGAACAAGGGACTCAGGCAGCAGGCCTCCCTTAGGGTGGTGCTGAGTAATCTGATTGATTATTATGTCCAGAACCATAATATGGCTGAAGCGGAAAAGTATAAAGCTTATCTTTCCAGTGTTCAGCCCGGATGAATTTCTTTCTTTAAAAAAAAAGATGAATCCGCTAGCATTCGGACATGGCTATGTTTAAAATCATCAAAGGGACGGATGAGGGAAGAGAAGTCTACCTTTCCAGGACGGGCTTTTCCGTCGGCAGAGGGAAAGCCGTGGATTTCTGCATTGCCGATCTTTCTGTCTCCAGGGTTCACGCCTCCTTTGTTAAGGAGGGGGAGGACTGGCTCATTGAAGACCAGAATTCCAATAACGGGGTTTTTGTCAATGACGTTAAAGTTTCTAAAAAAAGTCTGAAGGAAGGGGATAAAATAACCCTGGGGGCCACAGTGCTGGTTTTCAGCAGCCGGGAGAAGGAAATTCCCCAAACCCGTGAGTCCTCCTCTCATGTGGTGATCCAGAGTGAGAGTCCCGGCTACGATCTGGATAAGAGCATTGTGATGGACGTGGAGGATTTTGATCATGTCAGCAGTCCGTTTTCCCAGGAAGGGATTGGGATTCCGGATTCCTCCGTTGCCCAGAAAAGTTTCAAAAAGATGCAGGCCATGCTCCGGATCTCCAATGCGGTCGCCGATATTTTCGATCTTAAAGAATTGATCACAGAACTTTTAAACATCATTTTTGCGGAAACCCGCGCGACGCGGGGATTTATCATGCTTTTTGATGAAAAAAAAGAACTGGTCCCCATGGCCGTAAAAAAGAAGAATGCTGATGATGAAGTCATTACGATTTCAAAGACCATCATCAATACGGTCGTGAATGAAAAGAAGGCCTTTTTGAACAGCGATCTCATGAATGACGACCGTTTCAAATCCGGAATGAGCATCATTGCCCACCACATCAAATCCTGCATGTGTGTTCCTTTGAAATACCATGAGGAAATACTGGGGGTGATTCATATTGATTCGGACATCACGTCGAGTATCTTCAGCCAGGATGACCTGGAGCTTTTAGTTGCCCTGGCCAATCAGGCGGCCGTGTGCATCAAGAATTCCTATCTCATAAAAAAAATAACGGAAGAGCAGAACAAGCGAAGCCGTCTTTCGCAGTATTTTCCGCCGGCACAGGTGGAAATGCTGATGAAGGAGGAGAATAAGATTTCACTCGGCGGGAAAAAAGAGGAAGTGTCGATCATCTTCTGCGACATCCGGGGGTTTACGGCCATTTCCGAACATATGCAGGCCATGGAGGTCATGGATTTCTTGAACGAGTTTTTCTCGGTGATGACGAAAATCATCTTCAGTTTTGACGGCATGGTAGACAACTACATGGGGGACTGCATCATGGCGGTTTTCGGAGGCCCCTTTTACCATGAAAATGACCATGAAAGGGCAGTAAAGGCCGCCATTGAAATGCAGAAGGCCCAGCAGGAACTCAATAAGCATTTTGCTGAACAGGGGAAAAAGCCCTTTTCCATCGGCATCGGCATTCATTCCGGGGAAGTGAGCCGTGGGAATATCGGCTCTGAGCAGCTGAAAAAATATACGGTCATCGGCAGCAATGTGAACATCAGTTCAAGGCTCTGTTCTGTGGCCAGGGCCGGGGAGATCATTTTAAGCGCCGCAACGGCCGGCCGTCTTCCACCGGATATCGCGCTTGAAAAACTTGATCCCGTAAAAGTTAAAAACGTCTCAGAGCCTCTGCGGATATTCAGGGTGAAGAATTTTTTTGCCCATGAAACACTGGTTCCAAATAGACCCGCCTGAAGTCGGGCGGTGGCAGTCTGTTCATTTTATCACGTACTCAGGCAGCGGATTCAGAAAAATAACTTCCGGACGGATGTTACTTCTGTTTTTGAAATGGGTTGTAATATATTTGATTTCTTGATGAAAATATGTTATATGCGGCTTATGAAAACCAAATCCTCATCTCTGGGCGGGTTTACCTTAGTTGAAATAATGATTGTTGTTGCAATCCTCGGCCTTCTGGTCGCGATTGGAATCCCTGGTTTTCTGGTGGCGCGCAATAAAAGCCGGAACAGGACGGAGCTGGCAAATCTGAAAGCGATCAATGATAATATCGCCTCTTATGGGATTAACGAAGGAAAGGCAGCGGACATTATTCAGCGATTATGGCCTGCTGACCCGTTCATGTCGGATACGAATTCTTATATCCGCAGACAATTATTCTGTCCTGTGTCCAAAGTCGCCTACGCGCTCACCGCGGATGAGAAATCCTCACAGTGCACAGCTCATGGTACTGAAAACGATATCATTCAGTAGTCTTGTAAATCTGTTCATCGAATTACGGGTCTCAGATAAATCAGGTTGATGAATTATATTGAACAATCAGGATTACTTCTCTATATAAAATAAAATTATATCCATTTAATTTATGCGTTAATGTCATCTATTTCTTCCCTGTGGATTTATGCGTTAATCTCATCTTGAGTACATAATGAAGGATCTGGTCTCAATAATGTCAAAACTTGTCAGTGAGAATGTTTCAAAAGTAATTATCCGGATGGCTGTTCCCATGCTTGCAGGGACTTTTGCCATGACCATGTATAACCTGACCAACACCTGGTTTGTCTCCATGCTCGGGACAGAGGCTTTAGCCGCCATTTCCTTCAGCTTTCCTGTCGTGATGTTCCTCATGTTTGTGATCAGGGGGCTTGGAACGGGTTCCATGACACTGGTTGCCCACGCCTTGGGGGAAAAGAACCAGGGAAAAGCCGCAACGCTCACCACCCATGCCCTTATCCTTTCCTTTTTTGTGGCGATAGTGATAGCTGTACTGGGAAGAGTTACGATTGTTCCTGTTTTTTCCGCGCTTGGGGCTTCAGGGGAAGTTCTTGTTCTGACAGAGCGCTACATGAAGATCTGGTATTGGGGAACAGGGGTTATGGTGCTGCATATCGTGGCTTCAGATGTCATCATCAGCTCAGGCAACACCAAGGCGGTGAGCATGCTTATGGCCGGGAGCACTTTTATGAATGTTTTTTTTGATATTGTTTTCATTTTCGGCAAACTGGGAATGCCTAAAATGGGCATAGCGGGTGCGGCCCTTGCGACCATTTTTGCCCAGGGCGCAGGTCTGGCTGTTGCGCTTTATATTCTAGACAGGAGGATGAAGGTGATTGATCTGAGGGGATTCAGGGTTCAGGATCTTTGGGTGTCGTGGAATAAAATCCTCAAATTCAGTCTGCCCGGCGCTGCAAGTATGATTCTTACCCCGATTTCATCCGCCGTGATTACCTGGCTTGTGGCTGGATATGGAAATGCCGCTGTTGCCGCCATGGGGGTGGCTGTGAGAATTGAACTGTTTGCCTTCATGATTCCCATGACGGTGGGCATGTCGCTTATCCCTTTTATTGCGCAGAACTACGGGGCCGGAAGGATGGACAGAATCATGACGGCCAGGAAGGGAACCATGACCTTCGCCGTCCTTTACGGGATTTTTATCGGCCTTGCCTTTATTTTTTTCGCTAAGTCCCTGGCCGGTTTTTTTTCAAAGGAAAAGTCGGTGGTCGATATTCTCTGTTTTTACATCTACATCACCTGCATGGGTTACGGGCTTCTGGAAGTCCACCGGTACGCAGGGTTTGTTCTCACAGGCATTCATAAACCTTTTCATTCCCTCATGCTCAATTTTATCCGCGTTGCCATTCTGCTGATTCCTTTTTCCATTGCCGGACGCCTGTTGTCTGACCTTGAAGGAATTTTCTGGGGAAGGCTTGCAACCGATCTCCTGGCCGGAGCTCTGGGGATCTGGTGGTCAGGCAGAATGCTTAGGACCGAGAAAAAACCGGAGCCTGTGCCCGAACGCAAAACAGAGATTCTTTTATCCCCTTTTGATGAGGTGGAGTAGATTTTTTCCTGAACCTATTCTGTTTTGATTCATAATTGACAATTCAAGTTCCATCCTTCAAAGTGGAAGTAAAATTTCAAAACAACAACCCTTATTTGGAGCTGTTCCATGAAACAAAGCGATTTCAGATCCTTCTTTACCAGAGCCGGTTTTATTCTTTCCCTGATTCTGCTTATGCCGCTTTTTCCTGTTTACGGGAGCGGCGAAAGAATAGCGATTCTTGTGGATTGTGAAGAATCGAACAAGCCGACTCTGCAGATGGCGGAGAGGCTCCAGAAGGATCTCAGGAATATTCTGACAAAACGTGGCGGCTATGATGTAAGGATTTTAGAATCTCGTTTCAGCTTTCGAAAGGGGGAGGGAGAGTACCTGATCCATATCACCCTCATCAAATACAAACCCGGAAGCAAGGCGGCGAGGCTCCTCGTCGGTTTTGGTGCGGGTTCGGCTTCGCTCGATATTCGCTATGAGCTTTTTAGCCCCCGTGAAAAGAAACTTCTTTCCAAAAATGACGGCTGCGGCACATCGCTGGACTGGCAGCGTATTGCCCGTAAGCTCAATGAAAACATTCTTCGGGAGATCATTCCCTATGTTTCAGAAGGCTTCAGACCGGAAGCTCCGGCTGAGGAATTGAAAGCCCCGCCCCACAGGAGCGGTGGCGATCAGGAAATGGAAGAAGCTTTGCCGTCCAGACCGTCCCCACCTAAAAGGGAAAAAGCAGGCGCACCTGTGCTGAAAAAGAATTTATCAGGTTCCGCCACGGAGCAGCTCCGTGAACTTGAGCAGATGAAAAATGAAGGCCTGATTACAGAAGAAGAATATGCAGGCAAAAGGCAGGAAGTGCTCGACAGGATTTAATCGGGGAAAGGTATTGAGAATTTGAAGAAACCCGGGAGTACTTAACCCTTCTATTGCATGAAAAATCAGAAAAATCCATTCGAATCCTAATAAATCAATCCTTCCAGCCCCCCCTATTGACTTCAATCTTTGGGCACAAATTGCCCCCCATCCTGTATTCAGGTAAAAAACAACCTTTTGTCTGCGCAAGCCTGTTTTGACTGGGGCAAACAGGCATTGCATCCCGAATATTTGTCGCTTACGCGCAAAATTCGGGTTAACATAAATTCTGCTTGAAACCGGAATGTTAAGATGCTTATATGTTCATATGTTTATCTTCACGATACATAGGTTGGCTGTCTTATTCAGGCATCCGTTTGTTATTCTGAAAAACCTGTATTTTATTTTCCTCTCTTTTAATGTTTTTGGCCAGGGCATGGAAGAAGGTCCTGATTACACCCTTTCCTTTCTTGGTGATGTGACCCTTCAGAAAGTCGCCACTCATCCAAACAATATCCCCTCCTCTGTAACGGTTATCACGGCAGATCAGATCTACGCTTTTCAATATAAAACTCTTGGAGAAATCATTGCCTCTGTTTCCGGATGCTTTGTTTCAAAAGATCCGATATTTGATCAGCTTGTATTTCGGGGGATCGGCACCCCCTATGACTACAATACCAGGGTCTTGATCCTTATCGACGGACACCCCCTGAATGAATCCGTGGGCAATTCAGCCCTTGATGCCACAGGCCGGTTTTTAATTCCCATTGAAGCCATTGAGCAGGTTGAAATCATGAAAGGGCCTGACTCCGCAATTTATGGAACCTCCGCTTGCATGGGGGTTATCAACGTCAAAACAAAGAATCCTGAAAGCCCGTTTTACAGAACCCTATTTGAGGCCGGGACCAGGGATAATCAGCTTTATTCCCTGAGTGCAGGGCACAGGTTTGAAAACGAAGGGGAACTGATTTTCTTTTCCTCAGGGTATGAAGCCTGCAAAGATGAATACTATTTTAAAAATAAGAACATGGATCCGCCTGAAAGAAAATGGGATGACGCACTTACCCGGACACAGCATTATTATTTAAAATATAAAATCAGGGACTGGACACTGACCTGTGCTGCGGCAGATTTTTTTTATCGGTTTGGAGGAGGAAACGGCTATTCCGTCTTCAGCTCGGACGATAATTATCAGAAGGAACTCCGCGGATTTGTTGACCTCAGCTATGATAAAGAAATCACTGAATTCGAAACCCTGAAGGTAAGGTTGTTTTATGATGACTATGACTATGAGGATTCCTTTGATTTCCGTCCGGAGGTATGGCAATGGTACGATGAAATCCTTTCACGGAGTCTGGGAGCGGAAGTCCTTTGTGTTTCAAAACGACTGAATAAGAACCGTATGACTCTGGGCTGTGAAATTCTGAATGCGGATACGGAAATCGAAAATGGTGAAAAGAGTCCCGCAAAATTGAAATGGGCAGATATTGAAAAAGAGTTTTATGTTTTAAAGGTTTTTCTCAACAATGAATATGTTTTTTCAGATTCCTTTTATGGGTCCTGCGGAGTCCACTATAACCAGCATGAGCTTCTTGATAAAAATTTCGCCTATTACGCCGGGCTGGGCTATATGCCCTGTTCCGATCATTTATTTAAAATCTCGGCGCGTCAGGGATTCAGAATCCCGACCCTTTATGAGGCATATTACCAGGACAATGTTTACATCCTGAATAACCCTGATCTGAAAAGCGAAAGGGTTAATTCCTATGAAATAATTTATCAGCAGTCGGTGTTTGACGGTTTTAAAATGACCTGTTCTGTTTATTACAGCGAATTCAGGGATTTCATCATCGATTCCGAAGAGTTTAATGAAAATACCCAGATGATTGAACAGTATTCAAATTCCTGGTTTTTTTCTACTCAGGGTATTGAAGTAAATTTGGAACATCGTTCTCCCGGAGGGCAGGAAACCTCGCTTTCCTGCGCCTGGCAGGATGACCGCAAAAATGACCTGATTAATTTTCCTGAATATCTGGTCAATCTCACCCATAGTCATTCCCTGCTTGAAAATCTGGATCTTCAGGGGCTTTTTCACTACATCTCACCCAGAAAAACAAGAGACCCTGATCAGGAAACTTCAGAATTCTGCACGGTGGATCTTGTTCTCATTGCCAGATATAATGAAAATCTCTCCTTCAGCATAAGCGGAAAAAACCTTTTGAAAGATGAATATGAGACCCCTTTGGGGGAAGCCTATGATGCGCTTACATTTTCCGGCAGGGCAAGAACATGGACGGTTTCTGTTAAATCCCGTTTTTAAAAAGTCTGGTCTTCTGTGTCTGTCCTTCTGGAACTTTCAGGTTCATTTTTTTACAGAACCTGTCTGAAGGCCGCAATATACTTATTGATATAAGCCTGTTTTGATTTTGTTTTGTACTGCATGATGAAACGGGGATGATCCAGGCCGATGATTCTGTCAAAAAAATGAAACTGCTGATTGATCTTCTGCAGAAATTTTTCATTTTTCCCTTTTCCAAAACAGAAGCAGACATCCGTGATTATTCCGAATGCAATCTGTTTTTTGATGCTCTTAATCACGAAATTGAAAACAGATTGGGTCAATTCTTTGCTTTCGTAATAATTGTAGTTTACTTCTTTTCCATTATTCTTCACAGAGGTGAACCCTAAAGGGCAGATGGAATTGATATAAAATTGATTATAAAATTCAGGTTCTCCGCCGAAGGCTTCAATCACATCATAGACAAAAACAGAGGAAGGTTCGTGGGCGGAATCGCCTTGGTATTCAATCTGGCAGCGGCTTTGAAGCCGTTTGGGGTCGGTGAACGGAATGCCTGTGAGGCCTGCGCCAAACCGGCCCGGATTGATGCCTAAAATCATGTGCCTTGTGTTGTTGTCGTTGTAATATTTTTTGTAAAAGGCGCTGGACACGGGCAGGATGATTTTATTTTCCTTGAAAGGATTCATGATCCGGATTCCGGAAGGCAGTGTGCCTTTGAAATCAAGGGACTTGTTGAAGTCGATTATTTTATCGGCGAAGGTATTCATTGTTTTTCTCTTTCACACACTCCTGATATTGCGGAAGAAGTTTTCAGATAAGGCCAAAGAGTAATAAATGCGGTATATATTTCTAACGAAGTTTGATGAATCGCTTAATCAGGGCCGGGTTAAGGCCCAGCCCTGTAAAATCATTACTGATTCATCTTTTGAAAAGGGATATCCCCCATGCCCGGTATGGTGAAAACGAGACTCTGTCCGTTCCATTGAAACATATAGCGCACGCTTCTTCCTGTATCGCTGTTGAAAACAAACACCCGTTGTTCGATGCTGACAGTTCCCTGGTCTGATTCATTCTGGTTTCCCATGGTTGAGACGGAGGAGAATCTTCCATCGGCGGAAAACTGAACCTGAATCTGTCCCACAGGGACTCCTGTTCCATTTATTCTGAGCTGGCCGATCCAGGTGCCGACGAATTCCGCAGGAAGAGCCTGACCTCTTGCGGGATTCTGTTGCCGGGCAGTGGCATTACCCTGCTGCTCCTGGGTGTTGTTTTGATTTCCTCCCTGCTGTTGGGTCATCTTCTGTTTGATTTCCGCATAATTTTTTTCCGATTCCAGCATGGCCCGGACAAGAAGAGGGGGAAAATTTTCCAGAAGTGTTTTAATGTTGCTCTGGACTTCAAAATTAAGCGGATTGACGGCAATGATTTTGGCGGCGGTCATGGGAACGTATTTCAGTTCCATCATTTTCTGAATGTCTTCAATAGACATGAAGACCGACTGGAGCTGTTCAAACCGGCTTTTGGATTCCTGGTCTTTGTCATCGTACTGCAGCGCCCACAAAAAATGGGCTCTGGCCACGGACTGAAGGCCTGTTTTTTCAAGCATCATTCTTCCCAGTCGCCGGTGTATTTCAGCGGTGTACTCGGCTTTTTCAAAGAGCGTGATATAGAGGGTGTAATAGAGAATGGAGGATTTAAAATCATTCTTATCCTCCTCAATCGTTTGAGCCAGATCAAAATAAAGGGCATCAGGCCCGGTGATCCCGAATTCCTGGTAGCGGTTTATGGACTGGATGAACAATTCAACCGCCTTGTCCGCCTTTCCCATGCGCCTGTAACAGGAGGCCATATTCTGCAGGAGAATCGGATGACTGGGGTACTGCTTCTGAATCGAATCAAATTCAATCAGAGCCGAAACATCATTCTTTTTCAGAACATGATACTGGGCCATTCCAAGTCTTGCCTCAATATTATCCGGATGAATTTCGAGGGCTTTCAAATATTCCTTTTTTCCGTCATCAAGCCGGTTCATGGAATAGAGGATCTGGGCAGAGAGAAGATAAGGCTGGGGCAAAACGTTCTGTGATTTGATTTTGGCCTCTTCAATATCTTTGAGCGCTTCTTCGTTGCGTTTCATCACCCAGTTCAGGCGTGCCCGGTTATGATAGGCCATCCAGTTTCCGGGGGAATTTTCAACGGCTTTGCCGGCCTCGGAGATCGCCTTTACCGGATCGCCGGATTGTTCATAAATCTGAGACAGAAGCATCCTGGCGGAGAGATGGTCATTTTTAAGCTGAAGGGCCTTTTCCAGCAGTTGAATGGCTTCATTGACGGAGGTTTTATCTTCCGTGGAGTCGATGGAAGCGATTTTTATCTGTCCCGCCAGATAGAGGATTTCCGCGGAGTCTCCCCGGGAGGTCTGGAGCGCCTTCTGAATAATCCGTGAGGCGGCTTTAGGCGCCATGTCTTCCATGCTTCTTATGGCGATATCCGCATAGTCCATGGAATCAAGAGTATTCCGTCTTTCCGCGGAAATCCGTGTTTCCAGGGGGAATTCCCGGAAGGCCTGAAGAATGGGCAGGACTCCCTTGTATGCAATAAGGTTGTTATTGACCTGTTGAGAAGGATCCGTGACAATATCCTGACCGAACGTATTGAGACCGATAACCCCGCCGGTTGTCAGGCTGACACAGGGGCCGCCGCTGTTTCCGTGGGTTATGCTGGCATCAATATAAATGGAGGATACGGATTCATTCAGGGGATCGCGATTGAAGCGTGTAACCACTCCCGAGGTGATGACAAGGGAAAGACCCTGCATCAGAGTGCGCGCGGGATATCCCAGCGTCATAATGGCATCCCCCAGTTTTACCTCCGAAAGAGGGGTGAGCGGGATGGGTTTGTATTTTTTCCCGCCGGGAAGTTTAAGAATGGCGACATCCACTCCGTAGTTGTCCATGTAAGGGCTGTTGTTGCTCTGAAACCGGCAGTCGATGAGCTCAAGATTCTGTTTGGGGATTTTTGTGGAATCATCCCATTCGGCGGTAAAATTGATGCCGGGGGCCTTTGTTTCCGTGTCCCAGACGACATGGTGATTGGTGAGAATGTAGCCGTCCTCCGAGATGATGAAGCCGGTTCCGAATCCTCCGTTTCCATTTTTGTATTGGGTGACCACAGAGACCACGGATTCCTTATAACGGGTTGCGAGTTCCTCAACCGTGTACATTTTTTCCTGTCGTTCCGGAGTTTTATCCGGAAGGAATTCCAGGCTTTTTACGATGTCTTCAAAGATGTTTTTATATTCACTGTAGCGTTTTACGGGTGCTGCGGTCATAAACAGGAGGGCTTTTTTTCCTTTCAGACAAAAGTAGAATTCGGCTGAAAATTCCCCGGTTTTTTTAGTCATCTTCCCCTGAAAGGTCAGGGAGGCGGCGTCTTCTTTACCCAGTCTGGCGGGTTTGATTTCTCCGACAGGATTCATCTCCGGCTCATCCTGCCGGATGAGGGGGAGCATTTTTTTGAGGGCGTCTACGCTGCTGGATTTTTCAAGAATGGAATCCGCTCCGATCGAAATAACCATAGCCGTCGCAAAAATTTCAAGATCGTCGCTGGAATTTTTTTCAGTTTCCGGGGTAAAGGAGTAGGTCACGTTTGCCTCTTCGATGTTGTTTATCCGCTTCCAGTTTTCCGGGTAGAGAAGAGAAAACAGTTCCAGAGGGTGCGAGTAAAAAACCTTTCCGGAAGGCACGGGTTTTGTTGCGGAAGAGGTCTGAGTTGAAAGGGTTTTGGCGGATCCGGATTTGATGAGAGTGATCACCGGCTGCGGGATTCCCTGATGCAGCCAGTCCAGGGCTTCAGAAGGTGAAAGCGCTGTTTTTTCACACCCCAGATACCGGAGGAGAAGCTCCATTTCCCCTGCGGGAACCCCTGCTTTGGCCAGAGTGCTCAGATCATCAAATTTTAACGGAGTTCCCCTGACCACATAGACAAAGGTTTTTGGAATTTTTTTATTTTTGGAAAAGGCAAGCAGAGAGGCGGGATCATTTTTAAAACGGCATTCAGAGACGTTGCATTTTTCAAGCAATTCCTTTAAGGGGCGCTTGCTCATGGCGAGGACCTCTTCATTGGTGAGGAGCGGTCTGGGGGCTTTGCTCTTTATCAATTCAATAAGCCCTGAGGAAAAGCCCTGTGAGGCGAGACATTTTTCGTCAGAGGCGGAAAGGAGGGGCAGGGAAGGATGCTTGCCAAGTTCCGTCTGAATTTCCGATTCAGAAAAACCGAGTTTTTTGAGTTCCAGAATGTCCTGCACGCCTGGGATTCCGGACCTGGCGCCCCCCGCGGGAGGCTTTGTTGAAAATAATGAAGATATCAGATACAGAATAATAAGGGCGCCAACGGTTATGAAAATGATTTTGTTCCGGGTCATCAGGATCTCCTTAAATAAAAATTATTGTCGGAAGAAAAAAACCTGTCCTCCCCATTCAGGCATGACGAGGATAAGTTGATTTTGGTTAAGGGCATAAGAATAGGAAAAGTACTGCCCCATCTGGGTTCTGCCGGATACCGTTCCGTTTTGAACCTCATAGTTTCCGGTTACAGACATCTGCTGATACCCGTATTGAGTAAAGCTGGAATAATTGCCGTTCGGATAAAACTGGACCGTCATCATGCCGTTTGGAGCCCCCTGATAATAAAGGGTTGCCTTCCATGTTCCCGCAATTGCCACGCGCGGATCGTTCGTCTGGTTTTCGGCTGAACCGGTATTCTGATCGTTTTGATAATCTTGTTCCTCTGATGAAACACCCTCTTCGTCTGAAGGTATCTTTTCCGTTTCTGTTTCGTATGGAGTATTATCTATAGCAGGAGGGGCCCCTCCTGTTTCGGGGAGTCCCGGAGGAAGCCCTGAAGGAAGAGGATTGCCCTTTTGTTCTGAGGGGGGAAGCTCTGTTTCCCTTTTTTCTGGGCCGGGAGCTGAAACAGCGGCAGCAGGCTTCGCTCCGGGTTTGAAGTCTGTCACATGCTGAATGAAGTCGTCTGAGAATCCGGCCTGTTTTAGAGTCTGCTTTTCGTCATTTGTGAGCGTGTAAGTGGCCTCTGACTGGTCGATCTGTTTTTTGATATCCGCCTCGGAAAAATCGAGGTTTTTTAAATTGATCATATTCTGAACGGAAATGTTTTCAGCGGAAAAAGCGGGGAAGGAATAAAGAGGGACAAGGACTAAAAAGAAAAGAAAATATTTTCTCATAAATTCTCCGAAAATTATGGTTTTTGTTAAAAACTCAAATTAACAGACGGGTTTAATTTTACCTTAAAGGCCCTTGCCGCTACAACAAAATATTGAATTTATTATCTTTTCCCAATTTGGAAAATGTATGCAGAATAAAGAAATAAGAATTTCCGCACCGGGTTGAAATCCTCTCAACGGATTAAAAATCCGTTGTCACAAGAGCCGTGGTGACCCGTGATGTTAAACCCTATAAAATCGTCGGGGGAATTCCCTCCCACCCGATAAAAATGAGATTTGATGATGAAACCCGGAATTTGCTTGAGGAATTAAGATGGTGGGATCTGGCCCCGGAACAGATAAAGGAAAATCTATCCACCCTGATCCATAACGATAAGAAAAATTTAGAAGCGCTGATTGCCAGATACAGAAAATGATTAATCCCCCCTTGCCCTGTTCCTCAGGGATTCTGGATTACAATTTCGTTTTTTGTAGAGCCATAGGCTCGGCCCATGTTGTAAGGCTAGTCTTCAGCTGGATTCATGCCTTATAATGAATTTGAATAATCTTTGAAATTAATGTACTCTCTTTTAATGATTATTGGTGATTCTGTTTGTGAGAAAAAATGTAAAGGCGGAAAACAAACATGCAAAGCCGTATAAAGGAAATTCTTCTTGCTTTGGCCCGGGAGAAGGTGAATTTTATTTTATGCGGGGGCGTAGCCTGTGTTCTGCAAGGGGTCGAGAGAATGACCCTGGATGTGGATGTCTTTCTTGAAATGACAGACGAAAACATCCAGCGCTTTCTGAAAGCGGTTCAAAATTTAAAAATGAAGCCAAGAGCGGCTGTTTCTCCTCTTATTCTCAAGGATTCTGTTAAACTGAAAAGACTGGTAAAGGAAAAGAATGCCCTGGTGATGACTTTTGAAAACAAGGATTCTTCTTTTTATCAGCTGGATGTCATGCTTGATCCAACGGGAGGGGATTACCATAAATGGATCGAATTTTCAGAACCAGTACCCCTGGGGAAAAATATCATCCGGGTCCTGAACCGCAAGGCTTTGATTATGATAAAGAAAAAAATAAAACCTCTGAGACCCAAAGATAAATATGACCTTGAAACACTGGAGACCCTTTGTGAAGACAGCAAAAGTGCTCACAAAAAAACAAAAAAAAAGTAAGTCTTTCAGCTCACCCCGGGGATGGGATGGGAAAACCCATTTTCAGGCAATGAACTGTGAACAGAGGCTAGACTGGCTGGATACGGTTTTGGGAGAGTATGAGGAACTTCGAAAACTGAAAACCAGATCGCGATAAGATCGCTATATAAGGTGAGTATGAAGGTATAAGAAAAAAATCGTTTGCGTTTTAAAATTTTTAAGAAGCCATCCCTTCCTCATGCCTTTTCAAAAGCAGGGGGGCGGGAATAAAAACAAATTTATTTCCCCTTATTTTTCTTTTAAATAATAAATTCTTTTCCAAAGTCAAAAGATCATTCCTGGCTGTCTGATAGACAATTTTAAAAGAGTTTTGATGGGTTTTGATGGTGTAGACAGTGTCCGGATGTTTGAGTGCGTGCCGGATCACTTCCATCTGGCGGGGATTTAATTCTGGAAATATTTCCTCTAGTTCCCTTGTTTCAAGATGGGCTTTCTGTTTATTCATAAGATAGTGTTTTAAATCATTAATACTCAGCAGAATGACTCTTAAGTGGAAAAAAATAAAATAGGTTAAGTCTAGGTCATCGGTTTCAGTATAAAGATAAGCCCTTACATATTGAGCAGGGGCTTTCAGGACAATCCTGGATATGGAAAGATATTCAAACAGCCAGTAATTGTTTTTCAGCATGTACCAGTAAAACAAAGCCCTGGCCGTTCGTCCGTTTCCGTCTGAAAACGGATGAATGTAGGCGAGCCAGAAATGAAGAAGTATGGCCTTTAAGATGGGATGAATGAATTCATCCTTGCTTTCGCTGTTTGCAAATGCGCAGAGCGCTTTAATTCTGGATTCGATTTCATCGGCAGGCGGCGGGGTAAAAATGATTTTGTCATCCAGGCCCACATGGATTCGTTCTTCGTCAGGAGTCTGAAAATTCCCGGCGCAGGAATCATCATCCAGGGTATCAGAGGTGATTCTTTTCTGGATTTCTTTTATCAAATCAGAGGAAAGAGGAAGGTGAATCATTTCTTTCAGCCATTTAATGGTATGAAAGTTATTGTAAATCATCTGCTCGGGTTTGTTTTTGGGCCTGACTCCTTTTTTCAGCATTTCTTTGGCTTTTTTTCTTGTTGTGGAGGCGCCTTCCAGCTGGCTTGAGGCAATAGCCTCTTCCATGATGGAACTGATTAAAAAATTTTCCTTATAGACTTTTTGACTGATCACGGGGTCGCTGACCAATATATTGCCCGTAGCCTGCTGATCAATCAGACTCAAGTTTTTTAAGACGATATCAGGCAGCCAATACCAAAAAGATTTCCACTCTTTATCTTTTATGGGAGTCATTTTTTGCTGGCTAAGCCTTGAAAATTTCAAAAAGCTCCAGGCTTCTTCACTTGAAATATCTCGAGGAAAATGAAGGTATTTGAATTTGTCCCAGTAAAGATATTCCGAGTTGGCTTTTTTGAGGATTCGATGAATATTCTCATCTTGAATCATTTTTAAAACAAGGTCAGGCTTGTTTTTTAAATGCGCCTGCCAATCCGGTGGATTTTCGATAATGTTCAACCTGTATTTCCTTGTTAATAAAATGATTATGTATTTTACTACTAATTTAGTATAAATTAGTATATTATAGATGCCAGTTAAAATCAACTATTATTAATTTAGTGTAATCATTTTGAATATACTTAGATATGTTTATAAGTACTAATTTAGTATGAATTAGTACTTATTTATGCGTGGACGGAAATTTTTTCAACGGATTTCAAACCGTTGCCACAAGCTGAATCATCCCTCCGGGATTTCGGATTACCCTTTCGTGTTTTGCAGAGCCTTAGGCTCGGGGCATATTGTAGGGCTGGACTTTAGTCCAGTCCAATCGTGAAGAACAACCTCACCTCCCTCCAAGAGCCGTAGGCTCGATCCATATCGTATGAATGTGCCCCAACAAATTCTGGACTATTGTCTATGGGTTTATTATCTTTAGTAAGTTCATTTCAGGAGGTTCCATGCCCGACAGAGAAGTCAAAACCATCCGGGATCTTATTTTTTATCAATACGCCAAGATTATACCAAAAGTGCCAGGAAGAATTCTACACCATTTTAAATGCGTACCAGAATTAACTGTGTGAGAGAACAGTGCATTCAGAATGGCGGTCTCAGAAAGGTTGCGTATTTTGTTAACGGGAATAAAACCCGGTGTATTATTGAATCCCCAAGTCATCCTAACCCGCGAATTACTCAGTATTCCTCCAAAATCACAAAAAAAGCTGTATGATTTGCTAAGATTCAAATCCTGTGATAAGGTTATATCTATGAATTTATTTACCCCGACAAAATGTTTAACAATCCTATTTATTCTCTTCTTTTCAACAGTTTATAACGTCTATTCTCTATCCCCGAAATCAAACTTAATCGAAAAACTGAAGCATTCTCAATTCTATGCCGAAAGCGAATTCGAAAAATTTTTGATCGATAAAATCTCCTTATTGAAAAATTCCGGCTATTCTGTGATTGAACAGAAAAGCAGCACCTCTACCGGCACCATCGTTCACTGGGACATTTTTTTTAAAAGTCAGACCATAGGACATTTAAGGATATCCACTTCCGGCAGAATTTTGATCATTAATGAAATTTACCCCCATGTGCCTTCTAAGAATGAATTCGGCAGAGCCTTATTAACGCTCCTGATGCTCTACGACAACCGCTTTGCCGACTATGAATTCAATTGCGAAACAGCAAGTCCTTCAGCTCATAAAATGTTCACTAAAATGAAACCCATGCTGGTAAATAAAATAACAACCTCCTGGGCAAACCACTGGATCATCTACGGGAAAATAATAAAAGTAAATGATGTCTTTATGGAAAAAATTAAAAGTCTGAATCTCATTCAACAGAAAGAGAAAATCGAAATCTCGCTTACCCGCCAAAAAGCGATTACTTTATCCGCCTGATCACCTCCCTCTTACTCCTTTATCAGCTCCTCCATTAATATCAACCCATTTCGCTTGGAAAACCCTCAACCTTAAATCGTTAAGGATAAACCTGCATATCTATAAACAAATGAACGGCAATGGAAAAGGCAATTTCCCAGGGAACAGAAACGGTCCGCTTTACCCTCATACTGAACAAGTTATTATTGATGATTTCATGAGGAGAAAATAAAAGGCATCGATACCGGAGTCAAGCTTCCGGAATGAGTGCGCCTGTGAAGGCGTTTTATTAGCATGGTGAAAGTCCATGTCAGAGATGAGCTGTAATCTTTGTAATTGAAAGTAACTGCGTCACTGTAAAGTGGGGTGGAGAGCAACTGGAAATGAACAGTCAGTCCGCAAGATAATGAACCCGATACGGCGTGATGGAAAGGCGAGCTGCCTCATTCAAGGCGAAGCCTGAGAAGATTGAAAAAAACTTCCATTCCAGAAGCTGAACAAGACAGCGAAACGATTGAAGCGATCTGGAATACCATAGCGTGGGTGGGGGCGGAATGATAGGAAAGTAAAACGCAATAAGCAGGGATATCTGTTATTCCAGTGAAGAATAACAGAAGTCAGAACCCTCATAGTACCGATAGCATAAGGTGCTGAAAGACATGGAAAGTAAAGCCAAGTTTAGGGAAGGGGGGTAGGAAAATAGATTCGGAAACTCTGGAAAGGTGCAGTTAAATAATGGAACAGTCTCGAGAGTGCAGAGAAGCTAAACAAGGGACAGAGACAGAAACCCAAAACAAATGGGAATGGGTGGAAGCAACGATCTGGACAAAACGAATGCTGACGGCTCTGGGAAACGGAGTCAAGGGAGGTAAGTGGTTTAGCCTGATAGACAAGATATATTCGATGAAAACATTGGAAGCAGCTTGGAAACAGGTAAAGGCAAATGGCGGAGCAAAAGGCATTGATAAGATGACGATACAACAATTTGAATCAAAAGCGGGAGAATATCTAAAAGAAATATCAGAAACCTTAAAAGAAGGGAAATATAAACCGCAACCAGTAAGGCGGGTGTATATTCCAAAAGGTTTTGGTAAATTACGACCCCTGGGTATTCCGACGGTAAAAGATAGGATTGTTGAAACCGTTATAAAATATGCGCTTGAACCGATATTTGAAAATGAATTTCTGGCCATAAGCTACGGATTCAGGCCCAATAGGGGATGCAAGGACGCATTAAGAGAAGTGGACGGATTAATAAAGTCCGGATATGTATGGGTCGTATTGTGAACCTAATATAAATGTTACACTACACTAAATTGGGGAATCCGTGCCTATCTGTCTTCCGGTCACTGAGTGTCCGCCATAGGCGGATGTATCGAAGCGCCGGTCGCTCTGCCTGTCGAAAGCCTCTCATTTCGGGCTTTGTTAGTGTCGTGTAACGTAATTATTTGTACTTTTTATTGTCATTGCGAGGCTTTGCGAAGCAATCCCGAAGGAACGGATATGAACAAGCCAGGTGATGTTTATTTAAAGACAGAATGAATCATAGAACACAATCCGTAATATAAAGATCTGTTTGACAAGATTGCTTCTCGCGGAGCTCCTCGCAATGACGTTCAAAATTGTGTACCTATATGAATGATACGCTACACTAGAAATCCGGATTCCTCACGTTCGTTCGGAATGACCTTCGGTCTTTCTTTCTATACAGGCGGATTGCGCCTGTATAGAAAGAGATGCAGACAGATCCTGTTTTACAGGACTTTAATATCCACGCTCGGACGGAGTTTTGCGCATACGGCGATGATTTCATGTACGGGGTGATTCAGAAATCTGCTGATGATTTCCTGATCCGCCGCCTTGTTGCTGTCGATGGCCGGATAGGCTTCCTCTTCCAGCATGTAGTGAAATCTAGGCGCCCATTTGCGGGCTCCCAGTCTTGCCGTTACGGAACAGTTGTCGATCATGGAGGAAAGGCCTTTGGCAAACATGAACGGATTAAGGGAATCAACGGCTTCAATCACGGATTCATTGGCGATTTCAGAACCGGGATGTCCCTTTTCAGAAAGCACGTCGATCTGAGCCGTCATCACGGCAAGATAAATGCCGCAGACAAAGGGGTCCACGGGGATTTTGCGGATATCCCTGTCTGCACGGACTTTTTTACCCACCTGCCACATGGGGCTGTTCTCTATTTTGCTGATCGGAAAACGTTTTGATCTTTTTACGGCAAGCAGCACGGAATTGATTTCATTTCCGCTGGAGACCTCATCGTAAATTTCAAGCAAAACGCTGAAGGCGGGATTGTAGGTTGCGGAAAAGGCCTTTTTGAAAATTTCTTTTCCCGCATTGTCAAAGGATTCATAGACCGCCTTGAGTCCGTTCTTTGAGATGAGGGAGGACACGGGGCCTGCTATGGATTCCACCGTGGAAAGATAGGAGGCTTCCGGTGTCTTTCCCTGGGAAAGATAGCGCCTGTAAATGCTCTCCACCAGACCGTAGACGGCGCCGAGCAGGATTCCTCTTTCCCCGTAGATGTCGGAGCGGTATTCATTTTCAAGCGTCGTCATAAACGTATAGGGGGCGCCGATGGCGACTGACCAGGCGAGGGCGTAATCAGTGGCATGGCCGTTGACATCCTGGTGAACGGCAAAACTGGTGTTTATTCCGGCTCCTCCGACTTCACGTCCCTGTTCGTACAGACGTCTTACGGAAAGACCCATTCCCTTGGGGCAGACCCCGATGACATTGATATGCTTGGGAAAAGACTCCCCTTTGGATTGCAGATAGCCCACCAGAAAGCCGTGGGAAAAACCAAGCGTTGCGCCCTGCTTCAGGGCCTTGAAAATCTGGGGATACAGTTCAGCCTGTGCCGCATCGGAAATCAAAAGGATGACCATATCGGATTCAGCGATGACGCTCATCATTTCCCCGAGGGTTCCTTCTTTTTCCGAAAAACCGGCCTTGCGCGCCTCTTCCATGGAGGAGGATCCGGGACGCAGGCCCACCTTTACTTTTATACCGGTCCCTTCCAGGGAATCACGCAGATTCTGGGACTGGGCAAAGCCCTGGGATCCCCAGCCGATGACGCCGATCTGCTGAATGCCGGTGAAGGCGGTTTTCAGCCGGTTGAATTTATCCCTTCCGCCTTTTACAATGTATTCACAGGCGGGGCCCATCTGTATTTTTTCCTTGTCGAAAACAGTTGTGTTGAAATTCAGTTCCATAGCGTTTCTCCATTTTTTTTGATTCAGTATTGCTTACTTGTGCGGGCATACTAGCAGAAGATTGTTATTGCATAAAGTGAAATAAAAAGAACATAATGTTTCAAATTATGCAATACTCAAGGATACGGTCATGGATTACGATTCATTAAGGATATTTCTGCATCTGACGGAAACCCTGCATTTCGGAAAAACGAGCCGGGCGTGTTTCATCACCCCTTCCGGGCTGACCCGGGTCATTCAGCGGCTTGAAAGGGAAACCGGGAAGCGGCTTTTTATGCGGGACAACCGTTCGGTGTCCCTGACCCCCGCGGGAATACTCCTCCGGAAATACGCGGAGGATGCGCTTACCCGGTGGAGGCTCTTCAGGGAATCGGCGGTGGAAAAAGAGGAGGGGCTTTGCGGGGATCTTGTCATCTACTGTTCCGTGACGGCTTCGTACGGCATTCTTAATCAGATTCTGAGCCGCTTCCGGAGCGGTTATCCGCAGGTCCACATCAAGCTGAAGACAGGGGAGGAGGCAAAGGCGGTCCAGATGCTCCAGGACAGAGTCGCGGATGTCTCCATTGCGGCAAAGCCGGACCGGCTTCCCTCCGCCATTGATTTTATCGAGGCGGCGGTGACGCCTCTTCTGGTGATTGCCCCCGGGTGCACATGCCTGGTAACGGAGGCGCTGAAAAAACATGCGGAATCCTGGTGGGATCAACCGCTGATTCTTCCGGCGCATGGCCTTGCCCGAAAGCGGATGGACGGGTTGTTCAGAAAAAACAGGAAAAAACTGAACATCTATGCGGATGTTTCGGGCAATGAGGCGATCATTGCCATGGTGAGTCTGGGCTGCGGCATAGGGGTTGTTCCCGGACTGGTGCTTGATCAGAGTCCCCTTAAAGATCAGATCCGCGTGCTGAATATCCGGTCTTTAAAACCTTATCAGGTGGGGTTCTGCATCAATAAAAACCGGAACAGGCCCGCGGCTCTTCAGGCCTTCTGGGAAATCTGCAGAAACAGTCTGACCCGCTAAAACCACATAACTCCGGAATCCATGTGTTTGTCATCCCGTAACTGGTCCCTTCATTATCATTGCGGGATAGGTAATTCCGGAATCCATGCCTTTGTGTCTCCCGGTCGCTGAGTGTCCGCCATGGGCGGATGTATCGAAGCGCCGGTCGCTCCGCCTGCCGTAGTACTGTCATACCCGGACTCGATCCGGGTATCCATGCCTTTTCATCAGGTTGGAATTTCCAATCTTATTCCAATCCCTTTATATCGTCATATTATTTTTTAAACTTTAGCATTTTTGTTAAATAATTGATTTTTTTTCAAAAAAATGGTATTAAGAAATTGAAATACTTATTTTTAATAAGTTCCTACACTATTATTTTGAGGTTGTTATGTCTGAAACCCTCACATCCGTAACAACACCAGAAAGTCAGTATTACGGGGCTTTCATGAAGAGCTCTTCTCTTGCCAAGGTTCCTGATTTATATAAGGAAATCACACAAAAAGCTGTTTCAGACAAAGAAGTGCTGACCGCTCCCTTCCGTTCAAAAACCACTGTTTTTGACAGAACCATGGATGTTCTCGATATTTCCCAGCAGGCCTATCTTCTCAAAACTGGGTATCAGAAACCGGAAAAGGAAAATGAATCACTCGCTGACCTTTGGAAAACAGAGAAAAAAGAGAGCCCCCTGACTTATAGCCCGGGGTCCGTTACCCAGAAAAAAGAGAATGTGGCTGTTTATGGGGCGCTGCTAAACACTCAGAACAAGGGGGAGGCAGGTATTCCCGTGGCAGGGCTTACCAATAAGCAAACCATCGGACAGGAAAAAGGAGTTAATAATCAGGTCAAAACCAGCATCGGATTCGATGCTTTTTTTTAAAATTTAAATAACAGAACAGAATTAATCACCCTACAAGGAGATTTTGTCCCATGATAAACGATATATCCAACGTAAATGACAAGATCATGAATGAAATGTCAGCAAATATGATAACGCAAAAACAGATTCGGGAAAATCTCAGTCAGTCTCAGCCGAAAGACACTGAGTCAACGGAAGATTCCCGTCAGCTGAATGCGAATAACCGAAAATTGCGCATTACGGATACACAATCCCTTTCCTCTGAAGGTCAGAGCTCCCTGGAGAGTGCAATTCAGAAAATGAGATCGCTTTCAAACAAGGCCGCCGCCGAGGGGGCCGCCCAAGCCGCTGGCAGTACCCGAACCTCCAAGTCGGGCGAAAGTATTGCGGACAATGCGATGGGGCCCCTGGGGAATATTCTTAAACCTATGGCAGAACTTTCAGAACCATCCTCCCTCTCCGCTTTCAATATCCAGGCGACCGGTTCGGGAAATAATTCCCCTGATACAAATATGGGGAATGAAGTCTCCGATTTTTCCCGGTTCAATGCCATCGCTCAGCAGGGTGCGGCCATGCTGTCCCGGGATAATGCGGTCTCAGGCCAGGCTTCCAATGCCGCAACTGAGGCCACCACTGCAGCCTCCAATTCACAGATCTCTGAAGCGGTCAACGCCATGGCTTCAAGGGCCACCTCGGAGCTTGACTCGGCCGTCAACAGGGTGCAGTCAAGCCGGGCAACCCTCGGGGCCACGCAAAACAGACTGGAGAATGCAAGCGCGAACCTGAGCATGGTTTATTCGGATACATCTGGCGCGGAACAAAGGATCAGGGATGTGGATATGGATAAGGAAATGATGAGTTATTCCAAATACAATATTTTGAATCAGCAGGCCGTTGCCATGCTTTCACAGGCTAATCAGGCTCCTCAGCAGGTTCTTCAGCTCCTTGGCGGATAATTAAATCTCATGGGATTTAATTCCCCACAGCGAACGGGGGTTTGTCATTTCGAGCTTTGCGAGAAATCTATTTTTCTTCAAAGAATCATGGATAAACAAACGGCTCTGTAGTATTCTCCCTTCAATTAAAAAACGTTTGTCCGGGCTTTTTATGATAAGGGAAAAAAATGAACAATCCTGCCGCAGACGCCTATTTCAGAACGAGTGTACTTACCGCCTCCAAGGGCAAACTTCTTTTGATGCTTTATGATGTCGCGGTGCGCGATTCAAAGAAGGCGGCTGAAGCCATTCAGGCAGGCGATATCCCGACCAAGAATGACTGCATCCAGCGGGTGATGAACATCCTCATTGAGCTGGCCTCCACCCTCAATCACAAGATAGACCCGCAATTTTCCGGCGACCTTCTGAAACATTACCTCTACCTTCAAAACCGCCTATACGAAGGCACTTCAAGAATGGATGCACAAGCCGTGAAGGAAGTGGCGGAAAAACTCGAAGAGCTCCGCAGCGCCTGGAAGGAAATTATTGAAAAACACCCCGTAAAACCTGCGGCGGATTCCAATCTGAAAAACGCCTGAAAAATCCCCATCTTTTTATCCGTCATTCCGGAACTCGATTCCGGAATCCATGCCTATCTGTCTTCCGGTCGCTGAGTGTCCGCCATAGGCGGATGTATCGAAGCGATGGTCACTGAGCCTGTCGAAGTGCGGTCGCTCTGCCCTCCGAAGATTTCCTCTCCTCACTCCATCTTGTCTGATTTATAAAGTTCCGGAAACAGGCGTATCCACAGCCCCACAACGAGCAGGGTTCCGATTCCGCCCAAGGCCGCCGCCGGCACAGTGCCGAACCAGGCCGCCGTGATCCCGGATTCAAACTCCCCGAGCTGGTTGGAAGTCCCGATAAAAAGCATGTTCACAGCCGCCACCCTTCCCCGCATGGAATCCGGCGTATTGAGCTGCACCAGCGTCTGGCGTATCACCACGCTGATCATATCCGAAGCCCCCAGAAGGATCAGGGCCAGAAGGGAAACGTAGAAATTTGAGGAAAGGGCAAAGACCACCGTGGCCAGCCCGAAGACCGCAACACTGGCATACATGATTTTTCCCACCCTCCGTTTCAGGGTGAAAAATCCCAGAAAGAAAGACATCAGCACGGCGCCAATGGCCGGAGCTGAACGCAGAATGCCCAGGCCGAAAGCCCCGATATGGAGAATATCCTTTGCGTAAATGGGAAGCAGGGCTGTGGCCCCGCCCAGAAGCACCGCAAAAAGATCCATGGAAATCGCCCCCAGGATGATTTCCCTGCTTTTAATGAATTTTATTCCCGCAAAGAGTGACTCCAGGCTCACCCCTTTTCCTTCAGGCTTTTCCTGCCGCATCTGAATCAGCAGCATCAGGATTCCCGCCACCAGAAATAAAATTCCGGAAACAATGTAAATCGAGGCAATACCGAAAACATACAGAAGGCCGCCTATGGCCGGCCCCAGAATCGAGGCGATCTGAAACGCGGTCGAACACAGGGCCGCAGCCCTCGGGAAGACCTCCCGGCGCACGATGCCGGGCAGGCAGGCCTGCATGGATGGCCTGTCAAAGGCGCTTACAATTCCGATAATTGTGATCGTAATCAAAAGGCTGGTCGTGGAAAGATTTTGGGTCATGCTTCCCCAGGCCAGATACCCCATGCCCAGAAACTTCAACATCTGACCGAAACTGATGATGAATTTGCGGTTGTAATGATCCGCCACATGCCCCGCGAATAAAATCAGAAGCACCATGGGCAGGAACTCCATAAGCCCAACAAGCCCCAGGTAATAGGCACTGCCGGTCATGTCATAAATCTGCCACCCCACGGCCACAGCCTGCATCTGAAAGGCCCCGGTGCAGAACAGACGCACCACCCAGAATCTTAAAAAATGTTTTTCCTTGAAGACGTTGATTGACTTGCTTTCCTGCGTTTCCATAACTCCTCATTAGCGGGCCCCGGGCCTGTTTCCTAAATTGCACAACTGTAAAAAAGGGAGTACTTCTACTAAAAGCGGAAATAAATTGAAAGTCTATTTCTGCCTTTGCCTTCTGTCCTATTCTAATTGCGTATTAATGTTTTTTCCGTGGTCATTCCGGAACTTGATTCCGGAATCCATGCCTTTTTTTCTTAGTCAGTTCGGAACTTGTCCCTCCATTGCATTGGTGGATAGGTAATCCGGCAACCCGTGTGTTTGTCATTCCGGAACGTGATTCCGGAATCCATTCATAGAGAATCCTGCAGTTTCTTTCCTGTTGCTTCAAATGTTCCGTCCCTTTGGGACTGCGGATTACTATTTCGATTTTGCAGAGCCGTAGGCTCGGCCTATATTGTAGGGCTGGACTTTAGTCCAGTCCAAAGGCGAAGAACGCCCCCCGTCCCCGAGATCCGTAGGCTCGATCCATAGCATATGAATATGCCCCAACAAATTCATAGACTATTGTTTATGGGTTTATTATCCTAAAAAAACGCTTATTTCAGGAGGCTTCATGCCCGACAGAGAAGTTAAAACCATTCGGGATTTTATTTGAAAGTGGCTATTTTGTCTCACGTTAATCACAGATCTGATAAAAATTTATGTAGTTGTGTGTGTATTTTATTTTTTAATTAACCTAATAGGTTAATTAAATTATTGATTTATTGTTTCTTTTGTGATAAATTTTCTTTCCAGAATGGAAATTTCTTTTCGTGAAAAAAAATTAAAGAAGATTTGTGAAGATGAAAGGAAGCTGATCCGGGAATTCAATCTGGATCAGTCAGAAAAGATTTCACAAAGGCTTGGTGAATTAAGTTCAGCGGAAACTTTGTTTGATATATCGAAATTGCCTTCTGCAAGGTTGCACCTTCTTTTGGGCGATTTTAAAGGGTGTTTTTCCGTGGATATAAAACATCCGTACAGAATAATTTTAAAGTCATTAAACGGTGATGTGAATGATATTAAGACGATCAGTAAAATTATGATCGAAAAAATAATGGATTACCATTAGGAGGAAGTATGGATCAATTTTTTGTTCCACCGATAGCGGTTCATCCGGGCAAAACATTGCTCGAAACCCTTGAGGCTCTCCGAATGACTCAAGCTGATCTTTCTGAGCGAACCGGATTGACCACAAAAACCATAAATGAAATTGTGCAGGGAAAAAATCCAATAACTCCTGAAACAGCAATTAAGTTATCGGCTGTTTTTGGTATGTCGTCTACTTTCTGGAATAATCTGCAACGTGTTTATGACGTTGCTATTGCCAGGGGACGAGAGGCCATGATGATGCAGAAAGAAACTGCTACACTGAAACTTTTTTCATGTTTTAATGAACTGGTGAAATGGAACTATATTGAGAAGTCTAAGACAGTCATTGATAAAGTGAAGAATCTGCTGAATTTCTTTGGGGTTAGCTCTCTTGAATATATTGAGCAAACTGAAGCGGTAGCCTTTAGAAGATCAAAAATGGCAAACATCAGTTCATACTGTCTTGCTGCCTGGCTCAGGTGTGGGGAAATTGATGCAAAAAAAGTTGAAACAAAACCTTTTGATCAGGCTAGGCTGGAGAAAACGCTTGAATACTTAAGAGCGCTTACAATGAAAAGTCCGGAGGTGTTTGGAAATGAAATTGTAAAAACCTGTGCTGATTGTGGAATTGCGGTTGTTTTTACTCCTCATTTCAATCAAACAAGCGTAAATGGCGCAACCCGTTGGCTAAATTCTGATACCGCCCTTATTCAACTCAGTTTGCGTTATAAGTGGTCTGATATCTTCTGGTTCACTTTTTTTCATGAAATCGGTCACATCTTCAAACATGGAAAAAAAGACCGGTTTGTAGAGTTTGGGAAATCTGACACAGACAAGGAATTGGAAGCGGATATGTTTGCAAAAGATATTTTGATTCCAAAGGGAAAGTATGAAGATTTTTATAAGAAGGGGAGTTTTACTTTTGATTCAATCATAAATTTTGCGGATCAGATTGGAATATCGCCTGCCATTGTTGCCGGAAGATTGTCCCATGATACTGGAAACTGGAAAAAATTTATCGGTTTAAGGGATAAGCTGGAGTTTAAAAGGAATTAATTCAGTGATGTTTATAAGGTGATGTATGTTGATGAGTATGGCTATATTATTTGTTTTTTTTGGATTTTGATTTTTTATTTTTCGGGCTCTTTTTCCCATAAGTCAAATCAATACAAATCACCTTTATTTTGTTTTTTTTATCTTGAGGTATAGTCTTCTCAACCTCTTCTATTAACTTTTCTTTAGAATGATATTGTTCTTCAAAATAAAAAATTAAATAAATCCCGTATTCGTTAATTTGGGATAAATATTTATCAATTAACTGATGATTTATTCCAGTCAGTATTTTCGAATTGGAATCTTTTTTACATTCAATCTGGACTTTAAAATCTTTGTTTTCAATATATGAGACATTTAAATCAACTCTGTTATATGCCTCGTATTTTTCCTTTGTTAAATTTAAAGTATAACCATATTTGTCTTTTAACCTTTGATATATAACATCCCGGCAGGATTCTTCATTTTTAGAGGTAAGATTTGAGTTATAAAACGGATCTTTATCGTTATCCGAATTTGCTTCAATTATTGATTTGAAGTCATCAATTTTTTCGCATATATCGATAAAAAAATCTTTTTGAGAAACAATCTTTTTTGAAAAAATAAAATTTTGGATTTTGTCGATACTGAAATAACTAAATTCTTGGTCTGAATCCTTTTGTTTTAAAATACTAATTTTGTCCTTTATTCGAAGATTCCAAATATCAGTTTCACTTTTATGATATTCTAAAAGTTCCTTGAGTTCATACAAATTCAATAAATCTAATGATTTTGTTTTAAGAAAAGAGGCGCATGAATCTTTTGGAGATTGGAAGCCACTTTTGAATTTTAATGATGTTTTATCATTGAAACAATTTATCATATAATCAATGATTCTTACTTTTAATTTAGAATCATTTAGTGAAGTTAATTGTTTTTTTTCTTTTTCATCGATTAAAGAATGAATTGCAATTGCCATATCTTGGGTAAAATTAAGTTTGGCTTCTGTTTTGAAGGTTTCTAGGGCTTTGATGATTATTAGAATTTTTTCATTTGTAGTGACTGTTTTAAGTTTATTTAGATCATTGAGTTTGATTTTAAAATGAAATGCATTTAAAAAATTCTTTATAAGGCAATCTGTTATGCCTTCCTCAGAAGGAGCAAATATGAGGATAAATGATTTTAAGAGGGATATCGGGATATCGGTTGATTTAAAATATTTTAGGATAGCTGAATGGCAGTGTTTGAGATGAGCTTGAAGTAATAAATTAATATATTCTATTAAAATATTTTTAGCTGAATCAGGTTTTTTTTCGATGAAATCAATCAATTGTCCTTTTATTACATCACACATATTTCCCTGAATCACATTAATCAAATAGAGATATTTTAGAAAGTTATCATTAGAAATGTTTTCAAATGCATTTGTGTCAGTTTCAAGGCATGAAGCGGTATAGTAAACCATATCAAGATATCGTTCTGCTTTTGGGGCTGTTTTTGCGAGGGATTGCAGTGTTATTAGATTTGCATCAGAAAGACAAGGGTCGTAAATAACCTTTGCAAGAATTGATTTTAAATGAAGAAAAGTTTCTTTTGTTATATCCGTAACAGATTCATCGTTGTTTTTTTTAAAATATATTTGTTCGGCTATAAAACGCATTGCATTAAAATTTTTTATCAATTCCTCATCAGAATATTTTTTGAAGTAATTTTCATTATCTTCTAAAATTTTTTTTATTTTTTCTTTTTCTTTTTTTGAACGGTTTTCTTGTTCGATTTCCCATTCTGGTTTTGGAGGATTTAATAATTTTTGAAGAAGCTGTTCCATTTGATATTGTTTTGCGGTTTCTTGAATTTTAGGGAGATCTTCAGGAACAGAATAATTATACGCTTCGATAAAAAGGGCTTCATTGACTCTAAAACTTTTTTGAGATTGAATTCTACTTAGTAGGATTTTGGTTTTATTATCAGGTGTTTTTAAGCTAAAGAATTCTGAAAAATGCCATAAGGATAAACTGATTTTTTCTGAATAAATCAGTTCATCCAAGTATAACTCAAATAGTTCATTTGTTAGCTGTGATAATTTTTGATCGTGGTTCTTTAATTGTTCCTGAAGGATTGTATTATAGGTTCGAAATTCAATCTTTTCATATCGTCCGTAATACTGTTTAAAATGTTTAATAATTTCAAAAATCTCTTTGGCGGAAAAGGGATTCATATATTTAAGTAAAGTCTCAACAAAATAATCATTAATGAACATTTCTAGATTATTATCTAAATTTTTTGCTCCTTCAGCCTTACTAAGTTTAAAAATTTCGTCAATAATTGAGCGCTTATCTTCGTATTTTGTTATATTCAAATAACGACAATATCCAATTACTTTTTTGTTTTTCGAGTAAAGCATTAAATAGGGCACTATCTTGGCTGCAGAAATATGGTCAGGGTATAAAATTTTCAATAATGTTTCTTTTATGGCATTTTTATCGTCTATTAATTCATTGCTTTTTATAAGATTCAAAAATTCCATCAGTTTATTAATGTCAGGACGAAAACAATCTATCAGCCTTGCTCGTAGATATGAATCAATTGAATTATCTTTAATAGTTTTTTCTATATAAGCTTTTATTTTTAAACTTAAAGACAAGGCGGACGTCAAAATCTCGATAATAAAAATGATATAGTTATTCTTAATGGAAATACTTTTATTTAATTCTTCTATTAGAAAGTCATCCATAGTTTCATGATAAATATTTTTTAAACTGTTGGTCTGATCAAACACTGAAAAATATGGAGTGTTTACATAATATTGTTTAACAGCAGAAATAACTTTCTTTTTTTGTTCAAAAGTAAAACAAGAATTATCCCCATAAATTATTTGATAATATGGATCTTCATTTATAAAAAAATCATCACCCGTCAATGAACAAAGCCATGCATAACAGCCTCTAATTGCTGATGGAACTCTGCTATTGGTTACAAGAAAGTTCTTAATTCTTTCTTTGGAAATAGAATTTGGTCGTTTAAGTAAGTAATTAGCAATAAAATAGGCGAATGAAAATTCTGCCAGCGTTCTATGAGAAAAATTTTTATTTCTAAATATCGCTGTGCTTAACGTTATATTAAGAGAGTCTTTTGAAAAGCCTTCATCTTTCAAACTTATTTTATCTATAAATGCTTCATCAAATTCTTCAACTTCGGTAAAAAAATAATAAAAGGCTAAGTATCCTGTGTTTATTAGATTTTTTTCAGGTTCAATATTATTAATTTTATTTAATAAATTTTCCTGATTAAATTCTCTTGAGTTTTTTATGAAATATTCAAATAGTTCTTTTTTTGAATTTATTGGTTCTTTATTTTGTTTATATATTTCAACTGCCATTTTAAACAATTGGGGATTATCAAGAAAACCAAAATGATCAAATTTATCAAAAAAAGTCTTTTTATCTGCTATTTCATATAATTCGGACATTTTTTGTTTTTGATTAGCATTCAATGGCTCCAATCGAAGTACCGCTGGGTTATTTTTGAGTGCATATTCAAGAGCTTTTTGATCGTAATCTCCAAACCAATCCATTTCCCGGCAAGCAATCACAATTTTTATGTCTTGGAGTTGAGATATGTTTGCAGCCAATTCATCAATAACAAATGTTTTATCTGTTTCCGTATTACGGTATTCGTCAAGGCCATCTAATAATAAAATTTTTGTTCCTTGTATAATTTTTGGTTCAAGGCGTAAGAATTTTTTTATCTTCAAAAATTGAGCCGTGGCTTCATGCTCAGTTTGATATTTTTCAAGAATGGAAGATTTCCCACTTCCTGGGGCCCCTAATATAACGATAAGATTGTTCTCCTCTATTGCTTTGTCTAGAGAATATTCAATTATTTGATTATTATCTGCAACTTTTGTGAGTGTTAAATTAATTTTCTTCATATAATTATTCCGCGTAAAAAATCTGGAATTTCCTCATTGGGAAATTTTTGAAGGTAATGTCGTAATAGCCAAATGTATTTATTTCTGATTTTTCGATCAAGTGGGGCACGAAATTCTATAATTTTTGATTTTATCAAATTAACAAACTCAGGGGGATTTGTCTTAGGAATATAATCGATAAAAAAAACGTCCTGCCCGTCATTATTAAAACATTGTTTTAAGCCAAATGTTTCTTCATCATTATTAATGCTATATATTTTTCTGATTTTTTCAATTGTTTCACTATCAGTTCCAATGATGGGCCAATGAACATGTTTTGATTCTTTTTTTACTGCTCTGGCGAGACCGTTACTAACAAATGTTTCGTTCTTATCATTCTGATTTGTTTTGTGTACTTTGCCGACTGATATTCCTCCTCTGATAAATTGCTTATTTTTATAAATAAAATCGAATTGTTTTTTTCCTATAGCATTAAAAATTTCCGTTAAATTTTTATAATCAATTTCATTTCTCAATCCGGAAATTTGTAAAATTAAACCGTCTGAGATAATTTTTGATTTCACACAACCATCAACATGAGAAAAAGATGACTGAAATTCTGTTAAAAGTTTAGCTAATTCCTCAAATTTTAAATCATCTTCGACCGCATTAGCCCACCCTAAAATATCTAACCAAATAAAAACAGACTGATCATTATCAATTTTTTCATCAGGTGATTTTTCATCTGTCAAAGTCATATTGTATCAGCCATTTAATTTTAATATGTAAATTATAGTTGTCATTTTTGATGTTTATAGCATATAATGCAATCAAAAGTAAACTATATTCATCATAAGTCCAGGAAAGACCGTATCATGAGCTTTAACGGTATCATTATTAAACAAAAGGCGAAAGAGGCCGGAATCAACATTCTGACTCTTGCGGAAAAATTGAAGGTTTCACGACAGGCGATTAATTCGTGGATCAACGGAAAGGTTCCGCGCGGGCATCATCTGGTGGAGCTTTGTTTCCTTTTGAAGATTAAACCAGAGATATTTTTTCCCGTTGCTGAGGATCAGTCAATAAAAGTGCCTGTCCACAGAACCATTAAAAAAAGGGAAGTGACGCCTGAAATGCAGACCGCTTCGCTGGACATGGCTTATGAATATTTAAATCTCTTCAAATGTGCACCTGCTTTATCCTTTGTCTCTGTGGCGAGAACAACCACAAGGAATGATGAAAATGCCAGACTTTTGGCAGCGCATTTGCGCCAGCTTGCGGGACTGGGAGATCAAAAAGTAATGGGGTATGAGGATTCTTTCAGACTGCTCGAAAGGCTGGAGATCTACGTTATTTTTCGGTCATTTCCGCTGCTTCTCTCAAAAAAATCCTATGCTTTTTATACGAGCATTTCTAAGCAAAGAGTTGTTTTCGTCAATGTTGACACTAATATTCTGGATCTGATTTTTCAACTCCTGCATGAGACGGTTCATGCCATCAGGGATGAGGAGTTGTCAGCTATAGACACCTTTGAGGAAGAAGAGTTCTGCGACAAGGTAGCAAAATACACCCAATTTCCCGATTTTTATGTGGATATGGCTGAAAAAATAATCACAGGCTTATCAGCTGATTTGATGGTTAACAGGTTAAAAGATTTGTCAGTAGAAAACGGGCATTCTCTCTTTGGGCTATATTATATGCTCAAGGACAGAAACAAAAAAGCTCTCACGGAAGATTTAAACATAGGTGGGGCAGCCACCAACCTTGCGAAACATTTTCCAACATGCAGGGATCTTTTATTTAAAGACTCAAACCCCAGGTATTATACCAGTATGCTCTATAGGCTTTCCCCGCTTTTTATGAAACTGGTGGAAAACAATATTGAATCTGGGGTGTCGATCAGAAAAATCGGAGAATGGCTGGGGCTGGATACCACAATGGATGTGACTTCCGTGGTTGAAGAAATTAAACTACATTCGAGAACCTGTTAAGGATTCTCCCTTGTACGTTTTATGTGACACCTTTTCGATTCTCATGCTTCTCCAGATTGCTCCTGATATGTTTTCGGACGAAAGATTCGAGTGCGTGACCATTCAGGATGTTTACGAAGAAATTGTCAGAACCACAAAATTTAAAACAAAGTACCCCTGGATAAAAGAATCAAGAACGCATATTCGTTCTCTCCCCTTAAGTGAGTCGAATTCAGAAAAGGTAAATCAAATTCTGAATGTAATCACTTCGTTGATTCGCTCCGGAGTGATGAATAAAAAAACGGGCAAATTTTTTGATTTGAGCAGTGAGGACCGAAAGCTTATTGCCTGTGCATCTGCTCATCGTTTCTCTCTTTCTTCCGGGGACAGGGCGCTGAAAGAATTCGCACTTCAGGAATTTAAAGAAAGCATTCCATCGATTGTAAGCCCTCTTGAACTTATTAATTTGTGGCTCGAAAAAGGGCTGATTGAATGGGATTCTGAAAAGCAGCATTTAATTTCACTCTGGGAACAAAATAATGAACACCCGCAGCCAGTAAAGGCACAGAAGCAGTTTAAAAAATTAACGGGTGAAATAATTCCTTAAAAAAAGAATGTGTGGCTTGCACTGTAGCAACGGGGTTAGGGTACAAAAAGGCATGGATTCCGGGATTACCTATCCCGCAATGCAATGGAGGGACAAGTCCCGGAATGACAGAGGTGAAATCAGCCGCAAAAGCCGTGAAGAAATTTAGCCGTTTTCCTGTCAGGTTCAGGTATTATTTCGTCTTCAACGTTTGATCATCTCTTTTAGGCTGACCGAGGGGTGGTGATAGCGCTTTTTGTCTTCAGTCTTTTTTCCGGATTGAATGGCCTTTTGAGGGCACCAGTGAATGCAGGCGAGGCAGGCTTCACAATCTTTAAGCCACTGGGGCTTGTTGTCCTTCATGACAATATTGGCACTCGGGCAGATCTGACTGCAGATGCCGCAGCCGTTGCACGAATCATCCACAGAAAATTTTTCCCCGAATTTTTTCATATCCTGAATGCCGTTTGGATAAACCTTTGCGGTAAGGAATTTGCCGACAAAGCTCATGCTTTTCTCAATTGTAAAGGCCTTCTTATTCTTTACGATTTCAGCGATCTGGTTCACTTTCTTATTTTTTTCAGAAAACATCTTTTCAATCTTTTTGTCAGAGGGAACATTATACATGGGAATAAAATTCCCCGGCATTTTGACGGCAAACCCGGCAGAGAGAAGAATGCCTTTTTCCTTCAGAACCTTTTCGATAAAAACATTGCTGTAGCCCAATAGCCCGCCATAACTCGCAACGCAATACACATAGGTCGTCTTTGAAACCTTAAGCCCCTTTAAAAAATCAGCCACAAGCCGGGGCGGGCCCCAGCAGTAAACCGGGTAAACAATCCCTAGTGTTTCCGCCTGGATTTCCTGATCAGCCGGCACACCTTTTTTAATTTCCACAAGTTCAGCATCCGGCAATTGAGCTTTGATGTCTTTGGCAATAGCCAGAGAATTTCCCGTTCCTGTAAAATAATAGATAATATTTTTCATCTTATTTCCTTTCAGCATGCCCTGATTATGTTTGGTGTTTTTAACGCCTCTTGCGTTAAGCGAAGAAATTTAACAAATCACAGCGGCCACCTCAAGAAACTTTACAAAAGAGAATTGAAATGAAGTTATTACCCCTGCCCAAGGGACGTGCCTTTAATCTCAATGGGGGTTAATTCCCTGCAGTTTTCTGCGGCTTGTCATTTCGAGCGGTAGCGAGAAATCTGGATTCCTTATGTCTGTTCGGAATGACTTTAGTCCGAATTATACGCGTAAGCGGCAAATATTCGGGCTGAATTAACGGAGGGAACAGGTTTTTTGATTTCTGCAGATTTTTGCATATTTACGGTAATTGATTACGGCAAAAATCAGAAATCCAATTGCCAGCAAAAGTTCGGGGGGTTCCTGGTCCCCCTTCAGAACAAAATTCCAGGCGGGTCGTTTTCCAAGGTATTCATAAAGACCGTAGATGAAGAGGACAAACAAGAAATAGGAACTGAGATGCCAGTCCGGAACAACAAAATTCAGAATGTTTTCCGCTTTGATTTTTGTTCTTATAAATCGCATGAAACACCAGGCAAATGAGCCAAAAGCCCCCAGGGTGATGAAAAGGGCATGCAGTAAAGGCTGTATGTGATTGAGATTATGCAGCGTTATTTCATCCTGACAGTTGTTTTGCCTGAACCACGTAAAGCTTTCGATATTGAAGATTCGCTGTCCCCAGCTGATTTCCTCGAGGGCAATAAATAAAAGACCGGAAGAAAAAAGAATGTACAGGATTCCGTGCAGAAACATTCTGTTCTTCAGGAATTTGACGGAAAGAAGAAAAGCGGGAAACAGGGCCAGAAAATAAAACAGGGCCTGCATATTTTCGACAATGGAATCTTCCTGGATCAGGGGTAAATAGGTTTCCGGAACTTTGAACTTCAAAAAAATAAAAATTCCATAAGTGAGAATCGGAAAGAAAAAAATAAGTATTTTAAGATACATCACACGCCTCAAGCTTCTATTAATTATTATAACAAATCCCTGTTAGTCCTGATCATTGGGGGAAGGATAACCAGTGGGAAGGATAACCATCCTCAACGTAAATCAATTGTGTACCTAGCAAAAGAGATTTGCAATCACAAGAATTTTTCTTGATGTTAAATCTTCTTTAACCCGCATATTGCATGAAAAATTAACTCAAATTTTTTAAAGACTAATAAATCAATCCTTCCAGCCCCACTATTGACTTCAATTTTTGGGTACAAATTGTACCCAATCATGTATTCCGACAAAAAACAACCTTTTGTCTGCGCAAGCCTGTTTTGACTGGGGCAAACAGGCATTGCATCCCGAATATTTGTCGCTTACGCGCAAAATTCGGGCTAAAGCCTCCTCCCTTTAAAATCATTGAAAGAAAAAATTAATCTGTTAAAATAAAATCATGATTCAGAGGATATTCATTCTTTTCTTCTCCTGTCTTTTCTCCTGTTTTGTTTTTTCCCGTTCGCCGGATGTGGAGGATATCTCTTATGCCCTGTATTTTCCGGCGGTGAAAAAGCTTATCCAGGAGGCTGAAAGTGAAATTAAGATTTCGGTTTATTATATTACCCTGACGCCAAAGGGCCCGGTTTCTGAACTCCTGGATGAACTTGTAAAGGCAAAGGAACGGGGCGTTGATATTGAAGTGGTTCTGGATTTCAGTACCCGGGAGGGCAAGAATCACAGCGAGGATATGAAAAACGCAAAAGCGTATTCCTTCCTGAAGCAGAAGGGGATCAGGGTTTTTTATGACGATGACAAGAGGCTCAATCATTCCAAGTACATGATTGTAGATAAAAAGATTGTGGTCGTGGGGAGCTTCAACTGGTGTGTGTCTGCCTTTGAAAAAAATCATGAGAATGCCCTTCTGGTCCGTTTGCCGGAGATTGCGGCCGTGTACCTGGGGTATTTCAGGGCGCTTCCCCGGATTCTTTCCGGGCAGGTCAAGGGGGCTGTACCCATTCCGGCTGAATTACTGAAGAACCCGGCCCTGGGGGCCGGAATGGTTAAAACCAACAAGGAAAGAATGATGGATTTCTATCTTCTGTGTCAGAAGCTTTCCTGGGAGCAGAAATCAAAGGTGGTCAGAATCACGGAGGATGTTCTGGAGGATAATTTTTTCAAAAGGGAAAAGATGAAGCTTACCCGGAAGGAGATGCGCAGGTATTTCATTTCGAATTTTTTCCGCAAGTACAAGTATCAGGGGGGAATCCCCTTTATGAAATCTTACAGGCACATCAGGAAGGAAAAGGTTATTGAGGTGGAGCTTTTCAGTCAAAACACCGGAGAGAAAGATGCGGTCTGGCTTCCGGAAATTTACTGGACGGGACGCTGGTTTGAGCGACTGGAAGCTTCAGGTAAATTTTTTCTTCTTTCGCTGCTTCACAAAACCGATTCCCTGAAACTGGGCCGCAGTTTTCAGATTTCCCTGGAAAGGATGCAGGAGGAATACGGCCTCAGCCTTTCGGCTCTGGGCCTGGCTTCAAAGGAGCTTCACCGGTATAATCTTCTTGAAAAACAGAATTATTCGCGCAGGGATGACTATAAGCCCAATATTTACCTATTGAATGATTTCTATCTGTATGAAGATTTTGAAAAGGGGTTTTTGAAGATCAAAGAAGGGCTGCCTCCGGATCTGTTTGAGGTGATTGTTAAAATCTGTGATATCACCAATGAGCCTCATGATCTTGAAGCCATGAAAAAACTTGCTTTGATCGGCAGCAACTACGGAAAGGAAATACTCAAGAGCGCGTATGAAAAGGCGGAAAAATCGGAATACAGCAGCCCCTACAGGGAATTTTCCTACCTCATGGGGGTTATTAACAGCTGGGTGAAGGAGGGGCCGGATCAGGAAGCTTCAGAGACCCCGCTTCAATAACCGGGGAATAACTCCGGGTGATTTTTCGGAAATGCCTGTCAGGAATTTATTCGCCTTAGCCCGAATTTTGCGCGTAAGCGACAAATATTCGGGATAGTTCGAAATATTTTTATTCTCTTTACTTTATTTATATATTCTGGTATCTTAATACCAGAATAAACAAAGGAGGTGCGATATGAATCATTTAAAATCCATGATTTTAGGATTTATGATGGTTTCCTGCCTTACGTCGTTTTCTTATGCGGGCTGGTTCAGTAAAAAGGGGGACTGTAAAAAATGTGAAAGATCCCAGAAGGAATCCTGCGAGAAAAGGAGTGACTGCGGGGACATGAAGGAATGCCGGATGAAATCCGGGGAAGCGGTTGTTTCAACAAAAGCGCTGAAGATTCTTCTGGATTCCAAAACAGAGCTGATTCTTCTGGATGCCCGTTCAGGCAAATATGATGACGGAAAAAGAATCCCGGGAGCTAAAAGCCTGAATGCAGAGTCTGCGTCTGAAGAGATCGCAAAGGTGATCCCTTCCAGAGAATCGCTGGTCATCACTTATTGCGGAAGTCTGAAATGTCCTGCGAGCAGCAGGCTTCGTGAACATTTAGCCGGACTCGGGTATAAGCATGTGATTGAATATCCTCAGGGAATCAAGGGATGGGTTGAAGCGGGTCACCGTGTTGAAGGCAAATAATAATCAGAAGGAGGTTTCTATGAATGTAATGAAAAAATTAGTACTGTTAAGTGTTTTATCCTGCTGGGCTCTGGGCTTTGCCCATGCCGGAGGCAGCTGCGGAAGCTGCACCATAGAGAGCGGCGGAGCTGACAAGGCAGACACAAAAACAGTTGAGGTAAAAGGGTAAGGCAAGACGTTTGTCTTATAAGGTTCAGACCTCAATAGTGACATCATTCAACTCAGATCAGGCAATGCCTGATCTGAGTTTTTTTTACGGGATTTTGCACTCAGCGGACTGATTCTGCCTTATTTTATTGACACAAGGAACTGTATGTCTAAAACTTACTTAAAACGGATGTGAACCGCATAAAAAATTTAATCGAACTGAAGATGAATAATATGAGCAAGAATACAGTTTCGTCCAATAAAGGGAACGATAAGGAAGAGGGTCTGGAGATTCCGCCCAAAATGAATTACAGGCAGGCTGAAATTTTTTACTATTTCAGAAAGGCGGCCATCTGGGCGGTTTTTTTTGTTTTTCTTTTTCTTCTGAGAGATCTCTTTGGTCTGGTTTTCATGACCTTTATTCTGGGTTTTATCATGTTCAGAATCACCGAATATATAGGCCGTAAAGTAAAGATTTCCCGCAAAAAGATTCTTACCGGATTATATGTCATTCTCATTTCCCTGGTCACCGGGATGATGTTTTTTATAACACCAAAAGTGATTAACGAGGCAAAAGAGTTCAATTCCAACATACCTGAAATGGAAGCCAAGGTCAGGTTGGCCATTGAAAACATTAAAACGAATAATCCCGGGCTGAACCAGGTGTTTAATCTGATCACGACCAAAGAACAGCTTTATGAATACACTTCAAAATTAAGAAACGATATCATCAATAAGATCAAAACATTTCTGACCATGACCTTTCACGTCATTGTCACGATTATCCTGTCCATTGTTTTCAGTTTTATCATTCTTCTGGATTTTACCCAGGTTGTTCATGATCTGAAGAAGTTTCAGTCCACAAAACTCAGGTCCCTGTATAATGATATTGCGCATCCGATTGTGCGTTTTTTCCAGATTGTCGGTCTTGCCTTTGAAGCGCAGACGGTCATAGCTTTTGTAAATACGGGGCTTACCGTGCTCGGCATGTTCATCCTGGGCATTCAGAAAACAGCCTTCCTCGGAATAATCGTTTTTTTATGCAGCTTCATTCCGGTTCTGGGTGTGTTCATTTCAAGCCTGCCTATTGTTCTGGTCGCTTTCAACACCGGCGGGTTTCACACGACTTTTCTGGTTGTCATCATGATCCTTGTCATTCACGCCATAGAGGCCTATGTGCTGAATCCCAGGATTTATGCGCAGCACATGAAAATCAATCCGGTTTTTGTGCTGATTATCCTTTTTTTAGGACACCATCTTTTCGGCATCTGGGGAATGCTGCTCGGCGTTCCCGTCATCTATTTTTTCATGACCTACATTTCAGGATTGAAATCCAAACTTGAGCTTGAATAATTGTTTTTATGAACTCCGCCTGGAGTCAGGCGCCCGTGATGAATCTTATTTGCTTAATCCCTGAATTAAACCGTCTATTGCATGAAAAATTAAATATTTTTTAACCCTATTTTCAGTCGGGGAAGAATAACTTTGGGTGTTTTGTAAGAAACGATGAAGATGTTTATTACGATCACTATTTATAGACCTTTATTAGGTTTTTTGGTAAAAAATTTGTCTGTTTTTAAAGGTGACAATAATCTGGAAAATTCCAATGTGTCGGAAGGTAAATGGAAGTCCGCCAGATTGGGCAAGAATTCAAAAGAAGAACGTTTGAAGTGGATGGGCGCAGGATGAAGAAAATAAAATCAATCCCTGCCGTTATCAAAACGGACGATAAAATTCTAAGCGAACTCCGTTTGCTTATAGAATCTGCGCGCGGGCAGGCAGCTGCTTATGCGAATGCAGAATTAACAATGCTTTACTGGAATATTGGAAAACGTATTCACACCGAAATTCTTAAAGAAAAACGGGCCGGGTACGGGCAAGAGATTGTCCAGACAGTGAGTACACAATTAGAACATGAATACGGGAATGGGTTTGCGGAAAAAAATCTTCGCAGAATGGTTCAATTTGCAGAATGTTTTACTGACGAAAAAATAGTCGTGACACTGTCACGACAATTAAGCTGGAGCCATTTTGTTGCCATTCTGCCTGTACGGGATCAAATCGCCCGTGAATTCTATTCTGAAATGTGCCGTATGGAATTGTGGAGTGTAAGGACTTTGCGGAAAAAAATCGGCAGCATGCTGTTTGAGCGGACAGCGCTTTCCAAAAAACCGGATTCTCTTATTCAGATGGAGTTAAAACAACTGAGAGAGGAAGACAAACTGACCCCTGATCTTGTTTTTCGTGATCCTTATTTTCTTGATTTTTTAGGGCTTAAGGGGGCATTTCAGGAGAAAGACCTTGAAGCGGCAATTTTACGAGATCTTGAAGCATTTATCATGGAACTTGGGGTAGGCTTTTCTTTTGTTGCGCGTCAAAAAAGAATCATTGTTGACGGGGAGGACTTTTATCTTGATCTGCTTTTTTATCATCGTCATTTGCGCCGTTTAGTGGCCATTGAGTTAAAACTTGAAAAGTTTAAACCTGATTATAAAGGGCAGATGGAATTATACCTCAAATGGCTTGATAAATATGATAAAAAAAAGGGAGAGGAACAGCCTATAGGCTTGATTCTATGCGCTGGAAAATCTGATGAACAGATAGAACTTCTGGAATTAGGTAAAAGCGGAATACGTGTGGCAGAATATCTGACAGAACTTCTGCCCAAGGAAGTTCTTCAGAAAAAATTCCATGAAGCCATCCAGCGGGCACGTTTACAGCTTGAAAATAGGGGGAAAGAATAGTCAGGCCCAGAGACCGGTAAAGTGGGGAGAAGGGTAAAAGATTTTGGGAATATGAAACACATATATTTTTTTGTAATCAGAAGATCACTTAAAATGAACATGAATTAAACCACTTGATTTTTATAAATTTATAGGCAGATTTACCCATAAAAAAGGAATAAGGATACTTTGAGAGATTTTTTGAAAAATTTTATCCTGGCGACGGTATTGATTCTTTCCGTCCATCAAAAGAGCTATGCGGTAATAAGTGCGGATGTCTACGGGGGGTATGCCTTCAGCGGAACCTTAAACGGAGAAAAGGCCAAAGGCCCGGTCAGGGGAATGTCCGTGCATTATAACGGCTCCTTTCTGCCCACCCTGAAGATCGGAATCGGGGGCTTTTATCAGATCTCTGAGCTGGAATATGAAATGAATGAGGAGGACTGCGAGGCCCTGAGAAAAACTCTGGGCCTGGATTTGAATCTGACCGCTGATCTGCCCTTGTTCCGTCCTTATGGAAGATTCACCTGGGGTGTGGTGGATACTTTTAAGGACGAAGGCAAAAAAAGAGATATTGAAATGTTTAAAGCCTGGGGCGCCGCTCTGGGGCTGCAGGTCAGTGTTGTTCCCTTTTTCAGCGTCTATGGAGAATACAGAATCGACAGGGCGGATCATGGAGCAGATCTGGGAACAGATTCCGCGATTATGGGATTGAAATTCAACTTCTGAAGCATCGGCCGGCCCGGAAATATTTTCTTTGCTTTGGGGCCGAAAAGCTGTTATGCAATGAAACATTGTGCGCCCGTAGCTCAATGGATAGAGTCCTGGTCTTCGGTACCAGTTGTTGGGGGTTCGAATCCCTCCGGGCGTGTTGTTAAAAACGCTTTGTTTCTGTAAATATGCGCCGTGTAAAATATTGGTTCTGTTCGATGCCCCCTTGGGGGACAGGGAATTAAATAAAAAGTACTGAATATCAAATTTTAATAA
>CAYUET010000020.1:0-1339 GCA_964443875.1 uncultured bacterium | reverse complement strand
CCGGCCTTATATCTTATATCCCTGGGCTGCGCTAAAAATACAGTGGATTCTGAAAAAGTCCTGAACCGGCTTTTTAACCGGGACTTTGACTTCACAACCGAAGTCTCAAAGGCGGATGCCGCCCTGATCAACACCTGCGGATTCATTGCCCCCGCCATCGAGGAAACCGAGAATACCATGAAGGAGATGATGCGGATCAAACGCAAAAAAAAGCATTTCAGGGTGTTTGCCATGGGTTGTGCGGTCAGCCGTAAAGGTGAAGAGTGGAAAAAAATATACAAGGACATGGACGGTTTTTTCAGCCTGGGTGAAGAAGAACAGATGTACAGCGTTCTTTGCTCCCTTTTCAAAGATTCCCTTGAACCGGTCCAGGCCGAAGGCGAAGTCTTTGAAAGGAAAATCGGCATTACCCTACCCCATTACGCCTATCTGAAAATCGCGGAAGGCTGTTCCCGTTTCTGCACCTATTGCTCCATTCCCTCGATTCGGGGGCCTTATCATTCCATTCCGAAGGAAGAACTGATCAGGGAAGCAAAGGGGCTTGAAAAACGCGGGGTAAAAGAACTCCTGCTCATTGCCCAGGATACCACGGTTTATGGAAAAGACATCTACGGTGCTCCGGCCCTGAAAGGCCTTCTGGAGGAACTGGAAACCCTTGAGGGCATCCGCTGGCTCAGGCTTTTATACGCCTACCCCGAAGAGTTTGATACGGCTCTCCTGGATAAGTTTCTTTCCTCTTCTAAAATTCTGAAATACCTGGATTTGCCGATTCAGCATTCGCACCCGGAAGTATTGAAGCGCATGGGAAGGGCGAAAACCTTTGAAGTGTTTGACGGGATCTTTTCCTATCTGAGAACAAAGAACCCGGATTTCTGTTTAAGAACCACAGTCATTACAGGCTTCCCCGGTGAAACCGAGGAGCAGTTCAATCATCTTGTGCAGTACATCCGCAAAATCCGTTTTGACCGACTGGGGGTTTTTCAGTTTTACAGCGAAGACGGAACTCCGGCCGCAGCGCTTGACGGCGCTGTTCCCGCAAAGGTCAAGAGAAGGCGCTATGAAACCCTCATGCTGACCCAGCAGAATATTGTGTTTGAAAAAAACAGGAGCTGGGTGGGCAGGAATCTGGACGTGATTGTGGAATCCCAGACAGCCCACAACCAGTATGTCGGGCGGAGCTTCAGGGATGCCCCGGACATCGACACCTTTGTGGAATTTAAATCGAAGAAGGCTTTGAATTCCGGCGATATCGTTTCTGTGCGTATCACTGAGACAAGAGATTATGATTTAGCCGGGATAATGAATTGAAGGGAATGAACATGTTTGAAACCTATGAACA
>CAYUET010000019.1:36253-48085 GCA_964443875.1 uncultured bacterium | reverse complement strand
TATAACCCGGAGCTCATGGCCTCAAGGTAATGAGCGGTATAGGCTTTCAGTCTTTGAGGCGTGTTTAAATCCCCATAGACACAGAGCCAGTTCCCTTCAAACGGAAACCAGTGTACAGCGCCGATCAGATAGTCAAAAGAAAGCGCCCCCAGGAGATGCCCGCGGTAAAAGTCCACATAATCAATGGCATAGTCGCATTCCATGCCTTTAAATATTCGCAGAGACGGGTATTTGATTCTGGCCTCATCGACCTGCGTGCAATAATTTGAAAGTTGAGATAAAGACATGCGCACCGAACTCCACCGGTTGTCTGGCAGGGGGGTGTGATCGGAAATGCCGAGAGTTTTGAAATTGAGTTTGAGCGCGGATTGACAGTACTCGTTTACCGTCCCCGAAGCATGTTTACAGAGGGAGGTATGGCTGTGAAAATTAGAAAGCAGCATTATGGGGTTTCCTTTGACCTTGAAAATAAATGACAGGCCACCTGATGATTGGGATTTTCAAAAGTAAGTGAAGGGCAGACGGAACGGCATTTTTCAAAAGCTTTGGGGCAGCAGGAGAAAAAAGGGCACCCATCATTTACAGAATCCGGAGAATCAGGGGACTCCGGTATTTTTAAAGCCGGAGAAAAAGGCCTGGCTGTTTCCCTTAATAAAAGAGTATAGGGATGCAGCGCATTCATGAGGGACGATTTATGATGGAAGATTTCAACCGCGTGACCGGCGTACATGACCAGAATTTTATCCGAAACCATTTCAACCAGGGGAAGATCATGGGAAATAAAAAGATAGGAAAGCTGATAAAGATCTTTCATGGTTTTTAGAAGATTGATGATCTGGCCGCGGATGGAGAGATCCAGTGCGGAAACGATTTCATCACAGATCACCAGCCGGGGTTTCAGGATCATGGCCCGGGCAATGGCGATGCGCTGCCTTTGTCCGCCTGAGAATTCATGGGGATTTTTGTGCAGATCTGACGGGGAAAGCCCGACCTGTGAGAGAATTTCCAGAACTTTTTCACGGATGGTCTCATGCGAGAGGGTTGGGTAAAAGTGAATCAGGCCTTCTGACACTATGGAAAAAAGATCCCAGCGGGGATTCAGGGAACGGTAGGGATCCTGAAAAATGATCTGCATTTCTTTTCTGACCGGGTGATATTGTTTTTCAGTAAAAGAGGTTATATCCGTATCCTGCCATATAATCTGTCCGGAAGTGGAGGAAAGGAGCTTGCAGAGCGTTTTGCCCAGAGTGGTTTTTCCTGATCCCGACTCCCCGATGACGCCCCAGGTTTCACCCTGCTGAATATCAAAGGAAACATTATGAAGCGCCCTGAATATTGATAATTTTTTCCGCATGAGAACAGAGTGTGTTTCATAATATTTGCATAAATTTTTAATGGAAAGGAGAGCGGTCATGATGCAAATAGACAGGCGGTTTTATGGGTTGGAGATAATTCCCTGTATTCGGGAGAGGTTATCCTGCAGACAGCCTGTGCCTTGGGACATCGGGGATGAAAGAGGCAGCCCTGAGGTTTCCGTGAAAAGTCCGGAACAGCCCCCTGAATCGTAGGCATTTCCTGCCATTCCGAAGAGATCTTCTGACAGGAAAGAAGAAGCCTTGTATAAGGGTGCCGTGGATGATTAAGAATATTTTCTGTTGTACCCCACTCCACCAGGCGGCCGCAATACATGACGGCGATGGTTTGGGCCATGGAGGCAACCAGGGTCAGGTTATGCGATATTAAAAGAATGGAGAGGGATCGCTGTTTACGGATGTTAAAAAGCAGATCAATGATCTGACGTTCGGTAAAGACGTCCAGAGCGGTCGTCGGTTCATCCGCAATCAGAAGTTTGGGATTTCCAAGAAGCGACATGGCGATCATCATTCTCTGAAGCTGCCCTCCGCTCAGTTCAAAGGGATAGGCCTTTATTTTCTGTTCGGCATTTTTAATTCCCAATTGTTTAAGAATTTCAAGACAGAGCCGGTATTTTTCAGCGGCATTTAAGGAGGGCTGATGAAGGGAAAGGGTTTCCATCAGCTGGGTTTTAATGGTCATGGAGGGGTTCAGAAAGGCTGAGGGTTCCTGAAAAATCATGCTGATCCGGGATCCCCGTATTTTTTCCATTTCTTTTTCCGGGAGAGACAAAAGATTTTGATCTTCAAACAGGATTTCTCCGGATTCGGTTTTTGCGCTGGATTCGTCAAAAAGCTTCAGAAGGGTGAAGGCAAGAGAGGATTTCCCGCTCCCGGATTCTCCGACTATCCCCAATACTTCGGATGAACCGAGTGTCAGGGAAATATTTTCAAGCGCAGGGATTCTCTTTGAGTTTTTGAGGTAGCAGGTGGAAAGATCCTTTATTTCAAGCAGCATAATGGAAGGGCGCTATTGTTTGTAGATTTGGATCAGGGCTTCTTTAACAACGGGAGGTACAAATTTTGAAATATCCCCGCCCATTTGAGCAATTTCTTTTATGGACCTTGAGCTTAAATAGGTAAACGCTTCATGAGGCATCATGAAGAAGGTTTCAATCTGGGGCGCCATTTTTTTGTTCATCAGCGCCATTTGAAATTCAAATTCAAAATCTGAAACCGCCCGCAGCCCGCGAATGATGACCGGGGATTCATTTTGCTGGGCAAAGTGAATTAAAAGATTGCTGAAGGGAAGAATTTCAATTTTTGAAAGTCCGGAAGGCAGGGATTTACGGATCAGTTCCACCCGTTCTTCCAAGGAAAAGAGGGGTTTTTTATTTTTGTTTTCAGCAACGGCCAGAGTCAGCTGAGGAAAAATTTTGGACGCCCGTATAAGAATGTCGAGGTGTCCATAAGTGATGGGGTCAAAGGTGCCCGGATAAATTGCTTTCATGAAATAAATATGTCTATAAAATTACGGATGGTCAATGAATTTATCCGGGAAGGATCATCAAAAAAATCGGTTCATGATTAACCCGCTTATTGCATCCCGAATATTTGTCGCTTACGCGCAAAATTCGGGTTAATATTCCCATTTGGCCCCTTCTATGGAATAGTTTCCTTTTCCAACGACTGTTGTCATGGGGGTGCCAGGAGGAAGTTTGGATGAAGTGTTGAAATTCATATCATAGGAATAAAAAGTCTGCTGACTTTCAGTGCCCAGCATGGTGTTGTTCCATCCGTGCGTGCCCTGGCGTGATTCGAAAATACAGGTAAAAGCACCCCTGATGTTTCTTCCAAAATCCTGGCGTGTTACCGTTTCAGAAAGATTTTCTTCCTGAGAGGTGTGATAACGGATGTCGTACAGCATTCCGCCTCCGCAGAATTTTAATTTGCAGTTTTCCCATTTCATTTCATTCGTGCTGCCCGGAAAGGCTGTGCCGTAATAGTTACTGAGGGAGAGCGGTTGCGCCGGCTTATAAAACGAAGAATCATCCTGAACGCTCGGGTCGAAGCCTCCGTTGGTTATGGTATTGGCTTTCGTGTTTATCATCCAGTCTCTTTTGGTTTCCTGCCACTTTGCTCTTGGGATCCAGCTCATATACCAGTCAAGTTTATCAATAGAGGAGGGGCAGTTAACCGGAATTCCTGTAACATCGGAATCTTTGAAATAGCTCGGAAGTCTTGACTCAACATTTCCGTACATTAAGGCGGCATTTATTCCTATGGGGACATGTTTCCATATTTGATTGGAGGAGTTCCTGTTGTTTGTAGAGGCTCCGTCATTGTCTCCCCAGGCGGAATTTAATTTATAGCAATCGTTGTCAACGTGATTGAAGATCATTTCATGATAATTCAGGAACAGCTGGGCGCCTTTTGCGCTTACGCTGTTGGTTCCTTCTCTTCTCATTCCATCATCTTCCCACCATAGTTTATGGTCGTAAAAAATTGCTTCATTCGTTCTGTAATCGACCGTATTTTGAAAACAACCATAATAATAGTTTTTACCGCCGATTGAGACCGCTGTATTTTTGGTAAGATCATCTGAATTGGTATTGCCATCACTTTGATCAAAGGGAATCCAGCTGTTCTCATAGGCACTGATATTATCCGCATAAAGGCCGACGGATTGAACCGGAATCGATGTGCCTGGAGCATGCTCACGTGACGAGGGAACCCAATAGGAAACAGAACCGTTGCCACTGTTTTTTCCATGATGCCAGTAACCGGGGCAATTGAAATCACCCCAGATATGTAAGGCATTCGGAGTTGCAATACTGAGTTTAAAGGGGATAACCGCGCCTCTTTTCAGACGTACCCCTCCGCAGTGAACTCTTTTTCCGAAAAAGTTTTTGCCCATGGTCGTATTCACGACGTAGATAATGTTTTGCAAGGAATTGGAGTCATTGACAGAGGCATCATTTGTGTCAAAATTAAAGCCCCATTCTGTTTCCAACCCATTAAATTTAAAACATTCAGGGGTCAGTTCAGAAAGATCAATTTCAGTAAATGCAAGTATCTTTTTTTCCTGTCCGTCTATCATGCAAAGATTGTCATTTCCGTAATAACCTCCGCAGTCCCCTGCATAATAGCTGAAACCTTTATCAGGAGTTTCAAAAGTGACTGCGCTGCTGCTTTTCCTTGCAAGCATTTCCGGTGCATTACACGCAAGCGTGAGCCAGTTAGGGAAGTTTATTCCATATCCAAAATTGGATTTGCGGGTTGAGGAGGTGGGGACATCTGTTAAGGCGTTTCTGGTGGCGGGCATTTGCAGAGTGCGATCGCATAAAGGTAAGGTTGATCTGTAGATATACCAATCGGTCATTGCGGTTGGGTCTGTTCCGGTATCACATAAGGATTTGTGTCGTATGGGGAATAATTCAATTTTGGGTGTTGCATCTTCAGTGCTTCCAAGAGAGAGCGTTCCGGCGGAGGCATCTGTATTGGTGGTGCTTTGATCACGCTGGTACTGATAATATTTAGGGGAGGGAGGGGTAAAGGTATAGGAGAGAGTCGAGAAGTTCTGGGAAACAACAGAAGAGGTTGACCAGCTTGAAGGTGTTAAATTTCCTGTAAGCTGAGTTTGTTCTCCGGTGAAGGCTCCGGTTGTGCTTCCTTCCACATAAAAAGATGTGGGGCCGTTAAAAGTGGGGCTGCCTGATGTCTTTCTTGTCGCATAGACCGTGATTCTGTTTGGTAAAATCCCTTTCTCCAGTTTTATTTTTATCCAGTGGATCGCCGGGCTTCCTGAGGCAGCAGCGCTGGGGGTCCAGTAATTTGAGGTTGAATTATTTATGTTATCAAAAACCTTATACACATTGCTTCCTGAACTTGCCGTTGCATTGAGCGGAGAAGGGCCTGTATCACTGGTCATTGCGGAAACAGGATAATTAGTGCTGTTCGAGGCGTCTCTGAATTCTATTTCATGAATACGAAGGGATGTGCTTGTGGGGGTTCTAATCACAAAACGCATGTATTCAAAACCTGTAATTTGCGCACCGTCATCATTCCAGAAAGAAGAATAATCTTTCCCTGTTGTATCATCAGAATCCCCATCGGCATTATCATAATCCACGCCGTCATCATCCTGCATACTATTTGCACCTGTTCCCCAGATATCCGGAGCTTTTTCAGCCCCGGGATCTGAAAAGTCTTTGTTAAGCATACGGGTACCATCATGTGCGGAGGTATAAATATGGCATGCATTATAAAGCTTTCGGATTTCTGACTTAACGACATTGTAGCCCACTCTCACCGGGTCATACCTTTCATAATTGTCGCCGTCTATTGTCGGATAGGAAACATTAAACATGCCTATTCCCGCCCCTGTCGCAGTGTCAACAGCGGCCTGAGTCGCTTGAGCGGTGTTATCCGATGGCGGATAACCATTCAGGCCTGTCATATCAATGTCTGTCCGGATCCATTTGGGGGCTACAACATTGCCTGATCCGTCCCTTACTCCGTCGGTAACCGGATTATGAATATCAGCGCTTCTGAATGTAAAAGCAACTGCGCTTCCCTCTGCTGAATTGCTTGCAGAACCCGCGTTGTTTATATCTTTTGTGGCATTAAACGTAACGCTTTTAATAGGAAAATGCCAGCGGGCCGGATTGGAGGGGGTGGGTTCTGAACCTGCTTCATTCATTCCGAACCATCCATACCACCTTAGATCGGCATAGCGTTTTCTTTCCGGATGAGTGCTTGAAGGATAAAAACTCGCATTTGTGGTTAAAAGACCCATGACAGGATGGAGATCTCCCCCCGGCTTTGTCCTGTAATAGGCGACTCCATCACGTATGACAAGAGGGGCAATAGAATTGAAGGCCTGAGCCGCAATCCTGTTATTCATGGAAGAGTCTTCCAGATAATTGGAGGCTCTGGGTGAATAAGACTGGGTGTCAGGGGTGTTCTGATACTGAATATCCTCAATATATTGATAGGGGTTGATTGAATCGGAGAGGTTCAGTTTTTTATCTTCATCAGCCGAATCCCACTGAATGACCCCATAAGTCCCTGAGGGGGTTCTCGCGGCATCAAAAGTGTCTGTTGGGGTGATTTTGCTTTTGCCTGTGAAGGCATACCCATAGGTCGTATCAACATCTCCTTCCCCGAACCTGCGATATTCAGGTTCAAGGCCTGTGTCGGAAGAAGCGGGCTTCTCCTCATAAACCGTAAAGTCAGGGGTCATGTCTCTGGTGAATATTCTGCTTGTTTCCTTGGTATAATTAAAATCGCTTGCGCTGATCAGGGAATTGAATTTTGAGTCATTGTATACGTAAAAATCCAGACCAGCATTCGCCTGTGTGCCGAATTTGTAATAGGAGGTGGCGCCATTGCGGCCCCTTCGATAAACATACTGGTTACAGGTCAGTATCGGATAATTCTGAAGGCCATGAAAACTGACCCGGTCATTACTTGAATCGCGGCAATCAACGAAAATACTTCCGTTGGTGTGAATGTGCCCGATGAGCTGGGCGCTTTCATAATGGGCTGAAATTTCCCAGTCTTTTTCATAAAAGGAAAGCATGCTGAAAACCGGTATGACCTGAATCAGATTATTGCTCGTATAACGGGCATGGGAATTGTTTCTGATGGCCGGGACATTGTCGCCTGAAAGGGTCGATTTAACCGTATTGGTCTGAGTCCCTTCAAAATACCAGAAGCCCTTGGAGTCTATGGGAGGTGTCATTGTATTTTCAAGGGTAGAGACAGATGTTTCCCATAGAACAGAATAATCTTCAAATCCGGGGATGCTTGAAGGGGTGCCGCCGGAGGTTTTACCGAAGATGGGGGTGTCACTTCCCCCGCCTCCAATCAGGGTTTTAACCGTGTTGAGTTGTGCGGTAGTCAGTTCTTCTCCCTCCACGGAAGAGTTATAAATAATCATGGCGAGTTTTAATGTTTCAGAGGCTTTTGTGTGCCCTATTTCTTTTTCTATGGAGGAATAATCCTGAGAGCTGTATTTCATCAATGAGCCAACCAGCGTGGCCCCCACAGCAATAGAGATAAGAGTCACCACAAGCACTGAACCTGAATTTATTTTTTTTGACTGCTTCATTTTTTTGTTCCTTCTGTTATTTGACAATGCCGATCTGAAGCATTAATTTTACAGGAATTGTTAATTTTTTTGTGATATTGGGTGCATCAATCACCTTTGTGAATTCAATGACCACAAACCTGGGTCTGTCCGGTGAAGTGGTTTCATCATAGAGTTTGTTTAAATGAGGCAGTTTAAATATGGGGGCAGTACCTTTATTTGAGTCGTCTTTATAATCAGGAGGGTAAACCTCTGTAAGTATGTCTTGAGATTTTCCGTTTTTACTTACCCAGGAGATTATGCGGGTATCAGGATGATAAATCAATTGTCCTGTCTGGGTATTGTCTGAATTTGCCTCAAAACAAAGAATGTTATAATTCAATTTTTTAGCATCATCCGCATGATATTCTTTATAAGTGGCGATATAATCAATAAAGTTTCCGCTGCTGTCCGTGAAATACGCCCCGTACGATTTATTGGTGAAAACATACAGGCTCTGACTGAATACGGCGATTTCATTTCTTGCGGTAATCAAATTTCTTGTTCTGTCCAGATTTTTTCCTATCTGTAATGATCCTGTAATAATGCTGATAAACATCACTGAGAGAATGGTTACGACCACCATCATTTCAACAAAAGTGAAGGCCTTTTTATTCTGTTTTTTCATATGATACTCTTCTTGTAGTTGCTGATTTTTCCGCCATCCAAGACGATTGAATACATTTTTCCGGATCCTTTGGGATATTCCCAGGTTCCTTTAACGGTGATTTTTTTAAATAACATGCAGCTATAATACCCATAGGCCATTTTTTCATTTTCTGAAAGCGGATCCGCAGCGCCGGATAATGAGGGGGCCAGGGTTAAAATATTGGCCAGGGAGAGATACTGCATGATGGAAAATTTCGCCTGGTTTATAGTTGCTGTGCCATTATTTGTAATGGGATAGGTATAATTGGTCTGATTTCCGAATACTCCGGAAAGGGAAACATCGAAGGTGACATCAATCCCCTGATCCGGAAGAATGGTGCGGATTTCCCTGTATCCGTCAAAATCATCCACATCATCCATGAAGAAGTATTTTTCCTGCCCTTTTCCGGCATTTGAAAAAACATTCATTTCCCTCTCTGTCGTATTGATTCTGTAAAAACCCTTACTGAGATCCGCACTGCTGCTGACGTTGTTGGTTTCAGGGCCTAAAAGTGAAATATTGTTCTCAAGGGATGAGGATCTTGTAAAGGGATCACTGGATGTCGCTCCGCTCGGTATTGTTGTGGGATGATAGCGCAAACCCAATTGTTCTTCTGTAAGCGTTTCAACAAGTTTATCATCATCATCATAAATACCGCTCGTATCTGTGTCGTAATCGGGCAGAGTGAGGGGATGCAGCAGAAAAGCGCTATGAGCATCGGTGTTGACTGGGTCTTCTGAATGTTTGTATTTATCGGGATTATCAAATGGATAGCTTTGAATGGCTTCTAAAAGTCCCTGGGCATATTGAAGAGAAATAAAACGGATTAAACTTTTTTCAAGGTTAATCCGTGCGGAACGTTCACCAATCATCAAGGCACCGAAAGCAAAGGCAAAAATCGTTGATGCAACCATGACCTCTACCAGGGTCATTGCTTTTTTATTGCGTAATTTATTTTTCATATGTTTCCCCTTTTGGGTTTTTTAAAAGCAATTTTCGTACCGTTTTTTTAAATGGATACTGTTTTATTTAAATTTAGTGCTTAAACCTGATTTTAAAGGGTTCTTTTTGTCTGAAAAATGGATTTATATGTTCTGACTCTGTTTTATCTCTCCAAAAATTTGAGGGTTCCTGCACAAATTTGAACTTGGGCTGTCCAATTTCTTTATAGGCAAAAATTTCCTGTTTTTTATTTGAATTGGGAATCGGAATTCAGGTTGGTGTGATTTGTAATTAATTGTATTTAAGTGTATTGTGTCTTTATTTGTCTTTGTTTTTTTGAGTGGCATACCCTTTGCTTTAATAAAACGGCATAAGGGAGGTAAAAGGTTATGCAATCAGGCTTTTATTCATCGGCAACAGGAATGGTCACTCAGGCGATCGCCATGAATCATATCACGGACAACATTACGAATGCCAATGTCAACGGTTATAAGAAGCAGGAAGTGCTCTTTCATTCTTTTGACATGGATTTAGCTTCAGAAGTATCCAAACTTAATCCTTTTGCCCAATCGGATCTCGCTTCCGGAATCGATATTGTTCAGGGCGTTACCAATTTTTCTCAGGGAGCTCTTCATTATTCAGGAGATCCCGGAGATGTGGCGCTTGAAGGTGACGGGTTTGTGGCTGTGGATACCGGCAATGGGACCTACTACACACGTAATCTTACGTTAAGAGTTAATAACGAGGGGGCTTTAGTGACAAAAGACGGATACAGCGTTTTAAATATCAATGGTGAAAAAATCATGCTTGATCCGGCCATTGCAGATGCGCAGAGAAAACTGGGAGTAGAGGAGGATGGAACGCTTTATGTCTGGGATTATTCAACCAAACCCACCTCCAAAATCATGCTGCAGAAAATCGGAATCATCAATTTTGCGAGTCCTGAAAAACTGGAACGTCAGGGCTATGGACTCTGGAAAAACGGGGAGGAGGATGCCGGACTTGTTACAGGTGAGGCGAAACTCCGTCAGGGATATGCGGAATTGTCGAATGCCAATGTCGTGGAGAGCATGGTGGACATGATGTACAATCAGAGACTCTATGATTCGAATTCCAATTCGCTTAAGCAGATGTATAAAAATTTACAAAGCTATATTTCGGCAGTGGTCGATTAAGGGGGAAAACAATGAACAGCAATTATTATTATAATCGTCATAAGGAGGCCTGCTAATGATACCGGCACTATTTACAGCTTCAACAGGTATGATTGGTCAGCAGATGTATGTGGATACGATCGCCAACAACATCGCCAATGTGAATACCAATGGATTTAAGAAAAACAGGGTCGATTTTCAGGATCTTCTTTATCAGGAACTGCGGCCGGCCGGAGCTGAATTTGTCTCCGGATCTACGGTTCCCACGGGTGTGAATGTCGGTATGGGAAGTCATCCGGTCAGCGTTGCCAAGATTTTCAAGCAGGGGGATTTTGTGAACACCGGCAATACTTTTGATTTTGCGATTGAAGGGGAGGGTTTTTATCAGATCTCCATGCCGGATGGAAGTACGGCCTACAGCCGTGACGGTGCCTTCAAGGTCGATTCCAACGGACAGATTGTCACCAATGACGGGTTTCAGCTGATTCCCAGCATTACCATTCCTACAGGCACTGTTTCAACCACCATCGGAAGCGATGGTACGGTTTCCTGCATTGATCAGGGCGGGGCGTCAACCAATGTGGGAACCATTCAGCTCGCCACTTTTTCCAACCCCCAGGGGCTTAAGGCTGTTGGAAAAAACCTGTATACGGAAACACCGGCCTCCGGATCTGCGACTGTGGGAACAGCCGGAATGAACGGCGTCGGCCAGATTACCCAGGGTTTTCTGGAACTGAGCAATGTGCAGATCGTTGAAGAAATGGTGAATCTGATTCTGGCGCAAAGAGCCTATGAAATGAATTCCAAAGCCATAAGCGTCGGCGATCAGATGCTCCAGACGGCATCCAATCTGAGGTAATTCCATGAAGAATAAAATCATCCCCATTTTTATCTTCTGCCTGATCTGCTCCATGGAAGCCGCAGGCAAACCCCTGGTCTTTTTTGAGCTCTGCCTTAAGGATTCTGCTCGGGTCTCGGATTACCAGGTTTATCTGAAGGATCTTGCAGAGGTTATTACCGACGATTCCAAATTCGGGGATGATCTGAAGAATATGCGGGTGGGTACCATTCCCTTTAAGGGAGCGGGCCGCTATTTTACACGCTCTGATATTCTCCGAACGCTTAAACAGAACCGTGTTTCCATGGAGAGCATGAGAATAAGCGGGCCGGAGCGCATCCAGGTGGCTCTGGGGCTAACCGAAGAAGCGGCACCCGGATACACGGAAATTCATCTGAAGGAAAGGGTCTGTTACAAGAAATCCGCAATGGTTTTATTAAAGGATATTGCCGTGATCAGAACAGAGGACCCGAATCTGCTCGAGAGTCTGGGCGGGATTGAGATCGTGAAAACGCCTTCCCCGGGAATGAAGAAAGTCATTACTCAGACCGAGATCTACCGGCTTTTAAGAAAAAATAATATTGATCTGACTGTTCTCCGTTTTTCCTCCAATGAAAATACGGTCGTTACCACCCCCGGCCTTGTTATTCATCAGGAGATCCTGCTGAAAAAAGCCCGTGAATTTCTTTATGAACGGATGGGATGGAATGAGAAAAATACCGTGATTGAGTTTAAAACCTCCATTCCTGCGGTCATTTTAGAAG
>CAYUET010000019.1:0-36243 GCA_964443875.1 uncultured bacterium | reverse complement strand
CGGTATTGTTTTATGGAAGCGGGAAAATCATCGGCCGGAAGCGTCTCTTTAAAACTGAATCTTATTCAGGAGGATAAAATTGTCCGCTCTCTCAATTTGTCTTTTTCAGTGAAAGTGTATGGAAAAGTCTGGGTTGCCTCCAGAAACATCGGAAAAAAGGAAATTATCCGTCTGGAGGATATCTGCCAGGAACTCCGGGATATCACCCTGGATCCTTCCCTGTCTGATTTGAATCCGGAAAGGATTGTCGGAAAAAGTTCTGTACGCAATATTTCCAAGGGAACCGCGTTTCTTGGTAAATGGCTTGATTTTCCTCTTCTGGTCAAAAAAGGACATATCGTGGAACTGGTGTGTCAGATTGAGGGAATGACCCTAAAGACCCGAGGGAAGGCCCTTGAAAACGGACGTAAAGGGGAAATGATCCGGGCTAAAAATCTCGAAAGTGACCTGCTTGTCGTGGGGATTGTGGAAAATACAGATACAGTGAGGGTGCAATAATGAAAAAAAATATTTATCTGCTGTTAATCCTCTGCCTGGTCATGCCTCTGGGTTACGGGGATTCTCTTTTTATGGCTTCCAATCCTTTGACCGCCTCCATCTTTACAGACAAGAGAGCCAGGACGGTGGGGGATATCATTATCATCACGATTTCAGAAGCTTCCAATACGGCTCAAAAAGGGTCAACCGCACTGAAAAAAGATTCTTCATTAACCGCAAAAATAAAGAGCCTGTTTTATGCCGCCGCCGCGACTCCAACCACGGCGACGGATCCTCTTTACTGGACCCGCAAGTATACGGGATCGCGCCTGGGCCTCCATAACGGCACTCTTCCCGAATCAAACTGGTCCTCCCAGAATGATTTTGAGGGCGACGGCACCCTTTCAAGTTCGGATAAAATGATGGGGACGATCAGCGCCATGATTATTGAGGTGCTTCCCAACGGGAATTTCATCCTGGAGGGAAAACGGATGCTGAAAGTCGACGGCCAGGAAAGACATATAGTCATTTCCGGGATTGTGCGCCCGGAGGATATCAGCGCGGATAATACGATTCAGTCCAAAAATCTTGCCGATGCAAAAATTGAATTTGATGAAAAAGGACCCATCAGCCGTTACAGGAAGGTGGGACTTTTAAAACGGGTCTGGGATTTTATAGGTTTTTAAAGGGGGAAAAAGATGAAATCCATACAGGTTATAAAAATTTTAAGTGTGCTTCTCCTGGGAATCACGGGGTTTTCGGGTGAGTTTGCGGCGGAAGCGGCTCCGGAAATCCGTCTGAAGGATCTTGTCGAGTTCCAGGGTGCAAGAGGAAATCAGCTTTTCGGATACGGACTGGTGGTCGGCCTTAACGGGACAGGCGATAAAAGTCAGACCGTTTTTACCAGCCAGTCTCTGACTAACATGCTGGATAAACTGGGAATTGCCCCTACCAAACTTTCCAAATTCGGTTTGCAGTCTTCGGGTAACGAGGTGAAGGTAAAGAACGTTGCCGCGGTTCTGGTGACCGCTGAGCTGACGCCTTTTATGAGATCCGGAAACCGCATTGATATCACCGTATCCTCCATAGGGGATGCGAAATCCCTCGAAGGCGGAACCCTGGTCATGACCCCTCTGCAGGGTGCCGACGGAAAAATCTATGCCGTTGCCCAGGGACAGCTTTCAATCGGGGGGCTAGTTTCAACCGAGCCTTCTGTTTCGTATCCCACGGTGGCTCATGTCCCTTCCGGGGCATTTGTAGAACAGGAAGTTCCGGTGACTTTCATGAAGGAGGGAAGAGTGATCATGGCGCTCAGGGAACCTGATTTTACAACCGCCTCAAGAATTGAAGACGCCGTCAACAGGCTTTTTCCGGAGTCTGCGAGGGCCATTGACGGAGGGTCTGTTGAAGTCCTTATGAATTCAGATCAGCGCCTAAATCCCATTAATTTTATCGGATCCCTTGAACAGATCCTCGTCAAAGATGACATCCCGGCCAAGGTGGTTATTAATGAGAGAACAGGAACCATTGTGACAGGGGACAGTGTGAGAATTTCCTCCGTGGCCATCAGCCATGGGGCTCTGACTGTTTCGATCACCCCTAAAAAGGATGCTAAAGGGAATATTGAAAAGGATACTGAAGAGGCGGATTCCAATATGCTGGTGATGGATGAAGCCGTCAGCATAGGACAGGTTGCCAAAGGCCTTACGGCACTCGGGGCAAAACCTTCCGATATGATTGCCATTTTTCAGGCCATGAAACGTTCGGGCGCATTAAAAGCCCGGCTTGAGATTATGTAAGGAGTGATGTTGTGAATACCATAACCGATATGAATTTTTATCCGAACCTCCTGCAAAGCAGTGAAGCTCAGAAATCCATGCTGGCTCAGCAGGGAATTTCTTCCTCTGACAGTGCGGAGGCGCTTCGCGGCCTTGAGGAAAATCAGGAAGGCCTGAAGAAAGCGGCCTCAGCCTTTGAAGGGATTTTTATCAATCTTCTGTTCAAGGAAATGAGAAAAACAGTGAATCAGGAAGAGGGGATTCTTCCCCCTTCCCATACACTGTCGATTTTTCAGGAAATGCTGGATGAGGAAATATCCGGTCAATTATCCAAACAGGGGGCTTTCGGGATTGCGGATTCAGTCGTCAGAACCTACGGTAAAAGAATGGAATCAAAAGCGGTTAAAACGGAAGCAGAGTCCTCAACCTTTAATCAGCTGGCATAAGGAGACAAAAAAATGGATGCAACCCTGAATTTTTTGAATACGGTTCTGCAAAATGAATTGAAACATTTAAATCATATTTTTGATTTTTTGAAAGAAAAGGAAATGGCTCTGATTAGGAATGATACGGCGCAGATCAGGCAGATGGCTTTAAAGGAGCATTCCCTTTTTGTGAAATCCAGGGACCTGGAAGTCGAAAGGCTGTCTATCATGGAAATTGTGGCAAGACGACTGAACCTTCCTTCTAAACAGGCCAGCCTGAAAATGCTGATTGCCCGGGTTGATGAGGAATATAAAAAAATTTTTGAGGAGATTCATACTCATCTCCGGAAAATTATGGATAAAATCAAACATCAGAATATAAAATGCGAAATGCTTTTAAAGAAAAGCATCCTGCTTGTAAAACATTCCATAAGCCTGATGCGCGGGAGTTACAGGCATAAAACCAAAATGGTCTATAACAAAAACCGGGTTCCGGAAGAAAAATATTATTCCAGCCCGTTAGTGGATAAAAGGGGGTAGCCAATGGCTTTTGAAGGACTCTACATTGGAACAGGGGCCTTGCGTGCCGCCCAGACAGCCCTGGGAACGATTGGCCACAATATCGCCAATATCAATACAGAAGGTTATACCCGCCAGAGGGTGAATCTTGAGGAAAACGTCCCCAATAATACTTTTCCGGGGCAGACGGGAACAGGCGTCAGTATTTCTGAAATTCAGAGACTCTCGGATAATTTTACCAAACTTCAGATTGAACAGGAATCCCAGTCTCTGGGCGAGTATTCGATCTCTTCTGATCTTTTGGGTGAAGTCGACCAGGTTTTTAATGAAACCGAAGACGGGGGGCTTCAGACCACCATGTCTGAATTTTTCGCGGCCTTTCAGACCCTGGCGGACTCTCCCCAGGAGTATGGAACACGAAGCATTGTGGTTGAAAAAGGAAGATCTCTTGCCCTGAAATTTCAGGAAATTTCCGCACAGCTGAAAACGATTCAGACCCAGGCCAATGAACTGGTTCAGGATAAGGTGGATGAAGTCAACAATATTACCGAGAGAATCGCCGCGCTCAACGGTCAGATATCAGCGGCTGAAGCCGTGGAAGGGCAGAATGCGAATGATCTGAGAGATGCCCGGGATCTGCTGGTTAAAAATCTGAATACCATTATCAATGTCACTTCCTATGAGGACGCGAATAAAAACCTTCTGGTTGAAACTGAGGGCGCTGTTCTGGTTGCCGCGACAAAAAGCATTCCTATTGTCACTACGCGAAATGCGGATGGCTTTATGGTTCCTGCAGAGTCAAAAACCAATATTCCTGTGAATCTTTCCAGTGGGGAATTGAAGGGCATACTCAGCGCCCGGGATGTTTATCTGAAGGATGCGATAGAGACGGTGGACACCCTGGCTTCATCCCTTATCGTGAATGTCAACCGGGTTCATTCCCAGGGATCCTCCCTGGAAGGCGTGGACAGCCTCACCGGTTCGACCCGCATAACCAATACGGCCGTCAACCTGGTCAATGCCGGTTTTGAACAGGTTCCGGTTAACGGCACACTTTACCTTACCGCTTACAATGAATCCACAGGCGCATATCAGGAGGAGTCTTTTGACATTGATCCCACCCTGGATACTGTTGACGGACTCATCACCGAAATCAATGCCGCGTTCAGCGGAACCGTAAGTTTAAGCCTTACTGACAGCAATCAGCTGTCCTTTGAAACGGCCACAGGGTATAAAATATATTTCAATGAAGGGAGTACACGCAACGGCGATTCATCCGATTTTCTGCTGGCCTGCGGGGTGAATACCTTTTTTACAGGGAACTCCGCCTACAGCATCGAGGTCAAACAGGATATTCAGAATGATGTCAACCTGATTGCTGCGGGGTGTTCGCTTTCCCCCGGGGACAATACCAATGCCCTGGCCCTTGCGGATCTGGAAAATCAGACCTTTCTCAGTGAAGGAGAGGCGACATTTAACGGTTATTATGCCGCGCTGGTTTCGGAAGTCGGAAATAATGCTTTAGTCGCGACACGCAATGAGGAAAATCAGAAATCCCTGGTTTCACTGCTTGAAACGCGGTTTGAATCCACCACAGGGGTTTCTTTGGACGAGGAGACGGCCAATCTTCTGGTTTATCAGAGAATGTACCAGGCATCTGCCAAGTATATTGGAGTGATGGACAGTGTGATGGAAACTTTAATAGGAATGGTGTAATATGTCTATACGCGTCACAACTTCAGGAGCCCTGAATCAGACACTGTCTGATATCAATAAGAATCTGAAACTTCTTCAGAATATTCAGAAGATGCTGACAACAGGACACAGGATCAACAAACCTTCCGATGACCCTGTTGGAATCATTACAACAATTAAACTGAAACAGTCCATTCAGACAACGGACCAGTACCAGATAAACCTGTCAAACGGGAAATCAAAACTGAAAGTAACGATCAATGCCCTTTCTACAGTAGAGGATGTGCTGAATGAAATACTGGGATTGGCGTCCGATGTGGTCCATTCCTCAACCTCGGCAGAAAGGCCTATTGTGGCCAAGGAGATCAGCGGTCTTTTAGATGAAATTTATATACAGGCCAATGCCAAGTATCTGGGAAAATATATTTTTGGAGGACAGGAGACCGGACGGCAGCCCTATATTGCAGAGTATTCCCCCAGCGGAAACATCACTTCGGTGAGCAGAAATCAGGTTTTTAACGGAACAACTCTCATCCGGGGAATCGATGATCCGGTTTATCACACGGTGGCTGAGGGTTATGACATGCAGGTCAATATTTCCGGATCAAAACCCTTCATGCCGAACGGAGAGGCCGCCAATGGAGGAACCCGGGATATCTTTGATACGATTATCAGGCTCAGGGACAGCATCATGAATAATGATATGACCACGGCCAAGCATCTTATTGATGAGTTTGAGGATGAGATCGACAATGTTGTCGTACAGGAAACCGTATTAGGCGAAAGGATTCAGAGGCTCGATGTAAGAAATGCGGATAACAAGGTCCTTCAGATTGATAAAAAGTCAGATTTAAGTGAAGTTTTGAATGCGGATTATGTACAATGTATTACAGATTTAAATTACCAGAATATGATTCTGAATGCATCGCTGCAAGTCGGAGCGAAGGTGATTGCTCCGTCTTTGCTTGATTATATTTAAAAATCTTTGTATCCTTAATGATTAAAGGAGCTATTATGCCTTATCGTACCAGCCGTTTTGGTGTCCTGGATGTCCCGGAGGATAAGATTATCCATTTTCCCTTCGGGGTTATCGGGTTTGAGCAGAACAAGCGTTTTGTTCTCATCAAGCATAAGCCCGATTCCTCTTTTTTCTGGCTGCAATCCCTGGATAATCCCGAATTGGCTTTTTCCATGCTTTTCCCTTTTCAATTTATTCCGGATTATAATCCTGAAATTTCTGAGGACGATAAAATCAAGCTGCTGGCCAAGGAAAAAAATGAACTGGAAATCTACTGCATGGTAGTCATTCCGAAAGACATTCAGCAGATGACCATCAATCTTTTAAGCCCAGTTGTCATTCACTCCAAAAAACAGCTGGGGATTCAAATCGTACTGCTTGATTCCGATTACAGTGTCCACCACCCCCTGATTGCCGCAACCTCCGGAAAAAAAGGAGTCTGAAATGCTGGTTCTTCAGCGAAAAAAAAATCAGGCCCTGATTATCGGAGACGGAATTGAAATCGTTGTCACGGACATCAAGGGCGATTCTGTCAAAATCGGAATAAAGGCCCCTCAGGATGTTCCCATTTTCAGAAAAGAAATCTATGAGATGATTCAAAAGGAAAACAAGGCTTCAGCAAACCTGGTTCCCCGCGATATTGACAAGCTCACTGACGTTTTGAAGAAACAATTACCCGCCGTCTGAAAAATCAGAAAAAATCCAGAGGGAAGAAGACGATTAACGCCGGCGATAACCGCCGTGACGGTGCCCGTGATGATACCCCCTGTAATGATACCCCCTGTGGTGATAGCGGTGGTGATGCCCGAAAGGCGCGCAGAAAAGGGCGGCAAGGCCCAGAAAAACAGTGGTTCCGATCAAAACATCCACAACAGGATCTGATTCTTCATAATAAACCGTTTCCCGGTAAAGCGGTTCAGGGGGGCGGACCAGAATTCCTTTTAATACAGGTCTGGTATCTGCCGGGGCCACCGGAGTTCCTGCCACTAAAATTTGCTTGGTTTCATTTGTTGAAACCAGAATCCCCTGGACCACTTTTACATTTTCGGGTTCAGCGTAAAGAGTATTCGCGGCGAATATGAAGGTTATTACACTATTCAGAAATTTATTTTTCATTGTTTTATTCTCCTGATTGATTATATCAAATAGGATTAAAAAATAAAGGTAAATGAGTGAGAAGTCCCCTGAGTTTCCAGGGGGGTGTAACGAAAGATTTTTATAATGCGGCTAAAATTTTTTTCTGAATGCCCTGGTCAATCCGTATCGTTTGATTGATTCAGAGAGATTGACCTTTGAGTAAATTTATGCAAGAGTGTTTTTATGAATACAAAATCCAAACTATCCGTTATTTCAGATATGGACGGGGTTATTTACCGTTCCAAAAAATTGATTGCCGGGGCTCTGAAATTTGTTCAGAATCTGAAAGCCAGAGGAACTTCTTTCCTGTTCCTGACGAATAATTCCGAGCAGACTCCGCTCGATCTTTCCCGCAAACTCTCTTCCATGGGACTTGAAGGCGTAGGTCCTGAAAATTTTGTCACGGCCTCGGAAATAACCGCACATTTCCTTGCCCGGTATCACAAGGGAGGTTCTGTTTTTGTGATCGGCGGGGCTGCGCTGACAAGCGCCCTTTATCAGGCGGGATTTTCCATTACAGAATCGAATCCCGATTATGTGGTGGTGGGGAAAACCTCCAACTATAATTATGAACTGATCCGGAAAGCTTCCCGGCTGATTGAGAAAGGCGCCCGATTTATTGCCACCAATCCTGATCTGGTTGATCCCACCGAAGAGGGTCTGGAGCCGGCCTGCGGCGCCCTGATCGCCCCCATTGAAGTGGCCACCGGGAAAAAACCTTATATTGTCGGAAAACCCAATCCCATCATGATGAGTTATGCGATCAAGAAGCTGAATTCCCTTCCCTGGGAAACCCTCATGATCGGCGACCGGATGGATACGGATATTCTTTGCGGCATGGAGGCCGGACTTAAAACCTGTCTCACTTTATCCGGCGTGACCCAAAAGGAAGACCTTGAGAAATATCCTTTCCGGCCGGATTACCTTTATGCGGATGTCGGTGAGATTGATCTTGATAAAATTGAAAGGGAACTTCATGGAAATTAATGCCCCCGCTCTTTTAAGAATTACTCCCGGCTCTCTGAAGAAAATCGGAAAATATCTCCGTAATGCCCATATCAAAAGATGCGCGATCATCTATGGGGAGGGAATACGCAATCTTGTGGGCGAGTCGGTCGAAACGTCGCTTATGGCCACCGAGATCTCCCCCCTGGCAATGTATGATATTTCAAGTAATGAACTGAACCAGACCATTACCCATACCTTTGCGCTGCCCGGGCAGACGGAAGCCATCCTGGGAATAGGCGGTGGAAAAGCCATTGATGTGGCCAAATATATGGCGTTCATCCACCAGATTCCCTATTTTTCCATTCCCACCTCCATTGCCAATGATTCCATCGCCTCCCCCCAGGTTTCCCTGAGTGTGGAGGGAAGACGTAGAACCCTGAAGGCGGCCATGCCTCATGCGGTCATCGTGGATACTCAGATCATTGCCAAATCTCCGGCTTACCTTACCCTGAGCGGTATAGGCGATATCATGGCCAAGTACACCGCCCTTCATGACTGGCAGCTGGCCTACAATAAAAATCAGACCCCCATCAATGATTTTGCCGTCCTGATTTCCCTTCAATCGGTTGAGAATCTTGCCAACCATCCCAACAAGAATATTGCGGAACTGGAATTTCTGCGCGTGATTGCAGGATGCCTGGTGATGAGCGGGCTGGCCATGTCGGTGAGCGGCTCTTCAAGACCCGCCAGCGGCGCAGAACATCTCATTTCCCACGGCTATGACCTCCTTGCCGTGAAACCCACTCTTCACGGGATTCAGGTGGCTGTTGCCACGCTCGCGGTGGCCTGGCTTCAGAATAATAAAAAAGAACCCGTAATCCGGGATACTTTTGAAAAAACCGGGCTTCTGGACACGATCCGGAAAAATCCCCTGGAAAAGGAAAGTTTTATCCAGGCCATTCTCAAGGCGCCTTCCATCAAGGAAAATTATATTACGGTCTTATCTGAAAAAGAGAATGTGGAAAAACTTGCGGATTTTGTCCGAACCGATGAGCTGATGAAACAGCTCCTGAAATAGGACGAGTTCAGGCGGCCTTTGAAATGCTGTCTGTGACATCCGCCTTCAGATTCTCAGGAATATACAGCGAATATTCCTCAATCCATTTTTTATATTTTTCTTTCAAGGTGACAATCATTTCATCGATCTGCTGGATCATGGATTTGTTGACAAGAAGACCGTCGCTGAGCATTTTTTCAAATTCACCGGCAAATTCCTCATGGTTCCCCAGAATCTGAAGCAGTTTCTGGTAATTCTCTTCCGTATGAAGATTGTGTCTGTCATTTTCCTGGGCTTCCAGAATCTTGTTTTTCAGTGCGGTTAATTTTCGTATGGAGGACTGATTTTTATGAACCCTCATCTTAAAGGTATAGAAAATTCCATGCATCATGGTTTCGTCAAACCCGGAAATTGAAGTAAAGGGCTTGCGGAAAAGCTGGGTCTGGTAGGGATTGGAGGTGGAAATGAACAGTCCCTCCAGTAATTTTTTGTGTCTTGGAATCTTGTATTCTTCTTTTAAGTGTTCGTAGGAGAAAAGCTGGTTCATGAGAAGTCCGTTCATCAGCTCGATAAAGTGTCCGTCACTTTTTCTGAGATTGTAAAGGGCATCGCGCAGTGAAATGCAGGTATCCAGATTGTCCTCACGGCCTAAAAGTTCAATGTCCGGCTTTTTGTCGAGATTTTCGGGCAGGGCATAATAAAACAGGGTGGCAGCCTTATAGAGGGTGTTGACCTTATGGGTGGACAGGCTGAGAAGAATAAGATTGGAAAGGCTTTTAATCAGTTTTTCATATTCTCCGGAATTGGTTCCGATGATCCGGATATAGGATTGAAGGGAGCTCATAGAGAGGGCCAGTTCTTCATCGGGAATCCTCTGGATTTTAAACGGGTTTTTGGATTGGATGCGTGAATTCACGCAATCATTGATGAAGCCCTGAACAACTTTTCTCTGGCCCTCTGCCAGAAGAAAATATATGGGCCATTTTTCAACATCATCCTGACTCAGCTGCCTGGAAAGAACCTGTCTGTTGACCCGGCTGTTGATCCGGAGGACTTTTAAAGCCATGGAAATGAGTATTTCGTTTCTGTTTTTAAGCGCGGTCTTATTCAGAATTTTATCGGTGACCGTGAGAATAAAGTTTGAATTTCCTGTTTTTTTAATAACCTCCTGGGAAATGTCGACAAGGGCATCGGAAAATTCCTCATAGATCCGGTCATTGAGACGGGCAAGCATCTGGGGATTGGAAGAGAGTTTCTGGAAGATCAGCGGATAATCTTTTTTCAGATAGGCGAGAATGTAGGCAGGATTCATCCGGAGAACTCCGGAGGTGTTGTCTTCCTGATCAAAGGTATTCTGAAGAAAATGGATGACCAGTTCATTCCGGAAAGCCTTGAAACGGCTGGAATCATCGGAGGCGAGATAATTATTGGCTTCCTCTATGGTTTGTGCGGCGTCCACAGGAAGTCTGTAGGCGGTGTGAGGAATCAGATAACGCGATTTTTCCTCCTTGAGAACATCCGTCATGAGGCTGCTGTTCTGCAGCATCAGGGCTTTCAGAAGCTCGTATTCCGAATACGAAGGCAGCTGATTTTCTCCGATCACCAGATGTTCTTTTTCCAGGTAGTTCCTGAGTTTCGTATAGGTCAGAGACGCGGTTTTTTTATAATCCAGACGGTTGATATTGCAGAAATAATTCAGCCCCCGGTAAGGGTTGATCAGAAACGAGAATTCCTTGGAGTTTCCGTTGGGGTCGCCATGAACAATCGCTTCCTTGCTGATCACGGGAACATCGTAGCGCGGCATGGTTCCCAGTGTGGTCAGGGGTTTCATGTGCGAAAGAAAGGAGTTCAGACTTTCCGGGTATTTTCTTAACCCCAGGTCGAAAAATACGGCGGATTTCCAGATGAGTTTGAAAAATTTCAGATTGGCATGGGATTGAAGAAGCGGAGGGGTTTTCTGACCGATCCCGAAAAGATTCTGCATTAATTCCTGTATCAGTTCCGGAGGATAGCGGTAGACGACGCCGGTGACCGCATCGTTTTCACGCAGATTGGAAAGCGCCTTGTTGGCTGTGTCCGCATCTGATTCCCCGTCAACAGTCAGCCCCAGAAGGGCCATCATGCTGCACAGTTCAAGATCCCCCCGTTCAAGGATGAGGCTTCCTGAAACCATGATATTGTAAGCTTCATTGACCGGAGAGATAATCTGGGTCGTGGTGGAGTCTGAGCTCCGGGTCATGAAGGTGTCGCCTCCTGTATCCGGCCAGATGCAGAAACAGGGACGGTGTTTTCGGCCGATCTGGCTTGTGAAGGGCTTGCCTTCCGCTGTTTTTGAAACCTTGTCCGTGATAAAGGAAAGAATCTCCTGACGTGCTTCCCCGATTGTCCCGCTTAAGGTCAGAACATAGATTTTATTGATTCCCAATAATTGCCGGGTATAGGGAATAAGTGTGGAGTCTTCCAGAGGTTTGCCGTCGATTTTTTTAACGGTTCCGTCTTTTTCCGGAATGGACATGACAAAATGAGTGGAGGGCGTGATTTCGTGAATCAGCTTCAGTGTTTCCGTTTTTCCTGTTTTTGAAACTGAAACCGGAATGCTGTCTTTGATTTCATCCGGCATGATTCCCGCATTGGGGATGCGCATACCGTCATAAAAGGCGTGGTGAGCCCCCTTGGCTTCCATGTTTTCGGAGAAAATTCCTTCATGGGCAATTCTTTTTTCAGGACAACCCAGATAATTGAATTCAATGATCCGGCTTTCAATAAGGGCTTCAGGCGTCAGGAGTTTTCCTGTCTTTTTTTCAAAAACATTTTTGAGTTCTGGGTTCTGGGATAAAATGTTCAGTATCCATTTCCCTTTGAGAAGAGCCCCGGCAATGTCCGCCCCGCCTCCGAAGGTCTGGAGCATGACCAGGGGTTTGAAACTTTCATCCCCTGTTTCAAGATAGGATTTTAAGGCAAAAACAAGACCGCCGAAAAAATTGGCATTATCCGGATTGGTCATTAACTGGTGAAACTCTTTGGCGTTTTTAATCGGGGTGTTGATTTCTTTGCCGTTTACAATACCGTAACCAGCATTATAAACAGATCCGGGATACCGTGACCTGGGGGAAAGACAGGAGGGATCTGAAAACGAATCTGAACTGTAACATAATGTTATGAAGCATGTTAGGATTAAGGATAGGTACGATTTTTTATTCATATTCATTTTTCAGGGTAAAGGTGTCTCCATTTCGTTGTATTTTTATACCCCAGATCAGGGGTAAAAGCAATAGAGGGGGGTATTTTTTTTACACTGAAAAATTTGCCTGTGCTAATAAGAAGAAAGCGAAGTAATCCTGAATATAAAGATCCATTTGATGAGATTGCTTCGTCGCGGAACTCCTCGCAATGACGTTCAGAATTGATCTACCTAGATAAATGATTCGTTACACTAGGTCTTAAGAAAGGGATCAGAGCCGTTCAATAAAATAGGAAACGATCTGGTCAAGGCTGATCCTTTCCTGTTTCATGCTGTCTCTTTCGCGGACCGTCACGGTGTTGTCTTTAACGGTCTGGAAATCCACAGTGATGCAGAAAGGCGTGCCGATTTCATCCTGACGGCTGTACGCTTTTCCGATATTTCCGCCGTTATCCATCTGAACATTCCAGAGATTGGAAAGTTTATCATAGAGTTTATTGGAGATATCGATAAGCTCCGGAGCGTTTCTTTTTAAGGCAAAAATACCCATTTTTACCGGAGCCAGTTTGGGGTGGAGACGCAGAACAGTACGGGTTCTGTTTTCCAGCTGTTCCACTTCGTAGGATTCCATGAGGAAGGTTAAAAAGGCGCGGTCCACACCAAAGGAAGGTTCAATCACATAGGGAATGTATCTTTCATTGGTTTCAGGTTCCTGGTACCCGAGTTTTTCTTCAGCAAATTTGTTGTGCTGGGAAAGATCGTAATCCGTGCGGGAGGCAATGCCTATGAGCTCACCGAATCCCCAGGGAAAACGGTATTCGAGGTCAACGGTCCGGTTGGAATAAAAGGCGAGTTCTTTGGGATCATGCTCGCGAAGCTGGATGTTTTCTTTTTTGATCCCGAGGCCGTAAAACCAGTTTTGGGCATAGTCGAGCAATTCCTGGAATTTTTCTTTTTCTGTTCCGGGTTTGACGAAATATTCGATTTCCATCTGTTCGAATTCACGCGTTCTGAAAATGAACTGTTTGGGAGTGATTTCATTACGGAAGGCTTTTCCGATCTGCCCTATTCCAAAAGGAATTTTTACCCGTGAGGAATTTACGACATTGTTGAAATTGACAAAAATACCCTGGGCTGTTTCGGGCCTTAAATAAACCGTAAGCTTCTGGCCTTCTACAACTCCCATTTCTGTCGAAAACATGAGATTGAAGTTTTTGGGTTCTGTGAAGCTTTTTGCCCCGCAGTCCGGGCATTTGACGTTGTTGGCTTTCAGGGCTTCCCCGATTTCAGGAAGTGTAAGGCCGTTGGCCTTAAGGGGGGTCTGGTCTTCAAGAAGCTGGTCGCCGCGATGTCTTTTTTTACATTCCCTGCATTCAACAAGGGGATCTGAAAAACCGCCTACGTGCCCTGAAGCTTCCCATACCCTGGGGTGCATGAGGATAGCCGCATCCAGCCCCACCATGTCCGGCCGTTTCTGAATGAAATAATGCCACCAGGAGCGTTTGATGTTGTTTTTCAGTTCCACACCCATGGGTCCGTAATCCCAGCTGTTGGCAAGTCCGCCGTAGACATCCGAGCCCGGGAAAATAAAGCCTCTGCGTTTGCAAAGGGCTACAATTTCTTTTAATTTATCTGCATTACTCATGTATGACCTCGTTCGTAATAATAGGTTTCACAGGGATTCCATCCTCAGGAATCCTCATGCAAGAGTACTACAAAAGAATTGAAAACTAAGCAACCGGAAAATAGCAGGGACAGCATTCTGAATTTTGCCTGCTGTGACAGACCTGCGTGAGGCAGGTCCTTGCCTTTATGCGCATAGAGTAATGTAACGTAATTAAATGTATTTTTTTAGTGTCATTGCGAGGCTTTGCGAAGCAATCCGGAATATAAAGATCTATTTGACGAGATTGCTTCGTCGCGGAACTCCTCGCAATGACGTTCAGATGATGTACCTATCTATGATAGCACATTACAATAGAGTCGGTCTGTACTGAAAGCTGCCGCTTTTTATCGGGGAAATAAGGGCTGTGTCCGGATTGAAAGATCAGCCTAAATAATTCTGAAGTTTCTTTAAAAGGCCCTCCGGCAATTCATTCTTGCGCTCATAGATCTGAGTTAATAAATAGGTATTCGATTTTGTAGCGGACTCTGTGCCTGTCGTCTCGTAAGTATCATAATTTTCACCAAAGCCGCTGGTGAAATCATTTTTTATGCTGCTTATGGCCTGATTGAATTTTGCCTTCAGGTCTGCTGGAACCGTGTTGGCCGGATCATTCACCGCTGTTTCCAGTTTTGTCAGGGATTCCTTTATTCCGGACATGAGGTTTGTCCGTAGTTCGCTGAAAAGACTCTGGATGGTCGATGTTGATGCTCCTGTAACCTGGGAGGCGCTGGTGATGTCTTCTGTTGTAAATTGAAGAGCTGAAGAATTCAGCTGTTTTAATTGATTGAGGGTTGTGTGAGAGTCTGAAGAGAGAAGGGTATCAAAAATGGATTTTCCTTCTTCAGAGGTTTTATTGTTTGAAACAGCAGAGGTCAGCGCATCAAAAAAGGAAGCGCCGGAGGTGTCTGTTTTGATATTGTCGGTTTTTTTTAATAAATAATTGAAATCATTGAATTCAACGGGTTTAGTGGTAACCATAAAATTTTTCTCCTTAATATCCTGTTCAGGGTCTTATGAAGCATTAAAAAGCAAAATTCATACCATAGTTAAAAATTTTTATTTTTCAGGAAAAGAAAGCGTTTTTTATTCCAGTTTAAATTTTCCCCCAGATTATCACATCCTTTAATGCATTCTATTGCAGAGAAATAGGAATAATTCTCTGCAATTCTTGAAGCCCTGAACCTGAAGTCATTCATTTTTTTGCCAAACCAGATGTTTTTAAATGATTCATGATAAAGATTGCCCATGGGAATTTTTGAGGCCTTGCAGCAGGGAATAAATTGCCCATCGGATAATACCCGGCCATAATGCCAGGGGGCAAGACAGGGGGTGTTGAGCACTGAGGATTTGTCTTTTGCCTGTCCTCCAGATTTTAGTGATTCAATCCTTCTCAGAAAAGTTCCGATTCCGGTTAAATTGGTAAAGCGGACATTCAAGGGAACAGAGTGCGGTTCCGGATAACAGTCCGGAGAATGAGTGCATTTTGAGCAGAGGGTTGTGTCATATTCATAGTGAAATGCAGGATAGGGATGGTCATGGATCCAGGATTTGCGGCAGTAATTGAATCCCTGAGGGCAGAGTATTTCCCTGCCTGACTTCCAAGAAAATCCGTCCCTGAGAGGGTGATAAAAACGGCCGAATTCTTTTTGCTCCTGGGATTCAAATGTTTCCTTAAGACTTATCCGGTTTCCTTCACCGATAAATTCATCGGTATACCCCGAAACAGAATAGAGGCCGGCTATCTGGTTTTTGATGTTTTCAATCTGTCCGGGACTGAGCGCAAGATCATGAATATCAGGGAAGATATCCGCCGCCTGAAATTCCATCCGGTCTGCAAAATGAGTTGTGGCATAACGGAGCATTCCCTTAAGATTATCCGCATTCCGGGAGGTGATCACATTGTATATTCTGATGCGCGGGAATACGGTTTTTTTTGCTTTTTTGCAGCGTTCAAGCGCTGTCAGAAAATTTGAAATCTTCTCAAAATGAGACTCAGGGATCCCCGGGTGCATGAGGCTCCATTCTTTGGAATCACCGGCCCAGAGTGAGAGGGTGAGTTCATCGAGGCCTATGTCTGTAAGAAAATCTGCGAAATTTTCAGGAAGGGGCAAAAGGGAGGTGTTGAGGCAGACCCGGAATCCTTTTTTTTTCAGCAGAGTGAGAATATCGCGGATCCGGGGATGGTTTAATGGGTCCCCTGCTCCTGCCAGCTTGATTTCCTGAACTCCGGCTTTGTGAAAATCGCTGATCCATTTTTTTAAGGCCTCATAGACTATGAATTTTTTATGTACTTTTTTTATTTTCAGGAGAGGGGAGTGTACCCAGCAGGCAAGGCAGGTGTTCAGGCATTGGTCCGTGAGATCCAGTTCAAGGATTTCAGGCCCGGTATAGGCTTGAGTAGAAGAACGGATGCCTTTGATAACCAGGGCCTCATGTGTTTTTTGTGCATGATGGCGCAGATAAAGACGGGCTTTATCCAGAAGATTAAGAATGGAGCGGAAGGTTTTCATGGAATGAGAATCTTACCCCTTTTGAAAAGAAGTTTTTGAATTCATCGAGGAGATAGAAAAACAGGCAGGCCGCACTATAGGCTTCAATAAAAGGAATAAGGAGAAAATGATTTTTCAGATGAAACCATTTATTCAGAAAGGCTCTCCGGTTCCGGAGATGAAGGGCTTTAAAATCTGTCCTTAAGCGGCAGAAAGCCCAGGGAAAAAGCGAATAGGCCCCTGGAGTAGAGGCTGCCCGGAGGTGAACAGAGGCCGCCTCTTTGATGAAGCAGGGGCTGATCCCCAGGGAGTGAAGCCGGAAGGCAAAGTCCAGATCCGCATAGAAAAAGGAAATCCGGGGATCCCACAGAAAGCCGTCCTTTTCGATCAGCCTTTTACAGACGGATTTTTTCAGGGCAAAGGCGGCGCCTGCCGGGCCTTTGGCGTCTGAAGGATCAAAGGTATCGACAGGCTTAAGCGTCAATCCGGGTTTCAGACCCGAGGAGTCCGGGGTCCCGTCCTTTTTATACAGGGGGCCATAGGCGCAGAGCACCTCTTTTTCTGTAAAGGCCTTTGAAAGATTTTCAAGGTAGGAAGGATCAGGGAGAACATCTGAATTCAGAAAAAGAAGAATGCCGCTTCGGGTTTCTTCATAAGCCTGGTTCAGGGACTGTGCATACAAAAGATTATTTTCAAAGGACAGGATTTTGATCAGGGGCCTGAGAGGATGGTTTGAAAGATCGGGTTTTTTCGTCAGCCCGTTGTCCAGAAGAAGAATTTCCCGCGGATCCAGGGTTTGACTTTTCAGGTGATCCAGACATTGCAGAAGAATGTCCGGATCACCAAAGGCCGGAATAAGAATGGCAATCCCGGGTTTCAAACCATTTTTTTCAGGGATTGAGAAATTTTCTGAAGCTTGTTCTTGATCCCCAGGAGAAAATCCTTGTCCGCAAGACTGATTTCAGCATGTTTTTCTATTGTTCCAAACACCAGCTGGGAGGTGTCCGGGTTATTTTTTGAAGGGGCTTTGCTTTTCGCGGATTCAGAAGTCGGGGTGCCGCCTGAAACGGCTTTTTTCCCCTGAGAAGGAGAAATCGTTTTATGAAAAAAGTCATTCTCAAGTGTTGCTTCAGGGGTATTGGTCTCTTTTAATTTGGTTTTTGCACCTTTAATGGTGAATTTTTCTTCATAGAGAAGTTTTTTGATATTAAAAATCATATCAATATCTTTTTTGGTATAGGTCCTCTGTCCAGACCGGCCTTTGCGGGGTCTGAAGGTAGGAAATTCGGATTCCCAGTAACGGAGAACATGGGCTTCAATGCCTGTGATCTCTTTTACCTCTCCGATGGAATAATATAGTTTGCAGTCGGTATCCATGTAAACTCCACATTTTGTTGTTTGATAGGAGCTTATTAGCAACTCCTTAAGGGATAAACAAGAATTTTTGAAAAAAAAACGGGCAAACCCTGTTACAGGTTTACCCGCTATAGGGGGCTATTTATGATCCCGGAGATTACCGGACCAGATTCACCAGTTCTCCAAGAATATCATTGGCGGTAGTGATCATTCGGGCATTGGTCTGAAAACCTCTTTGAGCCTGAATCAGATTGACGAATTCTTCAGCAAGGTCCACGTTGGAACCTTCCAGTGAAGAGGCGATGAGTTTTCCTCTTCCTCCGCTGCCCGGAGCGGCATCGGAGGCCACTCCTGAATTGAGGGTTTCACGATACATATTGCTTCCGATTTTTTCAAGACCCTCGGGGTTATCAAAGCTGGAAAGGACCAGTTGAGCCAGGGTCATGTTCTGACCATTGGTAAAACTGCCGGTAAGCACTCCTGCGGCATTGACCGTGATATCCTCCAGTTCCCCGGAAGCATAACCGGTCAGGTTTGCAAAACGCGCGGAAGAGTCATTTTCAAAGGCAACCAGTCCGTTATAGGCACCGACTGTTCCGGGATCCATGGTGAGCTGGATGGGGTTTCCAGTACCTGTCGGATAAATGGTGATCTGGGCCGGGGAGAAAGCCACCAGGGAACCGTCTCCTGCAAACTGGATGGATCCTGTGGAGGGCGTTATCCCTTCCTGGGTTCCTGTTGACGTTTCCGTGGCATGGACATCATAGACCCATTGCCCGACACCTCCTGAAGAATCGCGGATATTGAATTTTATGGAAACCGTATGCTGAACACCGTCAGAATCATAGGCCACAAAAGAAGTCGTGTGTGTATCGGTGGCATCCTGAACTTTAGACCAGTTTCCGGTTGAAGAGTCAAAAACTCCATTGCATACTCCATTCGGGGTTGCCGTAGCCGTGTCCGTTGAAGTAATGTTGATGCCGCTGATCGTATAATCCGTACCTCCATCACCTGTTACACGGACCTTCCCAGCCGAAACTTCCACATTATTGTCCGCATTGGTGATGTTGAAGGCCGTTGCAATGGAGTCGCAGATATTGCCGTAGGTTGTCGAGGCAAGAATAGTGGAGGTGGCGGGGGTGATGGCAGTCCCTCCGACATTTCCGTTAATGGTCATGGTGTCATTGATGTCCAGTCCCAGGCTTGCTCCGGCAGCGTTTCTGAGGTTGGTGGCAAGATCCGCCTCTGTTGCGGTGTGGGTGAACTGATCCGAATTATGGGTCTGTCCTGCCGCGGCATAGGTGGTGCTGTTCACCGTGGAAAGCGCACTGTTGAGGGAGGAGTTGTTGCTGGTGATGACAAAAGTTCCTGTGGCTGCAGAAGCTCCGTGAGTGATGGCAATGGAACCATCCAAAGCCTGGGTGCAGGTGAACGTACTGCCGGCCGCTACAAGCCGGGAGTTGATTTCCTGAACCAGATCGGCCACAGAGGTGAAATTGCCGTCACTGTTGGTCGCGTCCCCCGCGACATAGGTGAGTGTGAAATTTGAAACAACCCCATTGCCGGCTGTTGACGTAATGGTGGCATTGGTGATGCTCTGCTGCATTCCGGCGATTCTTGAATTGAGAGTTCCGACCGCATAGAGTCCATCCAGATCAGAATCATCGGCCGCCAATTCCGTTGCCAGCAGTGCTTCTGATTCGTGTATGCTTCCGACCTGTTCCGCAGTCGAGTCCAGATTTCCCACAAGGTCAACCGTTTCGGTTGCCTCCGCAGGAAGAACGATCCCTACCGGGATCTGAATGTTTCCCACGGCGGTGGTGTCTAAAACACCCTGGTTTGCGCCAAAACCCTGAATCATGTATCCTGTTGTACTGGAAACCAGATATCCCTGTTCATCCACGTCGAGTGCTCCGTTTCTTGTGTAGAAATTGCTGTCTCCGTTGGAAACTTTGAAGAATCCGTTTCCGGAAATAGCCAGGTCGAGCTGGCGCCCTGTGGTTAAAAGGGTGCCCTGGTTTAAATTCAGATCAATCGATCCGACACTGGCACCGAGACCGAACTGGAGGGGGTTGGTACCTCCGATCGTATCCGTGGAGGCGGTTGCTCCGCGGCTTGTCTGGCTTAAAAGATCCTGGAATGTGATACGTGACGATTTGTATCCAGCCGTATTGGAGTTGGCGATATTATTACCAATAATATCCAATTGCTGCTGAAAATTTCGGAGTCCGGAGACACCGGCAAAAAGCGAGCGAATACCCATTTTATGCCTCCTTGTTTATATTTAAAGTTAAGTTGTTTCTTTGTCTGTCGTTAAATAGGAAGGATCCGTGACTTCAAGAACATCACTGGCCTTAAGTTCCTGGTTCCCCAGATTGAGATAGGCTTCCCCGCTCTCCATCCGGATGGAATACACGACTCCTGCAACGGGTTTACTGGCATTGGCGGAGTCCAGTCCTGAAACGGCTTTTCCAATCAGGGAGCTTGCCTGGCTGAGTGTGCTGTTGGAGGTCATGCTTTGTATGCCTGCGGTGATCTGGGAGAGATACTGCATGGTGTTGGTCTGAGCAAGCTGACTCATCATTTCAGAGTTATCCATTGGCTCTGAAGGGTCCTGATTCTGAAGTTCAGCCAGAAAGAGTTTCTGAAACATGTCTGAGCTGCTCAGAGAATTGTTTTTTTTGTCATTTGCCGCCTTCAGAAGGGCGGTGATTCTAGCCTCTTCAGCTTCGGTATCAATGGGTGATGTTTCAAAAGCCATGGTTCATTCTCCTTTTATAAAAATAAATCAACGGATAAAGCTCCGTTTTCACGTTGTGTGAGGCCTTTGGGTAAGGGTGTTTCCAGGCCGAAACTTCCCTGGAGATCATCCTCGTAATAGGTATCCGAATATGCCTTATCCCTGTCCTGAAAGCCAGAGCTGTCCTGAGTGTCCTTGTCTCTGAAGGATTGAAGCAGGGACCCGCCGGCTTCTTCCCGGACTTCCACATCAAGCTTATCAATTTTGACGGTTTCATTCAGGGAGGTTTTCAGCTGATTAAGGTTGCTTTGAACGATTTCTTTGATGACTTCACTGTCCACCACGATTTTTCCGGACATGACACCTGAATTTTCATTCAGCTGAATCTTAACATGGCCGAGTTCAGGCGGAGAAAGCTGAAGCGTGAGCTCTTTCTCCCCATTGTTCATGCGCAGTTTGGCCTGGGAAATGATTTTATCTATAATTTCCCTTTCCGAGGCAAACGCTTTTGACAGGTACTGGGTGAAACGGGCTTCCCCTTTGACTTCAGAGGCCGAATTTTTTGTTTCCAATGTTGTCTCTGAAAGAGGATTCTGTGCCAGATCCATTTTTGTCTGAGAGCTGTTCTGCTGGGAATTTTCAGAGGCGCTGATTTTGGTTTCAGAGCCCGATTCAGATAGTTTTTGAATGTTTTCAGCCGTGCCTGGTTTGGAAAAATCTGCAGAAATTTTGGAGGAGACAGACTGTGCGGCTGCTTCGGTTTCTGTTTTGGAGGCTTCATTCTGATTTATTTTCTGAACAAGCTGATCCAGAATAGGTTTGTTTTCTTTATTTGCGGCGGTAGTTTTTAAAACAGGAGTTTCCTGAGAATCGGCATTATTTTCCGAATCTTCTGTCTGATTTTCTGAAGGTTTTAAAAGTTTTGAGTTTTTTGTCAGGAGTTCTGACGTTTCCAAGGTCTTATCTGTCTTTTGTGAAGAAGAATCCAGAAGGGAAGCTTCCGGAGTTTGAGTTTTGGAGGTTGTTTTGGAAACGTCGGTTGTCTGTTTTGCATCGGAATTACTTTGTGATTCAATCTGTTTTGTGAGGGTTTCAAGGGACTGAAGAAAATCTTTTGAAACAGAATTCTGTTCAACGGCGCTGTTCTGTGAAGAGAAAAGATTTTTTAAGGTTTCTTTATTGTTTTTAAGAAGAGAAACAATATCTTCAATTTCTTTATAAACCTGCCCGTCCTCAGAGGAGGCTTCGGAAGAACTGCTGTTTGCAAGCATTTGTTCAAGTATCAGGGTTAATTTATCCTGCCCCTTTGTGTTTTCAGAGGTTAAGGAAGAGCTGTCTGAAGTTGTTGAAGAAGCGGCGAGGTTTTTGAATTTATTCCAGAATTCGGAGAACTTTTCATTCTGGAAAAGGCTTTCCAGTTTGCCGGTTAATTCCTTTGAATCCGTGACCTGAAGTTCACCGTTTTCTGAGGTGAAGGATTTCAGTAAATCCAGAATCTGCTGAAGGAGTTCTTTCAGGGATTGCGCGGCTTTTGCGTCAGTGACTTCTTCCGTGGCTTCTTCTGAAACTTCTACTGTTGAAGAAGAATCTTTTGAGGCTTCCTGTGTTGTCGTGTCGCTTTTTTCTGTTTTTTCAGATTTTGCTGATTTATCTGTTTTAGAAACCGTATTTTCAGTTTCATTCTTATGATCTGAAGAAGTTTGCTCCTTAGCAGCACGGGCTTCTTCTCTGTCGTTTTGATCTGCCCTGCGTTCAGCGTTTTTTTCGTCCCGGATCTGCTGACCGGAGTCTTCTTTTGAAGAGCGGGAGGCATTGTTTTTTTCAGCTGCTGCGTTTTTTTCTGAAGAATCTTTTGCTGTACTTTTTTCAGCAGAGACGGAGTTCTCTGCCTTTTTTCTATCGCTGTAATAATCTGGGGAAACCTCCGCAGCCTCTGTGTCCCTTCGGGAGGTAGGTTGATGGGAGGTGGAAGCACATTCTTTAAACATGGATTCAAAAGAATCTGCTTTTGAGGAGCTCACTTTGGTCTCCCCGCGATTATTATTTGTACCTAAATTTTGAATAAGGCCCAGAAGATGGTTCGTGATATTCGTGGATTGTATCGTCATTTTCTATTCCTTTTTTTTATGATAAGAATATTAGCAATAAATATGCCACTCTAATTTATGTTGAAAATAAAGGAGTTGTGACTAATGTCTTATTTTGAAATCAAGGAATATTTTACCTGATCGGCAATTTTCTCCCGGGATTGAGCTGTGTTTTTCCTGTGTTTTGAAAGAGATGAAATTTTTTTGTGATTTTTAAAAAGATTATGCTATGTTTATTGCAAACTGGCAGATGAACCTTAAATTCAGAGATAAAAAATATGTATACGGTTTATAAATTAACATGGTTTTCAAGATACACGTTATACAGTCTGATTGTGTTTATACTGGCGGCTGTCTATGGTGTTTTGATGATTAAAGGGTTTGCTGAACCGGGGTTTCTGCTTGCGGGGTTTATGTTGTTAAGCCTTTTTATTCTGTTTCTGAGTCTTCGCAAAGCCTCCTCCTTTTATGCTTTATCTGAAGAAGATTTTTCCATGGATCAATGGTTTTCTCATGTGAGGCTGAATTTGACTGAGATGGTTGTAATCCGGATTAAGAGTGCTTTACTGGGAAAATTTCTAGAAATACAGACTCTTCGCGGTAGGTTTTTTGTTCCCTTATCTTCTATCAGAAACTGTTCCGTATTGATTCGAATGTTAAAACGGCGGGTTTCAAAATTAGAACAAACGGAACGCGAAGAGCTGGATTTGGACGATTGATCCCTAATTTATCCCAAAGAAAAAGAATTCCTGATCTGGAAAAACAATAGACTTCAATTTGTATTTTTGAAAAACTTCTGAAAGAAGTTAAACAAGGGGGTGAAAGTCCCTTCAGACTATCAGAATTTTTTTCATCATACGGGTTAAGGTTACTATGGATAATGAAACAGAAATAAATACTTCGCTGTGGAATCAGCTCCTTTCTTTTATTTTGAAAATAGTGCATTTCTCTTTATTTACCCGCAGGGGACGTTCATATTTATTAAGCAGGCGCGCTTACGGGCTCATCAAGGATGAAAAAAAATATGATGAGGGATATACGGCAGCGGCCAGGGCTGTTCTTTTGGATTCCCGGAATGCAGTGGCGCATTACCTGTGCGGATGTTACTGGATTCATATGGAAAATTTTGATGAGGCCCTTAAATGTATGGATAACGCCCTGGAAATTCTGGAGAAGCCTGCAAAAATTCCCCTGGGCCTTCCTTTAGTTTCCAGAGACGAACTGGAGCGGCATAAGGAACTGATTATCTCTCATATCACCCTTTTAAATAATCCTGAGGATCTTGAGAATTATATGAGACTTGCGGATTTTTATTATCTGGAGAAGGAATACGGGAAAACGCTCATTGTCTTGCAGGAAGTGCTGAAATATGATTCTCAGAGTCCTGTCATCCGCGAGTACCTCGGAAGAGTTTATTTCCGGCTGGATGAGTATAATAAAGCGGCTGAACATATGGAATTGGCCGCAAAAAATGATCCCCAGGATGAAATCCTGTTCCAGAATCTGGGAGTCGCTTATTTTAAAGCCGGAAAATTTGTAAAAGCCCGGGATGCCTTTCTGGATGCCTCTCATATTAACGGGATTAAGTCTGAAATTTTTTATCTCCTGGGAAGAACGGATATGGAGCTGAAAAACATCAAAGCTGCTGTCCAGGATTTTAAAAAGGCCCTGCATCTGGATCCTAACCATGCCGAGGCCCGGGAATTTTTAAATAAAATTCTCATCCGGAACAAGGGCAAAACTCCCTTTAATTAAATTAGAAAATCAGAGGCAGATTATGACTGTATTCCTGTTTTAACCTTTAAAAAATTTTTGAATAAATCAACAATCATTTTTATCTTTTTTAAGACTTATAAATCCTGAATAATATTCCCCTGAATGAGGGTGAGGGATGCGTTATGAAAATGTTTTTGATTCAAAACAGGGAAAAAATTGCCCGTTTTCTGCAGTTGAATCCGGCACTTTACCTTTATGCCTTGGGTGATCTGGATGATTTTTTCTGGCCTAATACTCAATGGTTCGGCCTGGAGGTTAAGGAGAAATTGACCGCTTTGACCTTTTTGTATACGGGCGGAAAGAGTGTGACCCTTTTAGGCTTTTGTGAGGACAGGGAACCTATGAGGGTGCTTTTATCTTCTCTTCTGCCTCTTTTGCCCCCGAATTTTCATGCCCAGCTTTCCCCGGGACTTGAAGATCTCTTTGAATCCCGGTACCTCAGAGAAGAGTATGGGGAATATTCGCGAATGATTTTACAGAACCCGGAGAAAGTGCTTTCTTATGATTGTAGGGAGGTCTGTTCTCTTTCTGAATCTGATCTTGAAGATATTGAAACTTTATATAAAGAAAGTTATCCTGAAAACTGGTTTGATCCCTCCATGCTTAAAACCGGAAAATATTTTGGAGTAAGAAAAAATGATAAACTGGTCAGCATAGCCGGTATTCATGTTTTTTCTGAACGTTATCAGGTTGCGGCTTTGGGCAATATCACCACTCATCCTGAGTGGAGAGGCGAGGGCCTGGGAATGCAGGCAACCGCAAAGGTGTGTCAGTCTTTGAACGGATTGGTGAAAACCACAGGACTGAATGTGAAAACAAACAATTTTTCAGCCATCCGCTGTTATCAGAAACTCGGGTTTGAAAAGAGCTTTGATTTTAAGGAATATGTTTTTTTCAGAAAAAAACAGTAGATCTGTGATGCTTTAGATTTTAAAAATTGAAGAAGAACATTGTAAATGTCCTTAACAAATACAGTTCATCGCATGAATTGATGATTTAGCATGCGATAGTAATGGATTAAGCCGCAGCGCTGATTTCAGAGTAAGGCCCCAGATTACTTTGAAAGTTAATATCATATACAGGTATTTGAAGAAGAAAATTGATATCAAAATCAAAACCTGCATAGGCTTGTGATATTTTTGTTTGATCTAAAGGAGTTTTTTCAATTGACTTGAGAAGTTTTAAAAGAAGATCGGAAAATCCAGGGTAGTGAGAATTGATCGTATCACCAAGGGAGATGATGTTCTTTTGAGTGTTTTTTAAATTTTCCTCAAAATTTGCAGCCTTTTTGATTTGGTTACGTTCACTGCGGCTTATTTTTGATTCTGAAATTTTCGCTTTAATTGCTACCTGATCTTGGAAATCTTCTATAGCAGAATATATTTCAGACAATTGCTTTTGTAAGTTTTTCTGAAATAGAATTTCGTCCTTTAATTGAGCGGCTTTTTCTTCATTGATGGCGGCTTCAGCTTTCATTCGTGCAATTTCTTCTGCTGATTTTTTATCTTTGGCTTCTTGTTTTGCCAACTTTTCCATTAATTTCTTTTCTAGTTTATCAGCTTTTTCAGCTAATTTTTCAGCTTTTTTAGCAGCATCTTTGGCGACTTTTTCAGCATCGGCTTCATGTGCCCCGCTTAAAATTTCATAGAATTCTTTAATTGTTTTTATAATAGGTGAAATTTTAGCAATCGCGGGTTTGACTAGCTTGTTTGCTATACGGCTATTAAGCATCCAGTTAACTTTAGGAGTAATATATTTTGTGACCCAGCCCGGAGTTCCCATTGGAAACATGACAAGAAGAAAACCAGCAAGATGTTTCGATTCAAACCCTATGTCCTTTATATGATTATAATGGAAAATTTCACCGGCAAGATGTATGATTTTATGTAGAAACTCTGTAATGTCATGCCCAAAATACAATCCGATAGCTATTGAAAGGGCAATTAATACAACATTATGGTAAGCCCCTCTGACTCTAATGCTTTTTGTATAGGCATTTGCATTATCAATAACAGCCTGAGCTAAAATTTTTTTACCATCTATTTGTTGCTGGACAGTGAGAATGTCAATTTCTGAGGTTAATAAGTCTAAATCAAAAAAAGATTGGTGGGTGAATTGCTCATTTATTGATTTTGTGTTTTTGATTTTTTCCTTCAGCCATTTCCTGTCATGATGGTTTTGTACATGATAGTTTATCCAGAATTTTTCATTTTCACTTAATTTTCCTAACTTGTACTTCGAAGGGGAGTAGGTCATAACACCTTTCATGTGGTAGGCTTCTTTATTATCAAATCCATTTTTGATTAATTCATGATAAAAAATGTTTTGAGCAATCGCCGGGGTTATTTTGGGGGTGATGATGTCCGCTAAAATTTTTGTTGGTTGAAGCAGTGAAAACGGATTTAATAACTGGAAAAGCCATTGTAAAGGGCTTTTTCCAATGTGTATTTTTGCCTTATCCTCTTGTTGCGCTTTTTTAAACTTTTCAAATGTTTTGTTGATGTAGTCTTCTTTGAATAGTGCTTTGGATGCTTTGCCTAATAGATTTTTTATTATTCCTTTTTCGGATTCTTTAAAACCAAAATAGGCTGCTGAAAGATAAAGATTCCCGTCTTTAAAATAGGAATAAGGTTGATGATGGCTGTTGAAATCAGCTATAAAGATTTTTGTTTTATTCTCTTCGTCTTTTGTTGTAATGCTTTCAAGCATTTTTAAGGTATCATCTAGTGATTTATCATAACGAGCTTCTCTTTCAGCAGTAACTAATATTCCAAAATTACGGCCTTCATTCTTCATTTTATTAAGGTTTTCCTCATTGATAACTCTTTTCAGAGAGGCTACAACTTTTTCACTTTCCTTTTCGTTGAGTTGGAAGTGATCAATTGTTGACATATCGATGTTCGTTTTTGTTCCGACTGCGTTTAAAGCGATTGTGGCATTTCCAATCTCCGTGGATTTGGCTCTTGCTTCGGCTTGAGCTTTTTCTCTCGCTTCAGTTCTTGCACTAGCACCCCTGAATAAATTAGCCACAAAAGACTGAGGTGCAAGGTTATTGTGTTCGGTAATACTTGATTTTTCAGAAGTGGGGTGCGAAGGAGTGCTCCAGACCAAACCCTGAAAAGATAATAATAACGCAAGTGTAAGGGAAATGCTTTTTTGAAGAGGAAATAATTTCATCTGTAATTATCTCTTGTTTGAAAGGTTCGGTTATTATTTTCTTGTTTTATTACTACTGTTACAGGAATATAACTTCAAAAAATGGGGTCGTCAAGGGAGCGGGGTGAAATTTTTGTATTATTATTTTTGATTATTATTTTCTATATTTATTTGCAATGAATATGGTTGTGTTTTTATAAAAATAATACCATGAAACGTTTGAAAATAGTTTTATGTATTTTTGCATTTTTTATAAAGAAATTTGAAAATGGGCGGATAAATCCGGAAGATCGACAGAGGTCACGGATAAGCGGACAGGATTGTTTAAAGGCAAATCCTCAGGCAGAGTGATTCGGGTTTCCATGCCTAATTCGGGAATCAGAATAATTGAAAAGCGTTCTTTATGTTCAACGATGATGCCTTCCCCTGTCCAATCCGGGTTTTGCAGTAAATAAACCAGGGTCCAGTGGAGATTGCAGAAGCGCTCAAGTTTTTGGGCAGTGCTGATCACCGCATTGTATTCTCCGATTTTGCGCAGAATGTCCTGTTCCTGCAGGATTTCTTTTTTGAGCAGAAAACGACGGAGCTGCTGATGGGCCAGAAGATCAATGTAGCGTCTTAAGGGGCTGGTGACCCGGCTGTAGGCTTCAACACCAAGGCCTGCGTGGATATCCGGGCTGCATTTGATGACGCCGGGTTTCAGAAGCCTCCGGAAGGCAAACATTTCGGCCAGGGTCTGTGGATTTCCGCTTGTCTCAGGTGGGGGCTGGGTGGTGAAGGGGAAAGGCAGGGAATTCTGAACAGCAAACTGGGCAGCGGCTTCAGATGCCATCATCATGGCTTCGGCGACCATGTCCCGGCTTTGGAAGCGGACAAGGGGGGTGATGGATACCTTGTTGTCTGTAACCCGGATTCTGACTTCAGGAAAAGACAGAAAACTTGCATTTTTTCTTTTCCGGTTTTCCCTGTAGCGTTGCGTCATTGAAAATATTTCCTGAAAAGGGGTCTCTTTGAGCTTTTCTTCAGCCTCTGCATAGGTCATTCTTGTGACTTTTATTTTTGTGAGGTGAAGGCTTGTTTTTTCAAGCCCCCCTTCACTGTTTAAACGGATGCAGAAGGAAAGAGCCGGGGATGTCTCATGGAGGCCAAGCCCTAACAGTCCGGTTACCTGAGGAGAGAGCATTGTGGTGGTGATTTCAGGAAGGTAAAGTGTTGTCCCGACAGAGCGGGCGTGATGATCAGCAGGTGAATCCGGTTCGATAAGGGAAGCCACATCCGCTATGTGAATCCATAGTTTATCTCCTTCAATACTTAAGGCGTCATCAGGGTCTTTGTTGCCTTCATCATCAATGGCATAGGCGGGTAAATGCGTCAGATCAAGGCTTTCTTCCAAACCGCTTTCAATGACCGGCAGTTCAGGATATTGAATGCAGGTCTCAAAGCCTGAACGGGAAGGATACGGATTTACAAGAGGATTCCAGACCTTGAGTTTTAGTAAAAATCTGTGGGCGTTTTCAGGGGTGGCTGTCATATTCAGGGCCCTGAGAATGGTGCTGCTCGGAGTTTTCCCCAGGGCAAAATGCTCAAGATCTGAAAGGCGTTTCTTGTTTTCTTCGGCAACACGCCCCGATCGTAAATCTTCAATAAACCCGGCCCAGGCTTTTTTTTCATCGGTTTTTGCTTTGCGGAGAGCCAGATCTTTTTCGACTTCTTCCTGCGAACGTACCCGGATGCGGTCCAGTGTTCCCTCGAAATAAAGGCCTTCTGAAAGAAGAGTATAGACCGTCCATGCGCTTTGCGGGGAGAATTCACCATAAAGAAGTTCGGCTAGATCTGAAACCGTTGCCGGCTCTTCACCAAAAAGATCTCTTGCCTCCCGGATTTCAGCAGATAGAAGCTTGAGCTGAGAGAAGGAGGTTAAAGGGCCGGGGTGCAGAAAAAGAATATCATTGTTTCGGACTTTTACTGTTTTACCGTCTATTAATTCAATCTCTACTTTGGAATCGGCAAGTCTTGAAACAAGAGCCGGAGCATTATGGTAAATAACCAGATTCCCTTTCTGGAAAGAGGCAGAAGAAGCGTTCAAAGAATTTTCCTTTTCATGGGTTAGCCGGAAATTTCATCCGAAAGTTCATTTTTATCTTTTTCCCCCTGATGAGGAAAAAATTCGCTGAGTTTGTCTCCCGCGTTTTTGATGCCTTGTTTTAAACCTTCTGCAAAGTTTCCTTGTGCAAAACAATCCTGCATTTTTTTTGCGGTTTCATTCCAGAAATCGGAAGGAACTTTTTCGTTAATTCCTTTATCGCCGATAATGGCGAATTTTTTACTGGCAGAGGCAAGGTAAATCAGAACTCCGTTTCGGGCTTCTGTCCTCTGCATTCCTGTTTTTTCAAATATTTTTACGGCTTTTTTTACTGGGTCGCCAAAACAGCGGTTTTCCACATGAACCCGGATCTCTCCCGAGGTCTCTTGTTCAGCCTTTCGAATACAGTCAACGATTTGTTTATTCTCTTCATCTGTAAAAAAATTTTTATTTCGTTTCATAATCAACTCCAGGTGATTAAGGGGGTTTTGTTTGAAGGTTTTTATTACCAGCTGCCTGAAGCCCCTCCTCCTCCGAATCGTCCGCCTCCGCCTGAAAATGAGCTTCCGGAGCGGCTGCTCCAGCCTGAAGAAGAACTCCCCCACCCTGAAGAAGAACTCCCCCACCCCGAAGATCTTGAGGAATTGCTCCACCCGCTACTTTCATAGCAGGTCTGTTTTTGTGATCCGAATAAAGCAAGAAGAATGAAGAAAAGGATAAAGATAATCACAGGAAACATAGAAGAATTTGGGGAGGCCGCGGAAGAAGGCTGATATTCATTCCGGATAACCGCTATAATGGCATGCACTCCTGAATTAATGCCTTCATCATAATTGCCGGATTTGAAAAAGGGTTTGATTTCATTTTCAATAATCATTCTGCATTTGGCATCTGTCAGGGAGGCTTCAAGCCCATACCCCACTTCGATCCGGAGTTTTCTCTCGTTCCTGAAGACAATCAGAAGAACTCCGTTGTTTTTATCCTTTTGTCCAAGTTTCCACTGGGTGGCGAGCCGGTAGGACACATCCTCAATGGAATTCCCCTCAAGAGAGGGAAACGTGGCAACAACGATCTGGTTGCTGGTGTCCTGTTCATGGTCTTCCAGAAGGTTTTCCAGCACCTCTTCCATGGACGAGGTGATCATTCCCGCATGGTCATTGACCCGGCCCTGTGGGGCTTTCGGGAGGTCAAGCGCATAAAGGGGAACGGCCAGGCAGGCCAGAATAAGAAGTTGAAAAAATTTATTCATGCGAGGTTATGCTCCAAAATCCACTTTGGGTGCATTTTCAGCCCCTTCCTTCATTTTGAAGTAAGCTTTGGCTTTGAAACCGAATATTCCCGCAATCATGGCCTGAGGAAATTGACGGATGGCCGTGTTGTAAGCCTGGGCCGCATTGTTGAAGTTCATCCGTTCTACGGTAATCCGGTTTTCTGTTCCTTCAAGCTGGGATTGGAGGGCCATGAAATTCTGGTCGGCTTTAAGCTGGGGGTAGTTTTCCATGACGACCATCAGACGGCTTAACGCTCCGCCTAAATCCCCCTGGGCTTTCTGAAAGGATTCGAATTTCTGGGGGTCACTGAGCATGTCTTTGGTTATCTGCATACTCCCGACTTTGGAACGGGCTTCCGTCACTTCCGTAAATACGGATTTTTCATGGGCGGCATAACCTTTGACAGTTGAAACCAGGTTGGGGATCAGATCCATTCTGCGCTGGTAGACATTTTCCACCTGGCTCCAGGCGGAGTTCACATTTTCTTCAAGCTTCACCATGCTGTTGTAACTGCCTCCGATGATTAAAGCCGCTATGCCTGCAACAGCAAGCAGAATAACCACGAGTATTGTAACGATCAGACACCCTTTATTCATGGAATGACTCCTTTTGATTTTTGAAATATTGTCTATAGACAAACATTTTTAGTGAGGTTCCTCAAGCAGAATTGACCGTAAGAGGGGAACAATAGAAAAGGGAAAATATTTTTTAATACTTCATTTTTATTCTGAATTATAATAAATTATCGTTATTAGTCTGTCAGAGAGACAGGCGAAGGAGTATAAATGAAAACATATGATTATGCTGTCCTGATCGGCAGATTTCAGCCTTTTCATATCGGGCATGAACAGTTGTTTCTTCAGGCGGAAAAAATCGCCAGAAATATTATTTTTATCATCGGCTCTCATAACAGCCCTCAAAGTATCCGGAATCCCTGGACAACAGAAGAACGCGAGTGTTTCATCCGCCTGGCTCTTTCGAAACATGATTCCGGACGGATCCACATTACGGCGGTTTCCGATTCCGCTTATAATTTCAATGACTGGCTGATCCGTGTACAGAGGCAGGTTGAAGCCATTGCCGGAAATTCAAAAATCGTTCTGGTAGGGCATTATAAGGATGATACTTCCTATTATCTTAATTATTTTCCCCAGTGGAGTCTTGAGGCTCTTCCTACGCAGGCGGACGGGCTCAGTTCTACGGCTGTGCGCAATTCCTGTTTTGAAGGTCATCTGGAGGAAATGAAAAAACAGGTTTCCCCGGAGGTTTTTGAGGTTTTGAAGGAATGGATGAAAACTGAAACTTTTAAGTCATTGCTTGAGGAATATCAGTTCATCCGGCAATATCGTAAAAAATGGGAGGGGGCGCCTTATCCCCCGACTTTTGTTACCGCGGATGCGATTGTCATGGCCCTGGGGCATATCCTTTTAATCCGGCGCAAGCTCAATCCTGGAAAGGGAAAACTGGCTTTGCCCGGCGGATTTGTCAATGCCGACGAATCCATTGAGAAAACATGCCTTCGGGAATTAAGAGAGGAAACCAGCCTGGAGATCGGCTATAAGGAACTCCGGGGTTCCATCAAAATGAGCCAGGTGTTTGATCATCCTCTGCGTGATCCGCGGGGACGGGTAATCACCCATGCCTACATGTTTGAGCTTAATGTGAAAGAACTTCCCGGGATCAAGGGCGGGGATGATGCTTCAGAAGCTTTCTGGTATCCTTTATATAAGCTGGAACAGCACGAAAACCAGTTTTTTAATGATCATGCCCAGATTATAAAATATTTTATCAACCGGATGCATTAACCGGAGAAGTCAGAATTCCATATGAAAATTGCTTTGGCGCAGATGAAAGTTGTTCCGGGAAACCCGGAAGTGAACATTCGCACCATGAAAGGGTTTATCGAAAAAGCCGTCCTCAAGGGCTGTCAGGTGATCGCTTTTCCTGAAATGTGCGTGGGAGGATATCTTTTGGGAGACCGCTGGACTGAGGATTCCTGGTGCAGGGAACTTATGTCTTATAATGAGGCTTTAAAAGCTTATTCGGAAAATATTGTTTTAATCTATGGCAATGTTTATGCCGATGAACAGTCTAAAAATAAAGACGGCAGAAGTCAGAAGTTTAATGCCGCCTATGCCTTTTATAAACAGAAGCCCCTCAAGGCGTCCGCGCACCTGCCTTTGGGAATCACGGTTAAAACCCTTTTACCGAATTACCGGATTTTCGATGATGAACGTTATTTCTTTTCCCTCAAGGAATATGCTTTATCCTCCGGCATTCCGCTTGAAGAGCTGATCATGCCTTTTGAAGTGTCTATAGAGGGAAAAATCCGGATGATTGGCGTGGAGATCTGTGAAGACCTCTGGTTTAATGATTACCGCTATAAGGGAATGCCTTTGAATGTTTCCCGCTATCTGATCGAAAAAAAGGCGGAAGTCCTCATCAATATTTCTTCCAGTCCCTGGACCTATGGAAAGGACAAGGCAAGAGACAACCGGATTAAGGACCTTCAGAAAGACTCGTCCTCCTTTGTTCCTTTTTATTATGTCAACTGTGTCGGAACCCAGAACAATGGTAAGAATATGGTGGTTTTTGACGGCGACAGCACGGTCTATAATGAAAAAGGGGAAGTGGCGGAGACGGCAAGAGAACCTTATGAAGAGGAACTCCTTATCCATGAATCCGGGGCAGATACAGAATGCTTTATCAAAACACCTCCTGAAAGAATCGAGGCAAAATACAGGGCTGTTCTGCAGGGGATACACGGAGTGGATGAGCTTATGGGCAGGAGTAATTTCCCTTATGTCCTGGGGCTGAGCGGCGGTGTTGACAGCGCTTTGGTGGCTGTGCTCCTGACCCTTGCGGTTGGTCCTGAACGGGTCATCGCCTGCAATCTCCCCACAAAATACAACAGCAATGCCACAAAATCCATTGCCGCCTGCCTCGCCCAAAAATTGGGGATCCGTTATTATACCCTTCCCATAGAAAAAATGGTGGAATTGAATGAGCTTGTTCTGAAGGAGTTCAATCCTTCTCTGCTTAACTGTGAAAATATTCAGGCAAAAATCCGCGGAACCAGTATTCTTTCCAATATCGCGGGCATCTCAAACGGGGTTATGACCTGCAACGGCAATAAGATTGAAATTGCTTTGGGATATGCGACCCTTTATGGGGATGTCAACGGTGCGATTGCCCCCCTGGGGGATTTATTGAAAACAGAAATTTTTCAGATGTGCCGTTTTATTAATAAAACTGTTTATAAAGAGGAAATGATTCCTGAAAGTCTGATCCCGGATGAGCTTTTTAATTTTAAGGTTCCGCCCACGGCTGAGCTGAAAAACAACCAGATCGATCCCATGAAATGGGGGTATCATGATGCCCTGGTCCATGAAATCATGAGTTACAGACGCCTGACTCCTGAAGTTTTACTCGAAGCCTACAGGGAGGGGAAACTTCCTGAAAAACTGAATTTTGATCCCCGATTGTTGGAACGGTATGGGCTGAATAATCCCAAAGTGTTTATCGAGGATCTGGAATGGGTTTTTGTTTCCATACAGAGGGCGGTGTTTAAAAGGATACAGTCTCCACCTGTCATCATTTTAAGCAAGAGCTGTTTTGGCTATGATTACCGTGAAAGCCAGCTCCCCGTCTTTTTTTCCAAAAAATATCAGGCGCTTAAACAGGAAATCCTTGGTGAGATTCAATAACTGATCCTGCAGAAAAGGCTTTTGAGATCAATATTTATTCTTTTTTTCTGTTCCCGCCGCCAATAAAACAGGCATAACCGCCGGATTTTCCTATGCCGGCAAAGCGGATATCGGGATTAAGGAGGTTTTTATTATGGCCCTCAGAGTCTTTCCACCCCTGGAGCTGGCTAAAGGGTGTCTGGTTCGAAAAATAACCGACATTTTCAACGCACAGGTTATACCCGGATTTTTTAAATCTTTTTTTGAAGTGTTTATGGCTGAGTTTTGATTTTTTTTTCATGTAACGACAATGATCCAGTGCAAGAGCGCATAAAGACTTATCGAATTTCAGGGGCGCAAGAGATTCGCTTATCCGGTAATTGTTGATTATTTTCAGAAGCCGGGACTCGTATTCACAGGCTGAAGTATCCGCAGATGAAGGATTGAGAGGTATCAGAAGAATCAGCAGCAGAAAGAGGTGAATTGATTTTTTATACATCTCCGCCTTAATTATTATCCGGTATAAAAGGAGCCTCCTCAAATAATGAAGAGGCTGTATTCAACTAAAAAGGAATGTCGTCGCTATTCACATCATCAGGAAAATTTTCTGCATTTTGTGCGGGATCTGAATTCGCCGGACTGGTTTCTTCCCGGACGCTGATCACTCTCCAGGCCTGAAGAGAATTGAAGTAGACGGTTTCACCCTTCGGATTAGTCCATTTCCGGCCTTTAAGGTTGAAATGTACCTCTACATTTTCTCCGACTTTGAAGGCATTCATCATTTCGCATTTGTCCTGGACAATTTCAAATTTCAGATACTCCTGGTATTGCGATTTTTCGGGAGTGTATTCGACTACAAATTCTCTCTTTTGGAATTTTTCTGAAACTTTTGTAGTATTGCCAATTTCAATAAGTTTTGCCCTGATTTCCATTAAAACTCCTTTAGTTCTTTTCCTTAAATTTGAGAAGGGGATTTAATCCCATTTCCATTATTATTATAATCAATATTATGCAAACTAAAACGTCAATTTTTTTATCTTAAATTTTTTTATAAACAAGGCATCGGTGAGGTAATATCGTCTGCGATAAGTGATTGGAAGATCTTAAAAAGAAGGCCTATTCACATGGATTTTCCTCTGTTTCTTTTCTCTTGACCTGTTACTGCGTTGTATATAATATCTTTCATCTTTTTTATTGTCTGTTTTTTTACAGATAAATGAAGTTTATTTATCATTGTTTTGTTTAAAGGAGTATCGTATAATGAAAAGACGCCCGATTATCGCTGCTAACTGGAAAATGAACATCACCCCTTCGGAGGCGGAAAAATTTGTTGCTGCTTTTTTACCTCTGGTAAAGTCGAATAATGAAGTGGACATGGTGCTTTGCCCTTCTGCTCTGGCCGTTGACCGTGTTGCCAAACTCGCAAATGGTTCCAATGTTTTCGTGGGTGCGCAAAATATGTATTTTGAAGCCAGTGGAGCGTTCACAGGTGAAAACAGCGCGGCCATGCTCCTGGACGCGGGCTGCAAATATGTGATTTTAGGACATTCTGAACGCAGAACAATTTTCCATGAAACCAATGAGATGATTAATAAAAAGGTTAAAAAAGCCCTGGAATCCGGACTTATTGCCATCGTTTGCGTCGGAGAAACTCTTGAAGAAAGAGAAGCCGGAAAAATGGAAAAAGTGCTGGAAGAT
>CAYUET010000018.1:0-52998 GCA_964443875.1 uncultured bacterium | reverse complement strand
TATCACCCAGACCTTGTATTATCAATCTCGGTTTGGGGTGGGACAAGCTCTATCTAACCCGAATATTTGTCGCTTACGTGCAAAATTCGGGCTAGGGGGGCTGGAAGGACTGATTGATCAGGGTGAAAAAAATTTAAAATTTTACTCAATCCCTCTTTTCAGAATGCAGGTTCTATGCATACCCTCTGTCCTGATATGAAGGCGATAACAGGAAGTGGATACGGTTAATAGAGGAAGGGCCTTCGTAATCTGTTCTGTTTCTTCGCCTGCAAGGGGCACAATCTCATTAAGTTTGGCGATAAGGGTGTTTACATCTTCAAAATTCTGATCGTCCTGCGTATGAAAAATCAAATCAGGGCCTGCCAGATATTCCCTGATTTTCTGGATAAGGCTGTCAGAAAACCCCAGCCACTTGAAGGTCTGGTCTTCCGCCATATGAATATTGATTTTTCCATCTCCATGGCAGGTGAAATGATTTTTGATAAAATCAGCAAAGTCACGGGTCATCCCTTTGATTAAGTAGAGCGTAGACCAATCCTGAAGAGGTTTGTTCAAAGCGGTATAAGGAATGGACTGATCCTGGTAATAATCATTTTCAGCCCCTGTTCCGTGATTATACGGGTCGTTATCCTTATCCATCCAGTCCTGCAGGGCCGCAAACTGTTCTTCCGTATAATCGGCGGTCTCTAAAATTTTTTCGACCTGTTCCGGTGTGAGATGATTGATATTCAGCCGGGTGTTCAGAAATTCAAACCCGTAACAGGTTTTATTTTTCCCGGTGGAATACTCAATGGAAAAGGGAAGGTCTTGATCCTCTCCTTTCCCCTCTTTGAAAAGAAGCGGGTTATCATAGAATTCGTCATTTACAGAATCCGTATCCGGAGTGAGGTCTGTCTGAAGTATGGCCTGGGCATAGAGATAGGCAGAGCGGAATAAGAGCTCTGAAAATTCATAGTGATTTCTGACCTTCAAATAGCGGACATTCAGATGGGTTTCCCTGGAGATGAAATAAACCATCACGGATAACAGTGTGATCATCCATAAAACAACGGCTAAAACTATTCCTTTTCGTTTCATTAATTCTCTTCTTCCGCTTTTTCAGATTTCCGGATCTCAGCCAGTTGTTTTAAAACCAGATCTTTCTGCTCATCCTTCAGGGTAAGTGGGGGAATTTCTTCAAAAGACTGAAAAACATACTCAGGAAACCAGAAGTTCAGCTCCTTTTCAAGTCCCATAACCTCGGTAATCCGGATTCGGACAGAGACGGGTATTGTTTTAAATTCCCAGTCCTGAAATTCAAAGAGCCGGGGTTTGTCGTCATTATTGTCGTCTATGATTCTGCAGATTCCTGAAAAGAAAAATTCTATATTTTTCACCTTCTGCAGACAGACACGGTCGGAAACCGGGTTCAAAGGCTCTTTGTCATCCATCGTATAAGGGAAAGGGTATTCCTTCCGGCTGATGTTGAAAAATTTTCCACTTCCTTCATAGATCTCTCGGATCACATAATCCACCCTGCTTACACGTCCCATGCCTTCTTCCGATGCGGTATGAAAGGTAATCCGGTTGTCTTTACAGGTCAATCCCTGCTCCTGCCAGATCAGGATTTTGGAAATATCTTTTTTTAATTGAACAAAAAAATCCTCAACCGGGGTTTCTTCCAGGTGTTTTTTTTTCAGCTCGATAAAAGCCTTCTTTTCCGTATAAAAATACCGCGACATCAGGGTCATTACAAGGCTCAGAATCATGACAGACAGAAGAACTTCCAGAAGCGTAAAACCACGGCTGAAAAAAGACCGGAAATTCAAACGCTTCATGAAAAATTCCCTTCTGAAGGCAAACTTCCCCTGGAATCTTCCTTAGACATCTCAGGTAATTTCATGAACATAGTGAGGCTTACAGATCTTTCATTTTTTAATCCTGTAACGCAAAAATCAGCCTGGAGCAGGGCAGGATATTTTTCACAGACCTTCAGGGTTAAATCCCATTTCAAAGAGGTTTCCGGGACATCCCCTGAAAGCGCTTTCATTTTTTCCCAGGCTTCAGGGGTCTGCTTGAGCTTTTTTTCAATCTCAAAAATCTTTTCACGGAGGAAAGGGTGCAGAGACATCTGTTGAAAGGCCAGACCCGTGATTTCCATCTGTTTTGAAAAGGCCTGCGTGATGGCCACTGCCGTGGTGCATAAAATCACCATGGAGCAAAGAAGCTCAAAAAGGAGATAGGCATTCTTTTTTTTCATAAAGGGGATTCCTCTTCTGAAAAATCGCCGGAATTTCCCTTGCCTGTCAGGGTCATTTCATTTTTCTTATCCCGGATTTTAAAGACAAAAGGATCGTAGTTTCCTTCAGGTTTCAGGGTGATCAGTAAAGGCTCTGATTCAAAGGAAAGACCGGGGGAAAATCTGTATTTTTCCAGAAAAAGGGTTGGGTCTTTTACCAGATCAAGGGAATCACCGACCCTGAGCTCTGATGATTCGGGGGTAAGCAGCACATAATGGGGAATTCCCCTGATCAGAGCCAGTTTGCGGGCAAGCCGGATCTGTGAAAGGAATACCTGTGCATTTTCCTTCAGAATCAGGTGCCGGCAGGAATCTGAAAATCTCGGAATGGACAGGCCTGTCAGAACAGAAATAAGGAGGATCACCAGAAAAATCTCAATCAGTGTAAAACCGGAACAAAGCGCTGCCTTTATTTTCATACGGCAATATTAACTTGAACAATGGGCAGAAGCACCGCAATCAGAATAAAAAGAATGAAGCCTGCGATACAGACAATAAAAACCGGCCCGATGAGTTTTGTCATAACGCTGATGCGGGTTTCAAAATAATTCTGATAATACCTGGACAATTTTGACAGGGCGGTTTCAATTTTTCCGGATTCCTCCCCCACCTTCAGAACAGCGATGATTTTTGAGGGGAATATTTTCTCCATTTCAAAACTTCTGTGAAGGGAGGCGCCTCCGGCCACAGCAGAAAGAATGTTTTTAAAGGATTCCTTATAAAGAAGAAACGGACAGGAGGCAACCGCGATATTCAAAGCCTCAAGTACCTGGACCCCGTTAATCATCATGGTTTCAAGAGACTGAAAAACTTCGGAAAGATAGCGTGCGCTTAAAAGTTCTCCGGCAACCGGAATTTTTACAAGAGTTTTTTGAAACAGCATACAGATTTTTTTAACCTGAAGCAGGCGAAAGAGCGCAAAAAAAGACAGAAGTGAAAAAATCAGGATCAAAGGGCCCCAATCCGTGAGAAACGAGGTGGTGAAGAGCACGATTTGCGTGGGGAGAGGCAGGGAAACATTCATATCCTCAAAAATCGGAATAAGCCTGGGAATTACGAAATAAACCATGATCAGCAGGGAAAGAATCCCCATCCCTGCAAGGAACAGGGGGTAAAGAAGGGCTTCGACAAGCCTGGCCTTGATGGATTGATAAAGCTGAAAATGTCTTGCCAGATCTTTCATCACTTTTTCAAGTGCTCCCGAGACTTCCCCTGACCGGATGATATGGATATAAAAAGGGGAAAAAATGGAAGGATAGGAACCCAGGACCTCTGAAAAGGGCTTACCTTCCCTGATCTTTGACTGAATCTGGTTTGAAAGCGCCTTAAGTTCTCTGTGGGGGCTGTGGACTGAGATAAGCTCCAGGGCCTGTGGTAAAGGAATGGAGGAATCGAGAAGATCTGATGTTTCTTCAGTAAAATAAATCAGGGAATTCAGGGAGATTTTTATTTTTTTTGAAGCGGAACCGTTCTGCTTACCTGTCTCCCGGAGAGACAAAGGGAAAAGCCCCTCCTTTGAAAGAAGGGTGATGGCTCCGGACTTTCCGTTGGCATCCAGGAAGCCTTCCATAAGTTCCCCGGTTGATTTTTTTGCTTTGTAGTAAAATTGAGGCATCAGAAAACTTCCGAAGTAACCCTTAACACTTCATCAATACTGGTTGTTTTTTCTTTCACTTTCAGATAACCGTTCTGCCGAAGGGTGGTCATTCCCTTTTGGATGGCAAAACGCCGTATTTCATTCAGGGAGGCCTTATTCTGAATCATGTCCCTTAAAAGATCGTCCAGGTAAATGATTTCGAAAATGCCGGTCCGTCCGTGGTACCCCGTATAGTTGCAGCGGGGACAGCCTTTCGGAACACAGATCGTTTCAATATCTGAGGGGAAATCCTGAAGCCCGGAATTGTTCAGTTTAAAGGGCTCTTCCCTTTTACATTCAGGACAGAGGACTCGCACCAGCCTTTGTGCAATCACACACTGAAGAGAGGAGGCCAGCAGAAAATTTTCAACCCCGATGTCAATCATGCGGGTGATGGAGCTGGGGGCGTCATTGGTATGCAGGGTGCTGAAAACAAGGTGCCCGGTGAGGGCGGATTGAACCACCACTTCCGCGGTTTCCCTGTCCCGGATCTCGCCGACCATCAGCACATCCGGATCGTGCCTGAGAATCGAGCGCAGACCGGCGGCAAAGGTCAGATGAATCTTGGGATTGATCTGGATCTGGCTCACATTCGGAATTTTATATTCAATGGGATCTTCAATGGTGATGATCTTTTTATCCCTTGAATTCAGACGGTTTAAAAAGGCATAGAGGGAGGTTGTTTTACCGGAGCCCGTAGGCCCCGTGACAAGGATCATGCCGTGGGGCTTGGAAAGGGCTTTAAGAAGTATCTTCTGTTCATGTTCAAAAAGACCCAGGTGTTTAAGGTCTACGAAAAGCCCTGTGTCGCTTAAGATTCTTATTCCTGCAGCCTCTCCATAGAGCGTGGGCAGTATGGAGACACGCAGATCCAGTTCCTTGTTGTTCACAATGAGCCTGATGCGCCCGTCCTGCGGGAGGCGTTTTTCCGAAATATTAAGGCCCGAAAGAATTTTTATGCGGGAGATGATGGCGCTGTGGAAATGCTGAATCTCTGTGGGAAAAGGGGCATCATAAAGTGCGCCGTCTATGCGGTAGCGGATTTTAAGTTCCTCTTCATAGGGTTCAATGTGGATATCCGTTGCTCTTTCTTTGACGGCTTCCATAAACACCTGGTTTACAAATTTAATCAGGGAGGCATCATCATTCAGAGTATCGATTTCTTTTGCCCCGCCCCGGTCTGTCAGGGATTCGGGCGCGGGTTCCTGAGACATCTGCTCAAGGGTTTCCGCCCCTATGCCGTAAAATCTTTTCTGGGCATTTCGTATGGCTTTTTTCCCGGCAAGAACCGGAATGACCGGTTTCAAGGAGGCTGTCTTAATTTCATCAAGAAGCTCCAGGTCCAGCGGATTTGCCAGGGCGAGCACGACATGTCCCTCCCTTATGGCCACCGGAACAAAGCCATAGTGATGGGCAAGACGCGCCGGCATGGAGTCCAGAATTTCAGAGGGAATATCCTCGGTGAAATGCGTAAAGGGAAGATTCATTTTTTCAGCCAGACGCGGAATAACCTCTTCCTCGCGGGTAAATTCCATGTTGAAGAGGCTTGAAAAAATCCAGGAGGAATGAAGGCTGGACTCCTTGATGATTCCGGAATATTCGTCTTCTGAAATGAGTTTTTCCTGTCTTAATCCATATAAAAAATCAAAAATGGAAGGGGGGGGATTCATTAGTCAGCACTGAAAATTTTCTTAAAAAAATTCTTAATTTTGGATTGTTTTTTTGTTTCACCCGGCAGGATTTTTTCTTCCTTCAGATATTCCTGACTTCCCTCATCAATATTGACTTTTTCCGATTCCTCATAAAAACTTTTATCCCCGGAAATCAGATGCGGTGTCAAAAACATGATCAATTCGGAATTTTTGATCTGATTATCAATTTTTTTAAACAGATATCCGAGGATGGGAATGGACCCCAGGATCGGCAGCTTGCTTACCGCCTTATCACTTGAACTTTCACGCAGCCCCCCGAGAACAATGCTGGTTCCGTCCTTAACCTGGATCACAGACTCTATGCTCTGAGAGGAAACAATGGGGATGCTGTTTCCGGTCGCCGTCTTGGCATAGGAGGTAACAGAGGATATGGAAGGCTTGACCTTCATGGTAATGTAATCATTTTTATTGACGATCGGCGTGACGGAAAGACTGATTCCCACATCGATAAAAGTAATATTTTCAGAAGTCGAAGTGGGCCCGGAGCTCGTCGTCAGAGAGGTGGAGGTGACGTACGCTTCCTTGGTGGCCACTTCGACCTTGGCCTCCTTCTGGCTTAAGGTAATCACCCTCGGGCTGGAAAGAACCTTCGTTTTCCCGACGGTTTTAAGCGCATTCAGAACCCCTTCAAACTGGTGCCCGTTAATGGAGCCCGTCGCAACGATGCGGGTGCCCCCTCCGCTTGCGCCGGAAATTTTCTGATTGAAGGGAGAAACGACCGTAGCCGTGCTATCATCATCGGTTGTTTCCGTTGCATTGCTTTCCGTAAGGGTGCGCACAATATTGGTCGTTGTGACGCCTTTCCCGTATTGATCTATGTTGGTTGTGGTGGTCGTTGTCCGCGTATCCGTCGGGGAAAGGGTTTTTGCAGCAATACTGCCGATGTTGTAGGCATTTTTTGAAAAACCGGATTCACTGACCAGATCTTTTCCGCTCACAAGTTCATAGGCGGAAGAAAGGTTCAGCCCCAGATTCGTATTGTTAAGCTGCTCGATCACAGACTGCCAGTTGATCCCGAACTGAAACCTGTCGTTCAGCAGAACCTGAACAATTTTAGCCTCGATCAGCACCTGCTTGTCCTTGGAATCATATTCACTTACCAGGTTATCAATTTTTTCAAAATTGGATTCCAGGTCTGTGATCAGAATTTTATTGGTTCTTTCATCCGAAAGGATCTGACCGATGTCCGGGGTCAGAAGGGTTTTCAGCTTGGCTTCAAGAGTGTCAAATTTGGCATAATCCAGCTCATAGGATTTACTGACGGTCTTTGGGGTAACGTCATTGGCTTTAAGCAAAGTCAGAAGATTCCGGGCATTTTCAGGATAATCCCGGATGACCACCTGTTTGATCTGCGGGTTGACATAGAGGGATCCCCTTTTGCTTAAAAGGATTTTGACAAGTTCTTCAGCCTGTTTCGGGGTAAGAAAGGAATAGGTGTAAGTTTGGGTAATAAGTTCCCTGTCCATTTCCCGGATTGCATTTTTTACTTCTTCCAGTCCTGACGGGGAGTCCTGAACCAGAAGCAGATTGGTTCTTTCATCCACGACGATTTTGGTTTTAGGAAGCACTTTATTGATGGACGCCGCGATGTCTGAAGCCGGTGCATACCGGATCGGAAAAGAAACCAGTTTTTTATAATTGTAGAAATCATGACCGTAAGAGGCTTCGTATTCCTTGTTGGGAATAATCTGGAGAATTCCCGCTTTTTCCGTGTAGGCCAGATCTGCGGCCTCCAGCACCGTGTATAAGGCGTCCTCTGTCCTGACCTCGTTCAGAAAAAGGGTAATCCGCCCTTTTACCCCGGGGGTGACAACCACATTCATCTTTGCTTTTCTGGAAAGAATTTTAATCACTTCCACAATGTCGATTTCTTTAAACTCCAGGGAAATGATATCCCCTTTTTCCTTGATGAGAGGTTCTGATTTTGAAGAAACCGGCGGGGGCGGAGTCACCTGTTGTGCAAAACCGGACACCCCCAGCCCAAAGATCATGATCATCCCGAAAATTGTTTTTTTCATCAGCGCAATACTCCCGTTTCATCATTGTAGCTCAGGGTCACCTTTCCGTTTTCAACGGATACGACTTTTATATCTGTTATCATGTCTCCGGCTTTTACGCAAAAGGTTTCATGTGTCGCCCGGGATTCCACCATGGCCTGCATGGGGTCTTCTATCATTACTCCGAGTAAAATAAAACCGTTTATTTTATCCTGAAGGGTTGGTCCCCTGGGGATAAATTTTTTCACCGCAGGAGGGGGAATCTTTTTGATCACCCTGAAGATGATCTTTGAACTGACTTTCTTAAGAAGAGACTCCCTGTCAAAGGAATCTTCTGTTTTAAGAACCGACGGAGTCCGGGTTGTCTTTTTTACAATTTCTTTTTCCGAAGAGGTCAGAAATGCCATTTTATTTCCGGTCAGGATCAGGGCGGCGCTCAGGAATAAAACAAGAAAAAAAACACTTTTCTGACCGGGGGTGTAGGTCAGGGGATCAACGATGTCCTTCAGTTTCAGCGGATAGAAGGATTCGCTCATGATCTGTTCCCATTCTTTTTTTTCAGGCTCTTTTGTTTTGTCCATTTTACAACGTCAGGGTAAAAGTGTTTCTGGAATCCTCAAACGTTACCTTCCCCTTTTCAATACGGGTCAGCGTATAATGAAGCAGGGAATCCCCAGGTTCAAGCGTCAGATTTTCGTTTGTTTCCGTGTTGCGGATCATTGCAGAAAGAGACTCTCCGATGATCACCCCTGTTAAGGCGTACCCGGAAGGAGGCGCTATTTTTTCAAGTGCCGGCTTTTGGGTGAAAACAGGAGCTCCGGATTGAGGGGGGGGGATCAGAGACTCTGAATCTGCCGGCGGGGCAGTCTTTGCAGCAGGGGCTTCAGCTTTTTCGCGAATCAAATAACCTAAGGGAAATAAATTATTCTGAAAAGCCCGGAAAAGAATCCCTGAAAAAAGAATAAAAAAGAAGACCGATAAAAAACAGAGGTATTTTTTACGGGCTTGCGCTGAGGGAGGGGCCACCTCTGTTTCAGAAACCCGGGATACGGGCAAAGGCATTGAAGGCATCTCTTCCGGATGAGCGCCGCTTTTTTTAATCAGGTTGAGAAGTCTTTCCTCAGGAGTGATTTTTTTTATTCCCATGAGCAGTATCCGTTGATTGTCTGAAGAATAAATTCCTCATCGGCTTCACGTTTATTCTGCATGATCATTTCCATCAGAATGCGATGGGTCAAAAGACAAACCTTTCGGGGATATCCCTTTGTGATATCGTAAATGGACTTGTAGGAACTTTCCTTGAAGGGCATGTTTTTTCCGCGAAATCCCGCCTTACGGAGCCTGAAACAGATCAGTTCCCGGCATTCCTCAACCGTCAGAGGGTTAAGCTTTGTCCTGTAATTGATCCTGTCCTGAAAATTAGGCATCTGCCGTATTTTATCTTTCAGTTCAAGCTGACCGAACAGAATCAGCTGAAGCATTTTAAATTCATTGGTTTCATAATTCAAAAGCGTTCGCAGGGCCTCTATGGCTTCCAGACTCATTTTCTGGGCTTCATCGATCACAAGGACAACGGTTTTATGCTCTTCAATGGTTCTGTTGAAAAGGTAGTCCTTAAGGCATGAAGAGGCATTATTTTCACTGCAGGAAAGTGAAAAAAGACGGGCAAGCTGGGCCAGAAACTGATTTTCTGGTTCAGCAGGGGGATTCAATAAAAGCCGGATTTCAATTTTCGGTTCATTTTCAAGACGCTGGATAAGGGAACGGCAGAGTGTTGTTTTTCCGGTGCCGATTTCCCCGAAAACCACGCAGGCCCCCCGTTTAAGGCGCAGGGAAATTTCAAGATGCGTAAGACAGGAGGCGTATTGGGTCGCAGGATAGAAATAACACGGATCCGGTGAAGTTGTAAACGGATCCCGTGCAAGTCCCAGCCTGTTGAAATAATGCAGCGGCTTATTCGGTTTTTTCTGAATCCCAGTTTGTAATATCATCATCATTTCCTGTCACACCGTCCGGGCCGGCTGAAGAGAGATCATAGTCTTTATTGTTTTTTCCCGGGGATTCATAAATATAATCATTTCCCCAGGGGTCTTTAATTCCCTGTTTCTTTTTTAAATAGGGGCCCTTCCAGTTTTTAGGCTCGGGTTGTGATTCCGGCTTTTCAAGCAGCGCTTGAATCCCCTGTTCTGTGGAAGGGAAAAAACCTGAATCCAGCTCATACATGTCCAATACGGTTGAAAGAGTGCCGTTGATGTCCGCTTTGGCTGAAGCAATTTTGGCCTGTGTTGCTTTTCCGGTGAAATTGGGCATGATTAAAGAGGCCAGGATACCGATGATGATCACGACCAGCATAATCTCTATAAGAGTAAAGCCTTTTTTATTCATTATGGATTTGTTCCTTTTGTACTTTTTGAAGACAATAACTGAGTAATGATCAGTGAGGCGTTTAACCTTTCACGGGCGTCATTATCCGGTAAAAGACGCAGACTCGTCAAGCAAAGCTTTTCATTGGAAGTGTTTAAATCATGAATAAATTTTACCAGGGAGCCCATGGTCGCCTTCATCTCCACCTTGAGTGCAAGTCTTTTAAAGGAGTCTATCTTTTCAGAAGCCATGGGGTTGATCGAAGAAATCTGAATATCTTTGTGGTTTTGATGCAGCCCCTCTATGGATTTCAGAAGAAGGGCATTATCAACCTCATCGGAAAAGGATGAAGGGGGAATGTTCCCCAGGAGTCCCAATTGTTTCTGAAGGGAGGCTTTCTGGGAAAGCGCATTCTGATATTGAATCAGTTTTCCGGTCTCAAGGGTAATCTCTGTTTTAAGGGCGCTGATTCTTGTTTTATAGGGCATGAGGAGGCAGGTGTAGAAAGCCCACCCCGCAATGACAAAGAGCGTAAGGTGCAGCAGAAAGGTTTCTCGTCTGGAAAGAAGGGGAATCATGCCATCTCCTCAATTCCTGCGGAAATATGAAACTCCATTCCTTCTTCACTGTTTAATTTATTCTGATATAAGAGAGAGGCATTTTCAAAAAGCGGAGAATTTTCAATTTTCTCCATGATTTCAATCATTCCCTGCCTGGTTACCCCCTTCAGAATGATTTGGGCGGAACTTTTGATCTGGAGCATGGTGAGGTGGATATAGCCGGGGATGAGATCATACAATTCGGAGATGATTTTTAAAGCAAGGATGTTTCCCCGGGTGTGGGAAGCGATAAGGTCTATCTGCTTTTTAAGGCTCAGGGCCTCTTCCGCCTGAATACGGGTTTTCTGAAGCCTGGATTTAACAGAAGAGAGCTCATTCTGAAGTCTGTTTTCCGTCATAAACATATACCCCCCTATTCCGGCCAGAGCGATGAAAAGGATAAACAGGGCACGCAGCACATAAGTTAACCGTATCCTTTTTTTATTTTTATGAACAACCGAATCCAGGGGAAAGGAAATGGATTTGAGATTCCCGGCCATGATCTTAACCGACTCCTCCGGGGTAAGACTCTTAATCTCAGCCTGCGGCATCTCCGCCATTTCTCGGTTCCAAGCCGGAGGAAGGGGGGGCATGGTGACAATACGACATTTATAATCCGGGGTAAGGGCATATTTTTCACCGGCATAAGTCAGGGACTGCCTCAGTTCCTCAAAGGGGGGCGATTCGTCCAGGCCTGTCCATTGAATGGCTCTGGAAAAGATGAATTGCCCGTCCGGATTGCAGATGCTGAGCTCAAAGACATCCTTTTTGCAGAGTACGTAAAACAGGGGCCGGGACTCTGAATCTGTTTCCCTATGCGTGTAAAACGGTGTCCGCAAATGGGAGGGAATAATCCGGTGAGGCAGTTTTCGACTTGAAATAAAAGGGGGTAAAAGCTCCTGAAGGGAATTTTTAAGAAGCACATAAACCAGGACAGAACAGAAGCCATCCTCCTTTTTTTCAATTTTAAAGGGGTAGGCCAGAATTTCATTTTCTGAAAACGGAAGCATTTTTAAAACCTGCATCTGAGTCATCTGGATGATTTCATTTTCTGTTCCAAAGGGAAGTGTCAGTTTTTTTTCAATAAAAACAGAGCGTGGAAGAACCAGGATCAGTTCATCATGAAGACCAAGTTTCATTTCAGATAAAAAAGAATCCATATTTTCAGACAGAATAGTCCTGGAAGGACAGCTCAAAAGGGTATTTGCATTAAAGCTTTGATATTCAAACTGTGAGGCTTGATATTCGATAAAATGATAAGTTTTCAACTTGCTTTCCCATTACAAATTATTGATCAGTATGATATAGCAATAAAACAATATTCATTCAATGCGGAATTGTGAATTTCTTCAGTTCTGCTGAATATTGCTTCACCGTTCTGGAAGGATATTGAATTACTCAAAAAAGATATTTTTTCAGTCAGGATCAACAGAATCAATTGAAAAATAAAAGGCAGGTATAAACACTACTGAATAGACGGTTTAATCTGAATTAATGAGAATAATTCCCATTCATAAACAATCGTGCAGCGCTGGTTGTTTTTTAAAAAGTTTTTCAAATGTTCAGGGTAGGAAATTCCCCAATCCACATTCCGGATCAGGATATGTGTAATTTTCAGGGAGTTTAAAAGCTTTACAAGCCCTGCTTCATTGCCGGTCTGTTTGAAGAGATCATTTATTTGCGAGGCTTCAAAAAAACTGTCTGCCAGCCATTCCCGCTGACAGTAAAAGGTCTGGTTATTGTTTAAAAAAAGGATTCTGGAGTTCAGGGGGGTGTGATTGTTGATGTATTGATGAATGGGGGGAGGGGTAAGAGAAGAAAAATCTGATTTTATCAGGATGTGCGGAAAATTTCTTCCTGCGGTTTGAAGGAGAGGTAGAGAAGAGGCAAGAACATAGGCAGACAGTCCCAGAAATAAAAAAATCTTCAATCTTTTTTTAATGCCTGGATTGGAGATGCTTTCAAGGAGAAAACCTGAGGACAGGGCTGCTGAAAGGGATAAAAGGGGAAGAAGGGGGATCAGAAACCTCATCTGCTGAGAAGTAAAACTCCAGGTATAAAAATAAACAAAGGAAAAAAGAAGGCTGTTTCGGACGGTTTTTGATTTAGAAATAAAACAGAAAAGAAAAGGAAGAACAAGGATCCATAAAGGGTTCAGTTTCCCGTCAAAATGAACGTAACCCTCGCCGCCTTTGAGAATAACTGTAAAAGGCAGTAAGAGAATATTTTTGAAAGTCAGAGGCACACCGATCCCCTGCTGCCAGTTTTCAAGCTGACCGGCAAGTTCGGAGTTCCAGTTATGCCCGCCAAAAAGAGAATAGAAAAAGGGATAAAGGGGATTCCCGGTGGTCCATGTGTTTTTAATCAGCCAGGGCAGAAAAACCAGGAGGCAGGGGAGCGTGATAAGCAGGGTTTTTCGAAATGTGGATTTAATGGAGTGAGAATCTTCAAATTCCAAAATCCAGAAGGAGACAAGAAAGGCAAGAGTCAAGGTCATTCCTGTATATTTGACTCCGCAAGCCAGCCCCAGAGAGATTCCGCAGAGAAGATAGGGGAAAACAGATTTTTTTTCACAATTGCGGCAGGAAAGAATGCTGTAGGCCATGAGGATGAAAAAACTTAAAGCAAGATCCGTATAGGCCAGGTGCATTTCAGTCAGGACAACCGGATTCATAAGGAAAAACAGGGCGGCAATCAGCCCGTATTCTTTTTTGTTTTTATGAGACAGAAGGGTTGTCAGTAAAAAGAGGATGAAGAGCCCGAAGATTCCGTGGGTTGTCCTTGCGAGAAGAGGATTGTCAAGGCTCATGGGCAGACAAAAGAGAAGATCAAGGTTATGGGGCATGAGGGAGTAAATAAAATAAGGCATGTTCATAAACCCCTGATTCTGGAGGTAAAGAGAGGGAAGGGTTAAGTGGTAGGTGAGTTCATCCCTGTAAAGATCAAGGCTGAGGCTGAGAATGAAAAGGCTCAGGAGAAGAACGGCAAGGGTAAGTAAAGAAAAGCGTTCGGAATTCCCGGAAGGAAAACCAGAGAGGGCTGGAAGAAATTCTTTTATCCGGAAAAGTGAATAAATGCCGGTTATTCCCGCAGGAATCAGGATTGTCCAGGGGGTAAGAAATTTCAAGGCTGCCAATGTAAAAAGATAAGCTGTCCAGAAAAGACAGCCCAGGGTGAAATGAATGCAGAGCTGAAGTCCCGGAGAATAGTCTGAAAGCGGAGGGCAGAAGCGGCAAAGGATCTTACCGGTGCCCGAAAGAAGGAGGGCAAGAAAAAGAGTTGTGAAAAAATAGAGAAGTAGGTGCATGCGTTATGGGAATTACAATTGTTGAATCTTTGTGTTTTTAGTGTCTTTGCATACAGCTTTGCCGCCGGGATTATAAACTTTTCCTTCGGTTTCCGCGTATTGCCGCAAAACAGCACAGGCTTCGTTTCGTCCGATGTCCCGTTTAATGCTAATTCCCCGTTTTTCTGCTTCTGAAATCCAGTCAGGGTGAAGCGGCCCTTCATCAAAACCCGTAAGGGATTCAACGTCTTCGCCTCTTGCTCCGATAAGTATTTTTTTGATCCCGGACCAGATCAAAGCGCCATAACACATGGCACAGGGTTGAGCACTGGTTGCCAGGGTAAAGGGTGTAAAGTTTTCCAGGCACAGACTGAAAGACTTAAGTTTTTCCTGGGCCATTAAAAGAGCCATGATTTCCCCATGGGCTATGGAGGTATTTTCAGGCACTACACGGTTGACCCCCACTGCAGTCAATTCATGGGTTTCGGAATTAAAAACAGCGGATCCGAAAGGCCCTCCGGTTTTGTAAAGGACATTTAAACGGGAGAGCTCCAGGGCGATCTGCATTTTATCCTGATCTGAAGGATAGATCTTTCCGGTGCATTGTTTCAAAAAGGAAGGGATCCAGCCTGGGAGTGCAAGGGTTTTAGAGAGAGGTGCGGGGTCGGAAGAAAAGTTTTTTAAACCATTCTGAGTCATATCTGAAATCTCCTGATTGAGAGGCGGATATACATTTTTCAGAATGAGTTTAACAGCAAGGGGATAATAATTAAAGTCAAAAGATTTTAAAGGAGGGAAAGGGGGAGGCGCGAACAAAAGAACGTTTATGCGGCCTGCAGGATAGGGCTTTTTAAAGAGTCATAGGGGTCGTCTTTTTGTAAAGACTCAATAAGTTTGTCAAGATAGGATAACATTTGCGGCTGGTCTTTTAATAAATCATGGTTTTCGATATTCCAGTAAGATAGAAATATCAGAACTCCTTCGTTAGCGATTTTGACAGCCTTTGTTTTTTCTTCGATCTTCCGCAGGGCGCCAATATCCCGGACAAGAATTTTGATGCCCTCGGGAGTCTCTTCATAAACAAGATTTCCCTTGTTATGATCCCAGATATAATATCCTTTTTTGAGTAATGAGTTTTGTAGCGTGATGAGTGCTTTATGGATTGTTTCTGATTTTTCCGGGTGGGCTTTGATATAGTCCTCCAGTTCGTTATTGCTGAAATCTTGAATAATGACCGGAGCGGTTTCTTTATAGATGTCCAGATTTTCAACGGGATCGGCAAAAACTTCAGGATTAATACTTGGATCCATGAGATTGATTTTTGAAAGATCAACATTCTGTGTGATCTTGAAGGGAACAATATGTTCAAGGATGTCGCTTTCCAGAAGTTTTTGATGAAAGTCAATGAATTTAGGCCATTTTCTGGAGAAGCCTCCCAGTTCTGGAAATTTAAAAACTTTTTCTGAAGTTACGAATACAAAAGATTCAGCCGAGGTATAGGATACGGCTAAAACATCTTTAAATGAAAAATCTGAGCCAAGGGATTTCTCGTAAATTTTTAATGCTGTCGCGAAAGTTCTGGCGAGTTCTTTTGCGGGAGATTTCAGGTTTTGGGTTAATAAAACCGCTTCCGCTTCCTCAGAGGCAAAGAAACTTTTCGGAGATAAATACTGAGTCAGACAGACCGGATCAGCCTGAAGGCAGGAAAAATATAAACAGAGAATAATCAGGTATTTTTTCATAATTTAAAGATACTACATGGCAGGACAAAGTCAATGATGCAGTTAATTATTTCAAAATAGCTATAAATTTTTGAAGGAGTTACTCAGTATGACTTTCTGGAATTTTTTTTGATATGAATCTTCTCTGGTTGTTTTAATTTAATAAATTCTCTGCAACCCCGTATGTTGGAATAGATTCTTTTAATCATGCCGGTTTAGTAAATATGTCAACAGTGAAATTATTTTTTTGAAAGAATAAATTTAGTTACAAATTTTTTAGATTATGAAAGCGCTTTATATGTAACATAATAATGCACTTATTAAATAAATGATTCATTTTGATATTTTTTGTTTACATTTGATTAGAATTTGATGTAAATTACCTGCGAATAATTTGTTATGTGATCTTTTGATATTCAGTCAGGGAAATTTTTTAAAAAAAATTCCAGAAGTTCTGTTACTTTTTGGAATTAAAATATATATACAATTAACAGTAATTTAAATGAATGAAAGGGTGTAAGCCCCTAAGGAGACAGGAGATATGACAACAAAAAGAGATATCGTCAATACAATCGCAGAAGACACGGGTCTTACCCAGATGGAAGTCAAACGGGTGGTGCAGGGTGTTTTTGATTATGTCACCAATGTGATGATCAGCGGTGGAAAAATTGAGCTGAGAAACTTCGGTGTTTTTCAGGTAAAAATCAGAAGAGCCCGCCAGGGCCGAAATCCCAATAAGCCGGAAAAAGTTATTCCGGTTCCTGCCAAATATATTCCCTTTTTCAAGCCCGGCAAGATTTTGAAACAGAAGGTTTCTCAGGCTCTGGGTTCTCCTGTAAAAGGCAAGACCTTGCCGGATAGTGCAGAAGTTGTAGAATAATCGCTTTTCCCAATAATTTTCTTTTTTAAAAGGGGTGCTTCACAAAAGCACCCCTTTTTTATTTGAACAGCGTGTTATTTTTAGATAAAGGAATGGTTTGTTTATTTTTAACTTCAAGTGAGATTGAGACGGACATGAATTCAATACAGAATATTCGCGGTACAGTCGATATCCTTCCGGATACCAGTTATATCTGGGAATGGTTTGAAAACAGGGCGAGAGCTCTTTTCTTCTCCTTTGGGTACAGGGAAATCCGCACCCCGGTTTTTGAACAGACAGAGCTTTTTTCCCGGTCTATCGGGGAGGGGTCGGATATTGTCTCCAAGGAAATGTACAGTTTTGAGGACAAAAAAGGCAGAGGAATCACCCTGAGGCCTGAAGGCACGGCCTGTGTGGTCAGAAGCGCTCTTCAGCACAGGCTGATTTCCCAGGGAATGCTTCAGAAGCTTTTTTATATTGGCCCCATGTTTCGCTATGAGAGGCCTCAGGAGGGCCGTCAAAGACAGTTTCATCAGACCGGTGTGGAGATACTGGGTTCAGCAAGTCCGCTGGCTGACATTGAGGCCATTGTTCTTCTGAAAAGTCTTCTGGATACCCTCGGTCTTAAAGGGGTGAAATTCAGGATCAACTCCGCAGGGAGCCGTCATCTCCGTTCTGAAATGACGAACCGTCTGCGTGAGGTTTTAAAGCCTCATCTGGCTTCCTTATGTCCGGATTGTCATATGCGTTTTGAAAAAAATGTGCTCCGGGTTTACGACTGTAAAGTTCCGGAGTGCAAAGCTGTAACCGCCGAGCTTCCGGGATTGTCCGAGATGCTGGCCGAAGAGGATAAGCAGCATTTTGAAGAAGTGAAGAAAGGTCTGACCCGCTGCGGAATAGAATATGAACTGGACGACAGGCTTGTCCGTGGTCTGGATTACTACACCCGTACCCTTTTTGAGGCCTATTCCACAGCTCTCGGCGCCTGTGACGCCATTGCGGGGGGCGGGCGTTATGACAATCTCTTTACCGAGATGGGATCCCCTGAACCTGTTCCTGCCGTTGGTTTTGCCGTGGGAATGGAAAGGATTGTCAACCTTTTGACCCAGCTGAACCAGCTGCCGCAGAAGCCGGATCTTCAGCTTTTTTTCGTTCACTTTTCAGAAGCCAATGCCCTGGAAAACATGAAGCTGGTTTCTGAACTGCGCAGCGCCGGTTTTTCCCTGGAAATGGACCTCATGCAGAAAAGCATCAAGGCTCAGTTCAAATCCGCAGAACGCTGCGGTGCAAAGATTGCCATTGTCAGAGGGGACGATGAAATTGTAAATAAGAAGGTTAAAATCAAGAAATTAGCGGACCGCACCGAATGGGAAGTCCCTGAAGCGGAATTGACAGAACATTTAAAAACACTGTTTATTAAGGAATCATCCAATGTCAAAATTCAATAGAAGTCATCATTGTGGTAAAATTACCTCTGCCCAGGCAGGGGAGGAGATCAGTCTTGCGGGCTGGGTTTCTTCTGTCCGTGACCAGGGAGGGGTGGTTTTTGTAGATTTAAGAGACCGTAGCGGTGTGGTTCAGGTGGTTTACAATATGGAAAAATCCGAAGACCTCCATACGCTGGCCCAGAAACTGAAATCTGAATATGTGATTCTTGTGAAAGGAAAGGTTTCCAAACGAATTCCTGAAACCGTGAACACCAAAATTCCCACCGGTGAAATCGAGATCATCGGGGAAACGCTTGAGATTCTTAATGCCTCAGCACCTCTGCCCTTCCCCATTGATGATACCCTGTCCTTAACAGAAGAGCTCCGTTTTAAATACCGGTATCTGGATATCCGGAGACCGACCATGCTCAGAAATCTGACCATCCGTCATAAGGTGGTCAAGGCGGCGCGGGATTATCTGGACTCCCGCGGATTTCTGGAAATTGAAACCCCTATCCTCGCCAAGTCTACGCCCGAGGGATCCAGAGATTACCTTGTCCCTTCCCGTATCCATGAAGGCTGTTTTTATGCACTTCCCCAGTCCCCCCAGATTTTCAAACAGATCCTGCAGGTGGCCGGTGTGGAACGCTATTTCCAGATCGCACGCTGTTTCCGGGATGAAGATTTAAGGGCGGACCGCCAGCCTGAACATACCCAGATCGACATGGAAATGTCCTTTGTGGAAGTGGATGATGTGATTGAGTATGTGGAAGGTCTGATCAAACATATTATGGAAAGCGTCATGGGGAAGAAGCTTGAGACGCCCTTCATGCGCATGACCTACCAGGAAGCCATGTTGAAATACGGAAGCGATAAACCCGAGATTCGTTTCGGAATGGAAATCATGGATGTCTCTGCGGATGTCCGGGATGTGGAATTCAATGTATTCAAGAATGTGCTGGCCTCTGAAGGCGTGATCCGCCTCATGGTCGGCCCTGACTGTGCAGGATTATCCATTAAGGAAATGGACGATCTGACGAATTACATCAAGGTTTTCGGGGCAAAGGGTCTTGCCTGGGTCAAGGTGCTGGAAAACGACGAATTCAAATCCCCTATTGCCAAATTTTTCTCTGCGGAAAAACTGAAATTTCTGAAGCAGAAAAGCGGTGCTAAAGTCAATGATGTGATGTTTTTTGTGGCGGATCAGGAAAAGGTGGCCGCAGAATCCATGGGGGCTTTGCGACTGAAGATCGGCAATATGAAAAATCTGATCAACCGCGAGAAGGACAGTTTTCACTGGGTCGTGGATTTTCCGATGTTTGAATACAATGAAGAGGAAAAAAGACTTCAGGCCATGCATCATCCTTTCACTCATCCCAGGGACGAAGATCTGCCTTTGATGAAGACGGATCCTTTGAAAGCCCGGGCTAAAGCCTATGATCTGGTTTTTAACGGCTGTGAAGTCGGGGGCGGGTCCATCCGTATCCATAAATCCGATATCCAGGAAACCATGTTCAAGACTCTCGGCATTGATGATAAAACGGCAGAAGAGCAGTTCGGCTTTCTTCTGAATGCTTTCAAGTTCGGCGCTCCTCCGCACGGAGGTCTGGCCATTGGTGTGGACAGGCTGGTGATGCTTCTTCTGAAGCTGGATTCCATCCGAGATACCATTGCTTTCCCCAAAACGCAGAAGGCCACCTGCCTGATGTCGGAATGTCCTTCCACAGTCACCGAAAAGCAGCTTCGTGAGCTGCATATTAAATTAAGACGGGAATAAGGATTGAATTTAAAACCTCAGCCCAGGCCTCATCTTGAAAAAATAGGGAAGTATTCAGCCGGGAAAAGCGCGAAGGACTTTCAGAAGAGAGGAAAGTCTTTTCTGGTCAAGCTCTCCTCCAATGAGGCGACCTGGGGGCCTTCGCCCCAGGCCGTGGATGCCCTGAAGAGAGAGGCTTCGCAGGCCCACCTCTACCCGGATTCTCAGCCTCTGAAACTCCGTGAAGCCCTCGCTGATTTTACAGGTCTGACCCCGGATCATGTGGTTTTGGGCAACGGCTCCAATGAGGTGATTCAATTCGCCCTCCAGGCTTATGTGGCCCCTTCAGAGCATATTTTGGTTCCTGAGCTGACCTTTTCCATGTACCGGATTTATTCGCAGATGATGAATATCAAGGTGCGCGGGGTCCCCAACCGGGAGGATTTTGGAATTGATCTGAATGCCTTTCGGAAGAAGATTACCTCCAGAACCAAGATGATTTTTCTGGTTTCCCCCAATAACCCCACAGGGATGATTCTGGATAAAATGGAACTTGAATTGTTTCTAATGGGCCTGGATAAGAAAATTCTTGTGGTCATGGATGAGGCCTATGCCGATTTCTGCGATGCGGTCCTGAAGCCGGATTTTAAAAAAATGATTTTAAGCGGAAAATATCCCAATCTTTTAGTCTTGCGCACTTTTTCAAAGGCCTTTGGCCTTGCCGGCCTGCGGGCCGGTTATGGGCTCGGGGATCCCGGGATGATCAGTCATCTCCGGCGCATGGGGCAGCATTTCAATCTCAACCGTTTTGCCATTGCGGCTGCTTTGGCTTCTCTTGAAAATCCGGGGCATTACCATAAAATTGTCGAAAGAACAAAACTCGGCCGTGACTACCTTCAGAGGGAATTTTCAAGGAACGGGATTTCTTATACTCCCTCCCAGGCCAATTTTATCATGATTCATACCGGAAACGGGTCTGAAACTTTTGAAAGGCTGGGTCAGAAAGGTTTTATTGTAAGAGAACTCCATTCTTTCGGCCTTCCTGAGCATATCCGGATGACCGTTTCATCCATGGAAGTCAACAGGGAGTTTCTTAAAATTTTAAAGGATATAATGGCCATCCGATGAGTTCATATCCCTCCGGAAAATTTATTTTTCAGAAAGTGGTCCTCTGCGGAATGGGAGTGATGGGGGCTTCACTGGGCCATACCCTGGTCACGGAAAAGATTGCAAAATGTGTTTACGGATTGGTCCGCAGGCCGGAAATAGCAGACCGGCTTGTTGCTGAAAAATTGTGCCACAAGGCCTCTTCGGATATAAAAGAAGCCGTTACAGGTGCGGATCTCATTATCCTGGCCATCCCGGCTTCTGCAGTTTCCTTGTTTTTGCGGGACATGCTTCCCTTTTTAAAGTCCGGGGTTGTTATTTCCGATTTGTGCAGTGTAAAGCAGGGCGTTGTCAGGGCCTCTGAAGCAATCCTTAAGAGGGCAAAGGCGGTATATGTGAGTGTTCACCCTATGACAGGCACGGAAAAATTCGGATTTGAAAATTACCTTCCGGATCTTTACCGGAATACCCTCTGCGTGATTACTCCCGGAAAAAAATGTCCGCCTCCCGTGGTAAAAAAAATAAAGATGTTCTGGGCCGCTTTGGGCTCCCGGGTTTTAATGCTTAATCCCCTTGAGCATGATATTTCTGCTGCCTGGATTTCCCACCTCCCGCATGTCCTTTCCTACCTTCTTTTTGAAGCGGTGGAGAAGCAAAGTCAGAGACGCACGGATTTTTATGCCATGGCGGCCGGATCCTTCAGGGATATGACAAGGGTTGCGGGAAGCTCTGCCGCGCTCTGGGCGGATATTTTTCTGCATAATAAAAAAGAACTTTTAAGGGCGGTCAGGCTTTTTTCAAAAGGACTGGCCTCCTTTCAGACCCAGCTGGAAAAAGGGGAGGAACGTCCTCTTTTGGCCCGTCTGGATAGAATTTCAAAAGCAAAAAAAAATATTTACATCAAAGGAGATTAAATGATATTCCCCCACAGCAGACTTGGGGGTATGAAATCACGCAGAGCACGGAGTGAATACCCCCGATCCCGCTTTGCCGGAAGGTCTGCGGGATAAAATCGCCTGAATGTGAAGGCGACGAACCAGGTGAAATTGAAGTCTTGTTAAAAAAATAATTTCATCGTTGACAGATTATTTGAATTTATATAGAAGTTTCCGCTCATTAACAGGGAAGGATTTATGAAGACCTTTAGATTAAAAAAAGAAGACATTAGCAGAAAATGGTATCTGATTGATGCAAAAGATCAGATCGTGGGCCGCTTGGCCGGTCAGATCGCAAAGATTCTTTGCGGTAAGCACAAAACAGAGTACAGTCATGACGTGGACAGCGGCGATTATGTTGTTGTTACGAATTGCGAAAAAGTTAAAATTTCCGGGAATAAAGCAATGGTGAAGGAATATCACACCCATTCCTGGCACCTCGGAGGTTTAAAGACTGTAACTTATCAACATATGTTGGAAAAGCATCCGGAACGCATTCTTGAAATCGCAGTCAAGGGCATGCTTCCCAAAAACAAACTTCAGGCCAAGGCAATGGCAAGACTTCGCGTCTATAGCGGTGAAGAGCATCCTCACATTGCCCAGAAGTTTGAAAAATTAACAGCGTAATTAGGAGTCTGGTCGTGGAAAAGAAATATGATAGCATCGCGATTGGCCGCAGAAAAGAAGCTGTAGCACGTGCTTATATGAAGCTCGGCTCCGGCAAAATTACTGTCAACGGTCTTTCTTTAACCGATTATTTTCCTTTAGCCGTCATGAGAACTGCAGTCATGCAGCCTCTTACGGTCACAAAAAGTGAAAAACGTTTTGATTTTATCCTCACTGTCAGAGGCGGCGGAAAAATGGGGCAGGCTAACGCAGTCAAGCATGCCCTTTCACGCGCCATACTGAAATATGACGACAAGTCCAAAGAAGCTCTGAAGAGCGCCTCTCTTTTAACCCGTGATCCCAGAATGAAGGAACGTAAAAAATACGGTCAGAAGGGTGCACGCAGAAGGTTTCAGTTTTCAAAAAGATAAAACGGACTTTTATCGGTTTCTTTCAAGGGCGACATTGTCGCCCTTTTTTTTTGTCCGGGCGGATTTTTTTGTTAAGAGGACGATTGATTTTTTATGATGAAAAATATTCTGGCCTTTTTTTTCGGGTTGTTGCTCTGCCTTTTATGGATTGAACTCCTGTTCCGTATTTTCGCCTGGGGCTATCGTCTGGAGGTCCCGACCCCTGACCGCGGCGCCTACAGAATACTCTGCATCGGAGATTCCTCCACATTTGGTTATGGAAGCAGGGATCTTCAGCAGGAAAGCTATCCGGCTCAGCTGGAAAAAATTCTCAGACAAAACAATCAGCAACCTGTTCAGGTCATCAACTGCGGGCTTCCCGGAATCAACAGCTCCCAGGCCCTTTCTATTTTTAAAAGCCGTGCAGGAAAGATAAAACCTGATCTGGTTCTTGTTTGCGTTGGGGTGAATGATCCCTGGAATCTTATTTCAAGCCGTGTTTTAGAGCGGTATGAAGCCCCTGCCATGAAAAGGATTTTTTTAAAAGGCATTTATTATTTTCAGCAGTTAAAGCTTTTTCGTTTTATTTACCTTAACTGGATCAGTTTTCAGAAAAACCGGGAGGAGAAGGAGCCGGTTCCGGATTTTAATGAAAAAACAGTGGAGAAAAATCAAAAACTCATGCCGGATTCATCAAAATTTGAAAAAGCCCTTGAGGCAAACTGGACGAATAATTATCTGGAATTTTTAAAGGTTTCAGAGGAACATCACTGCCGGGTGTTTTTCCTTGAATATCACAATGAAGGCTGGATGAAGCCGGTCAGTAAAATCCATTCCATTTACTCAAAACTGGACCTTCCCCGCATACCGCTTTTTGCTTTATTTCAGCGTCTGGATGAAAATAGTATTCCCGTAAGAGGCGAGGATGGCTGGCATCCGAATTCATTGGGCTATTCCCTGATGGTAAAAGCAGTCCTCAAGGCGCTGAAAGGAAAAATCCCCTTGAATATTCCTGAATCGGATGAGAATTTTGAAGGAATTGTTTCTAAGGATTTGACAAAGCGGGAACATTAAGAGAAAATAAATAAGATATGGAAGGCTTATTGAAAAAAATAGTGTACGGTTTCTGTTTTGCCGGAATTCTTCTTTCCCTTTTCGGGGAAGGGGGAAGGGGATTTGAAAAAACACTTTCGTCCTGCAATAAAGCGGTTTCCATAAATCCCAGGGATCCTGTCGCTTATTTCAACCGGGCCATGGCTTATCTGCTCATGGAAGATTTCAGCCTTGCCGCCGCAGATTTACGTAAAACCATTGAGATTGTTCCTGACTACACCGAGGCGTATTACAATCTGGGCTATGCCCTTTTAAAGCAGGGTAAATATGAGGAAGCCCTTTCGGAATACAACAAGCTTGTTTCTGTCAGGCCCGATCTTGCTGAAGCCTTTGGGATCCGGGCGAATCTCTTTAATCAGATGGGTAAATATAAGGAGGCCCTCAGGGACTGCACGGAAGCCATAAAAATTAACACCGACTATGGCGATGCCTATTTTTACAGGGCTTATTCCAATCTTTTAATGAATAACTTTCCTTCCGCCATTTCCGACTATTCCCAGGCTGTCCGCCTTAAGCCCAGGTCTACGGAAATTTTATGCTGTCGCGGGAACACCTACCTCCTGATGAAGGAGTATGACAGGGCTCTGGAGGATTTTAACAAGGTCCTGGAATTGAACCCCGGTGAATTGCAGGCGTATCAGGGCAGGGCTTATGTTTTTCAGGCCAATCACCGTTATGCGGAAGCGCTGAAGGACTGCGATAAGATTGTTCAGTATTTGCCCCATGATGCCGAATCTTATAATAACCGCGCCTGGGTCAAGCTCTGGCTCAGCCTGTGGGAGGAAGCCCGAAAGGATCTGGAGAAAGCGATTTCCCTTAATCCGGATTTTTCTTCTTCCTACTGCAACATGGCGATTTATTTCTGGAAGGTCAAAACGGATAAAACGCTTGCTCTCAGGCAATATCAGACAGCCTTTGAAAAGGGTTTCACGGATTTTGAAAGTCTTTATGACGCTTATTCTGACGGGCATTTTATCAGTGATCTGAATACTTCCCCGGAGTTTAAAGCCCTGATCGAAAAATTTAAAAAACCGCAAGAATAATCCGTTAAGAAAAAAGAAGCTCCCGGCCTTTATAATCCTCAAAGAAAGTCCCTTCCCTCCAGGTGACGTGTCCGTCAACAAGAGTCATCACAGGCCACCCTTTAAGCGGCATCCCTTCAAATAAACTCCAGCGGCATTTGGTTTGAAGATCCTGATTCCGGACCGTTTTAGACTGGTCCAGATCGATGAGAACGAGGTCTGCATCCATTCCGGGGCGTATAAACCCTTTATTTTTAATCTGAAAAATTTTAGCCGGACGCTCGCACATCCATTTGGCCACTTCCTTAAGTGAACAATGCCCTTTATTGACCTGATCTAAAAAAAGAGGAAGGGAGAGTTCTACTCCCGGAGCTCCGGAAGGGGCCTCCCCGTAGGGTTTTGATTTTTCCTCCAGGGTATGGGGGGCGTGATCGGTTGCGATCAGATCAATGATTCCATTTTTCAGGGCCTTCCAGAGCGTTTTGGCATGAGAAAGGTCGCGGATGGGGGGATTTACCTGGGCAAGACATTTGAACCGTTCATAGACTTCCGGTGACGAAAGGAATAAATGCTGGGGAGTCACTTCACAGGAAATGAGAGAGTTTTTATTCCCGGAAAGAAATTCCACCTCCTCCAGGGAGGTGAGGTGACAGAGATGAAGTCTTTTCTGATAGCGGTTTGCAAGAGAAACGGCTTTTCTGACCGCATTTAATGCCGCCTTCGGGCTTCGGATCAGGGGGTGGTTATAGACACACTGTTCAGAAGGGAATATATTTTTATTCTGCTGTATTTCCATATCGTCTTCGGCATGGACAGCCAGTAGTTTTTGAGCGGTTGAGAAGAGCTGTTCAAGTTTCTGAAAGTCGGATAAAAGGAGGGTCCCTGTGGAGGATCCCATGAAGACTTTTATACCCGGAATGTCAGGGATATCGTTGATCTGATCGAGGTTTCCGGGTGCAGCCCCCAGAAAAAAACCGTAATGTGCATAAGATTTTTGGGAAGCCAGATGTTTTTTATGCGCAAGCGCTTCAGCCGTGGTGGTGGGAGGCTGGGTGTTCGGCATTTCCAGGAAGGAGGTGACACCGCCGGATACGGCTGCTCTTGATCCGGTGTTCAGGTCCTCTTTCCATTCCATTCCCGGTTCACGGAAATGAACGTGGCTGTCAATGACGCCGGGAAGAACATAAAGATTTTTAGCATCAATGATTTTGGCCGGCCTTATATTTCCTGGAATATTTCCCAGAGACCTTATGATCCCTTTTTCAATCCAGATCGTTGTTTCCTCTATAAAAGCAGAGGAAACAATTCTGGCATTTTGAATAAGTAGGGATTCGTCGTTCACCGGTATTATTTTTGAAAGTGACGGATGCTGAGAATTTTAACTGATTTTTTTCCATCCGGAATCTGGATGGTAATCTCATCCCCCACCTTTTTTCCGATCATTCCCCGGGCCAGAGGGGAAGAGTAGGAAATGATGTTTTTTTCAAGGTCAACATCAGCACTTCCGAGAATCGTATATTGCATTTTCTCGCCGTTCGTAAGGTCTTCAATCTCCACAATGGTTCCGAGAGAGACATTGGTTGCGGGGATTCGCAGATCATCGATGAAGGAAGGGTCTGAGATTCGGAGTTTGAGATTGGAAAACAGAGACTGAAGCTGATCGAGCTTTTCCTTGCAGGCATGATATTCGGCATTTTCACTTAAATCCCCTTCTTCAGCGGCCGCCTGTTTGGCTTTGCTTGTTTTAGGAATTTCCACTTCAACGATGTTCTTGAGTTCTGCAGAAATTTTTTCAAACATCGCGCGGGTAATAAAATTTGTCATAATTGACTCTCTTTCTTTAAAACAGGGTTAATTAAAATCGTTGCTCGCAGACATGTCAGTGTCCCAATGATTTATTACGGATAATCTGTTATCACAAACAGAAACCTTCTTCAATCGTAATTTTAGAAGAGAGATGAAACAGGATGGAAGAATGTTGTTTATCTTAAGCAGGAATAATCTTATTGCCGAAGACCTTTCAATCCTTTAAAACATTCTCTGAGTAGAAAAACTTCAGAAAGGGGCGGTATGCCGGTTATTCAGGATGAAATAAAACGCCTGTTATCAGAACAGAAGATTGTTTGCGAAGAAAAAGCATATGAACAATTATGCCTGTATGCCGGGCTTTTAAAGTCTTCCCCGAGGAAGTCCTTTGCAAGCTGGGATTCAGATCTTTCAGGGATAGAGATGCATTTTAAAGACAGTTTTTATACCCTTCCTGAAACCCCTTTCGGTTCCTTTATTGATATAGGCTCCGGAGCCGGAGTTCCGGGAGTGATCTATGCGATTCTATGGCCGGAAACAAGAGGCGTGTTGCTGGATTCACAGATAAGGCGCTGTGATTTTCTGCGCAGTATTCTCTCTGCCCTGAAAATGGATGACCGGATCCGTGTGGTTTGTGAACGGGCGGAAATTGCGGCCCATGAACCGGACCACCGGGAGACCTATTCCCTGGTTACGGCAAGGGCTCTGGCGGTCTTTCCGGCATTTCTGGAATATACAAGCGCCTTTGTCAGACCCGGGGGATTCCTGCAGGCGATTCGCGGAAATAAGGACAGGGATATTCTTCAGGAATTTGGGGCTGTAATTCAGAAAATGGGGCTTAAATCCTTGAGCCGGAAGGAGTATTTGCTTAAGCCCGGGGACAGTCCGCGCTCAGTCTGGATGTTTCAAAAAGAAAGGAACCTGTCCAAACTTTATCCGAGAAAGAATCAGGAAATCGGTCAGTTTTAAGATTTACAAACCGGCAATCAAGCCTTACAATACAGATAAAAGAAGAACAACAACATCTGGAGGTGCAGCATGGACATGTTTGATCCTGAAAAGAGAAAAAAAATTGAATATTATATCGCGAAACTTCAGAATATTCTGACAAAAGCGATTGCAGATTCCAAAGAAATGCAGGAATTGAAAAAATTGATTAATTCTGAGGAAACGGATATTCAATTTTGCATTTTTTCCCTTATGATGGACAGACATACGGCTGAATCTTTAAAGGACATGGATGGGGAATTTCTGCACAAGCTTATCATGGAAGCGCATGAGAATATGAATATTCATTCCAAAGACACCATGGGGGATATTTCCTGGACAGACGATGATAAAAATTTTTTGAAGAGTCTGAAGATCATTCTGTAAGTGTTTTAGCATACCCCGCTTTTAAGTAAAACCCCGCTTCTTTTTAAAGAAACGGGGTTTTATATGCTGAAGTCAGATTCATACCTCCAGAGAGAGGGTTTTGATTATCTTATGGCTTTTATAAGAAGCTTGTTTAAAAGATCGTTGTATTTTTTTGGATCATTCAATTTTGACCCCTGGGCCAAAAGAGCCTGATCGTATAAAAGAGTCATCCATTCTCCCAGTTCCTCTGACTTTGAATCCTTTTCGGCCAGGGTATTGAGGTGGACAATGATAGGATGCCCGGGATTGATTTCAAGGATTCTTTTTGTTGAGAGTTCCCCTCTATTCATGGCCTTCATCAGCTTTTCCAGATGAGGGGAGAGGTCATTTTCTTCACCGACAAGACAGCAGGGACTGTCGACAAGACGGCTGGTGGTTCTCACATCTTTGACAGAGTCCTGGAATTGTTTGCGCATGACATCCATAAGACTTTTGAAGTTTTTTTCAGAGCTCTCGGCATTTTCTTTTTCTTCCCTGGTGATATCGCCCAGGTCCAGTTTGCCTTTGACCACGGAAATGAGTTTTTTCTCTTCAAATTCCGTCAGAGAGGAAATCGCCCATTCATCGACTGGATCGGTCAGGAGAAGGACCTCAACGCCCTTGCTTTTAAAAATCTCCATATGCGGACTGGCCTCAGCAGCCGCACGGTTTTCAGCCGTGATGTAATAGATCTCCTTCTGTCCCTGCTTCATTCTGCGGACATAGTCAGAAAGAGAAACAAAGTGTTTTTCATCGGTTTCAGTGGATTGAAACCGCACTAGTTCGGAAAGGGGAGTTTTGTTTTCAAAATCAAGATGAAGACCTTCCTTGAGAACAACCCCGTGTTCCTGCCAGAACTGGGTATAGCTTTCAGGTTCTTTGGAAGCCATTTCCTTGAGATGATCGAGAATTTTTTTGGTAACGGCTTTTTTGATTTTTTCGATCACTTTATTCTGCTGGAGAATTTCACGGGATACATTCAGAGGCAGATCTTCAGTATCCACAATCCCTTTTACAAAGCGGAGATAGGTGGGCATGAGCTCCTTGCATTTTTCCATGATGAAAACACGTTTAACATAAAGCTGAATGCCATGGTTCTCAGGGTTATTGAAGATATCAAATGGCGCGTGTTTGGGTATGAAGAGGATGGAAGAAAAGGTGACGGCGCCTTCCTGGTTAAAATGAATTTTTGTGAGAGGATCTTCATGGTCATGGGAAACATGTCTGTAAAATTGAAGATACATCTCATCGGTGATTTCTTTTTTAGGCCTTGTCCAGAGGGCTTTGCCGGAGTTGATGACTTCCCATTCCTGGGTGAGAATCTTGCCTTCCTTTAAATCCTTTTCCTTTTCAGCTTCAGAGCGGGTGTCTATTTTGGGCATGGAAATATCATAAGACACAAAATCGGAAAATTTACGGACAACAGATCTTACTTTCCAGTCCTCAACGAATTCTTTTCCTTCTTCATTTAAATGGAGAATGATTTCCGTGCCCCGGGTGATTTTTTCATTCTGTTCGAGGGTATAGGTTCCCTTTCCGTCTGAAATCCATTTCCATCCTTCTTTTTCTCCGGCTTTACGGGTGTTGATTTCCACCTTGCTGGAAACCATGAATACGGAGTAAAAACCGACTCCGAATTGACCAATGAGGGAAAGGTCCCCCTTTTTTTCCTGGGATAAAGACTTGATGAATTCTCTGGAGCCGGAACGGGCAATGGTTCCGATATTTTTAATGAGATCATCGTGGTTCATTCCGATGCCGGTATCCGTAATGATAAACTTCTCATTTTTTGAATCGAGATTTATCCGTATTTCCAGTTTGTCCTGATTTTCAAGAAGCTCTTTCTGTGTCAGGGATAAAAAACGAATTTTGTCCAGAGCGTCCGAGGCGTTGGATACGAGTTCACGGATAAAGATTTCCCTGTTGCTGTAAAGGGAGTGGGTAATCAGCTCCAGCATCTGGGTAATCTCTGTTTCAAATGTTTTTGTTTCAACAGGGTTCGCGGTGGTCATATTCCTTGTTTCCTTTCAATTCGCGAGATTTTATATTAAAAGAATAAGGTTAGTTAAAAATCAGTTTAAGGCCTGACGTCAAGAAAAAAAATATCATGTTTTTTCCTTCTTTTTTTTTCTTGGGCTATTGAGGGTGAAAGGCTATAGTGATCCCAAATTTAAACAGGTTGAAGAATAATGGTTTTGATACAGAAGTGGCCCCTCTGGCGGGATAATATTAAAGTGTTTATAGTGCGCTATAAAAGGGAAATTATTCTTTCTTTTATGGTCAGTTTTTTTCTTGTGTTCCTCCTCAGTATTCTGGCTGCCGGGGATGGGAAGGACTTTGATTTTAATATTTATCTGGAAAAAGAACAGGCTCTTCAAAACCGGATTCAAACCCTGGTTACAGATTATGAGGAACAGTCAATGATCCGGATTAAGGATATTCAGACTTCTCTTCTGGCGCCGAAAGCCAGCCTCGGGGAGAGTAAAGAGCATCTCTCAGAGATCAAGGTACTGATTGCTGATTTTCAAAACAGAAATGCTAAACTTGAAGCGGATTTGAGAAGGGATTTGTTCAGCGCCCGATCCGATGCCTTTTCAGGGCAGGCGGATGAAAAAAAGCTTATTGAAAATTTCCAGAAGAAAGCCAATGCGCTCCTCGCAGAGCTTCTTGAAAAAAGCAAGGTGATTCTTTCGGACCTTTCAAATACCTTTTCTTCCATTCAGCTGAATTTTGAAAACGGGAAGGAAGTCTATCTTCTGGAGATAGAACGATTGAAAAATAAAGTACAAAACCTTGATTTTGCAGGAATAGTTCCTTCAACTGTAAAGATAAACGTGGATTACACGAATTCAGAAGGGAAAAAAATAAAAAAGGAAAAGGATGTTCAGCTTCCCCCTGAGCTGCAGAAAAAAGCCGCTGAATTGAAAATATCTTTAATTCAGGCTCTGGAGGATCATTCTCAGAAAATATCGCAGATCGCTCAGAAGGAGGATACGAAAATATCCGTCCAGCTGACTCAAAAAATGGAACAGGGAAGGGGGCAGGTAAAAAAAATAGGAGAGACCCTGCCTTCAGAAATAAATCTTTCGGGTATTCTGTCTGAGGCCTTTTCAGAATGGACTAAAACGGCAGAAAAGCAGAAGCCGGGGGGGGCCTCAGACAGTGGGCGCCAGGGTGTTCTTTTAAATTCAAATGAGCTTATGAAACTTGAAAAGTCGCTGTTTCGGATGGAAACTTTTGCGCGTGAATTCAATGAATGGCAGAACCGTCAGGTCCGGATTTCTGCAGCGATCAATGAATTCCAGAATTTTTATCATAAATTTTTCAAGAAAATGAAAGACGGAGTACAGGTCATTCAGAGTCTGAAGGAGGGAATCCCTGCCGATAAAGATTCTTCATCCTCTTTTCCCATGATCCCTCTCTTTTTGATTCATTGGTTTTTCGTCGGAGGAACCCTGATCGGATGGTCTTTTTTTAACGAGTCCAGGGGTAGTAAGGAAGAAAAAATAATTGAGAATACCATACCTGTAACAAAGCCCTCTCTTGAGAAAAAACCTGATTTTATAAGGCTCAAACCGGAAGATTTCAATCTTTTCAAAATGAGATTCGGTGAAGTTTTTCATATTCTCAATAATGAACTGGCCTCTGTATCCTCCCTGGAGACTCAACAGGAAGGTAAGGAAAAGAACGGCGATCCCGGAATCCCTGAACTTGTTCTTAAATTATCAGAAAATATGCAGACTCAGCTTAAGGAATTTGAGATGTCCCGGGGAGTTTTTTCAGATATTTCGAGGGTTCTGGAAGACTATGCCAACAACAAGAACACGGTTAATGATTCCATTCAGGAGCTTTCTCTGAAAGCCCACAATATCGGAACCGTGATCAATGTGATTGATAAGATTGCCGATCAGACCAATTTGCTGGCGCTTAATGCTGCCATAGAGGCCGCCCGGACCGGACGTCTTGGGCGCGGGTTTGCCGTTGTGGCGGATGAGGTTAAAAAACTTGCCGTCCGTTCGGTTGGAGCAACAGACGAAATCCGTAAAATCATCAATCAGATTCCCGAGGCTGTCGAACATACCTTAAATGCCATGACCACCAATGCCACGGTAACCGAGAGTATCAAGGAAAAAGTTTCACAGGTTATTAAAAAATTGGAAATTCAGCAAACCCAGTACACGGTATTATCTGAGCAGATCAGACAGCTGACTTCCTTTTTACAGCGTCATCAGATGCTTTATCAGGGGATGCTTCAGAATATGCGCAGACAGGATATGGATATTCAGATCAAAAACATGAAAATTAAAGAGCTTTCGACAACCCTGCAGGATCTATGGCATCAGTTCATCTCCCAGATACCTTCCCGTTAAGCACTTTTAATCTTCTTAATTACACCTACGCCGGGTTTTGCCAGGTATTCAAGGAAAGGACAGGAAAGGGAGAGTTTTTTGCAAAACCCCTTTACCGGCAGGTTATGCAGAAGGGTGTATTTAATCCGGAATCCCTGTCCTGTTTTCAGCATTCGCCTAAAACGCTCGGGGCTCTCAGAACCTGCGGTTTTGGGGTCCGGCTGCTTTCGCTTAGGGAGGTTTTAAAAGACGGAGATGTAAAGAAATTTGTCTTTTGTACGGAGGATGATCTGAAGATTGAAGCGGTTCTGATTCCCATGGATGGATACAAGACCTTGTGTATTTCCTCCCAGGCAGGATGTAAAATGGGGTGCGTTTTCTGCAGGACAGGAAAAATGAAGTGGATAAGAAATCTGGAGGCCTGGGAAATTGTGGCGCAGATTTATCATGTGCGTCATATCTTGAAGGAAGAAGTGCGGAATGTGGTCTGGATGGGAATGGGGGAGCCTCTGGATAATTATGAAAATGTCTTCAGGTCGGTGGAGATATTGACGGATACCTGTGGATTTGCGTTCAAAAGGATGCATCTCACTCTTTCCACCTGCGGCCTTGCAGATAAGATTGACCGTCTGGGCAGGGAGGGAGCTCGGAAATGCTGTCTGGCGGTTTCTTTGAATGCTGCTAATGATTCTTTGAGAAGTGAATTGATGCCTGTCAATAAACGGTTTCCTCTTAAAAGGCTTAAAGAATCACTCCTTGCCTTTCCTCTGCCTTCGGGGACGGTCATTTTATTTGAATATATTTTAATTGAAGGGGTAAATGACAGCCTGAAGGACGCAGAAGAGGTCCTTTCTTTTCTAAGGGGGCTGAAAGCGAGAATCAATCTTATCCCTTTGAATGCTTCAGAGGAAGGTCTCTACAGGACTTCCCCCCTTCCTGCAAGGGAGGCCTTTTTCAACTATCTTCACTCACGCGGAGTAAGGGTTGTCAGAAGACAAAGCAAGGGGGATCAGATCCTGGCCGGTTGCGGACAGCTTGGCGGCCGGCTTTAACCGGGTATTTGACAGCCCCTGAAAAATCAGGCAGGCCTTTGTCGTTTACTTTTTGTTGGTTTTGATGTTAGAATAATAAGTATGACAAAGTATAATATTGCACTTATTGATGATGATAAGGTGGGACTGGATTCGGTAAAGCTTTGTCTGGAAAATGATTTTAAAGACAATGCCCATTTTTTTATTTTTACTGAAGGCCGGAAATTTCTCCAGGAATTTGCTGAAAATGATTTTCATCTGATCGTTACGGATCTTGAAATGCCGGATATCAACGGTATTGATATTGTGGATTATGTCAAGAAATACCGTCAGAACATTCCGGTGATTGTATTGACCGGAAATCCCGAAATATTAAAACACAATCCCGGCATCCGTAAACATATTTTTGAGGTCTTTGTCAAACCTGTAGAATACAAACAGCTTTTAAGAACGATTAAAGACGGTCTTGCCTGTACCCGTTTTATGATGCCTGCCAGTGAGGAGAGAGCTGCCCTGAATGATTATTCCGCGGACACTCGTCTGATTGACGAGATCAGTACTATCAATCATGAAATCCGGCAGATGGTTTTATCCGCAGATTTTGAAAAGCATAAGATTTTTCAGTTACTGGACAGCCAGGAACAACTGATCAGGGTTCTTAAAGATAAAAGTGTTTCCTGAATTTTTTCTGTTTAGCCCGCATATTGCATGAAAAATCAGAAAAAAATCCATTCGAATCCTAATATATCACAACTTCCAGCCCTACTATGGACTTGAATCATTGGGTACAAATTGTACCCAATCCTGTATTCAGACAAAAAATAATCTTTTGTCTGCGCAAGCCTGTTTTGACTGGGGCAAACAGGCATTGCATCCCGAATATTTGTCGCTTACGCGCAAAATTCGGGTTAGCCTGACAATCGTTTCTTTAGACAAAACTGTAAATAATAGAATTTACCGGATCAGTATTTTCTCATGCCATTGAATAATGAGAAACAGCAGGGGGACGGGGATTACAGGAATCCAGAATAAAATATTTTTATTCTGAATGGCGGTAAGGAGGGCAATAAGGTGAAGAGGCAGAAGGATCCTCCCATAGCTCCAGTATTCAATCCAGACAAACTCCGAAAGAAAAAAAGGCAAAAGAGTTACGGCAGCAAAACAGAAAGACAGGAGATCTCTCTTTTTCAATAGAGTGACGGTGCAAACAGGAATACAGCTGAGGATGCTGAAAACGGTGATCAAACGATAGGCTTTTTCAGGAAAATTTGCGGATTGCTGGAAAAGAGGCCGGGTCGTTTGAAGAAATCCCTGAAGAGGAAGGGAGAGGTTTCCCGTTCCGGCACAAAAGGGATTAACCCCCAGTCGATAATAAATATAGTATTCCCACAAGAGCCAGGGAATAACCGACAAAAGAACAGATACAAACTGTTTCCGTGAAGGTCTCAACCATAAGGCGTCCATCAGAAAAACGGGGATAAACATAAAAAAGAGTTCACGGCTTAAAAGCATCAGGGAAAGCGAAAGACAGAGGGGGAAGGGTTTTTGTTTATCGGAATAATAAAAAGCGGAGGTCAGGGAAAAAAGTGCCAAAGGTTCAGCAAGATCTCTTAATGTGCAAAGCAACAACCCTCCGAAGAGCGGGTAAAAGAATGTAAGCCAGAGATTCCCCCCTCTGTTTTTTATAAAAAGGAAAATATAGAAACTTCCTCCGAGAATGGCCAGGAGGTTAACAGCGACCAGGGTATAGGCATAAAATTCGGGATACCCGAGGGCGAGAGTTTTTGCGAGGAGCGGATAGAGAATTCTCTGGTAACGATAAGCCGGAGCATCAATAAATTGTCCCGCAGGACTGATAATCCAGGGATCATGGCAGATCATATAGAAGAACTGCCCGTCATAGCCGTGTGAGTTTTTAAGCACAAAGGCATCTTCCGGAATGAATCCCGGGGCGGGGTGCAGATCCCCCATACAGGCAAAACCTGTGAAGTTTTTATCAAATCTTTTGGAGTAACGGTGGACGCTGAGCAGGAAAATAACAAGAACAAGGCCGAGAATGACAAAGGCTGAAGTTTTTTTACAGGATAAAGTCAAAAGGAAAGACTCCTCTTATTTGCGGTATTTGACAGCCCGCTGCATTTCACGTTCGGCTGTTTTTTTCTTGATGTTTTCGCGTTTATCCTGTTGTTTTTTCCCTTTGCCTATCCCGATTTCAACTTTAGCCAGCCCATGCTTGATAAAGAGTCTTAAGGGAATGCACGACATGTTGTTTCTTTCGGACTCCATTTCAAGATGACGGATCTGCCCGCGGTGAAGGAGCAGTTTTCGTTTGCGGAAAGGCTCATGGTTCTGAATATTTCCGAAACGGTAAAGGGGAATTTCCATCTGACAAACCCAGGCCTCTCCGTTTTCAATGCGGATAAAACTTTCCTGAAGATTGCAGCCCTGTATGCGGATGGCCTTGATTTCGGTGCCCAACAGGCATATCCCGGCTTCAATTTTTTCGTCAAACTGGTAATTGAAGTAGGCCTTCCGGTTGGTGTTGATCACCTTAAAGTCTTTTTCGTTCTCGCTCATTTCAGATATCAGATAAAAGAATTATAATTTTTGAGTAATTTTGACAGAACCTCTTTTTGATCCTGATTGGTGCTTTTAAACTGCACACCGACAAAATATTCTTTTTGGTTTTCCGTAGTCCATCCGGAGTCATCCACCCAGATGACCCGGGAAGAAAGTTCAATGGTTTTGGAACTGTCAAGCTGCTGATAAGTCATTTCCAGTTCGATGGTATCGCCCACATGAATGGGTTGAAGGGCGATGAACATAAGACCTCCGAAACTGATGTTTCCGGATTTGGTTTCAATAAAATCGGCCTGTGCTTCTTTCCTGTAACGGACAGGGTAATGCAGAGATAAGCGCAGATGCTTTCTTTTTTCAGGAAAGGAATCTTTTATCCCCAGCGTCATAGGATCAGGCTTCCATTTTCTGAACAAGATCAGAGGCATGGAAGAGCGATTCAAAAGTTCCTGCATCAGTCCACCAGCCGTCTAAGATGTCATATTTTAAAAGTTTTTTTCTGATGTAGTAGTTATTCACATCCGTAATCTCAAGTTCACCCCGGTCTGAGGGTTCAAGCCCCTTGATAATATCAAAAACCAGGGCGTCATACATATAGATCCCGGTGACAGCATAATTGGAATCCGGTTTTTTGGGTTTTTCAGTGATTTTTACGATAGAGTCGCCTTTGATTGTCGGAACACCAAAGCGTTCAGGATCTTCAACCTCTTTCAGGAGAATTCGGGCTCCCTTGCCCTGTTTTTCAAAATTCTGAACATAACGATGAATGCTTTTTTGAATGATGTTGTCCCCGAGAATGACTGCAATGGGCTCTTTATCCGCAAAGTGTTCACAGAGGCTCAGGGCCTCAGCTATTCCGCCTTCACCTTCCTGATAGGTATAGTTGATGTCTTTGAGTCCGAAATCCTTTCCATTGCCCAGAAGCTGAAGAAAATCTCCAGCATGACTTCCCCCGGTAACAATCATGATATCGGTAATCCCGGCGTTTACAAGTGTATTGATGGGATAAAAGATCATGGGTTTATTGTAAACCGGAAGCAGATGTTTATTGGTGATACGGGTTAAGGGACGAAGTCTGGTTCCTAAACCGCCGGCAAGAACAATCCCTTTCATGGTCTTTTCCTTTATGTTGTAGGTGGGTTTGTAAGATAATTGGTGTGTAGAAATTTTACTCCTGTTTTTTATAAGAGCGGAGAGGGTGGGATTTGAACCCACGGTAGGGTTACCCCTACTCCGGTTTTCAAGACCGGTGCATTCAACCGCTCTGCCACCTCTCCATTAATACGGTCGTTATAAAGGAATAATAAAGATCTTTCAAGAAGGAATTGTCGGAAAAACTGTCGAAAATAGATATTTTTGAGATTGATAAAGAATAGCAGAACGACACAGTTCCGTATCCATGTATAAAACCTCCCTTGAAAACAGACAGAAATTCTGTTAGAAGAAGTTGAAATTTTTTAAAGGAGAGTCTGTAAAATGAGAATATTAAAAGTAATACTACGTTCCTTACTGCCTTTGCTGCTTGGTTTTTTCATGTTTTCCTGTTCAAAAGATTCATCCGTGAATACCCCGGACAGGCTCAGCAGAATTACAGAATCAAGGTTGCTAAAAGTGGGGATTGATTTTTCAGGGACCCCTTTTGCCTTTTATCAAGAGGGGAAAGAGGTGGGGTTTGAAGTGGAATTGATTCAGGAAATCGCCAGAGAATTAGGTGTTGAGATCGAATGGGTCAAAATTCCTTTTAGTGTGAATAATTTTTTTGAATTTCTTGAAGGGGAAAAAGTGGATCTTGTCATAGAATCCATTTCGTCGACTCCTGACCGCAAGGAAAAGTTTTTGTTTACTCACCCGTATTTCATTTCCTATCAGTCCGTTATAGTCAGGCAGACGGAGAAAGTTCCTGATCAGTTTAATTTGTCGATGCTTCAGGATAAGAAAGTAGGTGTTCAAACCGCGACTACAGGTGAATATTTTGCGAAGAATAATACTTCGGCCCGTCTTGTTTCCTTTGAATCCTCCAAACAGCTGATGGATGCGCTGATTAACGGAAACGTGGATGCTGTAATCAGTGATATTTTAAGCACTCAGACTACTTCCTGGCCCATGTGGGAAAAAATAAAGGTGGTTTTGAAAAATCTGACACATGAGGAATATTGTATTGCGGTTAAAAAAGACCAGAAAAAACTGGTGCAGAAAATTGATGATATTCTTCGGAAATTCAAAGAGGATCCTATTGACGGAGTGTATGCCAGACTTTACCGTAAGTGGTTTTATTAAAGGTTCTTGCGTTTTTTGATGGTCGCCAGGGGGTTGGATTTTTTTTGAAATGATTTCCAGAGGAGATTCTTTCTGTTTTTTAGTCTGCAAATAGCAAAGGCTTTTTTGGGCGGCCCCTTGCGCTGTTGTGTATTGCATGGTATTATCCTTTAATATGAAGGGATATTTTCAAAAAACAGATTTTGTGTCCTTGCAGGCATTCCTGAAGCTTGCTTTGCTTATCCTTTTTATTCCATGTATTTATGGAATGGCTCCCTCTTCTTTCTTTGAAGATATTTTATCTGACCGGATGAAGGAAAAGGATATTCTGATTTTTTTCAAACGGGCCCCTTCAGGCATCTCTGTTGAAAAACCGGTTCCTCTTCTGGAAAGACTGTGCGAAGAGGGCAGGCTTTGCAAGGTGTTTGCAGAGAATAAGGGGAAAATCGATTGTTTTTATTTTTATCCGGAGAATCTTCCGGACGCAAAACTGGTGGCCTACCATCCTTCATGGGGTGCCGGATTTGTTCTGGAAAGGGATCTCGGAATCCAGGACGTTAAAAGTCTGACCGAAGATGTTCCTATTGATGTTAAAAAATCCCATTATCTTAAGGAGATGGTTCAGAATGCTTTTGATTCAGGGGAATCCACGCTCGTCATTAAAGCCTACAATGAATTTCTGAAATATGCCGATGAGGAGAAGATTGATCGGGCGCAGGAGGTGATGAAAAAAATGCTGCAGGAAAAAGCAGAATTCCCTTTTGTCTTAACTTCTTTCCTCCAGTACGACATGCAGAAAGACCGGTATAGTTCCCTGTTGACTGAAAATCTCTGGAATACGATTACGGTGATTCATGATAAGATCAAAGAGATTGAGGCGTTTGAATTTATTCCTGAACTTCATCGTTCCGACGGTTTCAGCTATCAGAATTTTCTCCACTGCCTGATTCAGATAAGCGAATTGAATGGAATGGCGTATCCGGATCTTTTACTTCTGTCTCTCCTCAATATTGCCGAAAAGTCCAGAATGCTTCCGGATGATGAGGAATCCAAGAAAATAAAAGACCGGCTGGCCATGGTTTACTCACCTTTGGCGGAAAGGCTCGGACTTACCGGAATTGCGGATTCCTTCCGGGATTCATCTCTTTCCAGAAAAAGCCGCAATGCCCTTTTAGGAGCTATTAAAAAGGTCTATGGAAGAGAGTATGATGAACTGGAGACTTATCTGTTTGAACATATGAAGCCTCTTGTTGAGAGCGCTCTTGAAGGCAAGGTGTTCAGCTATAAGATCAATGCGAGGATCAAGACCTTGTTTTCACTGAAAGAAAAGCTGGAATCCCAGCTGGATAAATTTGTCATCCGGGGCTATTCAGAAAAGGAATTGAAAGAGGCTTATATAAAAGTTCTGGAGAACATGGGGACGGGGATCAATGAAAAAGGTAAGAGCCAGGCCATTTTTGATCTTTTGGGGCTTCAGGTGGTTTTTGATATTCATCCCTTGATTCGGGATCAGCATGTGGGGCTGGTTAATAATAAAAAAGAGGAAATAGGGCAGTCCTTTATTTTTGAAATTCAGAATACCATCAAGAGCCTTATCCGTGGCCGGATAGGCCAGGAGGTGGCAAAGGATAAGGGGAAGAATTCCGGGAAAAGGGCGGTTTTTATTGAAAAGGACAAGACCCTGGATAAAAACGGCTATATTGAAACCAAGATCATGGCCTCCTGGATAGAGAATGAGAAAATGTACCGCTCCGAAATTCAGGTCATGAATAATATGGACTACGCCATTCAGCGCCATGGAAGCATTGCCCATTGGAAATACAAGATCAGGGATACGGGATTCAGCATAGATAATGACATCTTGAACAGACTGCAGTTTACCCTGACTTCAAACTATCGCGAAGATTTCAAGCTCCTTGCAAAAGAAATTTCCCAGGATATTTATATCACGGTCAGACAGTATGGCGAGGGGTATAACGGGGAGCTCCATTATTTGAGACTTCCTGCCGGCAGCGTTGCAGCGGATGCGGTTTCCTCAAGGACGCTTAATTATCCCTCCCTGAAGGTTGACGGAATCGAAAGGCAGGAATCCCCGGCGATGCTGGATTTGAGTGCTCCTCTGTACCCCGGAGATCAGCTTTCGATCCGTTCCGGTGATTTTACCCGTGATCTTTCAGCGCTTGAGTTTAAAGGGATCAGTCAGAAGGCCAAAAAAATCCGGACAAAGCTTTTAGCTTTGAATCTTTCACCCAGGCAGGGTGAGTTTGAGCAGATTAAAAAGGAATTTTCAAAAATAGTAGACAGTAATACCATGCTGGAAGGAATGGACTTGTATGATTTTATTCAGAGCTCCTTGCGTCTTAAGGATAAGAATGAAATTTTCCTGCTGGCCTTTGCCGTTAATGCCAATACTTCCTTTCTTCTTGATTTTGCCCTGAATTACATGAAGGAGACTCTTGGAATGAAGATGGATTCTTTAAGTGAAGAGGACATGGATTCCTTTTTTCTTTATCCTTCAGAAAAAGGCCTTCACCGGGGGAAAAAGAATCTTCATATTTTTTCAAGAATACTTTTGTCTGAACTGACAGGGAAGAAAATCCTTGAAAAAGCCATTGGGACGGATTTTGATCTGGATGCAGAAAAAAATGCACGACTGGAATATGTCGTTAAAAAACTGGGATTAAACGATACGTCGGAATTGTACCCCAGACTAGCTTTCAGGCGGCAGACCCTTGAAGAAATCCTTCTGTTTAACAATCATGCCTTCAGTACGCATAAACTGGTTATCCAGCAGAAGGGACAGATTCAGGATCAGGCAAAAGATAAGATTTTAAAAATGATCAAGGAATTCGGATATATTTTTGAATATGCCTCCAGGATTCACAGAACCAATGAAGCCATTGAGATTGATCTTTTAATCCCGTCTCTGACCATGGAAGGGGAAGACGGAAGAAAGGCTTATGTCCGGGAAAGGGAAACCCGTGAAAGTGTTTATCATCAGGTTGTTGAAAAACTGGATAATTTGTTTGGAACAGAAGAAGTCGATATTTCCATCGGAGCAGTGGATGCGCCTTTGGATGCGGAATTGTATCTGGACTATAAAGAATTTAAACTTGAACTGAAAAGACTCAATGCCCAAACTCCGGCCGCATACAACATGACATCGGAAGATTATGAGCAATTGCTGAAAAGTTTTTTTAAAAAATACAATATCCCCTTTGTTTTCAGATCTGCGAGCAATTCCGGCATTTCCTGCAAACTGATTTTGAACGAAAGGGACAATCTGATCTGGCTGAAGAAAAATCTGGCCTTGTTTCTGGCTGAACAGATATTTCCTTCGCGTATGGAGGAAATTTCTAAATCCTATTCCAAGATTCTTTTTAAATGTATTCATCTGGCACGCAATACATTTGGCCGGGATTATCTTTTTAAGACAGCGGCCTGATGCGTTTCTTCAAGTTAGTTTTCCTGAACCACATCCCTTTGGTAATGATAAACCGATGAGGTGTGTGTGCGCATATAGATAGTCATTGAAAAGGTTTCTCCCCGGTAGGTTTCCGATATTTTTTTTCTGCGGGTCAGCTCATCTTTTATTTCAGGATACCATTCCGTGATGCTTCCCCCGCTTTCCGTATAGGTGGGAGCTGTGGCAGGAGGCGCTGTCAGATAGACGGTGATATCAATAAAAGCCGGGGGTTTATTGAACCAGGGATCGGTTGTGCCGGTTTTAGCAGTTTTAAGACTTCTGTTTCCAGAATTGAATTTGAAATCAGATAAGGGACTGAAGAGATAGTAAGGACTGAGGGTTTTATAGTTTTTTGCAAAAGCCCTGAAATTTTCGGGTTCATTATCATAAAGCCAGCGTTCATCAAAGGTATATTTTTCTGTTGTCTCTCTTGCAACTTCTTTGTCCCATTCGTCAAATTTTTTTGAGGTGAGTCCTGGATAAAGGAAAAAGTGACTTTTTTCAACTTCAACGCGCTTGAAATATTCCGTGGGGGTCTCATACAGGGATTCAAAGTTTTGGACCGCGGCATCCGCACCGGTTCCCGCATAGGGATAACGAAGAGTCGAATCCCACCAGTCCTGGGAATACTCGGTTTTGACCTCTTCATCAGACTCGTTAAGAGTGGTGACAATATAGTGATAGCGGAATTTGATGGCCCTGCATACAAGAATTTCATCGATCTGCTGGATGTATTGATCAAGGCCTGCGGAAGTGATATTTGTTTTGTTCCGGACTCCCTTCTGATTCTGAGTGGAAGTGAGCCATAAGGGGACGGGGTAAAGCGTATCCGAAGGGGTAGCCAAACTGTAGGTTTGTGTGGAAGAATTGTATTTTAGGCCGTACAAGAGATTCGTATGGAGATTGCTTTTGGGGATAATTCTGAAGAGATGGGTTTCAAAAAGTTTGGCCGGGAGCTCCTTTTCCTTATTATATTCCGAGACTCGCGCCCCGAAATAATGAACTTTTGTGGGGAAGGATTCCAGCTGGTTCACCCCTTTGCGGATATAATCTTCAATGGAGAGATCCTCAATCACAGGGGTTCCGAATTCAATCCAGTAAGGCCCCCCCTTGAAGGTGTAAACCTCTTCAAAACCGGCCCCCTGTTCTGATGCACCTACAAGGCCGGACGAGAGTTCCCGGCTGATCTGATCAAAGAATTTTTTTACCTGTTCATAGCGCTGCGCCCCGACAAAGACTTCATCCAGAACCTGCATGGTTTTATCAAAAACAACAAATACAGAATAAATGATAATGGAAAGAATGGCTATGGACAGGACAATTTCAATCAGTGAAAAGCCTTTTTTGTTTTTTTCCCTCGAAAAAGTTGTCATGAAAATTTTATAGCATATTCCCGGAACACGGGCAATGCCATTGATGATAAAATGCAAAAGGGGAATCCATTAACGGATTCCCCTTTTGTTTTTGAGTCAGGCGTAATTTAGATCTCCGCTTCGCTCATCCAGTTTCCGTGGATATTACAGTTTTCAACGACTGTAATCCTCCCTTTTTCCGCTTTTAAATGCAAGGCACAGGCAGGATGGCATTTTTCAGGGGAGAGCCATACCCTGGAAATGAATTGGTAATCCAGATAATAGTCAATACTGCGGATATAATGATTGGGAAGCATGGGATGTTCCACTTCTCCAATTTTAACATGAACATCAAGGCATCCGGTATTGGGGAGAAGCCCGCATTCCTTCACCATGACAATTTGGGGAATGTGTTTGTTGTCCGCTTCTTTTCTGCCTTCCAGTCCGGGTTTTTGAATGGCATCAGGATTTTCCTTGAATGCGGTTTTATCCGCATGACAGATAAGGCATTTTTCGGGTGCTTCGTTGAATTCAATATGTCCACAGACGGTGCATTGAAAAATTTTCATAATCCCTCCTTTTTAATTATTCTGTACAACTGTTCAACTCTATTACTTTAAAGATCAGAAAACTTCTTTTTACGTAAACCCTGCACACAGATAAGAAACCGTTCTGCATTTCAAAAGGTTCTTACACAGGGTATAAAATTCTTCAACCCCTGAATTAGTCTTAATTCTAGTAATTGAGTACTTGTATGTCAAATTAAAAGTTTTATTGAAAAGATTTTACTTTATGATCTCTTTTCTTTAACTTCAGAGATATGAAAAAGCTGCATATTATAATAATTCATTATAAAACAAAAGATTTAACCATCCAATGTTTAAATTCCTTAATGGCGGACATGCAGGGGATATCTGCCGATATTACTGTTGTGGATAACGGTTCAAAGGACGGGAGTGCAACCGCGCTTCGCAGTCTGTTTCCGAAAGCGGATGTTTTTGAAAATCAGGAAAATCTTGGTTTTTCCAGAGCCTGTAATCTTGCGACATCCAGAGATCTGAATTACGAATATTTTCTTTTTGTCAATTCAGACACCCTTACCCCCTTGGGAACGTTGATAAAGATGCTGAATTATATGGAGCAGAATAAAGATTGCGCTATCCTCGGTCCTAAATTGACTTATGAGAATGGAAATGTTCAGAATTCGTTTGCTTCCTGGCCTTCTCTGAAAGAGGAGTTTTTAGGCAAAGACATCTGTTCTTTTCTGAATCCCTCCCTGTCACCTTCTAAACGGTATTTGCGAGACACCCCCCTTGAGGTTCAAAGTCTCGTTGGCGCCTATATGCTGATACGCACCAGAGATTTTGTTTCAAGCTGCGGGTTTGATGAGCGTTATTTCTTTTTTTTGGAGGAAACGGATTTATGCCGGAAGGTAATCAGCATGGGGAAAAAGGTGATCTGCCATCCGCAGATTCCTGTCATTCATTTTCAGGGCGCGTCGGCCAATAAAAACCCCGGATGGTCCAGACATCAGTTTTACAGATCCAAATATCAGTTTTTTCAGAAATGGGAAGGTCCTTTCACTCTGGCCCCAGTCTATTTTAAAAATTCAATATGTTTAAGTCTCAAGGTCTGTTTTTATTTTCTGCTCTACATTCTTTCCTTTGGAACACACAAGAAGTCCCTTATTAAAACCGCAGTATCCCGCTGGCTTTTATGGAATCATTTTTTAGGATTCCCTCCTTATTTTTCCCCCCCTTCAAGAGTTCACTTTCAGAAAGACAATCTTTACATGATGGCGGAAAAAGATCCTGAACGGCGAGTTTCTGAAATGGAGGAGGTTTTAAGTACAGGGGCTTCCCATGAAATAGAAAAGGGGATTCATTATTTTTTGCTGCAGAAAGAAAATTCTATCCGTGTCCTGATCCGGTATACCTCCTCCAAAAGAAAAAAAAGAATGAAGAGGTTTGTTTCGGTTTCTGACCGTCTGAAAGGGCTTTCCTTTTATAACGGTGAACTTCTGGCCTATGGGAAAAATAAAAAAGACGGGAATGTTTTCTGTTTTGTTCTCATGGAATTTGCAGGTAAAGCGGAGCTCTTAAACCGGATTCTTCAAAAAGAGACTTTTTCGGGCTTTGAGTGGCAGGGGACAAAATTTAAAAGATTTTTATGGAGCCTGCTGGAAATTAAATTTGAAAGCATGAAAGATAAAAATTTAAATCTTCCGGCACAGGAAGACAGCATTCTGGTTCGCATGAACCCGGGATCAGACCCGGCCCTGGAGTTTTATTTTTTACGTCTGGATCAGATGCGTCTCGGATTTTTTAATCTGAAGGGCTGAGCGTATGTCCCTTCCTGTTCTCCATTCCATTTATTTCAGTCCCTCCCTTTTCTGCAATCTTAAGTGCAGGCACTGCTGGCTCAATCCCCCTTATTCCGGGGAAAGAAAAGAACTGAGCAATGATCTTACCCTGTCGGAAATTCTCGGGGTGATGAAGGCCGCCCTGCCTCTTGGACTTAAAACCGTTAAAATTACAGGCGGAGAACCTTTCATCCGAAGGGATATCCTTGACATTTTAAAAGGGATCCATGATTTGAAAATTTCCCTTCAGCTTGAAACAAACGGGGTTTTGCTGGATGAGGAAGCCGCTTCTGTTCTTGGGGAAATTTACGGGGAAGATAAGACATTTTTCCTTTCTCTTAGCCTGGACGGGGATGAAGCCCTTCATGATTATCAAAGAGGAGTCAAAGGGGCTTATCAGGCTGTTTTGAACGGGATGCGGCATTTGAAGTCCCGGCAAATTCCCTTTCAGATTATCTGCTCCATCGGAAGAGTTTCCCGCAGCATGCTTTTGCATATTGGCGAAATCGCAAAGCAGATGAAGGCTTCCAGCATAAAATTTAATTTTATCAATAATATGGAACGGGCAAAGCAGATGGCTCAGAAACAGGAGCTTCTGGATGTCGAAGGGGCGATTGAAATGAACCGCTATCTGACCTCAGAGTTTCCCTCCTTATTTCATATTCCGGTTTATACAAATCTTCCCCCGGCATTCAAGACTATTCACGATTTTTCAAAAGGGGGCCGGTGCGGCATTCTTCATGTGGCTGGACTTTTAAACGACGGCGGAGTATCCTTCTGCGGGATAGGGTTTTCAAGCAGTGCCCTGGTTGCCGGGAATATCCGCAATACCCCGATAGAAACCCTGTGGAAGGAGGCTTCTCTTTTTGCTGAATTAAGGGAGTCGGTTCCCTCAAAACTTGAGGGAATCTGCGGGGAATGCATGCTGAAAGCATTCTGCCTCGGACAATGCAGAGCGGATGCCTTTTATAAACAGGGGTCTCTCAAGGCCCCGTTTGAGTTTTGTCAGAAAGCAAGGGAAGAGTCGCTTTTTCCCGAAAAATGGATTATAAAATCTTAACCGGATAAAAAGGGAAATACCCCATGAATACCTATGAGATGATTGTGATCGGCGCAGGACCCGCCGGATATGTTGCCGCCTTGAGAGCCGCTCAGCTCGGGCTTAAAAATATTGCCGTTGTGGAAGCCGATAAGCCGGGAGGAGTCTGTCTCAACTGGGGGTGTATTCCCTCCAAATCGCTTATTCACCAGGCAAAAGTGTTTTCAGAGAGGCATGAGCTTGAAGCCATGGGGATCACCCTGGATTTGAGCAGATTTGATTATTCCAGAGTTTATCAGCAATCCCGGAAGGTTGCGGATATGCTTTCCAGGGGAATTCTTTATCTGTTTAAAAAAAATCAGATCACTTTTCTGCAGGATCATTTCAAGTTTATTAATAATCATTCCCTGGAATCTGTGAAGGGTGAAAAGATTGAAAGCCCCAGAATCATTATTGCGAACGGAGCAAAGCCCAGGTCGTTTTCCTTCTGTCCGATTGACGAAACCTGTATCCTTTCTTCCTCAGGGGCCCTGTCTCTGCAGAAACTGCCTTCAAAAGTCCTTATTATAGGAAGCGGTGCCATCGGTATGGAGTTTGCCTATGTCTGGAATGCCTTTGGGGTGGAAGTTACGGTTGCGGAAATCATGGACAGAATTGTTCCCCTCGAGGATTCGGAGATGACCCGGGGGCTCCGGTCTTCTTTTGAAAAAAGAGGGGTCCGCTTTCTGACTCAGACCCAGGTGATGGAAGTGAAAAATGAAGGGGATTACACGAGTGTGAAAATGAAGAGCGCGGATAAATCGGCCCTTGAGGAAAATTTTGACAAGGTGCTTTTAGCTGTGGGAAGGGAGCCGGAGTTAAGTTCCCTCGGGCTTGAAAATACCGGAATTGCAACGGAAAAAAATGCCATCAGAATTAATGAAAATATGCAGACTTCTGTTGAAGGAGTTTATGCGGCAGGGGATGTGACAAAAGTACTGCAGCTTGCCCATGTGGGTTATCGTCAGGGAGAAATGGCGGCAGAGCATGCGGTCAGGGGGAAAGTAGAATCCTCCATGAATCTTTCCGAAATACCACGTTGCCTCTATTGTGAACCTGAGCTGGCCTCTTTTGGAGCAACGGAAGATCAGCTGATGAACGAAGGTCAGGCATATAAAAAGACCGTTTTCCCTTTTCGTCCGAACGGAAAAGCCGCAGCCATGCAGAGAAATGAAGGAATGGTCAAAGTCTTATGGGATGAAAAAGACAAAACGATACTGGGAGCACATATTCTCGGAGGGGAGGCAACAGAACTCATTCATCAGATACTGTGTTTTAAAGAAATTCAGTCTCTGGGGCTTTCATTGAACCGGATGGTTGCCGCTCATCCTACCTTGACAGAGACTCTTTTTGAAAACGTCCGTTCCTTTTTCGGGAGAGCCGTCCACCTTTAAAAATCAAGAATGCCCGATAAAGTCCAGAACCGCATTCACGAAGGTGAGCGGATGAACCGGGCAGCCCGGGATGTAGAGATCCGGTTTGATTTTTTCAATAAAGCTTCTGTCCAGTACCCCGGAATCAGCGAATAGGCCTCCGCTTATGGCACAGCTTCCCATGAGGATCACGATTTTCGGGTCAGGGGTGCTTTGATAGGCATCATCAAGGGCGGATGCCATAGAGGCTGTAATGGGGCCTGTTATAATAAGTCCGTCAGCATGACGGGGAGAGGCCTTGATGTCAATTCCGAAGCGTCCCATATCGAAGTTGACATTCGAGCAGGCGTTCAGTTCCATTTCACAGGCATTGCAGCCGCCGGCGGAGACAGAGCGCAATTCCAGGGATTTCCCAAACAATTTTTTTATTTCCCTGCGGGCGATAATGGCTGTTTTTTTAAATTCGGCATAAGAGGTATCCGAAGTGACAACGAGTTTTTCCCTCACATCGGCTGAATACTTGTGTTCTCGGGTAAAATGAATAGCCCCTTGGGTGCAGAGGCGTTCACATTCCCCGCAAAAAGTGCATTTTCCAAGATCAATTTTTAAAGGATTTATGGAAAGGGCCCGGGCAGGGCAGAGGGCTTCGCATTTTCCACAGGAGGAGCAGAGAGTCTGTTTCAATTCCGGAAATCCCCTGAAGGGGGGAGCGATTTCGGCTTTCCGGATATCGGGAATAAACTGGCTTCCCTGATGAATTCTGGTTTTAATGAGGTTATACATGGGGGGAATCCTTACAAATCATTGCCGCAGTAGGACAGGTTAAAACTTTTATTGCACAGGGGAAAATCAGAAATGCCGTTATCCCGGACGGCAAGTGCCAGCCCATACCAGTTGTTGAACGAGGGGTCTTTGATTTTATAACGGAGTATCTTTCCGTTTGCATCGGTTAGGGCCGCGTGTACTATTTCTCCTCTCCACCCTTCGGTCATGGACACGGCAAAGGAGTCAGGAGGAAGCTGAGTCCGGGGAGTAAGGCAGACCTCTTCGTTTTCCAGCATATCCAGTTTCTCCCGGATATATTGAAAAGACTGGAGAATTTCCACATAGCGGATGTAGGTGCGGGCAAAAGCATCCCCCTTTTCAAGCGCGATTTTTCTTGCAGGAAGCAGGCGGTAGCAGTCAAAGGGATAATCAGTGCGTACATCCGTCTCCACTCCGCTCGCCCTGGCGGCAGGCCCGACCATTCCTATGGCCCGTGCGGTTTCGAGGGGGACCAGGCCCGTACCTTCCAGGCGGCTCAGAACCAGGGGCTGTCTGAGAAGATTCAGCTGGATGTAGGATTCGATTTTATGTTCGACCCTGTTCAGAGTGCTTTTAAGAAAGGCGGCAAGTTCAGGGGAAATGTCAAAATTGACACCGCCTACGCGGAGAAGGCCCATGCCAAAGCGGCTTCCGCAGATCCGGAGGAGAGCGTTGATGATCAGGGTGCGCTCTGCGCCGAAGGTGGCTGCGCCCATCATGAATCCGACGTCGTTGAGAATCGCGCCCAGATCTCCGATGTGGACAGCGGCCCGTTCAATTTCAAGGGCAATGGCCCGGATGAGTTTTGATTTAAAGGGGATGTCGATATCCAGAAAAGCCTCCATAATGCCGGCATAGGCTGAAGAATGAGCCACGGCAGAATCCCCTGCAATTTTTTCAGCAAGCATGGGAAGATAGAGGATCGAAGATCCGGGGGCTGAATTCATTTTATTTTTAATAAGGTTTTCAATTCCGCGATGCTGGTATCCCAGCTGAATTTCGAGGTGATAGATCCTCTCCCCATGACACTGAAAACGGAAATGTCCGGGTTCGATGATTCCCGCATGGATGGGCCCCACGGCAACCTCATGAATTTCATCCCCCTGCATGGAAAAGAAGGGGTAATTTCGTGGGGTGCTGTTTTTGTTAAAACGGTTTTGGGGGTATCGTAAGGGTTTGAGCCAGGGATGCCCCAAAGGTTCAATTCCTGTTTCCTCATGCCATTCCCGTTCAAACATATGAAGGGAGGGGATTTCGGGGGTTAAAGAGGGATAGGAGGTTTCAGAATTTTTAAAGAGTACGGAGCTTAAATAGAGCTGAGAGATATTGTCATCTCCCAGAAGGACGTATAAAAGGGTGTGATCCTGTTTGGGAACCGCAAAGTAGGAAAGAACCCGTTTGTCCTGATGATTTATTTTTGTAAGCAGTTCCTTTCTGAGGTCGGCCATGGATAGAACGGGAATTTCCGAACACGGGATGCAGAATTGATTGGTGAGTTTTTTCCAGTTCATATTATCCTCTTGGAATTTGCAGAACAGCCACTGCCTGATTAAGGATGTCCATGACAGGTCCCGGGATGGAAATCCCGAGCATTAAAAGAATAATTATAAAAAGCCATTGAGGCAGAAAGGAGAGAAAGGAAGCGGGAGGAAGGTTCGAAGGATTGTCCTTTTCCTTATTCCCGAAGAGCATTTGAAATACTGTTTTCCCCATGCCGTAAAGAATAATGCTGACAAGTATGGAGAAAAGCGCGGTAAGAGCCCAGTGTCCTCTTGCAATCATTTCCCGAAGAAGAATCCATTCGGAAATAAACAGGGGAAAAGGGGGCAGGGCGGCAATGCTGAGGAAAGAAAAAAACCATAAAAGGGCGTTGGGATAATCTTTGTGAAAAAGGCTGTTGATTTTAAGGGCTTCCTTGGTTTTATAGCGGTGAAGCAGGTTTCCGGCGGTAAGGAAGAAGGAGGCTTTTGTAAGGGCATGGCCCATCAGGTGGAGAAACGCCGCAAAAACGGCCACTCCGCCAAGGCTGATTCCCAGGGCGATAATGCCCATATTTTCTATCGAGGAGTAGGCGAGCATTTTTTTATAGTTGGTGATCTTCAGAATAAAGGCTGCGCTGAACATAAGGGAAAGCAGCCCCATGATCATGAGAATCGGGGCGGCAAAGGTAAGGTCATCGGCCACGACAATGATTTTATACACGCGCAAAATGCCCAGAAAAGCCATATTGAGGAGTGTTCCTGACAGCATGGCCGACATGGGGGAGGGGGCTTCAGAGTGGGCATCCGGAAGCCAGGAATGAAGCGGGGCCAGACCCATTTTTGTTCCAAATCCCAGGACAATGAACAGAAAACCGATGTTGATCCAGAAGCGGTTGATGCTTTTGGCATTCAGATAAAGATTCTGAAAATAAAGCTGTTCTACGGAGCCGCCCACTCCTTTTGAAATGAAGATGACTCCCACAAACGCAAAGGAAATTCCAATTGTGCAGATGAAAATATATTTCCATGCCGCATCCAGGGCTTCATCGGTCCGGTCAAAGAAAATGAGGTAGGCTGTGGCAAGGGTGGTGGCTTCAATAAATACCCAGTTGAGTCCCAGATGCTGGCTCAGCATGAAGCCGTTCATGGAAAAGATGAAGAGCATCAGGGAAATAAAATAAAGAGTCTGCTTATCCGTGGAAACCGAAGAACCTTTAAAATAGCTGAGATTATAAAGAGACACTCCGAAATAAAGAATGGAAGTGATAAGAAGAAAAGGAAGGTTTAAATCATCGACGCTGAAATAGGGAAGAAAATCATGAGGCCTTATTTTGACAAAAATCAGGCTGGAAACCAGATAAAGGACGGAATAGACAACAGGGATGATTCTGTTCAAAAAATCCGATTTGAAGGCATAAAGGATTAGGGCAGCCACAAGAGGAAAAATCAGGAGAATGCTCATCATAGGGAATCCATCTCCTTTTCGTGGATTTTATTGACAAAAATGCCCAGGAGAAAAATCCCCACCAAAAGGTCCAGAAGAACCCCCAGATTGACAATAATCGGCATTTCTCCAGCCATGGACAGGGACAGAAGAAAAATTCCGTTTTCCAGAATCATGTATCCCAAAACGTGGGTGATTACTTTTTTACGGTTGACGATGATAAACATGGCGGCGAGCATTGTGGCCAGGGAGAGTCCGAAATGAAGAGGCCGGATATCATCCGCCACTCCGGCCACCCAGAAGGCGATCAGAAGTCCGGCTACATAAATACCCGTAGTGAGCACGACGGAATAGAAATTGGAAACATAGGGTTCAAGTTCACGGGACACTTCATTTTTGCGGACGATATACATAAGAAACAGCGGCATGACAATGGTTTTAAGCCCCAGGGTTTCCAGGACCATGATGCTGAAATGAACCGGGTCAAGATTGCTGAAGTCGATCACACTCATGATGAAAAGGATGAATCCCTGGACCGAGAGCATTTTGATATATTCCTCAATACGGCTGACAGCCGAGATGATGAGCATGGTGATACAGAAAAAGATGATCAGAATTTCCATTCAGCGGTTCCCCCGGTAATAATAAAGCAGAACAATGAACATCACCATAAGGGAGACTCCCACGATAGAAAAGATGAAATCCGGCACGCGGATAATCCGCAGGCGGGCCATGAGGGCTTCCAGGGTTCCGATCAGAAAAGCCATGAGGAGAAGACCTGCGCTGTAAAAACAAAGGTAAGAAAGGGTCCCGATGTTTTCAGGAATCAGAAAGTTCAGCAGGAGGGATGCGATCAGCACCATTTTGAGGGCGGAACCGAAAAGAAGGGCGGCCAGAGAAGGTCCGGAGTTGTCAAGAATCATGACCTCATGAATCATGGTCAGTTCCAGATGCGTGTTGGGGTCGTCAATCGGGATGCGAGAATTTTCCGTCAGGAAAACCATTAAAAAGGCCACGCCCACCAGCAGCAGCGAAGGCCCGGCTATGAACCAGGAGCCGTAATTGAGGGCGGCAAAAATCTGTGAAAGCGAGGTGTAACCGGTGAATTTTGCCGTTGCCGCCAAACCGATGAGCAATGCCGGTTCGGCCAGCGCCGAAAACATCACTTCCCGGCTGGCGCCCATGCCTTCAAAACTGGAACCGGTGTCCAGCGCCATCAGCACCGTAAAAAACCGCCAAAGCCCCAGCACATAAGCAAATACCAGCAAATCACCCTCGAACGCCAGGGCGGCGGGCAAAATCATGGTGCTCGCCATGGTCAGCGCGCAGTTGGCCTCAAGCGCCACGGTCTGCTCGTAGGCGTGCAGGTAGGCCTCGTAGCGGGACCTCAGCTCCC
>CAYUET010000017.1:0-55127 GCA_964443875.1 uncultured bacterium | reverse complement strand
CTTCCTGCAATTCGCTGTCGGAAAAGATTTTTTTCAGGTGTTCATTCACCGTGCGTACATTCACATCGTAGAGCGTGGCCATCATCTTCTGGGATAGCCAGATGTTTTCATCAGCATAAACCGCTTCGACACCACTACTGCCGCTGGCGGCAACAAAGGTCAGATATTCGGCCGCGGAAGAGCGGACGATAGATACCTTCTGGTCGGTCTTTTTCGGTTTATCCATTATTTACCCCCCAGCGCCTGAAAGAGTTCCTTTTTCAAGGCATCACGGGTGGCGTTCATCTCTCTGACAATATCTTCGTACTCCTGCATCAGTTCTTCGGGGTCTCTGTGGTTGACTTCAACGATATGGGGATTCTTAAAATCCAGATTGTAATTGCGTGCCTCGATCTCTTTAACCGAAACCTTCCAGGCATGTTCCGTCACCTTGCGCTTGTTCCACCACTTCTTTTCCAGATTAAATTCTTCAATCGTCAGAGGCTTGGAACGGGAATAGGATTTGTACCCTTCAGGGTAGGGGTGTTCAAAAAACCAGACATCTTTGGTTTTGTCACCCTTGGTAAAAAACAGGATATTGGTATTAATGCCCGTATAAGGACTGAACACTCCCTTGGGCAAACGCACAATGGTATGCAGATTGAATTCTTCCAGCAGTTCCTTTTTAAGATTGGTCTTTACCCCTTCACCGAATAGAAACCCATCGGGCAACACCACAGCCGCCCGGCCGGTATCATGTTTTAAAAGGTGCATGATGAGCACCATAAAAAGATCGGCGGTCTCGCGGGTCTGATATTTTTTAGGGAAGTTGTTTTCAATGCCGTCTTCCTCCATGCCTCCGAAGGGGGGATTGGTGATCACAATATCTACACGGTCTTTGGGGCCGTAGTCTTTAAGGGGGCGGCTTAGCGTGTTGTCGTGGCGAATGTTGGTTGGCACATCGATACCGTGAATCATCATATTGGTCATGGCCAGCATGTGGGGAAGCGGCTTTTTCTCCACGCCGTGAATGGTTTCCTGTAAGGTTTCTTTGTCTTTGGCTGTCTTGGTCTGATTATCCAGATGTCCGATGGCGCAGGTCAAAAATCCGCCGGTACCACAGGCCGGGTCGAGTATTTTTTCACCCAGGTGGGGATTGATAATATCCACCATAAATTGGGTAACCGCGCGGGGGGTGTAATACTCCCCGGCATTTCCGGCAGACTGCAAATCAGAAAGAATTTTTTCATATATATCGTTGAAAAGATGGCGGTCTGAAGATTTATTAAAATCTACATCCTGCTCAATGGTGTTGATGACCTGACGAAGCAGGGTTCCGGATTTCATGTAGTTGTAGGCATCTTCAAAAACACTTCCCAGGACTTTTCCATGAGATGAAACCCCGGCTGTGGTGGCCAGTTTTTTCAAGGCCGGGAAAAGGTTGTTGTTTACAAAGTCAATCAGATCCTCCCCTGTTTCGCCTTCGGGATTGGCCGCCCAATTGGACCACTGAAATCGGGTTTGTAAAGGGGATTTGTAGCCTTTGACGGTAAGCCCCCATTCCTTTTCCTTGTCATCGAAAATTTTTAAAAATAAAAGCCAGACGATCTGGCTGATTCTCTGGGCGTCGCCGTCAACACCCACATCTTTTCGCATGATGTCTTGTATGGTTTTAATCAAGGTCGAAATGGACATTCTTTTTTCTCCGTTGGTTCATTGTCCCCTTATGGGATTTATATCCCCTTGCGAGGATTTTTCCCCTTAAGGGATTATTCACACTAGGCACAGTAAAGGGCATTTTCAAGTTCTTTAATAGCCTGCAGATATTTTTCAAGCCCGCCGAAATTTTTAATAATTTCCACAGGGGTTCCAAAATCCGGGAAAGGGTTGATGGTCAGGATTTGTGTTTCCTCCACATGAACAATTCCCTCATCCGCATATTTATCGAGCAAAGCCTCCAGGACCTTGCGGGCCTGCGCTCCGTATTTTGTAAAATAGTTTTGTTTTTTTACATTCTCTGCCCGTTCTTTGCGGGTCAGGGGAGGTTTATCCCAGGCCACATGGCAGACAATGTCGAAGGGATCAAGATTCTTTCCGATCTCTTCCTGCAGGGCGTCAAAAAAGACGCCTTCATTGGCAAGTTCTTCAATGATAGCCTGTTTTTTATCCGCTTTGTTCCACCTGGTCAAAAATTGATTCAGAGAGGAAAATTCTTTGTGCAGATTTTTTTTTGTGTAGTCCTTCAGGGATTCGGTAATCAGTTTCCCGTTGGCATCAAAGTATTGTACCCTTTCTGAAACGACTGCCACAGGAACATTGGAGACTACATATTTCTTAATTTTAGTTCCTTCAGGGAAATCCCCTTCGTAAGGGCTCGAATTGTCTTTGATTGTCGGGGCATTCAGAGCTTCTCCGACTTCGGGGTAAGGGGTTTTATTTTCCGTCTCATCTGCTTCATCTGGGGGTACGGGCGATTCATCCCCTTTGGGGTTATAGATTACCACAGGATCGCCGTCAAAATCAGGGTCTGCAAAAAGTTCAGTGGCTTTTTTAAAATCCATGATGGTGAAATAGAACTTTCCATAGTCCTCATTGATCCGGGTTCCACGGCCGATGATTTGCTTAAATACGGTCATGGATTCAATGCGTTGATCCAGCACAATCAACTTGCAGGTTTGAGCATCAACACCGGTGTTCATGAGTTTTGAAGTGGTGGCAATCACAGGGTACCTGGATTCGGGGAAGATGAAATTATCCAGTTCCATTTTTCCTTCTTCATTGTCTCCGGTTATACGCATGATGTATTTTGAGTTTTCCCCGGCAAGGTCGGGATTTTCATTCACAAGTGCCTGGCGCATCCGTTCCGCATGGTCAACGTTGTCGCAGAAGACAATGGTTTTATCAAATCGGCTGGTCTGCTTTAAAAATTCCGAGATTTTTTTTGCTACAAGCTGAGTCCGTTTTTCAAGAACCAGGGTTTTGTCAAAATCCTTCTGGTTGAAGATCCGGTCTTCTATTTCATTTCCGTTTTTATCCAGCATTCCCTTACCCGGACGCCAGCCGGTCAGGTCTTTGTCGAGATCGATGCGCACCACCTTGTAGGGAGCCAGAAAGCCGTCTTCAATTCCCTGCCGCAGGGAATAGGTGTAAATGGGGTCACCAAAATAGTCGCTGTTGGAAATATCTTTGGTTTCTTTGGGGGTTGCGGTTAATCCAATCTGGGTTGCCGAGGAAAAATATTCAAGGATCTGGCGCCAGTTGGAGTCTTCGGCAGCGCTTCCCCTGTGGCACTCATCCACAATAATCAGGTCAAAAAAGCCGGGGGAAAATTGTTTGTAGATGTTTTTTTCTTCTTCTGTGCCGGTAACGGCCTGATACAGGGATAAATAAATTTCATAGGATTTGTTGGCCTGCCTTTTTTGGATTTTGGTCATGGCAGAGCCGAAGGGTTTGAAGTCATTGGTCATGGTTTGATCGATCAGAATATTTCTGTCTGCAAGAAAAAGTATCCGTTTTTTAGTTTTGGATTTCCAGAGCCGCCAGATGATCTGGAAGGCGGTGTAGGTTTTACCGGTTCCTGTGGCCATAACCAGCAAGATTCGATCCTGCCCTTTGGCAATGGCCTCCATGGTTTTGTTGATGGCAAGGAGCTGGTAATACCTGGGGGTTTTGTTGCTGCCGTCGCTGTAGTAATCTTCTGTTATGATGGTTTCCTGGTCGGGTGACATTCCCTTATGCTCACACCAAAGTTTCCATAAGGCTTGCGGGGATGGAAAGTCATTCATGGAAATGTTTTTTTCCATAACACCCTTTTGGTCGATTTGGTTATGAAATAAAAAGCCATCGCCGTTGGAGCTGAAGGCAAAAGGAACCTGTAATAATTCCGCATAGCCAAGAGCCTGCTGCATCCCATCGCCAATAGAATGGTTGTTGTCTTTGGCCTCTATAACGGCTATCGGGATATTGGGTTTGTAAAACAGAACGTAGTCGGCACGTTTGTTTTTAGCCCGTGTATGCACTTTTCCCCGGACAATAATCCGGCCATGGGTTAAGGGAAATTCCTCCCGGACTTGTGTATGAATATCCCATCCTGCCTTTTCGATGGCAGGCGTTATGAGCTTGGTGCAAATGTCCCGCTCAGAGAGTTCTTTTATAGAAGTCATTCAAGGCTTTCTTTTGAAATTAAGGTAACAGTTTAGCATTCAAAGAATAATGTCTCAATTTAAAATTATGGAAAAAGGCAGGGAAGGAGGATGGATCCCGGAGTCGAGCTCCGGGATAACGGCACTTCGATACGTCCGCCTGAAGGCGGACACTCAGTGACCGGGAGGCAGAAGGGAGGAAAGGCATGGATACCCGGAATTACCAATCCCGCAATGAAATGGAGGGACAAGTTCCGGGATGACAGGGGGGGGAATGATTAGGTCAGCTTTTCGTACAGCTTTTGGAGCAGGGATTTGAAGTTGGTGAAGTTGTAGGTGGAGTCAATGAGCCGCCTGCCCTGTGAGGAGAGTTTTTCCCTTAAGGGTTTATCCTGCGAGAGCTGAACAAGGCCCCTGGCATAGCCCTGTGCGGTGGGGGGGGCGAGAAGGGCGGTCGATTCATCAAGGAGGAGGCGGTTGGCTTTGGTGTCGGCGGCAAGTATGGCGCGACCGGCCTTGAGATAGTCGAGAATCTTGAGGGGGGTGTTGACCCCTGAAAGCCTGGGGGAAAGGAGAATGTCGGAAGCGGCAAGGGTATTGGGTAAAAGGTCAGGCGGGGTTTTTCCCGGAAAAGTGACCTGATCCTGAAAACGCTTTTCCTTAAGTGCTGACATGTGGTTTTGAATTTCCTGGGGTGTGCCGCCAATAATGACAAAACGGATTTTAGGGTTTTGTTCAAGAGCCAGGGGCAGGGCTTCGAAAAGAAGATCTATGCCCTGGTAGGAGGCGAATGAGCCCACATAGGTTGCAAGGACTTCGTCGGGGTGTTTGAGCAGTTCATTGCGTTTTTCTTCAGTGGCTTTGGGATCGGCTTCCTTAAGCGAGGAAGGGATGTCGAAAATGGAATACACAGGGCCTTTGGGGCCAAGGGTCTTGATCTGGGCCGCAAGGCCGTCTCCGGTACCGATCAGAGCATCGGCGTGGTGGATGGTGAATTTTTCAGCAAGGGCGTAAACTGAAAGGACAAGGTTTTTTAAAAAGCCTTTTTTGTGCGAGCCCGGATCAGAATGTTTTTCGTAGACGAGTTTTGTTCTGAAGATGAGGGAAAGAATAACACCAAAGGGCCCCATGTCTTCTACACAGTGAATGGCTTTGTATCTGTTTTTCTGACAGAGAGTAAAGGCCTGAAAGAAAATAATAATATCAAAGAATGCCTTGGCCAGTGAAGGTCCGATGGGAACGTTTTTCACCCCTAAAAGATTGGGTGCCCGAAAGTGATTCATGCCGGAGATACTTCGGTCTTCCCCCACAGGCAAAGTAACAAGGTCAACCTCATACCCCAGTTCTGTCAGCGCCAGCATGTCGAATCCCACACGAATGGGGGATCCCCGCCATTGAAAAAAAGGCTGGGAGACCAGAAATATAATTTTAGGTTTCATAGGGAATGAGGGTAAACGTTGAACCCGGGTTTGTCAAAAATTAAAAACGTTAAATTTCCGGGTCTGAATTTTTTTCTGATAATTTCAGATTTGCCTCTTCGTGGCTATTTACGGTGACTACTTTTAGACTACTCGGGTAGTGAAACCGGGACATGATATTCAGCCCGATATCTTTGGATGGATCGGGGATGATCCGAACGACCAGTTCAATGCCCTGGTCCCGAATGAGTTCCATGACCTTCTTGATAAAAGGGGCGCATTTAGTTTCCATGGAAATCAGATCCGTCAGATCGGTCTGAAGCGAGAAACCTTTATTCATGTGAACAAGTTCTTTGGATATCTGTTCCTTTAAATACGGCATGTCTTTGGTTGTGATTTTTCCTGCAAAAGAAATTTTTAAAATATTCTTTTCGGGATCAGAAGTGACTTTTATACGGTTTTCAGAATTCATTTATCTATTCCCAAAATGAGGAGCTTATTAAGCAACGGAATTATATTATCAAATAAGCATCGAAATGGGAAATGTGTTTTATGGGGAAATGTGAGGGGAAAAATTATTTTTTAGATTTTATAGAAGAAAGTAAACAGTTGAGGCGGTGTTTGTCAATTTCCCTTTATTGTTGCCTGAAATTTTCACTGTTATTTTCAATAGAAAATATTTTTAGATAAAAGTCAACATAGTTGCTATGTTTTAAATTTAATCGTCATGCCTTTTGGATTGATCGGTATTTCTTTTACGTTTTTGCTATATATGTTTTTACTTTGATTTTCCCAATCATAATCAATAAATTTTTGTGATTTATAATTTTGGGAAAAAGAAAAAATGGTAAGAACTAATAGAAAAATTATTATTTTATTAACTGTGGCGTTTTCATCATTAAAGCAAATAAACATACTCCAGTAGATTAGAATATAGGGTATGAAAAAATATCTGTCACCATTACCAATAGCTATCAATAAATGAATGTCATTTTTAAATCTAAATAAAGTAGCAAGAGTAATTGTAATAATTAGATATTGAAATGATAGCAAAATGTATAATTTATTTTTATCAAATTTAGAAAGCAATATTAGTAGAGGGATTAATGCAATAGAAAGAATCATAAGGATATATGAAGGAAAAAAATACGCTAAGTTTTTCCCAAAAAATAATGCTCCGAAAAATCTAAACCCAATCAATTTAATTAGATTATCAGTCGTATTAATTATGCTCGGATCCGGTAAGAATTTCGAATGATAAATATGGTAGAATTGAACTAAAGCCAGTAATAGACTAACAAAAAAAATCCAATAATTATGCGAAGATTTTTCTTTGATAGCTTTTAACCAATAAAGAGGAATAAAAATAATAATAAAAGGACCTGTAAGGCCACATAAAAAAAGAATTATGAAATCAGAAAAAGAATGAATGCCTTTTGTTGGTTTATTTTGCAGGAAAATTAATATTAGAAATAAAGAAGTAAACCATTGAATGTGTGATAAAGTTAAATAAATTTCACTGCTTACTGGGACTAGTATTATCGAAAAAATAAAAAGAAATTTATATTTTAGATTTAATCGTTCATTGAAAATATAATTCCCGATAATTAAATAAAGGATAAAGCAAATAAAATTATAAAAAAAAGGGATATTTTTTATTGGTGCCATACTTCCAATGCTGGCAATCAATCTTGGTATTAAATGCAGGTACCCAGCATAAGGATTCATAATGCTTGAAAAAGGGTTATAAAAAGCTTCTTTAAAAAATAAAAATCCATCTTCCGCCCAAAATTGCGGATTTAGAAATGAATCAGGTTTCCTTAGAAATAGTAAAATACTCATTATAAAAATTGATAGAATACAATTTTTTTCTAAATATCGGGGAATTGTATAAAGAAATTTATAATTCATATATGGCTCAGTCTTAAGACTATAAGTTTTAACTTTATCTATCACAAACATTTCATGTGAACAACCGAAATTCAAGCGAGGAAAGAACTTTATTTTTTCGGCCGTCTATTTCTTTTAAAAATCGAATTTAAAAAATGGATCTTTCGTATTCATATAGGCGTGCACGGGTATGATGGAAAAGCAGCAAAACTGAACTGAGAAATTTTAAATCAGGTTCTTCCAGATTTCGATGTTTTTTCGCCCTGGATATAGGTCGGAAGAAAACCCCTTCCATTATGATACTGGTTCCCCGCATGCTGTAATCGCGATGAATAAGCGCATTGGCTACGGCCTCACGTAATGCTTCAGGGGGGATTTCATAATAATCTCTGCGATCAATTCCTTTGATTTCTGTCCTGATGCTCAAATGTCGCTTTAAGAAGAGGATGGCTTCCGGGTATTGTGTCCATAAATCATCTTTTAAAGTTGCGGATAGAATTTTGGATTTGGCGGGGGCAGAAGGCCTTTCGGCTGGCGGAGCGGAGTGACCGGGAGAGGGGAAAGGCATGGATCCTTCGCTTTGCTCAAGATGACAAAGTAGATGAGCTGTCATTCTGAAGGAACAAAGTGACTGAAGAATCCATGCCTTTAAGTGGAAGAAGGAGACGGTAAAGGAAAGGAAATTAGAATGGATCCTTCGCTTTGCTCAGGATGACAACACTTCGACAGATGGCGTGACAGGGTAAGCAGGAGGTTTCATTATTGTTAAATGTAACAGAAAAAGATAAAAATTTATTTTATTGAACTCAGTGTCAGAGGATAGAAAAAATACGATGAATGATTATTATGTTTATCTCCTAGCGAGCAAAAGAAACGGAACGTTGTATACAGGGGTAACCAATGACCTGAAAAGAAGAATGTTTGAACACAAGAATGGTTGGGTAGATGGATTTTCGAAAAAATACAATGTTCATCTTCTGGTTTATTTTGATCAGACTCCATCTGTTGAATCCGCAATTGAAAGAGAAAAACAGATTAAAGGATGGGTTAGAAAAAAGAAAATAAATTTAATTGAATTAATAAATCCTGAATGGAAGGATTTAAGCGAAGACTGGTTTTAATACCGAAACGGAAGGGTAAGAGATTAAGATGGATTCTTCACTGCGTTCAGAATGACAGAGGGGAAAGGCATGGATTTTTCGTGATGCTCAGGATGACAGATGATTTATAAACCCGATGCGGATATGATTTTATCGGAAATAAGTTTTTTGTGTTCCTGGGTCTGCTGAATCAGAATGCTGAGCCGCTTTAAATATTCCTGATTTTTCGTAGTCGCAATTTTCTGATAATTGGTTTCGATCAGCGAATTTTCAGTGTCACGGGCAATAATCAGCATCTGATTTTTTGTAAACAGATCCTTTTTCAGTTTTGTTATAATACTTAAAATATAGAGGATGATCGAATCAATGACGATGATGGAAAAGTTGGGGTTCACTATAAAATCCTGAGTTTTGTTTAAGAATTCCTGCTTCATTTCTTTGGCGTATTCCGCATGCGCTTTTTCCTGCTCACTGAGACTGAGCCAGAAGTCTTTGTCCTCTTTCCATTTCGTGGAGCAAACCTGATAAAGTTCTCCGATAGTGGTTTCTAAAATTACAATTTTATCAAATATTTCCGTTGTTTTTTCATAACTCATTTTGAGTTATCCTTCATTCAGCAGGATTGAAGAAAAAAATATTGATCGCGATCATAATTTATCAAAAATAAACGCTTTAAACAATCGAAATACAAATGAATTCACGGTTTGTTCAGGAAGAGAATTTTTCGTAAAGGGAAAGAGACTGGTTGTTATTTGCCGGTAAAGGTGTTTTATACAGGTGATGCCGGGATTCCGGAGAATTGTTGCAGAAGTAATCAAGCACAGGAAACAGAATCTGATCGCAGGCTTTTTGATTTTTAAGGAAATCTCTGAAATAAAGCGGAACCTTCGGGTTGTAATAGGAAGTCCAGCCTTTTCTGTAAATAACGATATCGGGTTTTATTTGTTCATCGGTTTCCAGTTCATGTCCGAAAAAACCGACAATAACTTTGCAGTTCAGATAATATAGATAGGAATGTTCCTCGAAATTAGTGGCAATAACCACCTGGTCCGGATTTTTATAGTTTTTTTGAATGTACGGGATGAGATAATCCAGAGGCCCTTTATAGGGAACCTGCAGTTCCTGAAAATGATTTTGAATGCTGTCACGCCTTTCATATAAACTGATAAGAACAGAGATTACTCCGAAAAATACGGAGAGAGTTTTGAGGTTTATCCTGGAATCGGATTTTGGAAACAGGTCCCTGCAGACTTTTAATTCAAGAAGAAAAATCAGGGATACGACCGGTTGAAGCCAGATATAATAACGTTCGAAAATTACAGGCATTCCGGCTAAGGCGGTGACGGAGAAAACGAACAGGAGCATTAAAAAATCTGAAAGCGTAACCGGCAGTGAGGGGGTAAGCCCGTTGTCTGTTTTTTTGGAGAGGCGGGCGCATAAAGAAACGCCTTTCAGAAGAAGAATCCATCCCAGGAGGTCCTGTTTAATAAAAAATTTCAGAATGGAATGCAGATGATAAAAAAAGGTTGTGAAATTGACAGGGTGGGGTTTTGAAAATCCGGCTCCGATTTTAAAAATTTCAAAATACCATCCCAGCGGCAGCACGATGAAAAAGGTTAATGCAAAGGGAAGAAAAAACTTCCATTTTCCAGAAGCAGGTGAATCTGAAGGGGGCTTTTTCGAGTCTGTTGATTCAGATTTAAAAACAATCAGGCATTCATAGAGAATAAGGAAAATGAAGAGAACCAGAAAAGCCGGATAAAAGGTATTGAAGAGCAGGAAGAATAATAACAGCATGCCCCATAAATATTGGGGGTAGGCCAGGGATTTAAAAAAACGAAAGCGGAAATAGAGGAAGAGAATTGAGGCGGTGAGCAGCAGAGTGAGGGGATAATGCCGTGCCTCGCGCAGGTGCAGGGTTAAGGGGACAGACATTATTTCCAGAAGCCCGTAAACAAGAAGGAAAAGAGGGAGGTTCTGTTTTTTAAAAACAGGGGAACAGAGAAAGGTGAAGATCATCAGGCCCAGAAAACCCGCTGCGGCAAAAGGAATGCGGACAAGGGCGGTTTTGAGGTAAAGGTCCCTGACTTTTTCGGCACAAAAAACACCCGGCGATGCAAAATAATATTGTCCCCAGCCTGAGGGTATATAGGCATCCGTGGATTCTTTAGCCGCCAGATCTTTATTAAAAAAACCATACAGGGCGTTTTTTTCGTCATGAATTTTGGGATATCCGAACTTGAGAATTCTTTTTGCGAACATGGCTGTTTCCGCTTCATCCTGCCACAAAAGGGGGGTGGAAATATTTTTAAAAAGATTAAGGCCGTAGATGAAAAGCAGACAAAAAAGTGCGATCCATAAATAATAAGATTTTTTAAAAAGCCTGCAATTCAAAGGTGTCATTATTTTTACTTTTTCTTATGGTTTTATGATCGGAAGAGTTCATTCTTCAATGGTTTTAAGTCTAGGAGGGACAGTATTTCATATATTATCAAAAACTGGAATATGAATTAAATGAGAATTGTTTTTCTGAAATCCTGATTGGAGAATTAGATCCCTCTGGTATTTTTTCATTTAAAAATTTATGTAAAAATTATAAAGGTTAAACCTGTCTGAACCGGGCAATGTATGAATAAAAAATAGGAATCTTTGTTTACGCAAGCCCGTCTTAGCAATGAATTTCAGGACGGGCCTTCCCTCCGGATATTTGACAGAATGTGCAAAATCCGGGCAAACCAATATTAAGGGGGTGTTGAATGCTTTCTGATGAAGACGGCCTGTTTGGCAAGGTGGCGATAGATCTCAACCTCCTTACCCCAACCACACTTGAAAAAGCGGTTGCGGATCTTAAAAATTATCCCGGAAAAAAAATCGGGGAATATCTGGTTGAGAAAGCGATCTTATATCCCTGGGATATCGAAGAAATTCTGAACACCCAGCAGAAAATCAAGAAGGAAAAAGAGCTTGAAAAGAGGCCCGCCATTCCGCCTTCAAGGGAAAAAGCGTCCCCGGAAAAAAATGTGATTTCTTCGCCCTCTGAGGAGAAGCCCTTGTCCTCTTCAGGACCTGTTTCCCCGCCTTCAGCACCAGCCCCAGTTGCGGTTGAGAAAAAAATTCAAAGGCCTGCTTTGCGGGTTGAACCGGCAGCTCAGCCTTCTCCGGGATCGGCCTCAATTCCCGTTCCCCCCCCTGCTGAAGAAACCGCTTCCGATCCTTATCTTTTCACTTCTTTTCCCATTCATGAAGGATTGAAAAATCTTCTGATCAGGGCAAGGAAAATGGAAGCCTCGGATCTTCATTTGTGTCCCGGTTCCAGACCGTTTATCCGGAAGTATAAAAAACTCCACTTTCTGGATGATCCGGTCCTGACCGAAGAAGATACGGAAGCTTTGGTTTTCGGCTCCGTCTCTGAAGCTCAGAAAAGAAGTCTGCTGCAGAATAAAAGTCTGGATTTCTGCCTTTCTCCTGAAGGGATTGGACGATACCGTACCTGCCTATACAAGCAGATCAAGGGTTGGGAGGCTGTTTTCCGGATTATTCCGGATCAGATCAGGACTTTTGAAGAGCTTTGCCTGCCTCCGGTTCTGCGTAAACTCACGGAGTTTCACCAGGGCCTGATTCTGATTACAGGGCCTTCGGGAAGCGGAAAAAGTACGACTCTTGCGGCCATGCTGGATCTGATCAACCGGGAGCGGAGCGATCATATTATCACGGTTGAAGATCCCATCGAATATATTTTTATGCCTAAAAGTTGTCAGGTGACCCAAAGAGAGTTGCGTAAACATACCCTTTCGTTTACAAATGCCCTGAAGGCCGCCCTGAGAGAGGATCCGGATATCGTGATGATCGGTGAAATGAGGGACAGGGAAACCATGAGCATGGCGATTTCAGCTTCCGAGACCGGGCATCTGGTTCTGGGTACCATGCCTACGAGTTCCGCTGCACGAACCATCAACAGCGTGGTTGATTTTTTCCCTTCAGACCAGCAGGGACAGATCCGGTCGATGATTTCTGAATCCCTGCGCGGCATTATCAGCCAGCAGCTTCTCGCTGCTCCATCGGGGGACGGGGTGGAGCTTGCGCTCGAGGTGCTGCTCTTTGACCCGGGGGTCTCCGCCGTTGTCCGTCAGAATCAGCTTCACCAGCTTGCCTCGATTATGCAGACCGGAAAAGGAAAAGGAATGATGACCATGGATGACTCTCTTTTCCAGCTTGTGAAAGAAGGACGTATTCCGGGTGAAGAGGCTTATCTTTTGTCTGAAAATAAGGCCCGTTTTAAGCCTTTCACTGAAAAGGGGGAATAATATGGCAGCCATTGATTTTTTATTCGAAATTCTCATCAGGGAACACGGGTCTGATTTGCATCTGATGCAGGGGCAGCCCCCGAAAATGCGCGTCTATGGTTCCATCCGTATCATTCCGGATCAGCCTGTTTTGACGGAGGAGCGAATTTACGCCATGCTCAAGGAAATCTGTCCTCCTGACCGATGGGAGCACTACAGAAAAAACAGGGATCTCGATTTTGCCTATGCTTTGGGAGATATCGCCCGGTTCAGAGCGAATTATTACTGCCAGTTTCAGGGGCTGGGCGCGATTTTCCGCATCATTCCCAAGGAGATAAAATCCCTGGAGGATCTGAAAACCCCCCCGGTTTTAAAGACCATGGCGGAAGCCAAACGGGGGCTGATTCTGGTTACCGGGCCCACCGGATCAGGGAAATCCACAACCCTGGCTGCGATGATTAATCATATCAATGAGAATTTTTCGAGGAAAATTCTGACGATCGAAGAACCCATTGAATTTGTACATCCCAATAAAAAGTCCGTGATTGTTCAAAGAGAGATTGGCATTGATTCTCCTTCTTTTCAAAAAGCGCTTTATGATGCCATGCGTTCGGATGTGGATGTCATTCTTGTCGGCGAAATGCGGGATCTGGAAACCATAAGCCTCGCGGTATCGGCCGCAGAGAAGGGCCTTCTGGTTTTTGGGACCCTTCACACCAACTGCGCGGCTAAAACGATTGACCGTATTGTCGATACCTTTCCCTCCAATCAGCAGAAGCAGATTCTGAGCATGCTGGCGGAATCACTTTATGGAGTCTGTTCACAGCTTCTGGCCAAGAAAAAAGAAGGAAATGGACGCGTCGCCATTCATGAAGTTTTTATTAAAAACCTTTCCGCCTCCAACCTTATCCGTGAAGGCCAGACCACCAAGCTGAAGTCTGAGATACAGACAGGTTCTCAGATGGGTATGATTCTTATGGATGATGCCATCAAAAAGCTTCTTAACGAGGGACTGATTTCCGGCAAGGAAGCCTACATGAAGTCTTTTGACAAGGCGCAATTTGAGAAATATGCGAAGGAAGAAGAGGGGGAGGAGGCTTTTCATTAACAGGGCCGTTTTTTCTGAAAAATTTTAATCTCATTGGGTTTAATTCCTCGCAGCTTGCTGCAGCTTTGTCATGGAGAGGCTTTGCGAAGCAATCTAGATGAGAGAGATTGCTTCGTCCCAAAGCGTCCTCGCAATGACGTATTTGATACCTTGCAACTTGCTGCGGCGTAATCCATTTTTATGTGGAGTGTTCAGTACAAAAATTATCAATAATGTTGTTTTTTAAACCAGGATTTTTATTTTACCTCCCTTATTTTTTGTGGTATTTAAAAATACAGGGTTGATATTGTTTTTATGATTATCAATCTCTATGTTAGATTTTTGTTTTGATTTATCCATTGAGGGGAGTTTAAATGATAGCACGGAAACTGCTTAAAGGTCTTTTGATTTTAATGTTTGGATTCGGTCTTGGTTTTGGCGCGAATGCGCTTGAAAAGGACTATGATCTGGGAGTTTACCTTCAGGGTGGAAGCCGGGAATCCACGGATGAGAATTCAAGTGAAACAGTCCTTAAAGGAGAACTGGCCTTTGCAAGGAATTTTGACAATGGGCTTTTTCTTCAGGCTTCTGCCATGCTGGACAGCGCGGACGCCCTGGAACAGAGAGGGGAATCTTTTGGAGCTGGGTATCAGGTGAATGACCAGCTCGGCGTTTATGGTTTTGTGGATTTTTTACAGTATGAGTTGGACGGCTATGACCGCACTTCTCATTATCAGATAAGACCCGGAATAAAGTACGGGATCAATGATCGTCTTCAGCTTTTTGTTCATGCGGGTATTCCGGTTACGGATGACCGTTTTGTGGAGGGAGGAACAGTTTCGGAGTATTACCTGGAAAATTCTTCAGGGATATACCGTATTCGTCAGGGATACGAGATTTATAACCGGGCCCTTTCTTTTATGAAAACAGAACTGGAAACGTTGATGGGTGAAAAGATGGTGTTGTCTTTCAAAGGAACTCTGGCTGAGGAGGATGTTTACGCCCTGGCTGTGGAGAGCCGGTTTTATGTGGCTCCGCAGTGGAGTGCAAGTGTGGAGGCGGGCTTTGCGGATAACCAGGATTTTTCCATGATTTCCGAAGACCTTGCAGGTGAAAACTGGCATGTGTTTGTGGGAATGGCCTGGAATCCTTTTTCAGCAGATCTGGCTTTTGCTCGCAAGGGAATGATTTACCCCAGGGCTTACCCGATGATTGTGCAGGAGGTAAAGCAGACAGTGTGTACAGAACAGGTTTCCGCTGATACTTTGAGTTTGAATGTGATTACCACTCCGGATTCGGGATCCGTACCCTGTGAGGTTTCTTTTGTTATTCGTGCCCAGGGAGGCCAGCCCCCTTATACATATTCAGTGAATTTCGGGGAAGGGGGAAGCTTTATCACCCAGTCTCAGAATGCGGGGGAGTCAGTGAAGATCGTGAAAACTTCTTCCGCACTTTTGAATTATTCCCATACCTATCATACCCAGGGGGCGTATTCGTGGAGTGTGAATGTAACGGATGCTTTGGGGTATTCGGCTAGCCGGCAGGGAATCCTTACTATTAATCCTCCTGCAACCCCCAGCCAATATACGATAACGACGGTTATATCAGATGAATGGGGGGCAACCGGAACTATTTCACCCAGCGGCTCTATCACTGTCAATGAAGGGGAAAATATTACTTTTACCTGCACACCCGATGATCTGGTGAATTCCGCCGTACGTTATATTGATGTGGATGGGGTATGGGTCTATGATAGTCCAGGCGGAGTTGAAGCTTTAGGTGTAAAAACTTACACTCTATCTAATATTCATGCTGATCATACGGTTGAAGTTGCTTTTGGTGGGATGTAAAGCATTAAAAAACATAGATTGTTCATTTTGAAAACGGCTTGTCTTTAAGGGGGCAAGCCGATTTTTATTCAGGAAACACAGTCAAGCATGGCTTCAATACTTTTCAGGGCTTTGGCGGCTGTTTCTTCATGGACTGTCACTTCCTCTTTACCTTCTTCAAGAGAGCGGAGAACCTTATCCAGCGTTATTTTCTTCATGTTGGGGCAGGAGGCAAGAGTTGTGACCGGATAAAAGCGTTTGTCCGGAAAATCTTTTTGAAGCCTGTGCAGCATTCCGATTTCTGTGCCGATAATAAATTCTTTTTTTTCACTCTTTTGGACATGTTTATACATCCCGTCTGTGGACAAGGCTTTGCCCGCAATGGCGATTGTTTCAGGAATGCATTCAGGATGAACCAGAACTTCGGCTTCAGGGTGTTCTTTTTTTAAAGCCCGGATGTATTCCGGAATGATTTTGATATGAGTCGGACAAAAGCCGTTCCAGAGAATAAAATTTCGACCGGTTAATCTTGCGGTGTGAAGGGCAAGATGCTTATCCGGAATAAAAATAATTTCATCCTCAGCTTTAAAATATTTCTGAACAATCTGCGGGGCATTGGAGGACGTACAGCAAATATCGGATAAGGCTTTGATTCCCGCAGAGGAATTGACGTAGGTCAGTACTTTTGCCCTGGGATGTTTTTCTTTGAGGGCTTTGAGCTGGTCGGGTTTTATCATGTCTGCCATGGGGCAGCCGGCCCGTTTATCGGGAATCAGAACCTTTTTTTTTGGGGATATTATTTTGGCTGTTTCAGCCATGAAGTATACCCCGCAGAACAGGATGATATCCGCTTTGGTGTTTTTGGCCTGAAAGCTTAAGCCCAGGGAATCTCCGACATAATCGGCGATATCCTGAATTTCCTTTAATTGATAATTGTGAGCCAGAATAACAGTATTCTGTTTTTTCTTAAGGGATTGAATTTGCTCCTGGATAGTCATGAAATTCCCTTTCCTGATTCTTTTTAAATGGATAGATAAGGGTTATTTCAAAAAATGATTTCAGGTTCAATATTATTTTCTTGTGCGATGAGAGGGGACAAAGTATCTTTCATTAAGTAAATTAAGGAGGGCCTTATGCATTTCAAATCCAAAATCAGTCAAACGAATCTTGAGGATCTTTTTTTTCTGGAAAATGACAAAAAACTGATTGAAAATCTGAAGAAAATGAAACAGATGAAGGAAACCAAGGAAAATTTATCACGGGTTTCCGGAATACACAATGATAAGGTGCTTGAAAAACTCGTACAGCTGGATATTCATCCTGAAACCCTGGCCTCCATTGCTATTATCCCATTGGTGGAGATTGCCTGGGCTGACGGCCAGATAGACAAAAAAGAATGCGAGGCTATCCTTTACGGCGCTGAAAACGCCGGATTCGCTAAAGATAGCATGGATTATGCCCTGCTTGAAAGATGGCTTCAGCATAAACCGGACAAAAAGCTTCTTGAAGCATGGAAACATTATATTCAGGGCTTGTGTGAAAAATTGAATCCTGAGGAGAAAAAGTCTCTTGAAACTGAAATTTTTTCCCATGCCTCAGATGTTGCAAAAGCCAGTGGAGGTTTTTTAGGATTAGGGTCAAAAATTTCCAATTCCGAAAAGGCCCTGATTGAAGAAATGAAAAAAGCATTTACATAGAAAAGCCTGTTCCCATTCAAATATCCGCCCGGATTTTGCGTTTTATGACAAACCGGCTGGAAAGCATGAAAATTAAAAAAGAAAAATTTTGACGCAGACTAAGGCGACATTGAAGAGAATGAGATAATAGATAAGAAATTTTTTGATCGTCATGGGGCTTTTGATGTAGGCACTAATATAGACTGTGTTTTTAATAGTGTTTTCCAGCATGACATAAAGTCCAGGAAGGACTGTAAGGGTAAGAAACGTTGCACTGATCATTCCCATCATGATTGTGACAGCAAAAGGGGCCCACATCTCTGCAGAGGAACTCTTATCAAAGGCCATGGGGATCATACCAAAAATGGTTGTTCCGCTGGTCATGAGAATAGGGCGGGTTCTCATAAGAACACTTTGAATACAAGCGTGAAAGATGGAAAAACCTTTATTCCTTCTCATTTCTTCAATATTGGTAACCACCATGATGGCGGCATTCACAACAACTCCTGCTAAAACGATCCCGCCAAGAAATACACCCATGGTTACAGATTTTTTAAACCAGTACAAACCCAATATTGCGCCAATGAGGGCCAGAGGAATGGTTGTCAGAATGATAAAAGGCTGGAAATAGGATTCAAAGAGGCAGGCCAAAATCATATAAATGATAAAAATGGTTACGATCATGGCCCACATGAGTTGTTTTTTGTTTTCGATCATTTTATAGTAGGCTCCGGAAAAGACGAAATAATATTCCTTTGGGAATTTAATTTCCTTGAGTTTTGTTCTGCAGGCGGCAATGGCATCCTCCATGGACAGTTTCGTTGTTGTCGCACTCACGCCGATCATACGGCTTTTGTTGGTTCGCCATATTTCAGACTGGCTTACCCCTTCTGAAAATTCAACAATATCGCTTAAGAAGACAAGCTGGCCTTTGGGGGACATGAGTGTCATATTCCGGACATCATTCAGGGTTTTAACATGCTTTGGATCCAGCCGGACAATAGTTTCAATTTCAGACCCGGTACCATCTTTGGGATGAAAGGAGGCGGCTCTGAGCCCCCGGATATCGCAATGGAGGGTTTCCGCCATTTCCTGAACAGAAATACCGAATTCCGCAGCGCGGTTTTTCTTGGGGATAAGACGAAATTCAGGGCGGCCTTCAGACATGCGGAGTTTTGCATCCACCACACCCGGGACTTCTTCCATTTTAGCCGCACATTCATTGGCGAGTTTTCCAAGGATTTCGTAGTTATAACCGTAGACGTCGACAGAGATTTCTTCCGCGTCTCCTCCCGAATCTTCACTGAAATACACAAAACCGTCCGTCTTTTTTATCCATTTCAAAGTGGGGATGACTTTTCGAAGTTCTTCTATGACTTCTTTGATTGTCCTTTTTCTTTTTTCCTTGGGATAAAGGGAAACATAAACTTTGGAAGACCATCCTTCAACACGGGCTGTGACCGTTGCAACTTCAGGAAAGAGTTTTGTGTTTTTGAGAAGGGTTTCGACTTCTCCCACCACTTTATCGGAAACCTCCAGTTTTGCTCCATCGGGCAATTCAACGAAAATGGTAAAACGATCCTGCTCAGAGCTTCCCTGAAGTTCCTGTTTCAAGGTACTTCCCAGGATTAAAGAATACGCTAAAACGACAAGGAGAAAAATAAAAAGAACCATTCGAAAGCGAAGACAGAACGCCAGGGCCTTTATGTAAAGTTTTCGGAAAATATCGGATTTGGTCTGAACGGTTTTCCTTTTAATCGGAATTTTTGCACACAGAATAGGAATAACGGTCATGGCGACAAAAAAGGAAAGAACGAGGGATACTACAACGGTTATCGCCAGGCCTTCATAAAGCATTTTTAATTGCTCATCCAGAAAGAAGATTGGAAGAAATACGATGATGGTTGTAAGCATACCTGCAAGAAGTTCCATAAAGAGTTCTTCTGTTCCATTGATGGAGGCTTGAATAGGACTTTCTCCGTTCTGTCTTTTGCTGAAAATATTTTCAAGCACGCAGATGGAGCTGTCAAGCATGTTCCCCACACCCACAGTTAGTCCCTGAAGGGTCATGACGTTCAAAGGAATGTCAAATTTCTTCATAAAAATAAATGTTCCAAGAATGGAAATTGGCATGGAAACACCGACAATGATTGAGACAAGAAGGTTTCTGAAAAATAGGATAAGAACCAGAAAGGCCCAGTAAGCTCCCTGTGTCATGGAACTTTTAACAGAATCAATGGCCGCAAGGATCTGCTGCGATTGATCGGAGACTTTCAGCACACGCAGATCCGGGTAGGTCTTTGCCATTTCTGTTTCCAGTCTTGCCAAAGCCTCTTTGACCCCCTGACAGGTTTTAACGGTATTTCCCGTACTTTCTTTCTGGATATACATGGAAACAATATTGGAGGTTTCTCCTTCTCCTTTTTTGTCGCCTCCTCCTTTTTTGCCTTTTTGTTCGCCCTCGGTTTCGAACTGGGTATAACGGGAAAGGTTCTGGGCTTCCATGTAGTCGAGCTTAACGGAAGCCATATCCTTGATATAAAATTGCGTTCCCAGTTTATCATTGACGATGACTGCGGTTTCTCCGATTTCATCTATGGTTTCAAATTCAGATTTGAAGATGATTCCCTTTTCAAAGGAATCTTCGTCTCTGGCCCCCACCCGCAGATTCATGGAGTTTACCCCGATTTTATTGACAATTTTGCGTATTGGGATTTTATTGGCATCAATGGTTGTCCTATTGATATTGCAGATGATTTTCTGTTCACGACCTCCTGAAACATCGATGTTGGCAACCCCTGTGACACGCATGAGCCTCTCTTTCATTTTTTTGTCTACAAGCGTTCGCATTTCTTCGGGGCTGTGTTTTTCACCCACGCTTGTGACAGCCAGAATCAGAACAGGCGCGTCCGATTCTTCATAACGGGAAATGACCGGTTTTTCCGTTTCTTTGGGGAGTTTGTTTTTCACTTTTGCAAAGGCCTCACGAACTTCCATACTTGCAAAATCCATATTGGTGCCGGGAATAAAACGAAGAACGATAATGGCGCGGTCTTTTTCAGCGGTGGATACGATACTTTCAAGGTTACTGACCGTTCCCACAGCATCTTCAACAGGTTTGATGACCATGTTTTCGTTTTCATCCGGCGGAAGACCGCCGCGGATACTGATCATGATGGTGATTTTTTTATAGCTGACATTGGGCATTAATTCCACGGGAAGGGAAAACAAGGCCAAAACCCCGATGAAGCAGACAGAAATCATGACCATCAGGATGGTTATGGGGCGATTAATGGCTAGACTTGGAAGGGACATTATAGGGCTGCTTTTTGTTTATTTTTTTTGAAATAAAGTAAAAAACTTTCCACCACCAGATAAATGGAAGGAATGATAAAGAGGGTAAGACACATGGAAATGATCTGCCCGCCGATAACGGCAGTTGCCATAGGGGCCTGAAAGTCTGATCCCTCTTCCCATTTCATTGCCATGGGAACGAGTCCAAGCACTCCGGAGATATTCGTAATTAAAATAGGCCTGAGCCGGGTGCCGCCTGCGTTGATCAGAGCTTCTTTAAGAGGCTGTCCCTCCCCCCGAAGCTGATTGACAAAGTCAATCAGAATAATACCGTTACTCACCACCACTCCGGCCAGAATGATAACCCCCAGCATCGACATGGCATTGACGGATGTTCCGGTAAAATAGAGGGTGAACCCAACTCCAATGATGGATAAAGGCACGGTCATCATGATGATGAACGGCTGAAGCAGGGATTCAAACTGTGAGGCCATGATCATATAAACCAGTGCCACTGAAATCGCAAAGGCATAGATCAGGGACATCTGGGATTCCTGTTTTTCTTCATATTCGCGTCCGAAGCCGATCGAGTAGTTGTCTTCTACAGGCATTGCCTTCAGAAGAGGCTTGAGTTCCCGGATGGCATCCCCTTCAGCCCGGCCTTTTAAATCTGCAAATACGTTAAAGATACGGATCTGGTCCAGGCGTTTGACTTCAGAAGGCCCTCTCCCTGCCTTGATGGTTGCCACATCCTTCATAAGAATGACCCTGTCTTCTGAAAAGAGGGAAAGATTTTCAAGGGCTGTGATGGATTCCCTGTCTTCTTTTCTTAAGCGTACAATGACTTCTGTTTCATTTCCGTCTTTTTTCAGTTTGGTGGCCGGCATTCCTTTAATGCAGATCAGCGAGGTCTGAGCAATGTCCGAAGAGGACAAACCCTGCATGGCCGCCCTTTTTCTGTTGGGAATAATACGGATTTCAGGAGATTTGGAAGGAATATCATTACGGATATTAATGGTGCCCGGAATTTTTTCCAGGAGTTTTTCCACATCCGAGACATAGGTTTGGAGCAGATTCAGATCCCTTCCTGTCACCTGAATGGCAATGGGAGCGGAACTGGAAAAAGCTCCGGCAAAGGGATTGTCGTCTGTGGTCCAGACGATTTCAGCGGTTTTAAGACTGGTAATGGCATTCTGAAGCGCCGGGGTCATGGCCGTATTGACATCGGAGTTTCTGACCTTGTCTACACGCTCCCGCATTTCACCTACAACCTGGGTTGTGGATTTCCGAAAAGGTCTTTCCTTTATAAAGGTGTCATACAGATTTGCCCCCGTAAGAGCATCCTCTACCTGTGTCATGATGTTGTCTTTGGGAATGGCCTTTAAGCGGACAATAAACATGGCCTGATGTGAACCCAGAGATTCGACGCTTGCCCGGCCTGCGGATCGGTCGGAACCGACCGCAATGGAAACGCTTTCAATTTCAGGCTCTTTGTTCAGTTCTTTTTCAATCAGGGTGGCGGTATCGTTCGTGATATCCAGCAAAGTCCCTGTGGGGAGTGTCATTTTAATATTGAAGCTGCGCTGGTCTACTTTGGGCATGGTTTCCGAGGGGGAGATCGACAGGAGGTAAAGCGCTGCGGCCAAGGCTGCAATAACGAAGAAAAATCCGGGGATGTACCATCCCCCTAAAAAAATACCCAGCAGTTTTCTATACACTCTTTCTACTTTTTTCATTATAGGGCCGGATTCTGCAGGGGGGCCTGCTTTTCCGATTTCAATGGTTGATAAACGGGGTATCAGGGTAACGCCTACAAAAAGTGAGGCTAAGAGAGGGCCAATAACAGTAAAGGAAATGGGTTTGAAGAGCTGTCCGGCAATACCGATCACATAACCTAAAGGTAAAAACACCACAACGTTGGTCAGAATACCGGAGAGGAGCGGGGCAAAGATTTCCGCACTGGCATCGATCGCCGCGGTCTCCTTGTCTTTTCCCTCGGACTTATGCCGGTCAATGTTTTCCTGGACGACCACCGATCCGTCCACCATCATACTGACACCGAGGGCCAGACCTGCCAGGGTCATCATGTTGACGGAATATTTGAAATATTCCATTCCAATAATGGTGATAATCAAGGCATAGGGAATGGTAATACAGACAATGGTGGCGCTTTTAAGACTGTGAAGAAATAAATAAAGAGTAATGAAGGCAAGAATACCTCCTTCAATCACGGAACTTATAACTCCGTCAATGGAGGTCTGAATAAAGACCGATTCATCATAGATGAGCTTAAGATCCACGGAAGCCGGGATCATGTTGGTTTCATTCTGAAGTCGGAATAGTTCCGCTTTAACAGCAGCGACTGTTTCAATAATGTTGGCTGAAGCCTGTTTTTGAACCTGCAGGGAGATATTTTCCTTTCCCTGGTAGCGGGAATAGCTGGATCTTTCCTTGAAGTTTTCCTGGATTGTTCCCACATCTTTCAGAAAAACATATTGCGAGGAGATGTCTTCGCCTTCCTCTTTTTCTGAACCTCGTTCACCCTTTTTTTCCTGTTCTTTTCTTTTGGCTCTGTCGTATTTACCCCTTTTGATGTTTTCAATGGAGATAAGGCAGTCTCCGATATCTTTAATGGTGGTGAATTCCCCCATGGTGCGGACGAGATATTCAAAGAAATCCTCTTTCACGGAACCTGCCGGATAGTTGAGATTGGAATCTTTAAGCGCAGTGGGTATATCCTGAATATTGATCTTATGACCGACGAGCTGCTGGAGGCTGAGATCCACCTGGATTTCTTTTTCAAGACCTCCGCTGATGCTTAAAGAGGCTACTCCGGGAACTTTTTCAAGTTTATCCTTGAGTTTTGTTTTTGCGAGTTTTAAGAGATCTTCGATCAGCATATAGTTGGGATCTTTGGGATCCCCGTGGGAAGTCATGGAATAGACCATGATGGGCTTTGCGAAGGGATTGAATTTTAAAACAAGGGGTTCCTCCGCTTCGCGGGGCATCCTTTCCTTTACAAGATCTATTTTTTCACGCAGGTTCAGGGAGGCGAAATCCATATCCGTACCCCACTGAAATTCAACAATAATCACGGAAAGACCTTCTTTGGAAAAAGAACGGAGCGTTTTAAGACCTTTAACTGTGGCAACGGTTTCTTCCAGAATTTTGGTCACCAGGGTTTCAATTTCCTCAGGGGAGGCATTTCCGTAAGAGGTCACAATAGTCAGCTGGGGAAAAGTTAAGGGCGGAAACAATTCCTGAGGAAGAACGTTAAAACTTCGGATTCCCAAAAGAAGAATCGCGATATAGAGCATGGTCATGGAAACAGGTTTTTTAACGGCAAATTCAAATATACTCACGCGTAATCCCCGTTTTTTGAATTTTTAAAAATAAATTTTATAAGTTCTATCAGGATTTTAAAAAATCGTCACTAGATTTTAAAAAAGAAAGAAGAGAAATAATATTGATTTTATAACACTTTTTTTGTTAACTATTACATTTAAATAATATTTAACCCCATACCTTATGATTATTGTGAAAGAACTGCTCAGAAAACTGGCAAAAAAATCCTTCCCCAAAAGACGGGTTGTTAAAATTTTAAAACTCCGGACTGAGGCCTCAACACGGAATTATTATCGTCTGAGACTCAGTGCGGGATTTTCTGTCGTGGCCATGTTTATCAATGAACTGGACAAAGATCCTGAAATCGTATGCCGGGTCAGAGAGGCTACTGATGTTTTTAAAAGTTACGGGGTCAGGGTTCCCTGTATTTTTGGCTGGCATCCTGAAGAAAAGGTCATGTTTGTCCGGGATGCAGGGTCTTCCACCCTTGAGGATATTTGCCAGGGGCACGGGATTAAGTTTTATCTTCCTTTCTATAAACAGATTATAGATCATCTTCTCATTCTTCACTGGGCTCCTGTTCCCGAAGGAATACAAGACAAAATTCCCATGAAGATCGCCTTTACCCGGAGTAAATTTGAGGATGAATTCAGATTTTTCATTCTTCATTCCAGGCTTGCGGAAAAAACGGATCCTGAAACTTTGATTAAGGTTACAAATTTGTTTAAAAGTGTGTCACAAAAAATGACTGAGGAAAAATATGTTCTCACCCACAGAGATCTCCACAGCCGTAATATTCATATCAAAGATCACGAGCCCTTTTATATCGATCATCAGGATGCCCGAATGGGGCCTTATCAGTATGATCTTGTATCGCTTGTCCGGGACAGTTATGTGCATTTGTCGCACAAGGTTGAAACCGAGCTTGTGAAATACTACCTGGATCAGGCGTCGAAGGTCTGGAAGACAAGCCTGGATCAGGCGTCTTTTTTTAAGGGCTATTATCTCTGCCTCTTTCAGCGTTCCGTGAAGGCTGCCGGAACCTTTTATTACCAGACTTATGTCCGTAAACACACGAAATATCAGAAATACCTTCCCCTTGTTCTGCAATATGCCCTTTCTGCCCTGCCTAAGCTGGGGGCCGGGTCTTCTGAGATGGAAGCGATGCAGAAGATTCTTGAAATGCTGCTTCTGGAGCAAAAAGATTGATTACAAACGCTTTTATTCTGGCGGCCGGATACGGAACCCGTATGCGGCCCTGGACTTATCTTCATCCCAAACCGCTTTTAACCCTTTATGACAAGCCTATGATTTTTTGGCAGATTGAAAAGCTTATTCATTCGGGTATCAGGCATATTGTAATCAATCTTCATCATTTGCGCTACGAGCTGAGGAGCGTTATAGAATTTTATTTTTATGAGCGTCTTAAGGCTTTTCCCTCTGTTAAACTTACGATTCTGGAAGAGGAAACTCTTCTGGGAACCGGGGGGGCACTTTACGGGGCAAGGGATATTTTTCAGGAAGATTTTTTTCTCGTCAATTCAGACATTTTTCATGAGGTTGATTATGTCCAGCTTTCACAGGCTCATGAGAAACAGGGCGCTTTTGCGACCCTTGTTGTTCAGGATTCCTCCATCCCTTCATTAAAACAGGTGGCTTTGGAGGAAAACGGGCGCATCACCCGTATTGCCGGGGTTTTTTTCGGAAAGATGCATGCCCCTTTAACCCACGCCTTCATGGGAATTCATGCCTTAAGCCCGGAAATATTTTATTATTGTAAACATAAAAAAGAACAGTGTATCATCAGGGATATTTACTCACGGGCCTATCTGAACGGCAGAGAATTAAAAGCCTTTTCCACAGAAGCCTACTGGAATGACATGGGGGATATGAATGCCTACAGGAAGATTCACGAGAAGTATTTAAACGGAGAGATTGTCCTTTGAAAAATTTAAACATCAGTTCAGAAAAAATCACCCCCTATATGAAATATGTCAAAACGCCTTTGTCTTTATTGCTTGCCAAAGCGGACCGTGTCCGCAGCCTGCATTGCGGCAAAATCCTGGATATCTGTTCCATTATCAACGCCAAATCAGGCCGCTGTTCGGAAGATTGTAAATATTGCGCCCAGTCAGGGCATCACTCCACTTCCGTTGCGGTCTATCCCCTGTTATCCGGTCAGGAATTATTAGCGGCTGCATTTAAGGCAAAGGCGGATGGTGCGCGCCGCCTTGGAATAGTCACCAGCGGAAACAGGCTTTCAGAGACTGAGCTGAATCAGCTGACGGAAGTCATAAAAAAAATGATCCGTGAAACCGGCATTGAGGTATGCGGATCCCTGGGGGCTTTGACCCGTGAAGAGCTTATAAAACTGAAGGAAGCGGGGATGACACGCTACCATCATAATATTGAAACCTCGGCCCGCTTTTATCCGAAAATTGTTTCAACCCATTCTTTTGAAGACCGGCTGAAAACCATTGAGGCTTCGAAATCCGCAGGCATGGAAGTCTGTTCAGGCGGAATCATCGGTCTTGGAGAATCCTGGGAAGACCGTATTGAAATGGCTTTGATTTTAAAAAAACTGAAAGTCGATTCCGTACCCGTGAACATCCTTATCCCGATCGAGGGTACTCCGCTTTCCGGTATTCCCCTGATTTCCAGGGAGGATGTCATCCGGACCCTTTGTATTTTCCGGATTATCCTGAAAGATAAGATCATCCGGATTGCCGCGGGAAGAGAGACAAGACTTAAGGATTTTCAGGGCCTGGGTTTTATGGCGGGGGCGAATGGACTGCTGATAGGGGGATATCTCACCACCCGGGGCAGGTCTGCTGAAGAGGATCAGGATTTTATCCGGGAAATCCGGAATCTCTGGGCGCGGGATTAACATGATCAGGGGGGATGCGGAAGACTTTATCCGTCTTCAGAAGGAGAAAAACTGTTTCCGTCAATTATCCTCACCCCGGGAGAAGCATTCCGGGGGAGAGTCCGCCTCTTTTAATGATTTTTCATCGAATGATTATTTGGGATTATCCTTTCATCCGGCTCTTCAGGAGGCTGCCGCAAAGGCTGTTAAAGATTTCGGCTCCGGTTCAACCGGGGCAAGACTTTTAAGCGGTGATAACCGTCTGTTTCATGAGCTCGAAGAGAAAACGGCCGCATTCAAAGGCAAGCCTTCGGCTCTTATTTTTAATTCCGGATATCATGCCAATGTGGGTATGATTTCTTCCCTGTGCGGGCCGGGAGATGTTATTTTCTGCGACCGTCTGAGTCATGCCAGCATGATGGATGGAATTATATTGTCCAGGGCGCGTTTTTTCAGGTTTTCTCATAATGATCTCGGGCATCTGGAATCCCTTCTGGAAAACAGAAGAAAATCCTTTCGCAATGCCCTGATTGTGACAGAAAGTGTTTTCAGTATGGATGGGGATATTGCCCCTCTCCGGAAGTTGACAGTTCTGAAGGAAAAATACGATGCTCTTTTGTATGTGGATGAAGCGCATGCAACAGGGGTTTTCGGAGAAAACAGTGCCGGCATGGTTGAGGAATGCGGCCTGGCTTCCAAAGTCGATATCATTATGGGTACTTTTGGAAAGGCTTTGGGAAGCTTCGGCGCCTATGCTGCCTCTGAAAAGGTTTTTATTGATTATTTTATCAACAAAGCCAGGAGTTTTATTTTTTCCACAGCACTTCCTCCTTCTGTTATTGGAGCTAATCTGGCCGCCCTTGATGTTGTCAGAAAGGAATCATTCCGGAGAAAAAATCTTCTGGAAAGGGTTTTATATTTCAGAAACCTCCTCAGGAAATTCAATATCGCGGTTTCCTCCTTTACCCCGATCATGCCCGTTATTTTAGGAAAGGAAGAAAAAGCTCTTGAAATCAGCATCAGGCTCAGGGAAGAGGGGTATCTTCTTCCTGCCATCCGCTTTCCTACAGTTCCCCAGGGTCAGGCCAGGCTGAGGCTTTCTCTGACTTATCTCCACTCTGTTGAGGTTCTGGAAAAGCTTTCTGAAAAACTGTGCAGTATTCTTAAGAATTTTGCCTGAATACAAGATGGGGTACAATTTGTACCCAAAGATTGAAGTCAATAGTGGGGCTGGAAGGATTGATTTATCATGGTTCGAATGGATTTCTTCTGAGTTTTCATGCCATATGCGGTCTAATTGTTCAGAATTTAAAGCGTACCGTGGAAAGATAGGTTCTGGGAGTCCCAGGAATCGGAAGGGTATCCACACGTCCGTTGGGTTCTTCGTATTCCTTATCAAAAAGGTTGTAGAGCTTGTTTTCCCATTCCCAGTTATCGCCCTTAATCGTCAGGTTCAAATTAAAGAGAAGGATTTCCTCATAGGTATAAGGGGCGAATCCGACTCCACCGTAATAGGGATAGCTTTGTTCGCTTTCAGGGACAAGCGCATTAAAGGCCCGGCGTTCACCGATGTATCGCGTTAAAAGGCTCAGGGTCGTATTTTCAAAAAGAGTGTAGCTGATCCCGAGGGAAGCGGAATGCCGGGGCATATAGTCATCCAGAACTTCCAGAACCTCATTTGATTTGAGGTCGCTTTTCTGATCGAGGGAATTGTAGGTGTACATGAGGAAGACGGTGCCTTTTTCAAAGAGATAATCAAGGGAGAGATTGGAGGTGAAAATATCGATACTGTCCTCTTTTCTGGCGGTCATGATCTCGGAAGAGGAGGTGATGGTTTTGACTTCCCCGCTGGTTTCGGCAATGGAATTTCCCCATTTCAGAATGAGCTTTTCCCTGATTTTGTAGACGAATTCATTTTCCCAGGCCTTGGTTTCCTCGGGTTCAATTTTACTGCTCGAAGCCGAGCCCCACCAGCCGAGTTCCGGGGATTTCCAGCCTTCCTGATAGAAGAATTTCACAATGAGATCCGGAGAGATTTTTCCAAGAACTCCGGCTTTGGGATTGACAACGGAATCATAATCGTTGGGGTTTTCATAACGGAGCCCCACCTGGAACTTCAGCTGATCTTCCAGGAAAGACAAATCGTCCTGAACATACAGGGAATGAATGGTTCTGTCTTTATCGGCCGTATATTGGGTCCGGGTATGAAGTCCTGTGGTTTTGCTGTAATATTGAAAAGTGGAACCTTCCACATCATCCACATAATAGGTATAGCCTGCAATAAGCTGATTGAAATCATATTTCCGGGTCAGCTGGACATCGCCCGTGTAGCGAACCGTTGAAGGAGACTTGGAGAGAACTTTGTATCCTGCGGGCATGGCTTCATTGCTTTTGTAATAGGGAAGCAGAAAATCTTTTTCTTCACGGCGGGAGTAATGTCCTTTGACCATGAGATCGAGATCTTCTGAACAGGCATGCTGATAGCTAAGGGAATAGGCCTGTCCGTCCTGGGTTATTTTTCCTTCTTCACGGCTGTCCCCTTCCATGCCCACCACATCGTTCCAGACGGTGATCGGCCAATAATCCTTATTCCGGTAAAACATGAAATTTCCTGACAAATCCTTCCAGGTAAGCTTTCCGAACAGGTTGAAAATTTTATCGGCAGAACTTTCCGTGTCAGTGGATTCATAGACCAGACGCTCATCCTCACTGAGGTTCACGGGTTCAATATGTCTGTCCAGATGAAGGGAAGGTTCTTCGGTCGTGTTGAGATCCAGGGAGAGCAGCACATCCAGATCTTCAAATTTCCCGCCGTAAATGGTATTGATCCCATAAGTTTCGTTTTCTCCGGCATCCGCAGAAATATGAAATCCGTTGAAATCCGCTCCGTTTTTGGTGATGTAGTTTACAACTCCGAAGGAGGAATTGGCACCCCAGAGTGTGCCTCCGGGACTCATGACCAGTTCCACCCTTTTAATCAAATCCATATTAAGGGTCCTCATCCATTCATTTCCGACAACATTGGAGTCGTCCATGAGAAAAAGGGAGGCCCACTTCTGCCCGCGGCTGAAGACATTGACCCACATGTCTGATCCGGTGGAGCGTCGGGTGTACATCCAGGGAACCGTCCAGAGAAGGTCCCAGACATTTCTCATCCCATAATCACGGATTTTCTGGTCAGAGATGACATAGGCAAGCCCCATGGCATCGGAGGTGGGTTCTGGAATTTTTGAAACAGAATAGGTCATGGGATCCAAGAGAAGAAAGGATTCCAAATCGATTTCTGCGTTTTCAGCATGAGCGGGAAATGAAAGAGACGGAAAAAGAAGGAGTATACTCAAAAGTCCGAGAAAAAATTTTTTCATGAAATTTTCCTGTGTTGGAGTATGAAGTTTCCAGTCTATACCATTTCTGGAGAAAATGTCAAATTTCAGGAGACGTTTTTTTTAAATCCCAGTTGAATACGGCGGTTGTTTCATGAGAAATGAAAACATTTGACGTGTTTTGGGAATTTTCAGCCTGAAGAGAGTATTCTCCTTCCTTGAGATACAGGCGGGAGAGAAGGTATCTGCCGCGTGAATCGGTGAAGTCTGCGGCAACGGGTTTATTGTTCTGACAGGCGGTTATCCTGATTCCTGAAACGGGTTTTCCGTTGTTCGTCACGATTCCTGTCACAGCGGTTGTTTTATTTCTCAGAAGCTCAAGATAGGTCCGGTCAAAACCTTCATAGGCGTATCCCCCTGAAAAGAAGCCTTCGGGCGTGCCGATATCTTTGGCGGTCGCAGGGCAGGGGCTTAAAGGCTCAATGCCCGTATCTTCATTCCATTCATTGAAGGAGGTAATCAGAAAAACAGGGTTTTCAGGGTCAAGCAGAGGAAAAATCCATTCATCCAACAGCAGGTTAAAGGTTGAGCCTTCTTTTTCCGAAGCAGAGGCCCTTCTCGGGATGACGTAATGATTTTCTTTCGGACGAGTCCCCCTGTCATTATATCCAGGAATCAGTCCGGGGAAAAGTTTGACAGGAGGGGGGGATTTTTTCTGATAGGTTTTAAGAAGGGTAAAGGATTCTTTAATCCACTGGCTTTGGCGGGGGTAACCCTGATGATTCAGTTTTGCGGACTCATAAAGATTGTAGCCTGTCAGGGCATCAAAAAGGCGAATCCTTTGCTTTTGCGGAGAGGAGGTCATGCGGGAGGAGAATCCATTCATCAAAGAGGGAACCGCGCTGACATCCCAGAAGATTTCATCGCCGATGAGAAAAAGATCAAAACCCTTCTTTTTAACGGCAGTTCTCGCCTCTTCGAGCGCTTTCCTGAATTGTCCTGTAAAGGTGCGGGTGAGGTAGAGAATGACCACGGGGCTGTTGTTGATTTTGAAATAGGAAGGGTGATTAAAATAGTGATCGGCGAGGTATTCCATGTCTTTGATGAAGAGGCGGATGTTATTGATCTGAAAAGGGGTGTTTCCTGCTGCTGCGTCAAATCCAAGGCCCCAGGATTCATAAAAAATACAGAAGTGAATATCCTGAATATTTTTCGCTTTTAAAAAGGCCTGGTCAATGAGCTCATTCTGTTCCGGCTTATCGGGCCAGAAATTTAAGGCCAGAAACTGAATGCCGTATTCTGCGCACCAGTCAATATGCTGTTCAATGACCGGGAGGTCTGCGGAATTGTACCATCCGAGCCTGGGTTTCTGTTCAGGAATCAGGGTCTGACGGAACACTCCCTGTTCGATATTTTGGGGGTACCACAGATAGTAATAAGCGCCGACACTGATGCGGTCGAAGAGGGAAGGTTTATTTTCAGACCTGACGGGTGAGAAAGAAAAAGCATGGTAAAAATAAAAGATTCCGGCAATCAGCAGAACGATCAGTATCGTTAGTTTTTTTTTGATCCTCATTCCCGGATTTCTGTGGATTTCTCTGAAGAAACCACTTCGTCCAGACGTTCAATCAGCTGATCAAGGCCTTTTTGGGTTACCGTGGAAATGGGAATGACCTCTTTTCTGAGCTTTGCCGGCAGGCCTTTAAGGAACGCGGCAAGGGATTCTTTATCAGGGTCGAGATCAAGTTTATTCGCAGCGATAAGGCGTTTTTTAAGGGCAAGGTCGTGACCGAATTTTTGAAGTTCTTTTTCAAGGAGGGCGAGGGCTTTGAGGGGGGGTAAATCCGCGAAAGAGGACACATCTACGATAAAGAGGAGAACCTTGGTTCTTTCCACGTGTTTTAAAAATTGAATGCCCAGGCCTTTGCCTTCGGAAGCGCCTTCAATGATTCCGGGAATATCCGCCATGACCAGGGAGCGGAAATTGTCGCGTGGGATCACCCCCAGATTGGGATTTAGGGTGGTGAAAGGGTAGTTGGCAATTTTGGGACGTGCATGGGAAACGGCTGTAATGAGGGAGGATTTCCCTGCATTCGGAAGCCCGACAAGACCTATATCCGCAATCAGTTTAAGTTCAAGAACTGCCTTGTACTGAACCCCTTCTGTTCCTTTTTCAAACTGCCTGGGGGTCTGGTTGGTCGAAGAGGCATAATGGTAATTCCCTTTTCCGCCTTTTCCGCCTTTGGCAACAGATTCTTTCTGACCGGGGGTGAGAATTTCAAAAAGGATTTCTTGGGTTTCAGGGTTGCGTACGATCGTTCCGCAGGGAACATGGACTTTGAGATCTTTGCCTTTTCTGCCGTATTGAAGCTTGTTTAAGCCCGGTTCACCATTGGGGGCGACAAAGCGCGGAGAATGCTTGAATTTTGCAAGGTTGTTCATGTTGGGATCGCCGATTAAAATGACGCTTCCTCCGTCTCCTCCGTCTCCTCCGTCAGGTCCCCCGCGCGGAATAAATTTTTCCCTGTGGAAAGAAACGGCGCCGTCTCCTCCTTTTCCGGATTTGATAAACACGGTGACTGTGTCGAGAAACATGAATGAACCTCTGTTTTAGTGCTTTATTTCAGTAATTGAATCAGAATAAGAAATATTATTTATATAAAAAAAAAGGCGAGGGTATAACCTCGCCTTTATCATTTTAATAATGATGATTACGCGTTTTCTGCAACAGGAGCCGCAATAATAGGGTCTACAGAGACGGTTGAACCATATTTGGTTCTTCTGAAAGAAACAATTCCGTCAACCAGAGAGAAAATGGTATCATCTTTGGCCAGCTTGACGTTAGTCCCGACTTTGATCGCTGTTCCACGCTGTCTTACGATGATGGAACCCGCCTTGGCTTCTTCACCGCCGTAAAGCTTAACACCTAATCTCTGGCCCTGACTGTCACGACCATTTTTAACACTGCCTTGTCCTTTTTTATGCGCCATGGTAATAGCCTCCGAATCAATTAAGCATTGATTTTTTCAATTTTTAATACAGACACCTTTTGACGATGTCCTTTTGTCTTGTCAAAGTCTTTTCTGCGTTTGTACTTGTAAATAATCAGCTTTTCGTTTTTGTCATCCGCCACTTTTGTGGCAGAGACAGTGACTCCCTGAAGATAAGGAGCGCCGACGCTGATTTTTTCTCCGTCAACGACCATTAAGACTTTATCTATCTGTATAGCTGAACTGGCTTCACCATCGAGTTTTTCAACACGAATGGTGCTTCCCTGTTCAACCTTGTACTGTTTTGCTCCAGATTCAATGATTGCGAACATTGTGCATACCCTCGTTTATGTGTTTTACCAAAATACTCTCAAAATAAAAGGTGGGGAAATCTAATGTTATTAGAAAAAGTTGTCAATATCAAAATTTGATGCTTTTAAAAAACAATTAAATCCGATATATACTTTCTGAACTCGATTAACAATAAGAATTTTAAAATCAAGAATGAATCATGAAAATAACCGCAGATGACTTTGATTTGAAAAATACCCTGGATTCCGGCCAGTTTTTCGGCTATAACCCTGTGTCCGGGAATACGTTTGAAATGATTGTGGGTGATTTGAATTTCAAGATACGGCAGACCAAAAATATTCTGTACCTTCAGGGGGCGGAAGGGGAGGCGTCGAGGGAAAGACTTTGCGAATTCTTTGATCTTTCCCGTGACCTTTCGGAATTATATGCGCTTTTTGAGGCGGACCTTAAGCTTAAACCTTTGCTGAAATTCCGGGGATTAAGGATATTGAAGCAGGATCCCTGGGAAGTGACCGGAAGTTTCATTATTTCCTCCAACAACAACATCAAACGGATTCAGCACCTCTGGAAAGAACTTGCAGGTTCGATCGGAAAGAAAAAAGGCGTGTTTCCCTCTTTTGAGGAGGTGGCTCATTCCAGTCCTAATTATTTAAGAAAACTCGGCCTGGGGTACCGGGCGGAATATCTGCACGAAACGGCAAGGCAGATTGCAGAAAATCCTTCGCTCCTGAACGGAATAGAGAACCTCTCCTATGAAAAGGCCAGGGAAACCTTTATCCAGTTTCCGGGAATCGGGCCTAAAATTGCCGACTGCATCCTGCTTTTCGGCTATCAGTTTTTTGAAGCCTTTCCGGTGGATGTCTGGATTGAAAAAGTCATGCGGACGCTTTATTTTCCGGATTCGGAAATTTCCACAGAACTTCTGGGCGATGAGGCGAGAAAAAAATGGGGGAAATGGGCGGGGTATGTCCAGCAGTATCTGTATCATGGCTCAAGAAAAGGAATTCTGGCCGTTAAAAACTAACCCGGCTTCCGCACTTTGATGAGATAGGGGGGAGGAAACATTCCGGGCTGATCCCTGATGGTTCAGTATTTTTCAAAATGACGGGGATCCTGGCCAAGCCCCTTCTGTTTATGAACCGCGGCCAGTTTTACATATTCAGAGGCATGCCAGAGATTTCGTTCATAGAAACTTTCCTCTGTCCGCACTTTTCTTGCCGGGATCCCGGCCATGAGGGAAAAGGGTTCCACCACGGATTTTTCCTTGATCAGGGCACCGGCGGCAATCACGCTTCCCTTCCGGATGACAGCCCCGGAAAGAATGATGGCCCCCATACCGATCAGGCAGCCGTCTTCTATGGTGCAGCCATGAAGGTTCACGTGATGCCCTACAACAACATCGTTTCCCACAATGCAGGGGCCTGAATGCTCCACATGCACAATGGAACCATCCTGAATATTGGATCGTTCCCCGATTTCGATATAATCGATGTCTCCCCTCAGCACGGCATTATACCAGATGGAGGCATCTTTATGAATGCGGACATCGCCCATGATCTGCGCGCCCTGACCTATGAAAACAGAGGGATGAATGACTGGATGAAGATTCAGGAATTTTGAGTAATCGCTCATGACTGTTTCCTTTCTGTGAATGCTGTGTGAAACATTTATATCAGGAAGTAAATTAAATCAAGGGGATTGAAAAAAGTTTCTTTTTGATGATTGCGGATTCTGAAAAAAAAAGATAGGATAAATCCGCTTCTTCTCCCCAAAATTTTTAATGCACGCCAGGGATAAATGCACGTCAGGAGTATAAGTGTATATGAAGTTTTTAGAAATATTTTCCGGAATATGGGAAAAACACAAGATTGCCATAGAGATTCTTCTTATTCTCGGCTGGTGTACTGTGGGGTATCTTCACGCCGGGAAGTATGATATGCTGGAAAACTTTTATCGATTTTCAAGGGCTCATGAAGACTGGGAGGTGGATGAATGGGTGGCTGTGGTTCATGTTCTGGCCTTAGCCTTCGGGATTTTTGCCTTCAGAAGATGGATGGAGAATCGCAGGATAAAAAAAGAACTGACCCGGAAGAATAATGAACTTGAAAAAACGATGTCGGAAATTAAAACCCTGCAGGGGATTATTCCCATTTGCGCCAGCTGTAAAAAGATCCGGAATGACAAAGGATACTGGAGCCAGGTGGAGGAATATCTCCACGAGCATACAGATGCGGCTTTCACCCATGGACTCTGTCCGGAGTGCCGGGACAAATCCTATGCGGAGTATCTGAGGAATAAGGAGCTTAAGAGCCGGCTGGCTGCGGATTTATCCCCGCAAAGGGAGAGTTAATCGCCTTCTCTTTTTTAAGAACGGGGGCTTTCAGAGAATTTTGATTAATATCATGCAGCCCGGGAAACACTCTTTTCATTTCTCCCTTTTCCATTCAGCAGGGCAGCCTGTACGCATTTTCTGAAAGAACGCTCAAATTCAATGACCCGCAGGATGTTGTCTTCCCCCAGATATTTCTGAACCAGAGCATGCTGGGCCTTTCGCTGTTCCTCATTTTCTTTAGATAAGGAAAGAAGTTCATCAAAGGTGCTTTGATTGATCTGATCGGAGTAGTAGAGGCTTTCCGGATATTCAAGAGCCTGTTCAGCGGCGGCAAGTCGGTGGGCCTCTGTTGGAGTCAGTCCCTGCTTCATCCAGTGGCTTTCGCGCAGCTCGTGGTAGAGGGCCTCCTCATAATAGTTTTCCTTCACCACAACAATAAGAGTGCTTCCCTCATAAAAATGATAAGCAGACATCCCCTCTGGCATGTAGGAATCATCCACCAGTATTTTAGCGGAGGAGGTTACGGCATTTTTAAGCTGGAGGGCCGCAGGCTGAATACTTTCTGCAGCAGGCCGCCAGATGTTTTCACGGACAAAATCAAGAATGCTGTTGTCAATACCTGTTTCGTCTGATGTTTTACCAATATCTTTAAGCTTCCCCTGGTGCGGGGTCTTTAAAAGGTAAACCCGGTTGACAGATTTGTTTTCATGGCTGTTTCCGGTTTGCAGGAGTTTGGTATGGTTATTCACTTCGAGTTCCGCATAATCCACTCCTCCGGTATCCATGTAGGCAATCAGGATATCTCCTCCTGCGGCTTCCTTCATAATACGGGTGGCCTCTTCTGTTGTCATATCCGTTTCCGTATCTACGAGGATCAGATTCCCCTGAGTATCCATTCCGATAAGCCTGCGGCTTTTTGGGCCATCCTTTATCCCGTCAATGGATCGGGTGGGAGAGGACAAAAGTAATGTCGTGACACAGGAGAGTTTTTGTTCCTGAATGATTTTTGTGAACAGAATATAGTCGTTCAGGTCATAGGCGATATTGAGTTTCTTATCCGTTTCTTTAGACACAGAAGGATCAAGGTCGTGGATCCACAGGTTTTGTTTATCGGCAATATGCATTTTATCATCAGGGGTAATAAAGACCATGGCATCATTCCTGTAGGGCAGACATACAGGGTTTTTAATAACGCCTTTTTCCGCAGAAAAATCCAGGGTGGATCCTGTGAGGATATTGGTTGAAAACCCCAGGGGCGCATCTATAACAATACTGCTGTCCTTTTGATTGGTGATGTGCATGCTTTGTCTTGTCAGCCCCCCCCGGGTGTTGCCCACATCCAGCATAAGGCGGATTCGGGCGCCCTGAGCCGTATTGCCCTTGATGACATAGGCAAGGAGTTCTGTCTGTCCGGTTTTTTTTACTTCCAGAAGTTCATAGCCCTTATCCAGGGTGAATTGTCTGCTTTTTGAGAGAGTATAAGATTTTTCCAGGGCTATCGCAGGGTTCGCCATTTTTGTGGAGTCTTCTGAGGATCCCTGATTTGAAGGAACTGAAGGTGTCGTTTCCGAAGAGGACAGTTTAAAAATATTTCGAAACAGGCTTTGGGCTTTATACATCAGATAGGTCCAGTTGCCTTTTTTTACATTCTGCCAGACTTTCACAACAGGGCCGGGCGTTTCATCTATTTCAAGGTCATGATAAAGCAGAGTGCCTTTAATGGCTTCTATCTGAGAACGGCCAAGTTCATTATAAAATTGATCCAGATGGGTGTTGATGTAGGTTGAAATACGGCCAAGGATATAGTTGGCAATCATTCTATAGGAATCATCCGTATCCTGATCTCCGCTTTGAAAGGCGTAGAATTCCAGTGCACGCTCAAGGGCGGGTTCAATATCCTTTGGACTCATCTTTTCCGGATTTAATCCGGAGTTTATATAATCCGCGTTTAACATAATAAGCATTTTATTGCCCGAGGCTTCCTTACAGGAATTCAGGGTATTTCGTATTTTTTCATAGACGGGCAGACTGATTTTTCCGCCGACATCTTCACCTGAATTCTTTTTTAAACCGTTAAAGATAATATCCTGCAGGTCTGTCTTCTGAATGGAACTCCCCGGATCAGGCTGGTAGATGGAATAGGCCATTGTGCTGAGATAGATAAAATCATCAGAGGTTTTACACTTCTGAAACAGGGTGCTGTCATAAAAGGACGGATCCTTGCTGAAGCCTTTGAAAAAATCGCCTTGGTTGGCCGGTAAGGCCTTATAGAGATTATAGTAAGCGGTATACCAGCCGACAATGTCCTTATTCTGCAGAACATTTTCTCCGGAGAGAGAGGGGTAATGCCGTGGAACCTTGCTTAACAGTGCATCCAGGAAATTCCGATAGGGGGTGTTTGAACTGAATTGCTGATTCAGGGAATACATTTTCTGATAGAGAGTGCAGAGATAGGAGATCAGGGCTTTATCTTTTAAAGGATCTATATTTTCTGAAAACCGGGTCAGAAGGACTGTTGTTTCAGGGCTTTCAGACAGGATGGTATTAAAATCATTCGTATTTAAAAGGAGATAACTCAGGAGAATTTTTTGAGAAGAACTGAGGACTGAAAAATCTTTTATTTCTCTCCCATAGCGCTCTAAAAGCATTTCCTTGCCGGAGGAATTGACAAGATAATCAATGGCTGTTTCCTGCTGCCCGAGGCTGAAGGTGCCTTTCTGATTCTCTGCAATCGTTTTAATGCGGTCTCTAATCATGGGATTATTTAAAAATTCAAAAGCGGTATAGCCTTCCTGGAAAGTAAGGTTTTTTAATTCCTCGCTCCATTTGTGGCTGGCCATTTTTATGGCAAGGAGAACATCCTGGTCTTTAAGCGTCTGAATGTTTTCCATAGGAAAAAACGTGTTGGAATAATTCCGGACGGCTGCATCGCCCAGGGAGGTTTGATGAAAGGTTAATAACAGATTGAAGTAATTGATGAGAGAATTCGTCAGGTCTTCTGAAAAGACATCCTTCTCATGCAAGGCTTTGACAAGCGTATTGATGAAATCCTTTGAGGGGGTTGTAAAACGCGAACTTGTTGAGGAAGAGAGAAAAGAGATGCTTTGCATGAAAAAATCATGATAAGTGCTATCTTTATAAAAAGCAGTAAACGTATTTTCCAGGGAGGACGCGATCATATCCGCGACGATGTTGCGGTTGGCATAGGCTTTATTGATATCTATCCGTGAGTTAATGGACGAAAGATACAGCTCCGCAATTTTCAAGGCTTCCAGACGCATTTCCACAGGGTAATCCTGATTTGAATCCAGTAGGGACAGGAGGGTCATAAAAGCTTTGGGGTCATTCTGCATCACTAATTCTTTAAGGAGGCTCAGGTCTGAAAAGCCCTGAACAGAGGAAAAGTAGCCGCTTTGGGCCACTATTTTTTCCGCCTCATAGGTCTTGATGTTGATGGCGGACTGCAGGGAGTCCTTGGCCTCCGGGTGCGAGCTTGAAAGTTCGTTTTCAATATAAGAATAGCAGAGGCTGTCCAGTTCCTTCGACGGACTCAGCAGGGAATCCTTAGCGACGAAGGTTTCTTTATATTTCATGATGGGGGTAGTATCCAGGAATTCGTATTTCATAACGATTCCTCCGACCCATAGCATTGACGCTGTAAAAAGAACAAGAGCAGATATAATCGCTTTTTTAATGAGCGCCTGTCTTTTACTGTTACCAGGCCGGATGTTTTTGTCCGGTGGAATCAGACCGGGTTTGGTGACAGGAGCAGGTGTTATTTTTCCTTTGGAAATATAGGGCGGGTCATTTGAATTATTCTGTTTTCCGGGAATAAGGATTGTCTTGTTCGTTTTGACGGCATTGCGGTAATCCGGATTTTTGTCATTAAAGGAGATCAGGGTATTTGTGATGTTTGAAAAACATCGCTCTTCAGTTCCCCATCCTCCTGTCAGGGCATGAATCTGATCAAGGGGTTGGCTTGAATTCAGGGGAGCGGACATTCCCATTCCTTCAAACTCCACATAGATTTTGTCCGCTTTTGGTATCTTCTGGTCCTGGTCTCCCCCAAGAAGAATGGAGGGAATAATAAGCAGGGTTTTAAATCCGAGCTCCTGAGCGGTTTCAAAAACAGCTCCAATTCTGATTTTTTCTTCAGCTGATTCCGAGGAAAGCTTACAGATGATCTGCACCAGATCTTTGTCGTAGGACTTAAGAACCTGTTTCAGATTCTCTTTGATTTTATTTGTATCTGCGCCTTTTGTCTCTGGCATTGCAACACCGAAATTGTTTTCAAATTTGCGGCATAACTGATTCAGATCTTTTCTGTTTTGTATCTGTAGGGAGGGAAGTTCTGTCAAAGAGAGAAAGAGAGTTTGATTTTCAAGGGTTTGCAGATTTTTATTCATGCCGGATTGGGGTGCCAGACAAAAGGAGTTACCGGCAGGGACCTGGGCAATCTGAAAAATAATCAGAAGGGCGGCAATGAAGGCCTTATATTTTTTATTAACAAACAAAAGGATTGGTCCTTATTTAGGCTTAGGGTATAGGCTATCTAAATACCCCGCTTTGAGGGGCGGGTCAATGGGGTGGGAACGAATTAAAAAAAATTTCCCCTTCAGGAGGCAGCCCCTGAAGGGGAAAAATCGGTATTCGTTTGTCGGGAAAGGGTTACCCTCTGGATTTAACCATATCCATGAGTTTCTGGTAGCCATAGTGAAGAATCAGATTATCCAGTAAAACCAGTGCCGTATAGTTTTCCGCGACCGGCCACACGCGGGCCACAATCGTGGCATCCCTGCGGGTGATGGCGGCGAGGTCTTTGTTTTCAAGGGTGTATTTGTCAATGGTGTGCTGTTTTTTGTCAATCGTGGGTGTGGGCTTGACCGCCAGGCGGGCGATAATGGGCTGCCCTGTGGCAAGGCCGCCTGTGATTCCCCCGGCCTGATTGGAGTCAAACATGACCTTTCCGTTTTCAGAGTGCATGGCGTCATTGCTCTGGATTCCGGTCATGTCTTTGACTGCAAAACCTGCGCCGATTTCTATACCTTTTACCGCGCCTATTCCCAGCATGCGGCCGAGTTCGGCGTCGAGTTTGCTGAATACGGGTTCGCCAAGACCTGCGGGTACGCCCAGGGCAATCACTTCCACTACTCCGCCGCAGGAATCCCCTGTGCGGGATATGGTATTGACCGCTTCGACCATCTTAAAGGAGGTGTCGATATCCGGGCAGTTGAGCACGGGGTGGACCCCGTATTTTTTTATAATGTCTTCATTTGAAGATTTTGGCGCGCGGTCGCGGATGGCGTCGATCTGCTGCTCGATTTCCGCAAAGACCGCCATCTTTTCCAGAAAGCGCATGTCCATATGAAGGCGTTTCTGAACATAGAGTTCCTGGTAGAAGGGATCGAAATCGCGGCGCATCTGCTTGTAGTTTTCCGTGTAGGTGAAGGCTTTTTCATGGTTGATTTCCGCGCATTTCACTCCGGCCATTTCCCTGACATAGGAAAAGACGCGGATACCGCATTTTTTAAGTATTTCCTTGGCCACATAGCCTGCAGCCACGATTGTGGAACTGTAGCGTCCGCTGAATATTCCTGCGCCGATGGAATCATCGCAGGGGCCGTATTTCACGAAGGAGGCATAGGAGGCATGTCCTGGACGGGGTGTGCGGTTGGTATCCTGATACTGCTTCACATGAATGAAGTGCCTGTCCAGATTGGGAATCAGGATGGTTAAAGGGGTGCCGTTGGTCTTGTTTTTATTGCCGGCGTTTTCAATGGTATCCGCGGCATTGGTGCCGGTGTAAAGAACGGGAAGATCCGGCTCTTTCCTCGGGGAGGAGAGTTCATCCGCGCCGGGTTTTCTTAAAAGCAGGTCGCCGTAAATAGCCTGTTCGGTTAAAAGAAGCCCCGGGGGGACTCCTTGAATCAGGGCTGTCAGCCCTTCCTGATAGGATCCGCCTGAGACTGAAACCTGAAAAGTTTTTCCAACATGACAACCGATCATCTGCTTGCTCCTTATGTGGCGTTGTTCATACCCCCGCAGTCTCCTGCGGAAAAAATCAAGATAGTGTTTTTATTCTTAGTCCAAGAGATATAACTCAGAATTCTTTGTTTTGTAAATAAAAGGTGCACAGAAATATCGGCCTTCATGCGCAGGACTTTGCGTTTCCGGAAAGGATCCATTCCGACGCCTCCAGAAGGTTTTTAAAAACCGGGGTGGACCGCGGAATTTCTTTCTGATGTTTTTCACCATGCCCGGTAAGGACATAAAGTCCTGTACACCCGGCATTGGTTCCTAAAAGAACATCGGAAAGGTGATCCCCGATGGTGAAGGAGAGGGAAAGATCAAAGGGCTGCATTTTCAGGGCTTCCCTGATGAAATAGGGGCTGGGTTTCCGGCAGAGGCAGGCGTCCTCTTTCGTATGGGGGCAGACAAAGGTCCCGGAAATGAGAATTCCCTCCTGCGAAAGACGTTCCCCCACATGACGGTTTACAGCATTGACTTCCTCCCGGGAGGCAACGCCTTCCGAGATGCAGGTCTGGTTGGTGACAATGAAAAGGAGATACGAAGGCTGAAGCCTTTTTAAAGCATCCATGGTGAAGGGGTAGAAGTGTACCTCTTCCTTCTGACGCAGGTATCCCCGGTCTTCGATGAGCGTTCCGTCACGGTCCAGAAAAATGGCGGGTTTCATGGGGATTCTATTCGTCCACGATGAAGGATTCAGCCTGGATCAGGGAAGAGTAATCCTGAAGGGAGCCGTTGTTCAGGCAGCATTCAATGATTTTCCGTCCGACCGGGTGGAGGGCAGGTTCCAGAAAGGAACTAAGCTCGCTTTTGAAGAAGTCTTCAAGCATGCGGGCCCCGGCATCATAGGCTTCTTCCCCGATTTCCGCCTGTGTTTCCGGCTTGAGAAAACGGGTTCCCACCTTCTGGCCTTCCACGACCAGATGATTGAGGGCATAGCCTAAAAGCGAACAGCGTGCAGGGGAAATCTGGTCTTTGGTGAACCATACTCCGCCGCGGCGGGCAAGGTATTCCCTCATGATCCACTGGGGCATGAAGTTGACTTTCCAGGCGCCGATGTGCTGGTTGGGGCAAAGTGTGTAGCGGACCTTTGTATTTTCCATCATCTGATTCAAAAGAAGGTTGGCCTGGTCGACCTTTTTACCCGTGGCAAAAGGCCAGTAGGAGCCGACCCCTTCGGCACTCATTTCTTCGGAATCCACAATACTCGGGTTGTCAAATCCCCTGGGGGAGACAAGCCTCCAGATCCAGGCAAGGGCCGGCGGCAGGACGTGAAAAAGGCCTAAAATGCCGTAGGAGGGGTGTTCCTTTGTGCAGGGGGGGGTGCGGACGCCGAAACTTCTGACATCAATGCCCACAGGACGGTTCACCACATCCGGAACAATTTCACGGGGCAGGATGAAGCGGGGGTTCGGGCAGGTTTTTCCGGGCGCGTCCTCAATATGCTCCCACAGAAGCGCGGTGCTTCCGGGCTGTGCGTCAATATTGATAAACACCAGCGGCTTGGTGGGGTGAATGGATCTTGCTTCAATATCCGGGTCTGTGCCGTAGTTGGTGATGTGGTTTACCCGGATAAACCAGGCGGATTCCGCATCGAGAATATGGAGTTTTCCGTCTTTTTTCTGGATGGAGGGGTGACATAAGGCCATGTCATCCGCCACGGGCTTGAGCTCGCAGGTTTTCGGCAGGGTGACAAAGCGTTTTTCCTGAGTGAGGATATTTGTTCCGAAAAGAAGAGTTCCGTCGTTTTCTCGGTGAACGTGTTCGAGCATTTCACTTTTTCCGCCCCCGCTTGCGCCTTCGTGCATGATGGCGATTTTATTGTCATAGGGGGTTACGACCTGAACGGCGGAAGCATGGGCTGTGACCCAGCCTTCCTTTTCTCCGAGATTAATGAGCGCCCCATAAATGCCTTTTTTAGCGCTGGGCCCCGGATAAAGATTGTAGCTCCATACCTCATGAATAGAATCTGTGCGGTTATGAACCACAACCTGCCTGCCATTGAAATGCGTATGGCGGAAGGTGGGTGCCGTATAAAGGATACAGCGCGGTTTAAAGGTTTCATTGAGCGGAAGGACGCGTATTCCCTGCAGAAGCGCCAGACAGAGTGCGAAAAAGGCGGCGTTTTCAGGAACAAGGGCCAGGGCTTCATACCCGGCTCCGGGTTTTCCGGCAATGAAGGCAAAGGCGGCGAGCTTCTGGCCTTTAAGCCAGGCAAGGGTTTCCTTCCGTACGTCTGAAAAATCGGATTTGAAATGGTCCATGAACCGGGGTTTGTCTGTGGGGAAAGAATCGCCCACAAACGTGCAGTCCGGATCCCTTCTGCGCATATAGGGTTCAATATAATTGATGGCCACGCCGTTTTTGGCTTTGCAGACTTTGGCTTCCGTAACAGGCCCTTTTCCGGGAATGTCATAGACAACTTCCTTCCAGCCCTGGGGGGGGCAGGAGAGTTCCGCCAGCTCTTCGGCAGTCGTGGCAAAAGTGAGGTCCTTTGAATTCATGAGAAGGTCACGGGTTTCTTCCGGAATATCCAGGAGGGAGAAAAGGGTTTCTTTATTAATCATGGGTGTACTCCTTGTGCCGTTTAAATATTAGGCGGTGAGACGATCCACAAAAGGGAGGACTCTCCGCGGGTATTTTCGTTATACGCCGTGTGCGGCAGGTGAGAATTAAAATAGAGGCTGTCATTGTTTTCCAGGGCATAGTTTTTGCCGTCCAGATCAAAACGTATTCTGCCTTTTAGGACATGAAGAAAGGCCTGTCCCTGGTGGGGCAGCATGATGCCTTCGGAGGTGGCATTTTTGGGAAAATTGATCCTGTAGGCTTCCATGAGTTTTGAAAAATCATGATGGGAAAGGAGATAAAGCTTTGTCCCTTCCCTGTTTTCCCTGACGAACTTGATCTCGTCCGCCTTAAGGAGCGGGTTTTCCGGCAGCCCTTCATTCTCGCCGATGAGTTCCCCTACGGTCGTGTGAAGGGCAAGGGCGATTCTTTTCAGGGTCACAATGGAAGGAAAGGCCTTGCTGTTCTCAAACTGGGAAAGACAGCTGGAGCTTAAGTCCACCTGCCCGGCCAGATCGCCCAGGGTCATTTCCAGACTTTCACGTTTCTTCTTTATTCGGATGCCTATTTTTTTCATGGGCCGGAATCTTGACTATTTTTGTTTTTCTGTAAAGAAAAATAATTAAGTATTGTTAAAAAAATTAATTGATACTTAATATCGGTCTGTTTTTGAGTTTTGGACTGCAGTCTATGATTTCGGGGAAAATGGGAAAATCCAGAGTCCTCACGTTTGTTCGGAATGACATCGATACCTCGCGGCATGCTGCGGGGCGGTTCATTTAAGGGGCTTCCTCATATTTTCTAAACCTCTGTTTTTATTTCTTTTCAACCCCAAAAAAAGAAGTTATGTTCCCGTTAGTTTAAACGAGTGACGATCTAAACAAGGAGACATGAATGAGCACTGAACCAAGCGAAGAGCTGAAAAAAATTGATGATATTCTGGATCAATATATCCGCGAAGGCCTGAAAGCCGACGGCGGAAATATGGAAGTCGTGGATTATGATACAGAAAAAAAGGTTTTGAGAATCAAGTACCAGGGCGCCTGCGGATCCTGCCCCATGGCCACCATGGGAACTTTGATGGCGATTCAGAGAACTTTAAGACAGTATTTTGATCCTGCGATTGAAGTGAAGCCTGTTCAATAGACAACTCTATAATACAAGGAAAAGGGGGCTTTTTATAAGGCCCCCGTTTTAACGCCTATGCCGTCGCCTTTAGCTCACACCCTGACCGGATACATTTTCTATGACAGAAACCCTTTTCTCTTTTTTGAAAAGGGATGGACCAATTTTCTGTTTTATATCTTTCTATGCAATCTTCCGGATATTGATTTTTTACCCGGATTGCTCATGGGGGAGCCCAACCGTTTTCATCACGGACTTTCACACACCCTGGGAGCGGCTATTTTTATTGCCCTGTTTTTCGGAATTATTTTTCATCTATGGAAGCAAAAGTTCTGGGCTGTGACGATTATTACTTTTTTTGCCTATTATTCCCATGTGCTCATGGACTATTTTACCGAGGATTTCAGATTGCCCTTCGGCGTCATGCTCTTCTGGCCTTTTGACTCCACGTATTATATTTCAAAAGTACTGATTTTTAAGAAGGTTTTTCGTTCGGATCTCTCCTCCACCTTTTTCTCAACTTTTTTCAGCCGTGCCAACATAGAGACCTTTGTCTGGGAGGCCTTTATCATGGGGGTGACCATCATTCTTTTTAAAATTTTCAGACCCCGGCATAATTAGCGGCATTTATGCTTACCGTTTCGTTTTTTACACAGGGCTGCCGTGCGAATCAGTCAGAAACAAGCGCCTTAAAACAGTCTTTGATTAGCCGTGGAATTAAAGTGGTTCCTTTTGAGGAGCCTTCCGACATTGTCGTCATTAACACCTGTACGGTTACGGAAAAAGGGGATGCGGATACCCGAAGGCTCATTGCCAGGATACGCCGTGAAAAACCCGGCACAGAAATCGTTTTAATCGGCTGCCAGGTGGAAACGTTCAAAGAATCCCTGCTTGCCATTCCCGGAGTGAAAGGGGTCATCGGAAACCAGGACAAAATGAAATTGGGGGATATTCTTTTAAACCGGGTTTACAGGCAAAAGGCACTGGTCTCCGATATCCTTTGCCTTCCTTTTACGCATGAGTATCCGGCCATGGACAGTGAACTTACCCGGGCAAACCTCAAGATTCAGGACGGCTGCAATAATTTCTGCGCCTACTGTATTGTGCCTTATGTGCGGGGCAGGGCCAGAAGCCGGGAGTATGATAATCTTCTGTCTGAAGTGGAGGAGCTCCTTTCTGCGGGTTACCGTGAAATTGTTTTAACCGGGATCAATATAGGAAACTATCTTCACAATAACAAGGCCCTGATTGATGTGATCAAGGCTATTTTATCCCGCAAGGGGGATTTCCGCCTGAGAATTTCCTCCATAGAGCCTCATCCGCAGATTGAACAGATCGTGACTTTGATGGAGGAGAATCCGAAACTTTGCCGTTTTTTACATATTCCTGTGCAGAGCGGGTCTGATACTCTTTTGACGCTGATGGGGCGCAGGTATAAGACCGCTGATTTCAGCCGCCTGGTTTTCAATATTCACAAGCGGCTTCCGGACTGCTGTATAGGCACGGACGTTATCGTCGGTTTTCCCGGTGAAACAGAGGCCCGTTTTGATGAAACCCGCGAGCTGTTTAAAAATTTGCCGCTTGCCTATTTTCATGTTTTCAGTTATTCGGAAAGACCCGGGGTGAAAAGCCTTGCTCTGCCCCAAAAGGTCGAGGCCTCTGTGATTAAGGAACGCAGTGCTGTCTTAAGAGCTTTAAGCACGGTTAAACGCAGAAAATTCATGGAAAAGTTTCTGAATCAGAAGATGAGAATTTTATTTGAAGAAGAAAAACAGGGGTATTGGTACGGTCTTACGGATAACTACATGCGGGTTATGGTCAAAACTGCAGGAGAGTTGCGAAATCATTTTGAAACTGTGCTTCTTGAAAAAATATCCGGTCAGAACATCATAGGAACATTAGTATGAGTGTTAGTGTTATTAAAAGACGAACGGTTTATATAGAAACTTACGGTTGTCAGATGAATGAATACGATTCTGAACTTTTAACCACGATTTTAACCCAGCACGGCTACGAGTTTGTAACCGATGAAAACAAGGCGGATATCTTTCTTCTTAATACCTGCTCTGTGCGCGAGCATGCGAATGAAAAAATCTACCACAGGGTTTATGACCTTCAGAAAAAACATAAGCGCCGCAAAGTTCTGATCGGGATTTTAGGCTGCATGGCGGAGAATCTCCAGGTGAAATTACTGGAGGACAAGCGTTTCAGGATTGATTTTGTAGCCGGGCCGGATTCCTACCGAAGGCTCCCGGAACTTCTGCAGACCCTTGAACTTGAAGGCAAAAAGGGTTATGACATTGAACTTTCAGAAATAGAGACCTATGAGAATATTCTTCCTGAGCGTCAGGAAGGTATCAATGCCTGGGTGGCCATTATGCGGGGCTGTAACAACTTCTGTACTTACTGCATAGTACCCTATACCAGGGGGCGGGAAAGAAGCCGAAACGCCGGAGGTATTCTGAAGGAAATTGAAAAATCCGCTTCTGAAGGATATAAACAGGTAACGCTTTTAGGGCAGAATGTGAATTCCTACTCTTATGAAGGGATGGATTTTGCTGATCTGCTTGAAAAAATCTGCAAGGTTGAGGGCATAGAACGCATACGCTACATGACTTCCCACCCCAAGGATTTTTCACAGAAACTTATCGACACCCTTGCCGCTCACAAAAAGCTCTGCAAGCACATTCATCTGCCTTTACAGGCCGGGAATAACCGCATTCTTAAAATGATGAACCGGGGATACACGAGAGAGCAGTTTCTGGACCTTGTGGAGAGAATCCGCACGGCCATGCCGGATGTTGTGTTATCCACAGACCTTATCACCGGATTTCCCACGGAAACCGAAGAGGAGTTTAAGGATACTTTGAAAGCTGTGGAGGAGATTCGTTTTGATTCCGCCTTTTTTTTCAAATATTCCGAACGTGAGGGCACTCTTGCCAGCAAAAAATACAAGGATGATGTGCCTGAAGACCTGAAAGTTGAAAGGCTTAAGAAGCTTGTGGATACCCAGAAGGTAATCTCTCTGGAAAAAAATGAGCGCTACATTGGAAAAACTCTTGAAGTCATGATTGATCAGCTCGGCACAAAACGCTCTCAAGAGGATTTCCAGGGCCGCATGGACGGCAATAAAAAAGTGCTTTTTCCTTCTGAAGGCCGTGAGTACAAAATCGGCGATATCATCCGCGTAAAGATTACCGAAGCCACACCCAATATCCTTAAGGGGAAGGTTCAGTTTTAACCTCTATGGGTTTAATTCCCCGCTGTTTACTACGGCTTGTCATTTCGAACGAAGTGAGGAATCTGTTTCAAGGCAAAAAAAACCGGCTTCCCTGAATGAACAGAAGGAGCCGGTTTTTTAAAAAAGTATAATTATTTGCCTACAGAGACAAGTTCAACATCAAAAATGAGCGTTGCATAAGGCGGAATTTTTGGTCCTGCACCTTTGTCTGAATAGGCCAGAGAAGAAGGAATAAACAGTTTGTATTTACCTCCTGCTTTCATAAGCTTGAGGGCTTCGCTCCAGCCCGGAATGACCTGGCTTACCTGAAAGGTAGCAGGCTGTCCGCGTTTGACGGAACTGTCGAATTCCGTACCGTCCAGAAGTGTTCCTGTATAGTTCACAACGACTTTGCTTTCATTGACTGGTGTTGCCCCTGTGCCTTCGGAAACAACAATGTACTGGAGGCCGCTGGCTGTGGTGATCACACCCTTTTCCGTCTTGTTTTTGGCGAGAAAATCCTGTTCGGTTTTTTTATTCTGTTCGGCCATGGCCTGCATTTTTTTCATCTGTTCGGCGCGTTTTTTATTCATGAATTCTTCCTTGATTTTTGCGCCTTCAGGAACCGGAACCATTAAGGGTTTTTCAAGGACGGCATCTTCAATACCTTTTAAAAAGCCTGAAAGATCAATTTCGCTTTTGATTTCTTTGATGGAGTGGCCGACTTCCTGACCTAAAATATAGCCAAGTTTCTGTTCCTGTGTTTTGAGTTCCATGGATTTTTCCTCTGCAAAGACGCTTCCTGCAATGAGACAGGCGCCTAAGGTTAATGATTGTATGTGTTTAAGTTTCATAAGTCTCCTTTGGTTTACCATTTTTTGTGTTTGAAAAATAACATGAGTGTAATCAATGAGAGCAAAGACAGGGACAAGACGATTAGAAAGGCGTAAGGGTTGTTGTCAAACGGGATGCCGACATTCATGGAGAAGGCGCTGACCACAAAGGTCGGAACCATCACGGCCAGGGTGATTTTTGTAAGTGTTTTCATGAGGACGTTAAGGTTGTTGTTCACAATGGAGGCGCGGGCATCCATCAGGCTCGAAAGAATGTTGGAATAAATTTCAGCCTGTTTGTAGCATTGGTTGGTTTCAATGATCAGATCCTCCAGGAGTTCCTGGCTTTCTGTGGGAATGCCTATTTTTGAAGCACTGTTTTTAAGTTTTTCGATTACCGTGGCATTGGCGTTGATGGAATTGAGATAGTATACAAGGCTTTTTTCCAGGGTGAACATATGGATCAGGTATTTGTTTTCCATTGAGGAATTCACCTTCTGTTCAATTTCATTGGAAATCATGTTGATGATCTTGAGGTGTTCCAGAAAGTGATAGATAGTCCGGTTGATGAGCTTAATGACGATATCCATAAGGGAGTTGACCTTCTGAAACAGTTTTCCTTCAAAAAAGGAGCATTCTTCAGGCGCAACAATAATCAGACAGTCCTTGAAAAGGAAAAGGCCCACGGAGTTGACTTTAAAAAGAAACTGTTCTTCTGAGGAATAGTTGCGGGGGCGTTTAAAAATCAGGGCAATATGGTCGGCTTCAAATTCAAGACGGGCGATTTCATCAGGGTCCAGGGCGGAGTTGAGGGTATGCTCATCGAGGTTATAGTTTTTAATCAGGTAATCTTTTTCAGTGCTGTCCGGATTCACGTAAACCAGCACGGGACTGGTGAGTTTGTCGCTTACCGTAATGCAATTGTTGATGATTTCAAATTTTTTAAGCATAAGAACAAACCCTGAAAAGAAAAGTCTCCGAAAAAGTTGTTTATTTTGAAGGAAATACCGTCCGTTAAAAAATTCCCGGATAATTTACTTTAAAAGGAATTTTAATGGAAGAAATATCTTCATTTTTTTAAAAAAATACTTGATGCCAAAATTGTTTCTCTGTATAGTCGCCGCACATTCCTCGATAGCTCAGTCGGTAGAGCAGTTGGCTGTTAACCAATTGGTCGCAGGTTCGAGTCCTGCTCGAGGAGCTACCAGCCGGAACGGCGTCAAGCAGTTCCGGCCTTTTTTTTGCCCGAAGGGAATCGTCCGAAGGCATACAATCCTGCGAAATTTCCTGAAAATTTTCCGTCCGGCCAGCCGGGTTATGCAAAGCGAAAGGGTTTGTATCCAAAGGAACTAAAGAGTTGGAAGAGTTGAAATTCGGACAGATCCCCTCGTCTGGATAAAACAGATTAATCGTAATTTTATCTTTTGAATATTCTATATTTTTTATGAATTTTTTTGCCCAAAGATTTTTATCAATTCCCTTCTTTTCATTGAGCCCTTTTACAAAGTGAACCAGAGTTTGCCCGGCCAGGTTGGGGGGTATTTTTGAGGACTCGGGTAAAAGTTCGAGTCCTGCTCGAACTCCCGATACCTCAAAAATACGGGGGTTTTTCGAACTTTCCAGATCATGGTTAAATTTATGGATTATGCCTTCTAAGTACTGTTTATCCAGTGAGATGCGTTCAAGGTTGTTGAAGATGTAATTTTCCAGTTTTTCGGCATTTATCTGTTTGGTTGTGCAGGATTTCCAGCCCTTTTTAAAGGTGGTGGTGCATCTGTAATAATAATATCTTGTCCTTTTTCCTTCCTTTACTTTGTTTGTAAAGCAGGGCGTCATGAAAGTGTGGCAGTCGTCACACTGAATGAGCCCTGCGAGATCGAAATTTTTATAAAGCCTCTGCGTTCTTCTTCTCCTGCCATGAAATGTTTGGGCAAGGTCAAACATTTCCTGTGAAATGATTGCCTCATGTTTCCCCTGAAAAGTTTTATTGTTATAGATCAGCTTTCCGGTATAGAGGGGGTTGCGCAATACATTCAATATTCTGGTTTTGCTTATGGGGGTACCTTCACGGTTAAGAAGAGCCTTACTTACAAGTCCGTCAAAGATTTCTGCGGTATTGGCGTTGTTGATGTATCGGTTAAAAATATATTGAACAGCCTTGGATTCCTTTTCATCAATCACCAGTTTTTTATTTTCGCGTTTATAGCCCAGCGGGGAATGCCCTCCGTTCCACATGCCTTGCTGCGCCCTTTGCGCAAGTTTGTCTTTTGTGCGTTCGCTAGTCAGCTCGCGTTCAAATTGGGCAAAGGTCAGCATGATGTTTCTTAAGAGACGGCCTGAAGGAGTTGAGGTGTCAAAGCGTTCAGTCACGGAAATGAAATCAACTCCGAAATGGTCAAAGAGTTCAATGAGCTGATAGAAATCCCTGGGGGACCTTGTCAGGCGGTCAATTTTGTATGCAATGACAAGATTGATTTTGCGCTGGCGGATGTCATACAGGATTTGATTTAAGCCGGGACGGTTTATATTAGCTCCTGTAAAACCGGGGTCGGAGTAGACCTTAAAAATTTCCATGTTTTCCTGGCTGTCAATAAAGGATCTGATTCGATTTTCTTGCGCTTCACAGGAATTAAATTCAACCTCGGCCTGAAGGTCTGTGCTGACTCGGGTGTAGATAGCACATTTTAATTTTGCTTGCATAACTACCTCCATGGTAATACGATAACTTTCCGATAAATAGGATTTTTATATTAAGTATTAAAATACATAGTATTCAAATACAAGTAAAGAGGAAATCATGTATTTAAAAAATTTAGCTAAATTGAGAAAAGAAAAAGGATTTACACAGGAAGGATTGGCAAGAAAAGCGGATATTTCATTTCATACGTTGGTTAAACTTGAAAGCGGTGCAATAAAAAATCCGAAAATTGAAACCATTATAAAGCTGGCAAAAGCATTGAATTTAAAATTAGAAGATTTGCTTGCTCTCTGAATAATGAAGAAAAATAAAATCAATTATGAAGTATATGATAATGGACCTGTAAAAATCGAAAGAATTGGGAGATCAATTAAATTTTCCTCAAATTGGAAACCAGAAGAATTCAAAGCTTTTCAAGATAAATTAAAAGAAAATCGGCCTAAAGTAAGAGAAGAAATTGATAAAAAAATTAAAGAAGTCTTATCGATACTGCATCAATATAATCCACTCGAACTTTTACCAATAGTTTTTTTAAAAAATAGTTTTTTCCTTCATAATCAATCTTCTGAAGTAGGTATCGAAAAAAATGAAACTTTTATCGAATACGCATTAAGTCTCACTCTAAGCCAAAAGTATGATAATAATTTTTCTCCAATAACGGCAGAAATTAGCGACAAATTTAATGAATTATTATCAAGCATATTTAAAGATGTTCTGTGGTATTTCTGCACTGAGGCTGTAGGAATAGAGAAAAAAGATAAGGATAAAGAGCGTTTAAAGTATATTTCTAGAATGCGATTTTTAATTGTTCGCGGTGACAGTATTCCTGAACATCACGAAGTTATGATAGGGGAAATTTTTTCAAAACATAATGATTTTTTTCAGGAAAAATACGGGTTATCTATAAATCAAATTTTGGTAGGGATGAAAGAAATTGAAAATCAAATAATTAATAATCTGATAAATGAAAAAAAATTTTGGGACAAAGCAAGAGAGCTGCATGATTTATTCAAGGATTTTACTTCTAAAAATTCCATAGAAGGATATCAAACCTTTGATGATTATATGAAAAAATATGAAGAATTACCTGAAGTCCTTGAAAAGAGAAAAGAGTTGGAGGTAATCTCTAAACCCGAAAATATATGCGAAGTTTTTCCATCAGAAACTATACCCGAAATTTTATTAAATCAATTAAGTTCAAATTATGGTGAAAATGCCCTTTTTGCTTTATTTGAAAAAGCACCAGGCTGGCCAACAAATAATTCAATAATTCATGATAGACCTCTCTTATTTGAAAAAAATAAATATTACTGTTTTTCTCCTCAATTTGTTTTTAGAAATTCGGTTAGTATTTTAGAGAGATTTATTGAAAAAAAAGACAAATATTATTTTGAGAATAATTTTTCAAAAAGTAAGGCAAAATATCTTGAAGATAAAGCTATAGAATATTTTCAAAATCTTTTACCGGGTTGTCGTTCATATAAGAAATTATTTTATAAAATTCATGTTGATGGAAAAAATATAAGAGCTGAAGCTGACGGGCTAGTAGTATTTGATAATAATATATTTTTAATTGAAGCAAAATCCGGAGATTTATCTTTGGCAGCGCGTCGAGGAAGTATTGAAAGAATAAAACGAGATACAAAAGAATTAATAGATAATGCTTATAAGCAGTCATTGCGAACAAAAAAATATATTCAAGAAAATTCTGAACCAAAATTTGAATATGAAAATGGTTCTGAAGCTCTGATTTTGCGAAATAAAGAGCAATATAAAAATATTTTTCTTATTAATGTAACATTTCAAAATCTTTCAGAACTTGCGACTCAACTCAATTCTTTAAAACAATTTGATCTAATCGATGGAACAGAGTGGATATGGTCTGTATTTATCAACGATTTAAAGGTGATTTCAGAACTAATTGAATTTCCATCAGCCTTTTTACTTTATTTAAAAAGAAGAATTAGAGCAAATGATTATCCTATGTTTCGAGCTTTCGATGAGTTGGATTATCTAATGTATTTTTATAAAGAGGGCTTGTATTTTGAAAATAGTGACATAAAAAAATATGATTCATTTGGACTCAATGGATATTCCCAGGATATAGATAAATATTATGATTTTCTTGCAGGACGAGCGGAAAAAGTAGAAAAACCAGAGCTGGAAAGATCGAAAAGTTTTAAAGATCTTATTCTTTCTATAGAAGCAACCAAAAAATATGGATTTTCAAAAGTTACAACTACCTTATTAAGTTGCGATATTGAAACACAAGAAGAAATAATAAAAGGTATTGAGCAAATAGTTTCAATGTATCTTCGTGATCATTTAAATCATGATTCAACCCTTACTTTTGATGAGTTAAAATTAGGCTTAATGTTTTCAGTTTTTTCAAATAACAATATAACTATTTTTGAAAAAATAAAAGAACACTGCAAATTAAAAAAATATGAATTAAAGTATGATGAATGGATTCTTATAATAATCTCTATTGAAAATGGTAAAACACAATATGATTTTGAAATATATAGATATCAATGGCAATATGATAAAGAGATGGAAGTAAGGTTAAATCATTTTAAAATTAAAAAATTAGAACAAACAAGAATGAGCGGGATAAGGGTTGGCAGAAATGATCTTTGCCCATGTAAAAGCGGAAAAAAATTTAAAAAATGTTGTATGATTTTATAGTCCCACGAAAGGCGAAAGCGGAAATGCGAAGCATTGAAGCCGCCTGGCTGGGGTGCGCAGGGCATGATCAAATGATTGGAGGTGCAAGTCCTCTGTGGGGCCAGT
>CAYUET010000016.1:0-55635 GCA_964443875.1 uncultured bacterium | reverse complement strand
CCCCGGCAGCACTTTCCCCCTCTCCGCCCCTCATCCCTGCCTTTTCACCCTTTCCCCCCGCCTCTCCGTCCTTCGTCCGCTCTAAAAAGAATACTTCACTGAGCCCCCAATTAAGGATGCCCGAGTCTTTTTTAGGCAGAAAGACAAAACGCAGGTGATCTGTTTCAACGGGGGTGAAATAAAGCTCAAAAAATTTGGGTGAAAAGGGAATAAAAGGCAAAACCCCCATCCTGTAGCCGGGGAAATAATTTTTGATAATGGTCACAGGTTTATGATTTCTCATATCGAGGACATGGATAATTTCCGGGGAGCAGAACTCATCAACAAAGACACCTCCGAGGCCCATAAGGGATCGTGGCGAAGAAAAGCGGACATCCAGAAAAGGATGTTTCCTTGATTTAAGCGGGAAAAAAACAGCGGTTTTCAGGACTCTGTCCGTCAGGGCGTTCTCAAGATCCGGGCCCGCCTGAGTGGAAAGGGAAAAAGCATTTCCAGGAACAACAGACATCTCCTCTGGAATCAGATTTTCAAAACCATTATAAAGAGTATACCCCTTAACCCGTGATTTTTTGCACTGGCTGCCGAGGATCTCCACGGAATTTTCAAAACTCAAAAAATTACTTGAAATAAGATAATTAAGGTCATTATTTTTCATCATATCGTGGATATATTTTGGATAACGGCAGTTCACATCCGCAAAGATGAGTTCCTCTTTCGAATCAAAAGTGTAGCGCATGGACTCCCAGTACTCATGCATAAGGAACTGGTTTTTTCCGGTTTTTTTAAGTTCATTGAAAAGGTCATTCTGGGATTGAATCTGGGCGTGTTGTTTGTTTCTTTTCTCAGAATTGAAGAAGGGCGATCCCTGAGTGAGGGAAACAAAATTCATGGCAATAAGGAAAAAGCTCAAAGGAATAACAACGGGGGAGAGTCTGAATCGGGTTCCAAGAGCCTGGAGGGTCAAGGCGGGGATGAGGGGGTAAAGAGAGTAAAAAGGAACGAGGTACCGGAGGTTGGTTTTGTCTCCCACATACGAATACTGACTGGTAAAAAAGATCAGGAGGATGGAGGCAAAAAAAATCCAGATAAAATCAACGGGATCGAGAATTCTTTTAAAAAATCCTGCGAGACATTTCACCCCGAAATAAAGGAGGCAGAAAAGGGCCATAAACCCCATGAGCAGCGAAAGAGCAGTGGAGATGCAGGAAATCAGGGGTCCGGAGTCAAAATGAACGGCGCCGATGAGGATGGAAAAGGAATCAAGAAAAGAGAGGAGGGCATTGGAAAACGCGGGTTTAATCCCGTTTGAACCAAACATGGCAAAGGACTCAAATTGATTCTGAAAATTATAAAGCCAGAAAGGAAGGCCTCCGGTAAAGAAACCAGGGAAAGAAGAAAAAGTCACTTTAACAAAGGAATCATAACGTTTAAAGATCTGGTAAAGCTGAAAGATAAAGACTGGGACAAAATAATATATTATGAGGAAATTAGACCACCAGGCGAGGCCGGCCACAAAGCAGAGACTGAAATAAAACTTAGCGGAGAGGGGTTTATTCACCCCTTTTGCGACCATGGCGAGAAGGAGGGAGCCGAAGGCAAAAGTCTCGGGGTAGCCGTGTCTTCCCCAGGCCCCGTGGATCATGAAGAAATCAGGGGCGACCGCGCCCAGGGCAACAGTCAGTAACTGCAGGGAAAAGGAGCGGAAAAGGACGGTGCTTAAGGAATAAAGAGAAAACGCATAAAGGAGGTAAAAAGGAAGGGCCACGGCATTGAGGGCTTCCCTGGAGGGACCGAAGAAATAGAAGACAACGGCATCCATATAGCTCTGAAGGGTTCCGATGTAGGCATAGCCCCAGCTGAAGACCGGGAATTCGCCTTTGAGGATATGAATTCCCTCAAGACCGAAAACGGCCTGGTCGGCGTCAATGTGGGGTGCAGCCAGATAGGTCATTCTCAGGAAAAGGCCTAAAAAGATGAGGGCAGCCGCATAAAAAAGCTTTCGCGTTTCAGTCATCCGATAATCCTGATTATTGCTGAGGATTCAAAGGCTCCTGTTTTTCAAAAAGCTTTTGAAAATCAGTAGGACTCAGATGGGTCGGGGCGATGTAATAGGTTTTACCTTCGGCCTGGTCGTAGAGTTCAAGGAGGGGCATATCGGGGTATTTTTTTTCCTGCAGCCATACGGCCAGTTTAGGATAGACCTTCATCACGCCGAGGATCACGGAGAGATTCCCTTTGTAGGGAAATTCAACGACTGCGCAAAGGCTTCTGGGAATTTCGCCGGTCATATATTTTTTCTCAAGCACAGCTCTGTTTTTAGGATCGTTCCCGTCGACAAGACAGGCGGCGATGGAGCGCAGGTTAGTTTTTTCCACAAAACGCGGATTATCAAAATAAATCCCGAGGCCCTGTTTGGAATCGATATTATCATTCATAAGGCGGTAATACAGTTTGGAAAACACCGGACCGATCTTCTGATATTCCCCCTGGTGCTTGTCAAAAGCGAAATAATAAGGGCCCATTTCAGCCTCACGGATTTCAATTTTGGCAAAAAGACCGTAATACGAGAGGGAAGCGGCCACAGAACCGATTAAAATAAGCAAACCGAGCAACGCCTTTTTCATTAAAAACTCCTTTGATTTTAAGGCCGGATAACTATCAAATTTTAAAAGGAGTGTAAATAAAAGTCCCTGAATTTTTTAAACTCAACCATGTATTCAGAAAAATATCAGGATAAAAAAGAGATGGAATAAATAAAAAATGTGAAAATTATATTTTGGACTATTAGCCCGCATATTGCATGAATAATCAGAAGTAGTCTATTCAAACCCTAATAAATCAATCCTTCCAACCCCACTATTGACTTCAATCTTTGGGTACAAATTGTACCCAGTCTTGTATTCAGGCAAAAAACAACTTTTTGTCTGCGCAAGCCTGTTTTGACAGGGTCAAACACACATTGCATCCCCGAATATTTGTCGCTGACACGCAAAATTCGGGTTAGCCCTATCGGAATAAATAAACAGAAATTCTCCGGACGTTTCTTTAAAAGGATATAAAGCTAAATGGACGGAAAGGCAAGGCAGGGTTCCTTATTATCAAAATACTTTTTGTCCGCGAGCACCACGGAGGTTTCAATCTGCCTGTCCGGGATGTTCCAATATTTCCTCAGCAGGATATTTTTTTCTTCGTCTGAAACAAGGGCAAAGCCATGTTTTTCATAAAAGCGTATGGCCCAGGAGGCGGCTTTCCAGGTTCCAATGAGGACAGGTTTGAAGGTATCTTTTATCAGATGGCGAATCAGGAGAGAGCCGATGCCCTTTTTTCTGAGCTCAGTAAGGACATAGGCATGCCGGATTAATTTGACAGTCTTCCTGTCCTGGATTCCCATTACGCCTTTGATCAGGTCCTGATCTGCATAGCAGAAAAACCTCACCCCCTCTGCAATCTGATTTTTCAATTCCTCTTCAGACATATAAGGTTCTTGCCACCTGTCATCCGGGATAACACTTTTGTAGGCTGTTGCCGCGTCATTAATAATTTGATAAATCCTGTTAAAATCCTTGTTCACGGCATTCCGAATCATAACATCTTCCTTATTTTCTGTGAGCCCATTATTAAAACAACAAACAAAAAAATAATATTCACAAAAGGGAAAGAAGTAAAGAAAGGAGAGATAAAATAAGAATGAAACGTTGCGCGGAGGGCGGATTCTTCTCCAGATGCAGAAATAGTTTCAGCCGATCGGGAACTTAAAAGGAGGAGAGGTAAACCCGATCGGCTGAAATCTAATTTTTAAACATACTTGATTTCCTGGGCAATCACATCCGTACCACAAACCCTGCAGTGAACGGTGACATTTTTACCGGCCTTTAATTTGCAGAGTTTAGCGGGCCCGCCCACAGCGGAAATCTTTGTTGCAGCGTCCACTGTAACCGTCACTTCCTCATCATTCAAATCCTTGACGATAAGTTCACTGTCAACGACATTGACAGAAACAATACTTCCCTTGAAAACTTCGATTCTCTGGGCAGGCGCTTTATCAGAAAAATCCTGGACCTTGGCATAAACAGATCCGGTTAATCCGAAAACTGAAATTAATGCTATCGTCATCATTTTTTTCATTCTTTTCCCCTCATTTAAAAATGCAGTGTTTTAGAATTCCTAATGTCATTCTCTGCAATATTGTTCTGCACTTCGTATTTCTTGCATCGGAACATGCAGTTATCCTTATCCATAAATCGGGCCAAATAAATAAAAATAATTAAATAAATACAACACTCATTATTGAAACGAATTTAGAGAATATGGATTTAAAAATTGCTTAAAACGGCGAAATCCCATTCAGAACGGATAACCCAAATGGGTTAGGGTGATGCACCAAAACGTATACCAAAACGTCAAAATGAAAAGATTTCCATATAAATTGGAAAGATTTTCAAGAGGAAGTTTTTTTTGATTCGTGTATTCTTGTTTTCCCGGAAACAAACAACACCATTTCAAGATCCGACCCTGCTTAGAATTCTTGCCAGGATCTCCGGGGTGTACTCATGATCAAGGGGGTAGGAGGTCAGAGTCACAGGAACGCCTTTTTGCTTCAATTCATAAAAAGCGGCCTTTATACTTTCAAAGCTGTTTATCCTGTCCTCTGTTCCGTGAAAAATATCCACATGAAGATATTGCGCATCAGGGATGCGGGAATTCAGCTGCTCTTCCATAAAGACGCCGCCGACAGGCATGATTCCCCTGAAGAGGATCGGATTCCGGAAGCCGATATAAAAGGCCAGCCGCCCGCCCTGTGAAAAACCGCCCAGGTGAATTCTTGAAGCCTTCACAGGGTAATCCGACTTGATTTTCTTCACCAGCTCAGTGACCCTTTTTTCATCCTTCTCAAGATCGATTTTAAACTGAACCGGATCCTTCCGGTTGTACCAGGCAAAACCGAATTCACAGGAATAAATACCCTGGGGAATGAGAACAAAAAAATCCTGCTGAGACCATAGCTCATAATCCCGTTTCAACACCTGTTTCGGGTCACCGCCCCTGCCGTGCAAAAAAACGAATAAAGGGTACTGGATTCCGGCCCTGAATTCTTTGGGCCTGACCAGGATAAAGCTTACGTCTTCACTTCCGGCGCATGTCATTCTGTCATGCAGGAACTGACTGTTCTTCAGCGATTCATTCATGCACCCTCATTTTCATTTAAACTTTTCTCGTAAAATCAGACATCCCGATAATAAACGGATTACACACACGAGTGTCCTGTATCATTTCGATAAGTACATCTTTTTGAACGTCATTGCGAGGAGTTCCGCGACGAAGCAATCTCGTCAAAGAGATCTTTAAATTCCGGATTGTGTTCTATGATTAATTCTATCATTTTCTTCCTTAAAACACCTTTAATCTGCTTTTCACGGGCAATAGCAACCTGGATATTCTCAAATATCTCACCATAAACCCCTTTTAAAGGGATACTACACCATTTGTCAGGTCATGTCCATGACAGCAAAAAAAATCCCCTTGAATAGATTAAAGTCTCTTGAGATGGTTAAAGTGATTTGCTAAGTATAAGTTTTCACCAGAAATCAGCGAACTCCAAGGATGGAATACTATAAATGCAAAAATTAATATTAATGATAATGGGATTGCTGCTTTTAAGCAGCTGCAGTTATCAATTCCCGGTTTCAGAGGAAAAGAAAATTCCGGTCAATGAATCATTAATCGGAATATGGCGATCCCCTTCTGGGGAAAATACAAATCCCGGATTATCAAACCATGATAATCATTTCACCATCATCATTAAAAAGATAAACGCCTGTGAATATTCCATAAAACAGATGATGGGCGTTTCCGATGAAGACTCCGTTGAATATGCGGGTTGGGAAGTAAAAATAAACAATCAATCCTTTCTTCAATTAAAACAGACAGACCTCAGCAATTCGGCGCCCTATTTATTAATTAAATATGAGATTAAAAATGAATTCTTAACGTTTAAATACTTGAATCCCCAAATAATCGATATAGGTTTCGATCCTGCCCGAAACCCTTCAAAAAGGCATGATCCTAATTTAGACTATCTCTTCAAGAACAGTGAAAATACCGACACCCGGAAAATCGTAGAAGTTAAAAGCATAAAAAATATCGAAGCTGACAATACAGCAAAATACCAGGAACCCCTGAAAAACGAATCCCAGGAAATGTTTGTTAATCAAATTATTAAAAATCTGAATAATCCTGATTTATTTGAATCCTATAAATTTTTTAATTTCACTTTTATCAAAAATAAATCAAATTAGTCTGATTTTTCATTCATCTCTTTACCTCCCCGGAGGACTCTGAATTTCAAGGAGCTCTAATGATTCGGAAAGAATTGTCATTCTGAGGGAACCGAAGAATCCATGCCTTTCTCTTCGTCCCCGTCATTCCGGAACTTGTCCCTCCCTCTGTCATACCCGGACTCGATCCGGGTATCCATCCTACTCCGTCATACCGGAACCTGATCCTGGGATCCATGCCTTTTAGTGCCTTTCCCTCCCCATGCAAACACCCGCAATCCTTTTTTCCGTTGTCGTAGAGACGCACCGTAGAGACGCACGGCCGTGCGTCTCTACCTCTTGCGTCTGTATGATTGGTAAATCGTTTTGATTCCTATGTTAATTCAACTTTTTCATCTGAATCTGTAACACAATTTTCGATAAAATCGGTAACAATTATTAGCCTATCCAATCTATTTAATATTTCTTCTAAACTTGTTGAAAACTTCTGTGTTAAAACAATCAAAAGGTAAGAATTTGATTCCTTTAGCACAAAACCAAGCAACGGATTTCAATCCGTTGATTTAAAAACGATCAAAACTACAACAATTTTTGTTCTCAGTATAGTTATGTCTAATATCTTGGTAAATAAAGTAGATTTTTACGCAAAACCACGGCAAGGAATTCAGTCATAATTACATATAAGGAAGCATATTATGATTTATTATTTTTCAGAGTATTGACTTCATACCTATTTGGGGGTAAGTACATATATAAGAAATCATGTAAACTATTTATAAAGGATTACGTTATAAAAAAAATATTTTTACTAACGTTTGCATTCCTTTTATCTATCTATTCTGCAGAAGCTGCGGATAAGCAAAAAAAGTCAAACGAATTCGTTTCTTGTCTTGCTCCTAAATCAGCTGCAAATAAGCCATTTTCAATGAGTGACAAAATCACATTTATTCTTAAAAGCAAGTATTATGCAAAAAACAAATGGGCAAAAGCCCTTGAGTTAATGATTGATGAATTTAAAACCAGGAAAGCCCGTGTTGCTGCAAATTTGAATCCTGATCGTACAATCGATTTAGCTGCTTCAAAAGAACTGGCAGCAGTCCATTTATTGGCTATTTCAGAAAGCATTAAAAACAATAAAGCAAATCCTGTTAAAATTGCAAGCCTTCAGAGGGCCAGAGCAGAAATTATTACCAGGTATTTTAAAGCATTGATTTCTGATCGCAAATTAGCTCAATTAATAACAGATTACTTTAATAAAAAACTAGGACAAGACAGCAAGATATTACTTCGTGGAAATGAAGGTGCTCAGGAAACTTTATCCCAAATATCATTATTAGCCAGTCGCAATACCGTTCAAAGAGGGGAAAACCTGGAAAAATTGATTTCTGTATTACACACTGGAGAATTGGAAGCAAATCAAAAAGAAACTGCATTGTTGTTACTGCCTATTCTCGATCTGGCAGACTTTTCTGAAAATCACGCCAGAGAATTAATGAATATAATTTCCAATAATAGTTCTAAAACGAGTGTTAAAAAAGAAGAAACTGTCAAAATTCAGGCAAGTCCAGCTGCAGTTGTTTCAGTTCAAAATGTTGGTCAGCAGCTTGCAATGGTACCCAGAATTCAACAATCCATTGAAAATACCGGATGCGCTGTAATTCTTGGTGCTCCTGGCTCGGGGAAAACAGAACAAATGCAGCTTGCAATCGGGAATCCTCCACTGTTTGATGTAAGAGAAGAATTTCTCAATGCGTATTATTTGGAACAGGGTATTTCTGATAAAGAGGGACAGAAAAAAGCCAAAAATGATTACATGACCTCTATAGAGTTTAAGGCTAAAGAGCTTGAATGGATTCATGCCAACCGTACTGTTTTAATGGAAAAGATTCTTGGCAAAGGAGACACGATTGTATTTGATGAGTTTGATTTGGCTGTGGGGGAACAAATGGAGGGGGTTGAAATTGAAACAGCTTCAATGTTGATTGATATGGCTAAAGAAGCTAAAAATAAAGGAAAAAAGATTATTCTTATTATTCATTCAAAAGGTTTACGCACACCTGGTTTCATTGATTCAATGGTCAAAGCCGGTTTATTGCCTTCTGAAAAAGGTCTGTTAAAAACTGAATATTTGACTGCTCAGGCTCAGAGTGAATTATTAAAATTTGCCGGCCTGGAAAATATTTCGAAAGACATCATCGCTGATACAGGAGGAATTCCGGCAGCTTATCTGGAACTTATTGAGAGTGCTGCCAAAGCTAAGTCACAAGGAATGACTACATTTGACTACAAAGGAGATCATAGAAAGTTTATTGCAACTGCAGAGAAAACAGTTGGAAAGAACTATAATGTTGCTGTTAAGACTGCAAATTCCATGACGGTTAAATTATTAAATAATCTGGCTTCAAATGCCAAATTTTCCAATGACCCTGAAGTGTTGTCCATGCGGAAACAACTATTAGATACAGGACTTGTTCGCGAGATAGATGGAACAATGATTATGTCTCCACTGGTCAGACGGGTGATTAACCGTTTCAACTTTGCTCTAAAAACGAGCAAAGAATTAACAGGAGTACCCGCAGATTATAGGGATTATCTGGATACGCCGCACTTTAATAAAAAGTATCATCAAGAGGGTGGGATTAATGCAGCACTTTCTGACCATTTAATGATGATGCGTGAAGTAGCGGAAAATCCTGACGGACTTGACATTGATTCAGATTTGAAAGAAATAATGAAATCATTTTCTTCGGATACGTTGGAGGCATACATCCTGACTCATGATATTGGCAAAAAAACAACGGCAAAGTCAAAACCAGATGGATTAAGTTATGGTTGGTCTGGACATGAGCGAAAATCTTATGATGTTGTTATGAGCAGCGAATTGAAACATAAAGGAAAATTACTTAAGGATATTAATAAAGCACTGCCTGTTGTTATCGCAATGCATATTGGGGCACTTGAGATTGATACTGACCGATATGAATATGCCTCTCTTCCTTCTGTTGTGCTTTCATCAATTCTTCAAAGAGAATTTAATAATCTTACTCATAATTTAGCTCAAACATGGCGTGAAACATATAATAGCGAACCCTCTGAAAGTGAATTAAAGCAAGCCTTACATTTACTTATTGCCGCTACAATATTAGATACCCTGGGGCAAAAACCTGAAAATGCATTAAGAGGAACTACTGCTGCTGCACGATTATTGCTTGATCTTTATAAAAGAAATTCTGAAGCTAAAAAACAGGAAAGTGAAGCTGAAATCAGAGAAGTAAATTTAAAAAAACTTGCGGCATTAGATATTAAAAAAGAATGGAAAAAGTATTTACAACGAATACATTCGCAACGTTCAGGCTTAATATCCCAAAAAGAATGGGACATATTTTTTGCAGCTGTGAAAGATATTGTTGTTGATACAACAGACACTCTTCCACGTAAATTTCTTGGTGAAACAGGAGCGTAAATTTTTCAAACGGCTTCTACAAAAAAGCCTTGAACACCTCTTTTCTCAGGGGTTGCCAGCGACTATTCGCAGCAATAGCCAGGCGCTTATCCACATAATTCACTGCTTTGGATAAGATCCACAAAAACAAAACAAAGAAAACAACGGAACAAATTTTCAAAAAAAACATCCCCGGCTCATTCACCACACTCACATTCACTGCACAGCATAAAAAATGAAACCCCTTCAGGATTAATCGGTCACCCCCTATCACGGTCAACACCAGCATCTTTCTGTTTCATAGCCCCTCCCTTTTCAGAAACATTCAATAAATGTCCGTCAGGATGACCTCTCCGCAAAAAGGACAGTCCTTATCCTTCTTTCGTATTGAATTTCAGCACTTCTCAATTCTTTTGTCATTCAAAATAATCTCCATTCAATACTCAATCCATATACCTGCCTCGTGCCTCCCTCCTGTCATTCCGGAACCCGATTCCGGAATCCATGCCTTCCTCACCTTCCCCGTTCATTTCGATACAATGATCTTCGATCATCACTCAATGACCGACCTCAATCCTCTGCCTGTCGAAGGCCCTTCCTCTCTTCCGCCTCCCAATCCCGTAGGGGCACCCCTTTGTGGGTGCCCTGCCTCCTGCATTCAGATGGATGTATCGAAGCCATCGAAGCGCCGGAACCCATGCCTTTCCTGTCCCTCCGCCTTCCGGAAAAATCGTATCCAAAGACGTCCCGTGCGGACAAAAAAAAAGCAGGGAACAAATACCATTGTTCCCTGCCCGGATAAAAAAACGTTATATTTTTACCATTCACCTGCCGCTGAACTGTTTGAACTCTGAAGCCCATGAGGAGGAGAGGCAACATAGAGCTGAACATCCGGTACAATTTCAAACTCTACAGCCGGGAAGTCATAAGGATCTTTTAAAGCATTGAACGTATAGTCCCCGTCCGGCAGATTGGCAAAAAGAACTCCGCCGTCAACAGAGACAAAAGGGAAGGAAATATCAGGCAGCACATCTTCATTAAAATAGACCGGCCCTAAGGAAGGGTATTGAATCTCCGGGGAAATGGTGACCACTGCGCCTGGATCGCCATGAGGAAACTCATCCAGAAACATGGAGGCCCATGATTTACCCACGGTAACAACCAGAACATTCTCGATGGGAAAAGCCTTTCCCATTTTCTGACTCACCTGATATTCAAGCATGGCTTTAGCCCCGCCGAAAAACTGGAGGTCAGGAAACTGCATGACAATATCATCAATATTACGATTCTTTACCGTTAAAATATTGGATTTGGCTGTCTGAAAACCTTCTTTTTCATATAAAAAAGAAATCCTAAGCGGTATTCTTTTGATCTTCACTACCGGCATGGACCACAAGCCCGCATCGTCGGTTGTAACGCCGAAATACTTAGTAGCGGGAAATTCAGCGATTGAAACCAAAGCTCCGGGAACAGGCGTCATTGCATTAGGAGCTCCAAAATGAACAACCTTTCCGGATAAGTTAACTATTTCCAATATTCCGCCGCATTTCTTCTGAGCCTTTTCAAAGGTGATTTTTCCAGAATTAAACTCATTGATTAATTTATTGGCCAGGCAAAGCTGATTTTTTGGGGGCTGTTTATGATGATGATCAGAAGCCAGCACACCGGTCATAAGCAGTGAAAATATTCCACATACTGAAAAAAATGAATACAAACGTTTTATCATAGACCATCCCTTTCCTTGAACATTTTTATTAATAAGTGAATAGAATGTTTTTTAAAATAGAATCTTTAAATTTAAGGCGGGCGCTGAACACTGAAATCGCCTTTGAACGAAAACAAACAAATGACTATCTGCAGCTGAAATAAGCCATAACAACATGGTATATCAATAATATAGAAACGACCAGCCATTTATGATTCCTTTTCAGGAGCGTTTAGTGAAAATTGATTATCTTATTATCGCATAATCAGCCGGAAAAAACAAGTCCAAAAAATAATTTTTTTATAAACAATCAAAATAGTGTAATTCTTTTTCGAAGTAATTTTTTAAATTTAATCATTCAGATTCCCGTCTATTTCAAAGATAAACCGAACCTCTCCTGACTTCTGCCTTCCTGTTATATGCAGCTTGTCCCGCCCTCCGTCATTCCGGAATCCATGCCTTTTCTGCCTTTTACCCTCCCGGTCACGTAGAGACGTGGCATCGCCGCGTCTCCCCTGCCTTCCGGACCCTGAGCCTGTCGAAGGGGGCCGGTATCCATCCCTTTCTGCCCCTTATTGGCGTTGCCGTAAAAATCACCATGAAATTTATATATTGCAATATAGAATTTTCATGGTAATATCTTCCCATGATTAAACGGAATAAACATATAGAGCAGGTTAAAAAAGCCTTCACCCATGGAAGAATTGTGGCTTTGCTCGGCCCCAGGCAATGCGGAAAAACAACACTCGCCCGGTGTTTTTTAAAACCTGAATCACCCGCCTATTTTGATCTGGAAGATCCCGTATCCCTGGCCCGTCTTTCAGAACCTATGGATATGCTCTCCCAGATGAAGGGAATGGTTGTCATAGATGAAATCCAGCGTGCCCCGACATTATTTCCTGTTTTAAGGGTTCTTGCAGACAGAACGCCTTTACCGGCAAAATTTCTTATTCTTGGAAGCACCTCTCCGGAGCTTATTAAACATTCATCTGAATCCCTTGCAGGAAGGCTCGCCCATATTTCCATTAACGGTTTTTCCATTGAGGAAATAGGCATAAAAAACAGTGCTAAACTATGGCTGAGAGGGGGATTGCCCAGGTCGTTTCTTGCTCAATCAGAAAAAAGCAGCTATGCCTGGCGACAGGATTATTTAAGAAGTTTTGTGGAACGTGATTTGCCTGCATTGGGCGTTGCACTCCCTTCGGCTGCTTTGTCACGCTTCTGGATGATGTTGGCCCATTATCATGGACAAACCCTCAATATCAGTGAATTGGCACGTTCCATGGGCATGTCTGAAATCACTGTCAGACGATATATAGATATCATGTCCGGAGCTTTTATTATTCGACAGGTGCACCCCTGGTTTACAAATCTGAAAAAACGTCAGGTGAAAGCCCCAAAGATTTATATCTGTGATTCAGGGCTTCTGCATGCACTCTTTGGAATAAAAAACATGTCCGAACTTATGTCCCATCCCAGATATGGGGCCTCCTGGGAGGGTTTTATCCTTGAAGAAGTGATTAAATCCGTCCATCCGGAGGAGTTTTATTTCTGGGCAACCCATAACGGTGCTGAAATAGATCTTGTCTTCAAAAAAAATGGGAAGATGTACGGGGTTGAAGTCAAAAGGGCCGACGCACCTCAGATAACGCCTTCCATGAAGACCGCTCTCACGGATTTAAATCTCGACCGGATTGCTGTGGTTTATCCGGGAAATCATCATTATCCGCTTAATGATAAAATAGAGGTTGTCCCGGCATCCCGCATTGTGGGTGGAATGAAAACACTTTTTAACCAGAAGAATTAGCATCCATTCCTATGGCCCGAGCCTACCCCTCTGCAAAAACGAAATGATATTCCGTAGTCCCGTAGGGACGATTCATATTGTAGCAACGGATTTCAATCCGTTGACAATTGCTTATTCCGTATTTACCCGGATAATCCTCAGCCAATCAGGGAAAAGAGCAGGATGAATGCAGGTTCCCTCTGTTTTCACCTCTTCATTATTTAAAATATCAAAGGCATGAAAAACCGGATAGTTCAGATCCAGACAGAGCGTTTTCGCCTCCTGCGCGGCATTCACCGCAACCACAATTGTTTCCTCCTGATACTTTCTCTCAAAAGCAAATTGAAGATGATCCACATGCAGGGAGCGGTAATCCCCCCTTTTCATCGCTTTTGAATTCTGACGAAGTCGGATGAATCTCTGAATTTCATTTTTGAGTTCAGGAAACGGTGAATCCTTGTGAAGGAACTGCAAATTAAGGCAGGGTCTTAAAGCGGCGTCATCCCGCTTGTTTTTTCTCCCCGCGATTCCCCACTCGCTCCCGTAATAAACCGATGGAATTCCCGGAATGGTAAATAAAAGCCCGTAAAGGGGGAACAGATGAACTTTCTCTTTCAGTGTTTCAGAAATCCTTGACACATCATGGTTATCCGCAAAATTTAACAAGGGGAGATTCCTGTAAATCCCCTGTGTTCCGAACTCCCTGTTTAAGGAATAGGCCAGTTCAAAAAAATTCCTGTCATTGAAGGATGAATACAGGCTCTTATACATTTCATAATTTGTCACAGAATCCAGCCGGGCCTGCCTGATCCACCGGGAATAATCCCCATGCACCACCTCCCCGAAGATCCAGAAATCCGGTTTTAACGCATGGCAATGTTCTGAAAGATTTTTCATAAACTCAAAGTCCATCACATCGGCCGCATCCAGTCTCAACCCGTCGATATCCAGCTCTTTAATCCATCCTGAAACAGAGCGGAGATGAAAAGCGGCAACCTCCGGATTTTTCAGATTGAACTTCACCAGATTATAATGCCCGCTCCAGCCTTCATACATAAAATTGTCCCCCAGGGGGCTTTTCCCTGAAAAACGAATATTACTGTACCAGGAGCAATACCGGGAGGACTCCCCGCTGCGCTGAAGATCCTCAAAAGCGAAAAACCTTCTGCCGCTGTGATTGAAAACCCCGTCCAGCACGACCCGTATCCGGTTTTCATGAAAACAATCCACCAGATTTTTAAGATCCCCGTTCCTTCCAAGCCGCCTGTCCACTTGTGAATAATCCACCGTATCATACCCATGGCTTTCAGACTCAAACACCGGGCCCAGACAGACCGCATTGACCCCCATTTCGCGAAGATACGGCCCCCATTCCAAAAGATCCTTCAGGCGGTTGAAAGGCGCTTCGCTTTGCGAATTAAACTTTGGCGCACCGCACAACCCCAGAGGGTAGATGTGATAAAAAACTGAATCCATTGTCCACTGTGTCATAAAACCTCCTTTTATACCTACCGTTAGGTACACTCTTAAAGAAAAAAAATTTTAAGTAAAAATTCCGTATAAAAACTGATGAACCACATTCCTGACCAGTTTTTCAGAAACGCGGGTATACTGATTCAGAACGAGTGAAACATGGGTATGCATCAGCCCGATAAAGGAAACGGCGATCAGATGTTCTTTTCCCTTCATATTTCCGTAACGCGGGACTTCCCTCCTGAACAGCGCTTCCAGAATCCTGAACTGTTTCTCAAGATGGGGCTGCACGCAGCGGTAGGGAACACTGTCAGACGGGGAAAAATTAATGGAAAGCATAAAGCGCCAGAAAGAGGGTTCCGTATCCGAAGACTTCAGAAATAAAAACCCGAGATCCTCCAGAATCAGGGGAAGATCCTTTTGGGCGCCGGCAAGGTCGGATACCTCCGAAAGAAAAGGGGTAAAATAAAATTCAAGGACAGTTTTTAAAATCCCCTCCTTGTTCCCGAAATAATGGTAAAGGGTCGGCTTGGTCACCCTGCCCAGATCGGCAAGCTCCTGCACTCCCACCCCGTCATACCCCTTCAGACAAAAGGATTCCAGAGCCCCTTTAAGAAGATTTGTTTTAGCTGAATTCATGGCGTTCATAGCCAGACTTATAATATACCGTTCGGTATAATGTCAAGAATATTTAATTTCTTTGGTCCTCGCACCAAAAATCCTATGCATAGGATGCCCTTCGCCTTCTTGCCTCCCAGTAGGAGAGCCCCTTGTGAGTGCCCTGCCCTCTGCCTTCCGGTCGCTGAGTGTCCGCCGAAGGCCGACGTATCGAAGCGATCGAAGCGCCGGAATTCATCCTACTCCCCCAAATTCCTCTCAATTTCCCCCAGTAACTTCATCAGGTTTTCCCGGTCTTTATGCGCCATACCTCCATAAACCTTTTTTTCCAGCAAATCGGAAATTTCCTTAAAATCCGATTCAAGAGCCCTTCCCTTTTCCGTAAGCCCGATGTGAAAAGAACGGGCATCCTCAGCCGAATCCTGCCTGAATAAATATCCATGCAGCTCCAGGGTTTTCACTATGCCTGTAACCGTTGACTTTGCACGGCCCGATTGCTTGACCAGAGACGTTATGGGCACAGACTCCTTCTGCCGAAACAGAAAATTAAAAACAGCTCCGTGAGCCGGCACAATCCCCTTGATCCCGCGGGAATGAAGCTCACGCTCAATAAAAAGGTTTGCGGCTTCACGAATTTTTGAAATCTGGGCAATAATGGCTCTGGGGGATTTGTTGTTCATGAAACCAATATAGTTCGCAACCGAACTAAATTCAAGGGTTTTTCACAACCTTTTTAAATTATTATCCCGTCCTTTAAACACTTCTTCTCCCTGAAATCAAATCTCTTCCCTCAGGAAATTCTTGATCTTCATGTATCTCCGTGCTTCAATGAATCCCATGATAAACCCATAAAAAACAGCCAAAGGAATTGCCATGATTAATCACTTTATTCAGGAATTGAAAATAAAAAGAGCCGCACGTCAGGAAGAGCAGTTAAAACGAATCGAAGCATTCAGCGACCCTTTGGCAAAAGAAATTTCCTGGGCTCCGGCATCCTCTGGAGGAAGCAATTTCTGCACCCGAAAACTCCATAAAAACGAATCCGGCATTCTCACTTATCGCCCCACCCTGTTTTCCTTGATTTTCTCCCTGATCTTTATTGCCGTCGGGGCATGGATCATTCAACTGAGTCTGAAACTCCCCTTTTCCCTCTTAGACCTTCTTCACCACCCTCTGGGTTGCATACGGGGCATCTGGTTCAGCATTCAGAATATCCTTTCCACACCAAAAATATTCGGGGTTCTTTTCGGCCTGGTCTTTATGCTCCCCGGATTTTTCTTTTTTTATTCCTTTGTTTCACCTGTCCGATTCGACCTCCGAAGCCGGTTTTTTATCAAAGGCTTCCCTCTGTTCAGACAAAAGCGAATCTCCTTTCAGGAAATCCATGCGCTTCAGATTCTTTCCGAACCTTGCAGAGGAGGAAGCAAACACTCGTCAAAAACTTATCTGAGTACAGAGCTCACTCTCGTCCTGAAAAACAAAACCCGGATTACTCTGGTCGATCATAGCGATCTCACCCGCATACGGCAGGAAGCCGAAACACTCAGCAAGGCGCTTTCTGTTCCGGTCTGGGATCTTGCTTAATCCACTTCGTGGATCCCGCGGGCATGAAGTTCATGCTCAAGCTTTCAGCTGAACCGCCAACCTTGATGACCGGTGGAACCGTGACTTTGCTTTTTGTCGCCATGAGCTCACTCTCCTTTGTTTCAAGAAATTGTTGTAATACCATACAGCAAACAAAAAATAATCAAAACAAAAAAAATCAGTACCTGTAAACAACTCACATCACTCAATGAACTTAATACGCCCATATCCTAAAATAAAATCTTCACACCTGTCCGGATAAGTCATTTTTTTGAATTAAAAATCAATCAGCTCAAGGTTTTAAATCCCGTTCAATCGACTCTTCAAAATGTTGGCGTAATGATACCTCATCAGAAATTCATGAAGTAACAGTTAAAAACAAACAGCCCCAAGCACACAGAAAGATCCTTTTTTCCTGACTGCATAAGATTTTTAGAGATCTTCAATCCCTATCATCAACTCATGTCTTACGACTCACCCTTGCCAATCCATGTCAGTACAAATTTTTGATTTTTGGTGGTCATAATTCTTTCAATCAAATAAAAAAACTCAATAAATGATATATAATATTACAAAACAAACCTTAAAATGATCTATTTAATATCAAAATTCCTTACCCCGTCAAATAACCGTCAAATAACCGTCAAATAAAAAATCATGCCCATATGGGCCAATATTTTGTGTGCTTTCTGGATAAATTTTCCATATCAACAGGTTTTATTGCTTTATCTTCAATAGCATCCTTTATCACACGTGATATAATTGCGCTGTTTTCTTTTTCTATCTTAAAGCGCTCACGCAAAGAAGTATTTGTCAAATAATCTCTTTGCACATATCGTAAACAGGAGTGAAGATAAGTAGCTCTCACTTTCTCCTTTCTGTCCATTTCTGAATATGGCCGATAGGCAAAAAGTATAATTCTCGTATTTTCCCCTGCTATTTCAAAACAGGGAGCAGGAAGCTGATATAATTCCGTCTGGAAAACAACTTTATCAATACCGCTGCCCCTTTCTTCACAAACTCCAACACGGCGCATGAACCCGGCCAAATCCTCATTTCGTGATTTTGGCGGGGTATCAAGAAAACGGTCTGTCTGCACAAGAGGTATTCCAGGATTTGTTATCTCCATACGATCTGAAAATATTTCAATCATGGGTCCGGAGCCTGAAATAAAAAAATCCTGATGAATGAGGGCGTTTGCAACAATTTCACGGACGGCGATTTCAGGATACATTGGAACATTCTTCCTCAAAGCTTTTTCAATTATTTCATTGGACGGGATCAACGCCATAATATATTCAATCAGTTTTTCAAAACCTATTGCATATCCGCGACCGCCTGTTTGTTCCTTTTGAGTTTCAACCCTTGAATTACCCTTGTAAACAATCACCCTGACGGCTTTTCTTTTTAGTCTTTGAAAATCATCCAGTCTTTTTGCAAATAAAATAGCGCCTAAATTGGATATATTCCAGAAGCCGGACTGATTTTTTATAATCATTTTCTCTTCTTCCAGACGGGATAAGATTCCTACTTTATTGTCAGGCAATGGAATTTTTAAAAGATCAAAATAATCAGGATAACTCAGCAAAGACAATACTTCATCCGATGTAAGATTTTCTTTAGCGGGCAGAATTTCAAAAGGTGTTTTGTCAAAAATCCTCCACAAGGCGCGTTCTTTTTCAGGAAAATCCTTCAGAGATTTTTTGTATGAACCAACCCGAATATATTCATGCCCCTGGAATTGCACTGGATTGTTAGTTGCCCTGCTTATTTGCAATATCACAACACGCTTGTCACCAATCTGAGTTTCATAGAAATTAAAATCAATTTTGGGTGATAGAAGCTTTAAAAGCCAGCTTTCAAGTTCTTCATTGCCTTTTTTCAGATGTTTCGGATCAACCTTTGTTCCAATAATGTTGTGGGTCGTATTTTCAATACCCCAGACCAGATAACCCTTTGACTTGCCTGCTAGAACAGCAGAATTTGATAAAGCAGAAAGATATTCCCCGATTTCCTGCGGGTCGTCATTATTCAGTTTGAATTCCACCCATTCAGTTTCTTTTGGTAATGCTAAAAGTTCTTTTAAAAGACTTTTAAGTGAGTCGCTAGTTTCATCCATATTTTAAAGCCTTATGTATTATTTTGTGACTCTCCGCCCCGGGAATTGAAAAACATTAAATCCTCTGCCATCTTATCGTAAAAAAATCGGCGGGAGAAGTTTTCTGTTGCAATATTTCAATATCCCGTTTTTTTTACATTCCAGCCCCTCCTCCATTTCGTCATGATCATAAAATCTTTCCTCCCGGATTTTCCGGTGAAAAACCTTCATCAGGTCTTGCTGTTTTTCTCGAATCGAACCTGATACTGTTCATTGAAGATCAGGTAGGCGTCAAAGGTTTCGGTGCTTCCCGGTGCCTTCAGAAAGCCCTTGATCAGAGGGGAGCGGCCTTTGGTCAGCAGGGCCTCCAGGTGTTTTTCCGTCAGGGTTTTGGTGCTCAGGGTCTTTTTAACAGAGAACCCGCAGGCTGCGCAGGAAATGAAATCCGCGCCCTCCCTTAAGGCCCCGTTGCAGCGCGGGCAGGGGAAAGGGGAATTAAAATCAAAAGTAACGTTTTTATCTTTATAGGCCAGCCGGGCAGAGAAAATCTTTTCCTCTTTTGACTTGAAACCTTCAATCCTGTGCGTGTACCCTCGGATGCAGATATCTTTTGCCTCCTCATAGGTCACCGCATGGCCTGCAATGGTATTTCCGATCTTGAAGCCGCACTCCCGCACACAGGCCCAGCCCCAGTCAAACTTGTGCAGATAGCGTCCGCACGCAGGGCAGGGCAAAAGCTCTGCGGCTTCTTCGGTTCCCTTTAAAATCCGCACCTGGGCTTTGCCGTTGGTCCGGCACTGGGAGACAATCGCCAGAACATAATCCTTGATCTCTTTGTCAAAGGCCTCATAATCATACTGCCCCCGCTCCATCTGCTTCAATTTGAATTCCCATTCCGCAGTCAGCTGAGGGGTTTTAAGATCCGGCTGAATGCTGGCAATTAAAGAGCGTCCCTTGGGTGTGGAAATAAAATATTTTTTCTCTGTGCGGATATAGCCGTAGCGCTCAAGGTTCACCGGGTAGGTAGCCTGGGTGGCCGGGGTACCGATGCCCTTCACTTCCTTGAGCATCTGGCGGGCCTGCTCATCTTCCAGCATGGACCCGCAGTTCTGCATGGCGGAAATCAAGGTGGCTGCCGTATAATATTTGGGCCGCGATTTCCTGCGTGTGTGCGTCACTAGCCCGCTAAGCGCTGAAGGTTTATTTTTCAGCGTCTCTTCATCCAGAGTTTCAGAAAATTCAGATTCTTCGTCCTTTTCCTCTTTTTCATCCCCCTCGTCTTCATCCTTTTTCTGTGAACGCAGGGACTTGTAGCCTTTTTCAATATCGCAGGTCACACGGGCTTTCAGGGTGTGCCCCTCTTCGTCCGCAATCACCAGCGTGTATTGATGGTAGGTGCGTGGAAACATAAAGGCGGTCACAAAACGCGAGCGCACGAGCTCATAAAGTTTTGCTTCCTCTTCCGATAAATTTTGGGGAATCCCGCCGGTGGGAATAAGGGCCGTATGGGCGGAATCAGAATCCTTCACGCAGGGCGGCTTGCGGTTGTCTGCGGGGATCAGTTTTTTTTCATTTTCTGAAGCCAGCTTGTTGATCAGAGTATAATACTTATTCAGATCTGATTCAGGCAAAAAGGAGGAATCGGTTCTCGGGTAGGTGAGCAGTTTTTTTTCATACAAAGACTGAGCAAGGGCTAAGGTCTTATCCAGGGCAAAGCCAAAGGCCTTGTTGGCCTCCTTCTGAAGATCCGGCAGGTTGAAAGTCTTGGGCGGGTATTCGGTTTTGACCTCATCGCTGAAATCCCGAAGTGCAAACACCTTATCCATAACCGCTCCGGAAATTTTTTCCACGGTCTCTTTACGCTCAAAAAAATTACCGTCTTCATTATAAAAAATAAAGGGGATATTGTTCCACAGGGCTTTAAGCTGATACGTGCAAAGTTCCTTAAAGCTTTCCACTTCACGGTCACGCGCCACAATCAGCGAAAGGGTTGCCGTAAGCACGCGGCCTATGGGCACCTTGGTGTAGGCCACACAGGTATAGGCCCGGCTGGCATTCATGCCCACAAGCCAGTCTGCGGCCGCGCGGGCGTCCCTTGCTTTGGCCAGAGCATTGTAATGCGAAAGCTCTTTCATTTTTCCCCACGAATCGAGCAGGTCATCATCCGCAAGCGAAACCGCCCACAGGCGTTTGGCGGATTTTTCAAGTTTCTCAAAATTCCAGAAGGTTCTGAAAATGCCCTCACCTTCACGGTCAGGGTCTGTGGCGCAGATTACCGTATCCGACTCCTGGCAGAGCTTAACGAGGATTTCGGCTCTTTTTTTTGCGCTCCCGTCCTTGTAGCGGTATTCGAGGTGGTCAGGAAGGATGGGCAGATCTTCGAGCTTCCATTCCTTGAATTTGGCGTCATATTCCACAGGCTCTTTTGCTTCCAGCAGATGGCCGTAAAACCACGAAAGCCGGTAGGAGGCTGAGGCAAAGTAGTCCCCCTTGTCCACAAGTTTTTCCCCGCTTAAGCGTTCCAGAAGGGGTTTGTAGAAATCGCGGGCCTGGGAGGGTTTTTCTGCCAATACGCACGTAATCATTACAAGGTATTTAAAAGGGAAAAGACTTTTCGTCAATGATTTATTCGATTCTCCCTCAATGACCGCCCCTCGTCCTTCGCTGAATGTGTTCATTGATATGGGCCGAGCCTACGGCTCTGCAGGGAAACAAAACAAGGGAATGAAGTCCCATAGGGACGGGACATCTTGTAGCAACGGATTTTAATCCGTTGGTAATAGCAGAGAAAGGTATCGAAGCGATCAAAGCCCCGTACCCTTCATTTTCACCTGCAAAACAAAAAGGGATTTATCAAAAGATAAATCCCTTTTTGTTTACCCCGCCTGCTGCGGGAAAAATGATAGGCCTTTTTTAGAAATCAAACTTCACTTCAGCAAAAAATCCGGAAAAGGTTTCCTCGGCAAAAATAAGATAGTCCATTTCCTTTTCCTCAATCGTCTGATATTTATAACCCAGGGTAAAAAGCCAGTTATTTAAAACATAGGTTCCTGAAATCTGCGCATTCCAGCCCCAGGTGGCGTCATCTTCATCATACCCGTTTGGGGCATAATAAGAGCCCAGATACCAGGCGCCGTCATAATCCACCTTTTCAAACAGATACGGCATCAGGGTTCCTGAAGCGTTCAGCACAAAGTTCCCCTCCGTATCGACCGGCTGGCTGTAGGAAACCGCAACGGCAGGTCCGTGAATGGTGATGTCCTGCTCAAAGGAATAGTTGTCAAAATCCACATTGAATTTCATATAGCGGTATCCGGCACCCACTCCCAGAGAACCCGGGCCAACCTGAAAGGATTTTAAAAGATAGGCTTCGTACTCATCCCTCTCTCTTTCCACAGAGGCAAAACCATTGGGATTATACATCATATTGGCTCCGTCAAAGGTCCCGGTGGTGTAAGTAAGGCTCACCGTCCATGACTCAAGGGCCAGCGAATATCCCAGGGAGTACAGATAATCATCATCGATCTTGAGGTAGTCACTGTTTGCATCCCATTCCACACTCCACACACGAAAATTAAACCCGTTTGAAACTTCCGCATAAGAGCATGCGGAAACCATCACGAAAGAAAGCGCTAAAAACAGTTTTAATAACCTTGTTTTCATTTTCCCCTCCTTTATAATTTTCAGAACGAATGATAGAACTTAGCTTTTTTCAAAACAGTAAAAGAATAATTTCCCCTGGCTGATTCATCCCCCCCTTCTTCAACAGCTATAATGGTGACGAGGTATTTGCCTTCTTCAAGGCCTTTAAAGATGGTATGGGTTTCAGAAATGGTTTTGAAGGTCTTATTATTCAATAAAATCTTATATTGATAAACCTTTATTTTACCTTCGGGCCTCCATTCCACCCGTACATTTTTCCCGTTCACGAACTCCTTATTCTGCGGAGACAGAATTTTGATTTTAAAAAATTCCTTTTCAGCCTCCTCTTTTCTGATTTCAGCGGCAGGCCTGACTTCCGGCGCCTTCTCCCTCTTCATTTCAGGTATTTTTTCCATCACGACTTCAAACTTTTCATTTTTCAAACCCGGCTCTTCCAATACGATTTTCAGTTCCTTATCCCTGAATCCCCCGGCTTTCAGGATCAGGCCATGCTCCTTAAACGGCCTGAGCAGAATCACCTCCCCGGTTTTTCCCAAACAGACCTTCCCTTCAAAAACCCGGGTATCCAGCACATTGGATTTAAAAATAACTTCGCAGTCCCGGGGCTCAAGCAGGACAGTGGCAGTGTTCATTTTCTCCGGCTCAATCACCAGAGACAGGGGCAGAACCTTTTTAAACCCTATGGCCTCCATCTCAATCCTGCACTCCCCGGCGGGAACATCATTTTCAATCCACGACATTGGTATATTTTTCCAGTCCCTGTCCCCGATTTTTATTCTTAGTTTTTTCTCAAGCTTCAGCTCAGGAAAATCCCTGACCTCACAGGAGACCCTTAAACTGCCTTTCAATTTCTGAAGCGGTTCTTCCTTAATCTGAACGGATTCTCCGGGGGACAGACTGATCTTTCTCTGCCTGTCCTTTGCCCCCTTTGATTTAAAAACAAACTCATGTGAACCAGGCGCAACCCCCTTGATCTCTGTATTGGAATTGCCGAGCTTAATCCCGTTTTCCCATATTTCAAAGGTCTCAGGGCTTGAAATCCGCATGCCGGACTTCAGAGGTTCGAGTTCAAAAATCATTTCAGCGATACGGCCCTCCACAACCTCCACCGTATCGATCCCTTTGACTTTAAAACCGTGCATGGATAATGCCACAGGATATTTCCCCACCGGAAGATCCCTGATTAAAAAAGGCATTTTAATCTTTTCATAAACCTTTTCCCCGATTTTGACGGAAACCTCCGGAATCGACAGGGCGCTGATTTCCTTACCGGCCAGCGCATATTTCACATAAACAGACCCGATCAGTTTATGGGTTTCAGACGCCGCAATTTCCAGGAACTCCCCGGGATTTAAAATAACAGAGTTCTTAATGGGTTTGAACCCTTCCGCCTTGAAAACAAGATCATGCTTTCCGGGAATCAGCCTGTCTATTCTCTCACCGGTTTTTCCTATCCTTCTGTCATCTTCAAAAATTTCGAGTGGAATATCCGATTTGACTCGCAGAGAAGCCTCTTTTGGCGCAAGCTCATATTTCACAGTGCTGGTCTTATGAGGAAGAATCCCGACCTCCTGAAAAATCTTTTTTTCAAACCCGTCGGCTTCAATTTCAATCTTATATTTTCCGGGCCTCAAGTCCGCCTCCAGGGGCAGAGAGATCTCCTTCCAGTTTTCATCCCCGATTTTGATTTTAACTTTTTCAGGGATCCGGATAAAGGGATTATCAATCCTGTTTTCAGGCCTGACGAACATTTTCCCGAGACTCGGAATCAGTTCAATACTCCCGAACTTCAGACTTTCATCCGGAAGGACTTCCAGGGTCAGCTTCTTATCCTCATACCCTTCCTTTTTAAGAACGATCTCCCTTGCACCGATGTCAATCGGGCCGATGGTAATCGGCGTTACGCCCATCAACTCCCCGTTCATCCAGACCTCCCCTCCGGACGGAACAGACTCCAGGTGAAACTCGCCCTGCTGTTTCTTCAGATTAACCTTTTTTTCCAGGCTCTGATTTTCAGCGAGTTCGACTTCAATCTGTTTCGCGTCATACCCCTTGAGCCGGATTGAAACAAAATACCGGTCCGCCTTCAAATGCTCAAACAGGGCGGGACTCTTTCTGATCATGCCGTTCATTTCAACAGAGGCTCCCCCGGGATCTGAAAATATTTTCACAGAAGAATTTCCGGAAACGATTTTTTCATCAGCGTGGGGAATCTCTTTTTTCTCGGATTTCACCGTCCTGAATAAGGAATAGACAGGGCTACGGTAATGAAACAGGGCAATTCCGGCCAAAACAAGAACTAAAGCTGAAGCAAGTTTTTTAAGATTAAAAGGGCTGACCGCCCTTCCGCATACGGTTTGCTCATCCCTGAAATTCTTCAGGGGAATCATCTGATTCATTTCTTCAAGAGGCGGCGCGATTTTCATGATCTGTTTTTTCAGCTCAGCCACGGAAGCGAAGCGGTGTTCAGGCTCCTTTTCAAGACACTTCATGATAATGTGCTCCAGCGCCTTTGGCGTTTTCATATTTCTTTTTCTCAGGGGAACCGGGTGCTCATAGATGTGCATATGAAGAAGCCCCCAGGGCGTATCCGAATGAAAAGGAAGATCGCCGGAAAGCATCTGGTAAAAAATAACGCCCAGCGAATAAATATCGCTTCGGGGGCCGACCTTTGACAGCTCCCCCTTTGCCTGCTCCGGAGCCATATAGGATGGAGTTCCCAGAACCATGCCTGTTCGTGTAAGCTCCGTGGAAAGGGTGTCCGATTCATGAATCACCTTGGCAATTCCAAAATCAAGGATTTTCACCACATACTCATTATTCAGCCTGGAGATGATGATATTATCACTTTTCAGATCCCTGTGAATGATGTTATTGCTGTGCGCATAATCGATCGCGTTCAGAATCTGGAGGGCAAGCTGATAGAAAAAATTCAGGGGAAGCTTTCCATTGCCTAAAATGAGCTGTTTCAGGGACTGGCCCTCAACATAATTCATCACGAAATAATAATCATTGGTCGTGGTTTCCACAAAATCAATGACATTGATGATGTTGGGGTGCTCCAGCATGGACTGAAGCCGGACCTCCCTTTTAAAACGGCTTATGGTATCCGGATTATCTGACAGGGCTTTTGAAATGACTTTTATGGCAACTGTTTTTCCGGTGGCAACCTGAGTGGCCTTGTAAACAGCCCCCATGCCTCCCTGCCCGATTTTCTGATGAATCTGATACCTTTTGTCAAAAAGTTTTCCCGTCATCTGATCCGTGCGGTTTGAATGCAGATCATAGCCGTCGTTTGGACAAAACTTTGTTTCATCAGGAAAGCTATTGCTGCATTTAGGACAGGTAACAGTCATTGATCTGACCCTCTTCAAGATTAGAAGAATATCCCGTCTTAAGTCTAGTTCAAGGGCGCTTAAACGTCAATGATTTGATTATCGGCAACAGGATTCAGCCCCGCGTTTCAAGGCCATGAGCCGCTAGGTCTATTCTTCCTCTTCCCATCCGATCTGGTCTAAAAATTCATTGTAGGTCCCCGGGAAAAAAGTCACTTTATCATTCTGAAAAACAACCAGTTTGGTGGCCACGCCTTCCAGGAGGTGCTCGTTGTGGGTCACCATGACCACAGAGCCTTCGAATTCATTGACCGCCTCCATCAGGGCTTCCGTGGATGCCATGTCCAGATGGTGGGTCGGTTCATCGAGAATCAGCAGGTTTGTGGGCTGCATCAGAAGTTTTCCTATAAGCACACGGCATTTCTCACCCCCGGAGAGAACCTTGATTTTTTTCAAGGCATCATCCCCGGAAAACATCATGGCCCCGCAGATATCGCGCACAGCTTTAAGCTCTTTGGCTTTTCCGGATGCGATTTCCTCCTCAACGCTTGAGGAGTCATGGAGCAGGGCGGTATTCGCCTGTTCGTAATAGCCCATCTTGGCCTGCGGATGAATCCGGACATTTCCGCTTTTCGGTGTCAGGCGTCCGGCAAGAAGTTTTAAAAGGGTAGTTTTACCTTTTCCATTTTTACCAATAACACAGAGGCGGTCCCCCTTTTCCAGGGTCAGATCCAGATGCTCAATCAGATTGGGGCTGTCATCGGAATAGGAAAAGGTGAGGTCACTGGCAATCAAAGGATGCGGAGCCTCAAAAGAGGCTGAGTTAAACGAAAAGGATAGGGTCGCAATCGGGGGAAGTTTTTCTATATGCTCCTTTTTTTCAAGGGTTTTGACCCTGGATTGAACCAGGTTGGCATGACTGGCCCTGGCCTTGAATTTGGCAACGAACTCTTCCATCTTTTTGCGGCTTTTTTCATTGTTCAGACGGCGGCTCTCATGAACCTCCTCCTCGCGTTCAATCAGATCATAGTAATCCGAGGTGTCTCCGGGAATTTTCTTTGCGCTGCTGCGGTGCAGCCCCAGGATATGCGTCACAATACGGTCCATGAAATTTCTGTCATGGCTCACAAGGATCATCTCGCCCTTCCAGTCTTTTAAAAATCCCTCAAGCCAGCGGATGGACACAATATCCAGAAAGTTGGTCGGTTCATCCAGGATCAGCATGTCCGGCTCTGAAACAAGAACTTTCGCCAGATTCAGACGGATCTGATAGCCTCCTGAAAATTCATGCGGGGAGCGGTCGAAATCCTCATCCCTGAATCCAAGGCCTGAAAGGACTATTTTCACCGCCCATTCCTCATCCTCCCGGAATTTGGGAAGGCCAAGGCAGGCCTCTTCAACAACGGTCGGCTTTGTGAAATGAATATGCTGGGAAAGGTATCCGAGGCGATAGCCTTTGGGCATGCTGATCATGCCCTCATCAGGGGTTTCCTCGCCGATAATCATGCGCAGAAGCGTGGATTTTCCCTCGCCGTTTCTCCCGACAAGTCCCACTCTTTCGCCCGTGTTGAATGAACAGTTGATCCGGTCAAAAATCGACCGGCTGCCGTAATTTTTAGTAAGATTTTGTACTGTAATCATGAATTCATGAATAATATATTGAAAAGAACTGTGTCAACACTGAAAACCTTAATTCTGCTGAGGGGCTTTTTTAAAAGCCAGCCCCCATAAGGCGCAATAAAAAATAAAGGAGGCAAAAAATTTCGAAGACATGATCATATTGCCCATGAAATTTTTCGGAAGCGACTCATAGTCCACGCCGGTATTCAGGGTAAAGCTCCAGATCCCGAAAAACATGCCTGTGATTAAGGCGGTTAAAACATATTTCCCCCTGCTGAGGCAGAAAATTTCCAGGAAAATAAGGATTTCCGGAACAAGGCAGACCGCATAATGCTCCCATGATTTTGATGCCGCTAAAATCGCCGCGTGAAGAAACAGAAAAAACTTCAAAGAAAAAATCTGCGGGTCCTGTTTTTTTCTGAAAGACAGCAGAGTCAGCGAAAGGCCGATGCCTCCGATAAATAAAGCTTTTACCGTCTGGGCAAGGGCAGGCGAGTTCACAAGCGGCAAAACATACTCATTGGCAGAAAACATGCGGGACACAAACCCGGAAATCCCCTGGTTCCTGTACCAGGCGCCCCCTTCGAGCTGCAGGGGAAGCACCGTGCCGAAATAATAAATGTAATCCTCAACATCAAAAACACTGAGCGACAGAAGGGTCAGGACGGAAATCCAGATAAGGGTGTATACGATGATCTTGAACCTTCTTTCCGCCAGACAGAAAAACAAAAGGACAGCAGGAAATAATTTTATCACTATGGCCAGCGCCAGAAACAGGGCGGAAAGGATGTCCCTGTTTTTTTTCATAAAAAACAAACTTAATACGCAGAAGAGCAATAAAACGGAATTGATCTGCCCCATGTAGAGGGAATAGTAGTTTGGAAAGAATAAAAGATTAAGGCCTGTTCCCCACAGAATTAATTCCCCTTTTTCCGCCTTGGCATCAAAAACAAGAAAGGGGACCAGGAACATCAGGAAAATATTCAGAAGAAAAAACAGAATCATTGCTTCTGCATAGCTCAAAGCCGCCAGGGGCATCAGGATAAAGGCCAGAGCGGGCGGATAGGCGCAGGTCATCACTTTACTGCCCTCAACAGGACTTATGCCGAAGGATTTTGCTTTTTTCTGATATAAATCCTCATTACGGTATACGGCAGGGGCAAGCTTTTCAGCTAGAAGCCTGGAGGCGGTATAATACTGGGCGAAATCCTCCCCTTTTTTAGGCCCGAAGAAAGAACGGCCTGAATTATAAAGAAAGAAAATTGCGGTCAGTCCGATTAAAAAATAAATAATGTTTGTTTTAATATTTATCCTTCCGTCATCGCTGCCGGATTTTGAGAACAGGATCACCGCTTATCAGGATTCACTGTTTCAAATATCAAGCTCAGGTTCAGGCTTAAACTCAGGTTCAGGTTTGGGGGTGTTGCATTTCCAGCATTGAATGTGATCAAAGGCGTTTTCATTATTACAGGACGGACACTTCCACACGGGATTGACCGCCGGTGGGGTCAGCTTTATTAATTTATATAAAAGAATAAAAGAAGTGGAAAAAAGCAGGAGGGCAAGAAAAACAAACAAAACAACCGGGGGATTTTTGTAAAGACTGAAAACAGCATAAACAGGCGAATCCTCTGTCATATCATGAGGCAGAACCGACATATCCGGAAACAGAACAAAGGACAAACCCATGCACAGGTTACTGTAAAAGGAAAGCCTCAACAGAACTTCATTTTCTTCAAGAGTGGCAAACCAGTGTTTGAACTGGATCATCAGATAAAAACCATAGGCCGGGATGATGAATATCCCAAAAATAATTCTAAACCATCCGATGTTTAAAACAAATCCCAGAAGAGAGAGTATTATTCCTACCACAATGTTTTTAGTAATGTGAAAGCGCTCCTGTTTATAAAGGTATCATTTTTGTAAAAAAATCATGCAGTCTTTTCATCAAGCATAGGAATCAGCCCTACAGTCAGTTAATGATAATTTAGCAAATCACTTTAAAAGCCTCAAGCAGGATTCATAATCCGGCACTCTGCTCCTCCTCAATTTTTACAGGCACTTTTGCCAACTACCGATTTCCTCACCCCAAAACATAACACTCTTCATATTCACCCGGTTTTACCATAACCTTGATTTTAAAAGATTTCTTTTAAGCGGGCCAGACCTCTACACCCGATTGGCCCGGTTTTTGCAAACAAAAATACTATACCCTCTTGACTTAATAACACAAATGAGGTATTTAATCAAAAATTTCAGAAAAAGCCTCACCCCAGTTGGGTATGGAAAGCTTAAGCGCCTGTCGTTATACTTCAGATAACTTGAGCTGCCTGAGATAAATATTAGGGAGTCCTCATGAAAAAAACAATGACATCTTTATTATTCGGTTTATCTTTTTTATTGTCGTCTGGTGCTTACGCAATAACGCTCGGCACAAATATCACCATTCCGGATAAAATGTATTCTTCAGCAACGGGATGGGAAGGACAGCAGGAGGATCAGGAAGTTGAACCGGGATCTACAACAAATCAACAATGGGATCTGGAAGGTTTTTTTCTTCAGGATAATACCTTAACCATGGTAGGCGGATATGATTTTGTAAAGGGACTGGACAACACCAGATCCGGAGATATTTTCATTGATGTTACCGGAGACGCGAAATATGGACCTGCCAATAATTCCACTAATTCTCCATGGTACGACGGAACTGTTGGCAACAGCTTTGGTTATGATTATGTCCTGGATCTTAATTTTTCCAATCTCACCTATTCTGTTTATGAACTCACCTCTTATTCAAGAGTTAAACCCGCAAACGTATCTGACAATAATGAATCCAACCCCTGGAGATACTCCAAATATGGCGACCTCGTAGAGGGCTGGTCAAACATTTCTTTTGATTACCTGTCGGGGCTCGCAGACAGCGATGTCAATGGTTTACGGGGCGGCTATCATAACGCAGCTTCCTTTGATCTTTCCTTTTTAGGTTCCGGAGTTAATTTCACCAGCCATTTCACCATGGAATGCGGCAACGACAATCTGATGGGAAAAGGCGCCACAACCCCCGAACCTGCAACCATGATGCTTTTTGGCATGGGGCTCACCGGGCTTGCTTTTTTAAGAAAAAGAAAAGTTCAATAATCCTTAAGACTCATCAATGGAGATCCCCGCAGTTAACTGAGAGAGGGATCCATAGTCATTCCGAACAAACGTGAGAAATCTGGCTTTCCCGCTGCCGTTCGAAATGACAAGCCCCAGTTAATTGAGGGAAATTAAAACCCAAGGCCGCATCTTCCATGAAAAATCAGAAGAAATTCATCTGAACCCTGATAAATCAATCCTTCCAGCCTCGCTATTGACTTCAACCTTTGGGTACAAATTGTACCCAATCCTGTATTCAGGCAAAAAACAACCTTTTGTCTGCGCATCTTGCATGAAAATAATTTTCAAATTATTAGGAGCCCTTATTATAAAAGAGTTCTCCCCTGTTTTAATCTTTTTAAAGGAAATGCAATTTGTACCCTGATGCGGCAAAAACACAGGTTTTATTTTCATGCAAAATACGCAGGTCAGTCCCGCAGTGCTTCCGCCACTATTCTGCTGAGTTCCCCGCTGCTGAAGGGTTTCCTGACAAACCCTTTCAGTCCGTGTTCTTTCAGATCCAGGACATCCTCGTTACGGCTGAATCCCGATGAGAGCACGATTTTAGCATCAGGACGAATGTTCTTAATGGCAAAAAAACAATCCCTCCCGTTCATTTCAGGCATAATCATGTCCAGGATGACAAGATCAATTTCGCCGGCACGTTCCCGATAGAGATCCACCGCCATACGGCCGTTTTCCGCAATCACCGTATCATAACCCCATTTTTTTAAAAAAGCACGGGCAACGATGCGCATGACCGATTCATCATCCGCCACAAGCACCAGACCTTTGCCATGGATGACTTCGGGTTCCTGTGAAAGGGATGTTACTGTTTTATCCGTAAGAGGCAAAACAATATGAAAACAGGTTCCAATCCCCGGTTCACTGTAAACGGTGATTGCGCCATTATGCTGCTGGACGGCTCCGTAGGCAACCGCAAGCCCCAATCCGGTTCCTTTGCCTGGTTCTTTTGTGGTAAAAAAAGGTTCAAAGATGCGGGAAAGATTTTCAGGCTTAATGCCGCATCCGGTATCCCTGACTTCAATATCGATATAATTCCCCGGAACAAGCCCGAAAGGACTCGCATCGCAATATGCCTGACCGAGGGCGATGATTTTGGATGCAAAACTGAGTGTCCCCCCCTCCGGCATGGCATGAAAGGCATTAATACCCATGTTGAGAAACACGTTCTGCAACTGGGTCTGATCGCCGATCACCACACTTGCTTCCGCAGAAAGATCAGAAAGGATCCGGATACGCTTATCGATAGTCTTTTCAATAAGTGAAATCGCATCCTTAATGGCCTGATGAACATCTATAGGGGTTGAATGGAGGACCTGCCGCCTCGAAAATGTGAGGAGTTTACCTGCCAGATCAGTGGCTCTCCCAACAGCGGCCAGTATCATGCTCAGGTATTCCGCGGATTCCTTATTTTCAGAGATGTTTTTCTGAAACTGAAGCAGTTCAGCCCCGCCCTTGATTCCCGTCAGCATATTATTGAAATCATGGGCAAAGCCGCCCGCCAGCTGACCGATCGCCTCCATTTTCTGGCTGTGATTCAGCTGCTCCTGAAGAGCATGTTCTGCCGTGATATCCCGGAAGACAAGAACCGCGCCAAGGACTTTTTCCTTCACATCGTGTATCAAAGTACAGCTGTCGGCAATTCTGCGCTCTGTTCCTTTTTTCGAAATCAGGAGGGTATGATCGGGAAGCTCAACACTGATCCGCTTCTGCAGGGCGTGGTGAACAGGATTAATCACCTTCCCGCGGGTCGCCTGATTCACAATATTAAAAACCTCTTCTATATCATGCCCCAGAGCCGCCTCAGCGGACCAGCCTGTCAGGGATTCCGCTGCCTTGTTCAGGAGGGTTATGATTCCATTTTTGTCGCACGCAATGACCCCATCGCCTATTGATCTCAGGGTGGCAATCCTGAGTTCTTCACTGGCCCGCTCAGCATGAATGTCCCACACAAGCTCAACATGCCCTGTTTTTTTCCCTTTTTTATTCTGAATATACGATACATTGGTCTGATACCAGTGATCGCTTTCTTTATTCTGGAATTCAGATTTGATCTGCCCCTTGCGAAGGCAGGCAATACCGCATTTATCGGTATTACAGATGTCGGCTTTCCAGTTCGAACAGTGCTTTCCGTAGATTGTTTTCCGGTTAACCCCCAGCATGTTCTCCACCGCCTTATTCACGAAAGTCCAGTGCATATCCAGGTCAGTAACCGTGATGGGCTGAGGAATGGCATCCAGTATATCCTGAAAATAATTGCGCTCCGCCAGAATTTGTCTGAAACGGATAATCAGCAGAATCAGCAGCGAGGCAAGAACAGCCAGAACAAGAGATAATAATTCAACCATCATTTTGTATCATGGTCCGGATTCAATTCAGTCATCGCACTTGAGCGTCACATTTTGAAAGGACACTTTTCAACGATTGCTCTTTTTGTTTCATTTTTCTCATGGATTTCAATTTACCCTAACCAGCTCTAATGTCAATAGCTCCAGCAAGATAATATTCACAGGAGAGAAAATAATTACCGCACAGAAAAAAGCGTTTATAGTTTAAAAAAGCAGCTCAGCCTGAACACTATTCCCGTTATTTCAAATAGGCTCTGCAGGCCATGGAAAACTCTTCCTGAGTATATCGAAACTCTTTCTTTTTGGGCGTAAACTGCCGGTCAAACTTTTCCGCATCGTCAGAATTAATCTTATAAGCATCGCTGAATTGACAGCGGTATTTTTTGCCCTGCAGGACACCCCTGGATAATTCAAAAACCAATAAACCATAAGGATAATTGCCTTCTGAATCGCTTATATTGAAATCTCTGGCATTTTTAAATCCATGTTTACAATAATTATGCGGATGACCTGCAATGATGACCACCTCATACCCCATTTCCCGGGCTTTCTTAAAAGAAGTCTCTATCAGCCGGGTTCCAATCCCCTTTCTTTGATATTCCGGCAATACACTGATGGGGCCGAAGGTGAGGGTTTCGATTTTTTCATCTGCCTCATCCACAATATGGGATTTCATATACATGATATTACCGACAACCTGACAATCAACCACAGCGACCAGGGCCAATTCTTTGATAAAATCAGGATGATTTCTCATCACATGAACCATGTAATGCTCATCACAGCCCTGAACCTGGAGATTCCAGAAAGCCTCCCGGGTGATTTCCTCTATAAGTCTATGCTCTTCTTCATGCTCAGCCCTGATCCTGATTTTCATTTTGTTCGCCCTTCCCCGAAGCCTGATTCCTGTATCCCCATTTTTCCTTGATTGTTCCTTAAAAAGGAATGAAATAAAACCCTCTTATTTAATTTCCGAATTTTTATTCTTAATAATAAATTATCACCACTTACACGCTGGATTTATGCGGATGAATTACATGCTTGAAGATCCCAACGATTCCTGAAACCCTGCTTTGTGAAATAATCCGCGTTACATACCAGCTTGACAAGTAGACAATCAAAAAGGCAAAAATCCAGAAAACAACAGTAAAAACGGGAGATCCCAGGTATTTAAATCCCTGGTCTAAGAATTCCGTACCTGAAATATGATAATAATAAGCCCCCGCTTTTGATACGAATGATTTAAACACATCCAGTATCAGCCAATGAATAAGATAAATACCATAAGTCTGATTACGGACATTCATCCATGAAGGGCTGATGGGTTTTCCAATCTTGAACAGGGCAAAAAAGACAACAAGAGAATAAACCTGATTGCTTATTCTTAAAGAACTCAGATAATCCGGGCATGTGTCAGCCAGCAGCTTTGCTTCCCCGATACTCAGTAAAAAAGATCCCATGACCGCTAAAAAAAACCAATGCCAGCGGACAGAATCAAAAAATGAGGTCAGCTGATTTTTATGAATACTGATCTGGATTCCCAGCCAGATATAAAAAATGTATCCGGCAATAGCTGTTGTATGATTGGAGGGAATCCATCTGAAGTAAAGGTTGATCCCATAGAACAAGGAACAAAGCAGAAGGATACCGCTGAATATACGGTTCTGAAAAAATTTCCTGAAGATAAGCAATATGCCCAGGGCAAAAAGAAAATTGATGACAAACCAGTAATTACTAAGGAATGCAGTTGTATAAATCTGTCCGGCAACATCCTTTAAGGTAATATTTTTCCAGAACGACTGATTAATCAGGGCGATGATCGAAAAAATACCGGCCCAAAAAAGCCAGGGCCGAAAAGTGGAACGCAGCCTTCTTCTGAAATAAACCCATGGATCAACATCCGTGAGTTTGGTCCCCAGAAGAAATCCGCTTATCAAAAAGAAGCCTATTGTTCCGAATTTAATAAACTGGAACAGACAGATATTCAATGGATTGTTGATAAACGACAGCTGAAAAATCTGGGTATGCATGGCCACAATTGTAATCATACTCAGAAAACGGATATTCGTAACCTGATGATAGTCCGATTGCTCCTTTTTTTCACTTATCGATGTATTATTACTCACAGTCACCTCTCTCTCAAGTTGTAAAATAAGCGGATTATTAAACAACAAAACCGCAATATGATATGGGGTTATCGATAATAATCGCACTTCAAAACCAGGAGCGGAGTCAATTTCTGTCCCGTATAAAAATTTTAGCATAAAACAGACCTGCCCTGCAATAACGGTTTGTATAGTGTACAGAGACATTGATCCGGATAATGTCATGAATAATTATTTCAAAAAATCAAGCAGGATCTTTTTCTTTGCCCGCTTCTCATGGAGGCCGTGGGTGAAAACTGAAAAGAAAACTAACCCGAATTTTGCGCATAAGCGACAAATATTCGGGGATGCAATGCCTGTTTGACCCGGTCAAAACAGGCTTGCGCAGACAAAAGGTTGTTTTTTGCCTGAATACAGGATTGGGTACAATTTGTACCCAAAGGTTGAAGTCAATAGCGAGGCTGGAAGGATTGATTTATCAGGGTTCAGATGATTTCTTCTGATTTTTCATGCAATATGAGGGCTAAAAGTAAAAGCCCAGTGGAAACTTTATGCTACGCTTCACAATATAAAAAAGTTATTCAGGTTCTCGCCGTTGCTTGCCTGAGATAGGACGATAATCCGGGTATTTACCGGAATATCTCATTGATAAATGAAAAATCAGCCACTTTAAGAGATTTTATTTTTGGAAAAGACATTTTTGTTTTATTTCAGTAGTTTAGCTGAGTTAGGGGAAATTTATTAGAATAAAATTTTTAGGAGACTTTTCCTACAGTCTCGTTGAACGGAAGAATTAAGAGAATAAATATTGACATATGGTACGTATTTTCGTACGATCTCTCCTAAAGTGAGGTGAGAAAATGACTACTTTAACGGCCAGCAAAGCAAGAAGTAATTTGTATAAATTATTGGATGAAACGTCATCATCCCATGAACCTATTCAAATAACAGGAAAAAGAAATAACGCAATCCTTTTGTCAGAAGATGATTGGCGTTCAATTCAGGAAACTCTTTATCTTCTTTCAATTCCAGGGATGAGGGAATCTATTCGTAAAGGTTTGAACACACCTGTGAAAGAGTGTGCTAAAGATTTGAAATGGTAAATTGGAATCTAGTATTTACTAATCAAGCGCAAAAAGACGCCAAGAAGATTTCTAAAGCAAATCTTAAATCCAAAGTTGAGCAATTATTTGAGGTCTTAATTAAGAATCCTTTTCAGAACCCTCCTCCTTTTGAAAAGCTTGCAGGGGATTTAACAGGGGCCTATTCAAGACGAATTAATATCCAGCATCGTCTTATTTATGAAGTTATTCCTGATAAAAAAATAATAAAAATTATTCGTATGTGGACCCATTATGAGTAGAATCTATCTTAAATTGCCTTCAAGCAATTGATAGTTCTGTCTCATTGTTTTTCCGGTTAATCGTTGTTTTAATCACGGCTTCCGACCAACCATGAAGTTGCACATCTGACACGACTTGGCTGGTGATTATTTTAATGTCTCTTGAGGTGGCCTAAGTAATTTGTTAATTTAATCTCGTCAGTCGATGCCAGTCATCTGTAACGCTGGATCTAAAAAAATCTTGAATTCAATGTAAAAAATCATACATTAATTATATGCTGCCATAATGCACACATTGTGATACATTTTAATCATGAAACAGTTTGATTGGAATGAAGAGAAAAATGAATTGTTACGTGGTGAACGTGGTATAACATTTGAGGAAGTTGTTTTTTACATATCTCATGATGGATTATTGGATATTATTGAACACCCCAATCAGAAGACTTACCCTGGACAGCGCATATTTATTATAAACATTGATGAGTATGTTTATCTGGTTCCATTCGTTGAATCGGATAAACAAATTTTTTTAAAAACGATCATACCCAGTCAGAAAATGGCCAAAATTTATCTTGGAGGAAAGCAAAAATGAAATTATCTGACGAAGAGAAGGAAATTTTGGAAACTGTTGAACGAGGCGAATGGAAAAGAGTGACAAATTTAAAATCAGATCTTAATCGATATAAGAATTTTGCTAATCTCACTCTTAGAAAAGACAAACGAGTCAATATCAGAATGACAGAAAGGGATGTTCTTTCTTTTCAAAAGAAAGCTATTTCTGAAGGGCTTCCTTATCAAACCCTTATTTCAAGCATCTTGCATAAATATATTAATGGTCGTTTAATCGAAAAAACAGCCTGATTTTGGGTTGTTTGTTGGTGATTAATAATTGCATCCTGAATCCGATCCAATGTAAAAAGCGATGGAGTCGAGCGAGGAGCGAAGCAAGGATGATTATTTTTAAAAATTAGGTGCAGTAGAAAAATTAATTATGCTGATTTTTAATCAAAATAATGTAAGACTTATTATTTGTATCAGTGGTTTTTTCTTAATAAAGAATAACCATCAGAGTTTATTGGTAACAACATTAAAGAAATGAGGAAAGAATTTATTTATGAAAAAAATCATGTTTGTTCTGATACTAATGTTAAGTACACATCAAATAGTTTATTCAATGGGATTTCGGCATAGAAGCAACCCTAAGAGTCAAGTCACAGAAGAGGCAGAACAGGCCAAACTTAAAGCAGCTGAAGATGCGAGACTGAAAGCAGAAGAAGAGGCCAGACTTAAAGCTGCAGAAGATGCAAGGCTTAAAGCAGCGGAACAGGCCAGACTTAAAGCTGCAGAAGATGCGAGGCTTAAAGCAGCGGAACAGGCCAGACTTAAAGCAGCTGAAGATGCGAGACTGAAAGCAGAAGAAGAGGCCAGACTTAAAGCTGCAGAAGATGCAAGGCTTAAAGCAGAAGCTGAAATGGAGGATGAGAAGGAACCTATACCTTCATTTAATGATAATGAAACGGAAGATGATGTTAAATTACCTATTTATTCACAATCAGAATCAAACAAACAAAAAAAATCTCCTTCCTCAAGAAAATTTAAGTCCCTGTATTGGGATGGTAATTCATAGAATTATCTGATTTTTTTAATTTAAAGTGGGTTCATTTTTAAACAAATAATCAGAGTCTTTAAGAGATTTAATTTTTTGGAAAAGACATTGAATTATTTCTGTAGATTAGGTGCAGCAGGAAAACTTTATCTGAATAAAATTTTCAGGAGGCTTTTCCTATAGTCTCGTTAGGTGGACGCCTTCGGCGCTTTCAGAATTCTTGTATGGAGATCAAATGAGTATATATGTTGTATACAAGACAATATCTGGTTTTACGAAACAATATGCCCAATGGATTGCAGAAAGTTTAAACGAATCTTCTTATGAACTCAAAGAATTCAAGAAAATTGTTCTTCATGAAAATGACGTGGTTATATTTGGTGGAAGCATGCATGCTATAGGAATTAATGGATTCAATGAAATTAAAAAACATATTTCTAAAACCAAAATTAAAAAGTTAATTGTATTTGCAGTTGGCTTGAGGCATCAATAAAGGCCCATGATTTTGCAGACAGTGATTTCTGGAAATCAAAAATTAAAGATATGAGGGAAATCTATATTCCTTCCGGAGAAACATATGTTTATGAAGAAGGGAATATGATTAAAGGATTTTTTTCTTTAAATAGTGATAGCTTGGCAGCTATTTTTGTTTCCCCGGATTATTAGGGAAGAGGGATTGGTATGCAGCTTATGAAAAAAGCTAAAGAACTCCGAGATAACTTGAGCCTCACCGTTTACAAAGATAATATTAAAAGTATCGGGTTTTATTTAAAAACAGGATTTAAAATTGAACAGGAACAGGTTGACAAGCATACAGGACAGCCTGAATGGGTGATGAAATTTAAATCATAACAAAATGCGCCAACGTATTCAAAAGTTCGCGTTTTTGAACCGCTGAGCCCGGCGTTGAAAAGAAGAAATAACCATTGAGCAAATGTCCTAAATAACCATTTTTACCTAAAGAAGTGATTGAAAAAGCAATTGAAGAATATGTTAAACAGGAATTATATCCGAACAAGTGGAGGTATTATGATTGGGTACTGTGGACTTGACTGTGTACAATGTGAGGCTTTCATTGCTACGAAGAACAATGACAACGCGCTCCGCGCTCAGGTGGCCGAAAAATGGGCAAAGCTGAACAATGCCCCGATTAAACCGGAACACATCAACTGCACAGGATGTCAGTCGTCGGGCGTTAAGACCTATTACTGCGATCAGCTGTGTGAAATCAGGAAATGTGCTGCGGAGAAAACAGTCAGCACCTGTGCGGACTGTTCTGATTATCCTTGTACTGAACTTGATCCGATTTTCCGGTCGGCTCCGCAAGCAAAGGCAACGCTTGATGAACTGAAGAAAAAGCAGAATTGACGAACCTGACGTTCCACCGGAGCGGAGCTCAATACGGCTCCTCCCAATGAATTCTTTCGTTTGAATCGGAGAGATTATGAGTTATGTTATCTCAACCCTCCTTTAAAAACTTTAAAGGAAGAAATTAATTCGTGTCATTTCTGCAAGGATAAAATGAGCTCTAATGAAAGGAGGACTAATGAAAACCAAGGTCCTGTTTCAGATATTTACAGGGGTGTTGTTTTTAGTGGGTGGATCCATTGTTTATACGCTCTGGCCGCGTATAACGATTACTGAACTTGACCCTCATAATGCTCTTGGCAAAAATTTTGTTAATCCGATGTATTGGGCCGCGGTCGACAATCTTCAGGATAACACAATGACCGGTGCTTTCGGCGATCAATCAAATCCGCAACAGATAATCAATATCGGATCAATCATCCATTTTAAAAATAGCGATTTCAGGGATAATCATAAGGTCTTTCATCTTATCAACAAGAATCAACAATGGAAGGTCGAAAAAGTTTTTCATGTGGAAGGAAATAAATACGGCCTGTGGATTGACAACCGGCCCAATTACGATGAATTGATAATAAAAAACAATCTTTCCAACCAGACCTATCGAATACTTTTCTGCATGGTTGAAGATATTTTAAACCATAAAGGACATTACAAACGCGTTGAAGATTATGAAAAATTAGCATCTATTCTTGATTCACAAAACGGTCATCCTCTGCGCATTAATGTCGTTCTTGAAGGATATAAAAAAGCTAATGAGATAAAATTATCGGACAATGAAAAGGAAAGAAAACGACAGGTTGCACAGATACAAGAGGATTTCATGCATCAATTAACGCCAAGCCTCAGAAAGTTCATACGACAGAAAGATCCTTATCATCCATGCATAATGTTTGAAATAGACCGCGATAATTTTTTATCTCTTTATTCCGAAAGGTTTAGCTGGAAAATAGCCGTACGTTTTGTTACGATTATTTCTTAATCGGATATGAATATTTCAATTTAAACAGAGATTCGATTCTTTAATTGCCCCAGTAATAAGGCCCCTTCATTGACAGAGTTGCCCGGATTCGTCAAAGGATCGGAGTAATAGGAAGAAGAATCGGACAAGCGAAGGAGAAATCCATGAAACTTGAGGGGTTTGGAGTATTTGTAATGGATATGCCAAAGATGGTCAGATTTTACAGGGATATCCTCGGTTTCGAAATCAAAGAAGAAGAGAACGCATCGAATGTTTACCTCATGAAAGACGGGATGTTATTCCTCCTTTTTCGCAGGACTGATTTTGAAAAAATGGTCAACCACAACTTTCAATACGTAAAAGGGCTTAACGGCCATTTCGAAATTGCATTAGGTGTTGAAAATTATGCCGCCGTCGATAAGACTTATGAAGAGGTTATTCAAAAAGGAGCTGTTTCCGTATTGGAACCCACCACTGAACCCTGGGGACAAAGAACCTGTTATATTTCTGACCCTGAAGGAAATCTGGTCGAGATAGTTTCCTTCAACAAGGAATAATAGGGTTTGGGGTTATCGGTTATATCAGAAATGTGATTTTCCGGATGCAGAATAAATTATGGAATACGAAACAGAAAAAAAAGGGTTAATAGCGTGAAATGTGATTCACTGGATGAGATCAGGATAAATATTGATAACCTGGACGAGAAGATTGTTAAGCTAATATGCAAAAGAGAACAATATGTTTTGCAGGCAGCAAACTTCAAAAAAAGCGCAACTGATGTAAAGGCCCCCACTAGAGTTGAACAGGTAATAGAAAAAGTTAAAAAGATTGCAGTAGAAAATAAGGGGAATGAAGTCATTGTAGAAAAAGTCTATAGAACAATGATTGATGCTTTTATTAATCGTGAAATGAGAGAATATCAAAAGACAAAAGGGTAAGAGTCTAATAAAAAACAATTTACCAAGCTTGACAGAGGATGCCGGTTATCGGTACTCTTATGCAGAGTATCGGCAACTTTCTACGTGGTGAAAAAAATGAGTGTAAATCCTTTAAATCGCAATACACTTACTGAAGATGTTCTGAACGAATGGCAAAATGTGCTCAATGAGACAGCTGAGATTATCGGTGTTCCTGCAGGGCTAATTACGCATCTGGAGGGTAAGGAAATCGAAATTCTTCTTTCCAGCAAGACTGATGGCAATCCCTATCCCGCAGCCTTCAAATCACCCTACCCTGATTCCGGATGGTACTGCGAACATACTTTGAAGCACAAAGAGGTTAATCTTATTCCCAATGCATTAGAGGATTCCAAATGGAAGGATAATCCTGCTGCTGTTGACCTCCATATGATCTCTTATCTTGGGATGCCCATCAATCTTCCCGATGGAGGACTTTTCGGAACCGTTTGCTTCATAGACAACAAAGAGAACGCGCATAATGACATGCATATCCGACTGGTCGGGCAGATAAAGAAAATGATTGAATTGACTCTTCGCGTCATTTCAGCCCAGAAGGAGATTGAGAACCGAGACCGTTTGCTTAATGATTTAAGTAAAATTTATCCGATATGCAGCTATTGCAAAAAAATCAGAAAAGAAACAAATGATTGGGTCCCGGTTGAACAATATATCAATAATATCTCCGGGGCCATACCTTCGCACGGAATCTGCCCGGAATGTTTCAAAAGGGAGAAGGATGCAATGACTCTGTTGAAATCTAAATCAGCACCGAGCTACTAACAGATCCCGGACAAAAAATGAACCCTGACGAAATGAAGAATATCGTATCGGTCTATTCAATCCCGTCAGTCGATGCCTATAAATTCTAACGTTAAATTGTCCCACGAAAGGAATGGTTATTGAAGTCAAGCACCGGAAAGCATTATCTCGCGCTCGATCATCTTCGTGCATTTGCTGCATTTATCGTTTTTTCATGGCATTTTACCCATGCGACCAACGGCTATCCGATTCCATTTGAGTATATTCCGGGGGCAGAGCCCTTCTCGATCCTGGATGAGGGCCATACCGGCGTCGCCCTCTTTATGACCCTGAGCGGGTATTTATTTGCCAAGCTGCTCGCAGGCAAACAAATTGATTACCGCCTTTTCATCTACAACCGGGCACTTCGCCTTCTGCCCTTGCTGGGGACGGTTATTGTCGTAGTCGGGACTACTCATGCCCTGCGCGGTTCTTTATTTCCGTTTGTAGAGGATGTCCTCAGGGGCGTTCTGCTGCCAACCCTCCCGAATGGCGGATGGTCCATTACGGTTGAATTTCATTTTTACCTCCTCCTGCCGTTTCTGCTCTTCTTGGCCAGAAAATCAACCTTCTATCTCGCAGGAGTGGTTGCCGCCGCAATAATGTTCCGATTTTTCTGTCACTGTGCAACCGGCTCTGTCCAGAAATTGGCTTACTGGACAATCATCGGCAGAATTGATCAATTTGTGCTGGGAATGCTTGCCGCATACTGTTTTCAGCTTCTGAGAAACAAGAATCTCCTTGCCCTGCTCGGTGCGCTTTCCTTATCCGCTTTCTATTCGTGGTTCAATGCCGCAGGAGGGTTCTACAACTTCCCTTCTTATCCCTCCCCATCGGTTGCGTGGATCGTCCTCCCCACTATTGAGGGAGCCTGCTACGCCCTTCTTATCGGCTGGTATGACCATTGGCAAAAATCCACAGGCCTGATTTCTCTCGCTATTGGGAAAGTGGGTGAGTATTCGTATTCGATTTACCTGCTGCACTTTTTTGTTGTTTTTGATTTGGCGCACCTGATCCATTCCCGAATCGCGGATATCTCGAACTTTTATACCGCACTCTTATGGTGTCTGCCCTCTTTTGGCCTGGTTGCCCTGATGTCAGGGCTCTCTTATCATTTTATTGAGCTTCCTTTTCTGAAACACCGCAGAAATTATTTAAAAACAACCTGACAATCGGTTGAAAGCCCACGTGCTTCCCGATATGACTTCCGAATTACCCTCTAACTATACCGGATATCGGAAATGACCCGGCTGGATGTTTTTTAAAGTCTCTTGAGGGGGCGGAAGTGTTTTGTTAAAGTATTGTCTTTAGCCGATAGAGGACATTATTAATTTCAGGAAACAGGATAAACATGCCGATACTGATCCAGGAAATTCCTTCAACGGATGCGCCGATCGAGCTCTTATTGCTCGCCGACCCCTCGGAAGACAAGGTTCGCTCCTACCTGCCGGGATCAAAGTGCTTCATTGCTTCAAACAAAGGGGTTCTTGTCGGCGCCTGTGCAGTCCAGGACCTTGGGGAGGGTGTGCATGAGATAATGTGCATCGCCGTTCCACCCGCTCACCAGCGATCAGGCTATGGCACGGCGCTTCTGAAAGGGGTGATTGATTTCTATCGTGAATCCGGAGCAAGTCAGCTTAAGGTGGGGACCGGCACATTTGGCTATCAGCTCGCTTTTTATCAAAAGCAGGGGTTTCGGGTTTCAAGTATTGATCATGACTTCTTTGTCAAGAACTACCCTGCCCCCATCTTTGAAGACGGCATTCAGCTTTTTGATATGCTGCGCCTTACACTTCACTACCCCGGCAATACCGCCCGACAAACAAAGGGTTGCCGCTGAGCGGAGGGGGAGCGCAGAGGATGATCCAGGATATTTATTGAAATCATTTCCTTTTAAACGAAAAATCAGCTGCTTTAAGACATTTTATTTTTTGAAAAGACATTTGATGATTGTTTCAGTAGATTAACTGAGTCAGGAAAATTTATTGAAATAAAATTTTAGGAGGCTTTCTAAGGGGTTATGGACAAAACACTGAAAACAAATATGCTGCCCTTTAAAGGAATGCTATGCATCAACATCCCCATGAATAATGGTTTTAATATATCGTTATTGAATTGGGAATCGACTCCGACAAAATACAATGCTTTCTCTCAGATATGGATTGAAAATGAGGAACATCGAAAAACATGTTATATTGACCCGGGCGAGGCAAGGGAAATATTTAATATTTATCACCATTTCGATGAAGTTATTCCGGCTAAACTTTATTGGAACTGGAATAACAACAATGAATTGGAGATCACCATTGAAAACAAAAATATTAAAATCAACATCACAGTATACCAAACAATCATCGAACGCCTTATTAATATTGTGCTAAAAACTTATTTAAAAGTTATTTTCAAACACCTTGGCAAAACTGAAACAAATATGTCTTTTTGTCACCAGCCGCACAAAATTAAATCCATAAAGTCAGCTGCAATTGATTTGGGGGGGAATGAAACCGCAACCCTAAAAGCGGATGGAAGATGTCTAATGTCCTGGTGTACTCATTATTTAGAATCTCATAAAACAAAGGCATATGAAGGCGCTGCCCCCGGATGCTGATTTTTGAAAAATGGCTTTTTCAGGGGCTCGTTGGAAAATATTAATGAAAAAAAATCATATATATTTTTATTTGTTTTTACTTTTGCTCTTCGCTTTAGTTATTAATGAAAATATTATCCAATGGGCGCTTGCAGTTAAAATTGGTAAATACACCCTATCGGATGGATTTAAAGACGCATTCAAATATTTTTCTTTTGGCGGTTACCTTTTCTTTACAGCGTTTAGGCTAATTCCCTATGTCGCCCTTGGAATTATTCTTACTGTTTTATCAAAAACAAAATTTAGTAATTATATTTTCCCTGTTTTTATTGGCGGTCTGATTGGAATTTTAGCAATATTTGTGTGGGGATCCTGGATGTCTCTCAGGCCATTCTACACGGATGAACATGTGTCATCAACAACAGCTCTAGCGTTTATCTTTATTCCACTCTATTCAGTCCCATCTGGAATAATTGGAGCAGGATTATTCTCTTTTCTCTTCTTTAATATAAAAAGGTAGTCAGCCTTTTATATCCAATTTTGTGAAATCCTATGGGAGGGTAGTGAATCAGGTTCTATTTTTTAAATTTGACTCATCAAGAAGAAACTAGAATGTTCTGTTGAGATTTGATTGAATCGATACCGCCCGGAGTTTGATAATTTAAAACAGGTCTTTTCAAAGCGGCATCAAGGATCCTATTCATAGGCACGGCATGAGCTGAGGGTATCAACTCTACAGGAAATTCAATCTTTCGGATTGTAACGGATTGAATACTCTCTTTGGAGTCATAAGTTGATTCATGGATATAGTGTTCATTAACAATCTGGTGTATTAATGTTCTCACCCTATTTTTTTTATCCCCTTCGTAATGGAATAATTTTTCAGAAATTTTTCTGGATATCAGATGAAAAGACGGATCATAATCTGCCAACTTATCAGCGTTTGGCATATAATTGACTACACCCAGTTTTACCAAAGCTTCAAGACGTTCATGAAACAGAATTTCTTCTGAAATTCTTGTTCTGTCAGAAGAAGAGATCGGCTTATCCTCCAGTTTTAAGTCCGGATCCTGCATCTTTTTTAAAAGTTCTTCCGATAAAATAATGGAATTACTTGTCACAAAACCGTTTTCACTTCCTAAAACTGCCGAAGCAAGGGCATACCTTGGTTCTTCGGAATCACCCATAAAAGAAGCCTTACGGGTATAGTATTGTATGGAATCATAGGGTATTGACCATGAATCCGTTATAGATTCGGCAATTTTTTGAAGGTCCTCTTCAGAAATACCTTTAAGATATTCTTTTAATATATCCAGCGCATTTTCTCTGAATTTTTTTTCCTGTTGCTTGATCCTTTTATTCAGATTGCTGTGGATTTCTGAAAGAAAATGAATATCAGGCCCCATCAAAGGCTGCCTTGTTTTTTCACAGGAAAAATCCATTGCAGCCTCCTCATCATTGGCAATAAAAGACCCGGCTAAGGAAAAATTCACTGCTGTTACCGGACCTTTATCTTCAGGTTTCGGACCCTTCGGCCAAATATTTAGACCCACCAAAAATTTCGTATCCATTCCAAGTATCTTAAATTTATATCCGGCATTGACACTAAAATCAAACCCTGGAGCTTCAACTTTATATCCCTTCATCCATAAATGATGGTCTATATTTGAAACCCGGTTTTGAGTCCATCGGATACCGATTTGTCCGCTCAAAGGTTTGTCTGGTAAAGCCAATTTTAAAATATCCCAGGTTGCACTCATCTGAGGTGTTATAGGGGGTACTATGTTCTCGGGATCATTGTCATCGTGCAATGCAAGAATTCCGCCTTTGATATCAAGTTGAACCGATTTTATTTTATAACCAACTTCCAGAGAAGAGGCAGCCTGAAAATGATCTTTAATAGATCCGAAACTTGTTCCAAGATTTAAGTATCCATTCTGATCATACATATCCAAATGATATTGGATTCCTGATGCGACTGAAATTTGTTCTATAAAAGTTTTTTCAGTTTTAAATTCAAGCGGACTAAGGTAGTTTCCTCCCAGCAAGAATCCATGAAAGGAAGGAGAGATGAGCTGAAACTGCGAATAACTTTTTTTGGAGTCTTCATGATTCAGTTCCAGTTTCACATTTCCTGTCAACCCTTCGCTAGTTTTGACATTTATTTCAGAAACAGTTTTGTTAACAGGTTCTTTGTCAGAAAACAGGGTTTTATTTTCGGTTTTTACTGTTACTTGGGTCGTCTTTTTTTTTGTTTTCCCATTCTGTTCAAATGACTCTTTATGTTTGATAGAATCCGCTGAAATGAGAGCTATTTCGGAATTATTTTCTTTCGGAACAGTCAGATCAGGAAGTAGACTATCTTTCTGATTTGATTCGATCTTTTGAAGAGCCTGATCCATTTCCTGTATGTTTTTTCGGGTATTTGTAGCAATATTGGATTTATTGTCCCAGACCTTATCCATGGCCGTGGAATCAAATACTGGAGATACAATGTTTGCCTTGTTGTATTTCTGAAATGGCGTAATATCGTGAACAGGTTTTTCAGGGGGGAAAATTAAAACTCCGCTTGCAAGTAAAAAAAACAAAACAATAATTGTTCTGGAGATTTTTTTCCCCCATGTTTTAAAGGATTTAATATTGTTTGAAAATGAATTCAAATTTGATGAAATCCTGTCTGGCATTGTTTGAAGACGAATTAAAAATGATTTGGCATTCTTTTCTGCGATCTCTATAGGAGGTGAGGATAATAAATTTTCAGGAAGATCCAGATTAAGAAAAGGGATAATCTTGCTGTTATCGTCAGAATCTTCAAACACTATATCCATGTATTTTAGAGTCAGCTGTTTGGCATTTTCCGAAAAACGGGGTTGAGATTTAATCCATGTATAAAGTGAAAGAAAAACAATGATTTTTTCAGGAAACATATTATTTTTTTCTTCATAAAGTTTATCAAGAAATGAAGAAGAAAACACCTGGCAAAGCATATCTTTTGTATTGTATGTTTTGAATGTAAAGGAATTTCCATTGCCGGGTTCTGCAAGAAAGAATTCTATGGGCAATTTTTCATGGATGAAAATGTTCCTTAAGAAAACAAGTACTTTTTTATTAAGAATCTCCTGGTCGTTTTGCTTATCAGGATCAGACGCTAGTACCGACCTGATTCCATTAAGCATGGTTTTCTTAAATCGTTTATGATCATGCCCAGTAAGCGTTTTTCTGATTTCATTTTTTGACAGAATAAGCGGTTTCAGCCGGTTTTTTGATTGTTTTAAATCAGAAGAAATCGCCAGGGAATCCTGCAAGTTTGAAACGCTAAAAGTCTTTTTCAATAATACTTTGTATGTCCTGGAAGATATTTTAGAATCCATTTCTGCAGAAACAAGAAGAAAATTTCCGTCCGTTTTAAACCGGAATACGATATCCTTATATTTTTCTTTAGGCTGCGGGCATTTTCCAAGAATTGATTCAAGAGCAAAAATGATTTGATTTGAAAAACCTGCGTTGTTTGATACCTGCCAGTCCATATTTGAAGAACGGGTAATGTGCATTCTGATTTGCTTAGCAAGTTGTTTTGCTACTTCCCTTGGGGGCAAGGAGTCTTCTATTTCAGAAAGATATTCCTTTATTCTAAATTCATCAAATGAATCCTGAATTACAGGAGCAAAAAACGAACGACACTGAAGATTCTGTTTTAAGACTGCAGTTGGGCAGGCAGCCATGGAAGATTGCATAAAAAAAATCAAAACAAAAGACCACAAGAGCCATTTATAAAAAAAACCTTTTTTTGACCGATTTATCATACGACCTTACCTTTAATTATTGCAGAGTGCTTTTTAAAAGCAGTTTTCAAAGCTCACTCCGGTTCAATTCTATTTTAGATTACAGCAATAAGATTTTTATTCTGTCATAAAAACATTTAGAATCTGTTAAAAAGAATTTGGAACCTGGGTATAAAAGCTCATAAAAATCAAAACCGCCCTTGACAGATCAGCATCCTTAAAAACTAACCAACACATGATTAAATCATAATCATCTCCTAACTTATTTATTCTATTTTTTTACATGATAACAATAAAAGAGGGACTTTTTTTATTAATGACGATTTTTTCATGTTCCTTAAATCTTCAGAGTGCTCAAAATCATCTGGCTCCAAGGCATATCAGCGTGAATTCCGTTCCTGGTGATCTGCAGCTGAGCCTATTCATGAATTTTCAGGGGAAACATTTCCTTTTATCAAATAAAAAAGTCAGCCCCGCGAAGATTGTTCTGGTTATGGGAAATGAATCTTCTGATCTGGATTCTGTTTTAGGAGCAATGATGTATGCCTATTTGTTATCCAGGACGGAATATTCTGCAGACAGCTTTTTTCTGCCCTTTATAGGAGTTCCCAGAAAGGAGCTTAGACTTCGAAAAGATGTCATGCATGTCCTTGACAGCTCTGGAATTGATCCAGACAGTTTCGTTTATGCAGATGAACTCACGGAAGATATTCTGACTTATCATCCGAACTTTAAGGTTATTCTTTTTGATCACAACAAACTGCCCTTCAAATTCCGATTTTTTCAAAACCATGTCAGAGAGATTATCGATCACCACAGGGATTCAAAAGAAACACCTTCAACAGAGCAGGAAATTAAAAAAGTGGGATCTGCAACCACTCTTGTTGCCAGAAGGTTTATCAGCCAATATCCACATCTTCTGAACAAGGATATCGCCTATTATCTGCTGGTGCCAATCCTGGCGGATACAAAAAATTTTAGACATCCCGAGAAAACAACAAAACTGGACATTACCATTTCAAAAAAACTTTTAAACTATCTTCCCGCAATAGATAGAAAAGCACTTTATAACCATCTTTTGGATCTCAAAATGGATACCTGGAATCTCACAACTGCTGAAAAGATCGCTATGGATTATAAAGGGGATACGGTTTTGGGTTATGGAATTTCCTCATTAAAGCACAGACAATCTCTTAAAAAGATAATAAAGAAAGATCCCGGTTTCTGCAAAACGGTTGAAAATTTCTGCAGAAGGAAACAGATTAAAATCCTGTTAATAACAAATAAATATGTCAAAGATGACGATGAAATCAAGCCTCAACTTTTGATCTATGCCAGGGACCCCTCCCTTTTAAAAAGCCTGATGGAAAGGTTTCAGCGGGGAGTCCGACCCATCCTCGGAGACAGACTTAACATTCTCCTTCAAAAAAAATGGAGGGGGAATTTCAGTTTTTTCAAATATGATTCACGATACAACAGAAAAATGCTTCAGCCTTATCTTGAAGAAATCATGAAGGATTTAAAACTTGGTGGAAATGATGCGTTATACCTTTCTGCCGCGTGACAAAACATCCGGAGCCGCCCCCCCCCGCGACAGAATGCCTTTATACTGCAAGGCAGGAAAGATAAAATGAAACCCGTTCGAATACTGAAATTGCATTTCAAATAGCCTTTGCCCTGGATGTCAGTCTTTTATAAGGAAAGGGGATGCTCTTCTACCTTAGCCTGGATTATTCATACTGAATAAAACTTTTCGGATAGGCACTGAAATTACTTCGTTCCGATAAAAAGAAAATAATTCCATATCCCAAAAAGCCCGCTGTAAATTTTAAGTGTATCTTCTTTAAAAAGAGTTTTCAATTCAGGAAGCAGGTGGCCATCTAATTTGACATGGTTTGCTTTCATGAATGCATGGTAGTAATTAAGGCGGGTGGTATGAAAATCGACAACTGCAATTTTTCCGTTAGTTTCCAAGTCATTGTAAATAAACTGAAGAACACTTTTCCATTGAGGATTCATCATCGACAGCGCATAAGAAACAAGAATAAGATTATATTTTGTCTTAAAGGTAGTTTCCAAACCGTAAGAAGATTCAATAAGAGCAGGGATTTTATCATATCGGTTAAAACGGTTGCGGGCTATTTTAATCATGTCAGCAGAAAGATCAATTCCTGTAAGCTCGGCTTGAGGAAATAGCTTTGAAAGCTTTAAAAGGTTAATTCCTGTACCGCATCCGATTTCAAGAATTTTAAAGGAATCTTCGCTGTTGAAGGGTAAAATTTTTAAAAGTTTATTTCTTCCGAAGAGAAATGTCCATCGTGTAAAATCATAAATTTTAGATTGAAAACGATAGTAATTTTGAATGGCTTTTGTCTGTTCTGCAGAATCCCTTGGAAAATCAAAAATTGATTTATGAGTAAGACTCATATTATAAAACCCCCAGATATAGACTTCCATAGGTTCCCACTCTGTCAAGAGCGTGGAGTTCACGAGCTTTTTCTGAATTGAAAGATACACGCTTAATAACATAGTCAGGAAAAAAATCGATCTGCCGGGATGCGGATCTCATAAGAACCTTGGTTTGATAACGGCTGTTTTGGACAATGAGTCGCCATTCCTGATTTAGCGCTTCAGGGTCATGAGCGGCAAGCCAGTCCTGATGGTCCAGAAGAACATAATGAGAATAAGCGCCCGGATTTTCTGATAAAAATTGACTTAAAGTAGAGGTATGAATGCGGATTTTTGAAACCTGCCGGGCAATAGAATGAAAATTTTCTCTTTTTAAATAATTAGGGCAGCAGCCGGGAGTATAATTGCCGGTCAGATAAAGTCTCCAGAAATAATTATCTTTGACCGGGAGCCCGGTAAAAACATGACGAAGAGAGTCTGTTATAAATCCGGCGAGGCCACCGGGATATTGGTTGACAATAAGGTTTCTTTGTGGCCTCGGCACTCCAAGCAGAGCAAGCGTAAAGTGCCGGTTTAAAAGCCATTTGATAAAGTGGGTTATAACTCTGGGTTCAATCTGATGATAAATCTTTGCCTGAGTTTCAAGAGAATCAGCTTCGAGAAGATCTGAAATCTGGAATTTAAGGCGGGATTTTGAACGGATATAATGATAGAAGAATTTCGCAAAAATTCCGGTAGTGCCATGAAAATAAAAAGTCTTTTTGGAAAAACTTGAAATATGTTTGCTCCAGTAGCCTCTTGCAAAATCGGAAAGATGAGTCTGCAAATGGTTGTTAAAAATAATATCCGCATCCTGGTGATACCCTTTTCCGAAAAAATTCCAGAGAATATCATAATTCCCATGCTTAAAAAGGGCGATTTTAAGTTCCAGGAGCGCATTCTGCATGGGATTCATATCGATACAATGGATCGCTTCAGGCTTGTCCAATAGATAATCCAGGGCATTGCAGCCGGCGCTCGTAATCATAAGGATGGAACTGTCTTTTTTTATATCTAAAAAGGCTCTATCACATCGAGGATCTTCCCAGCAGGTATTATAAACCAGATTTCTGACATGGAGCTGTCTGAATATCTTGTCTCTTAAGAAATTAATTGTTTTATGGACTAGGCGCATAGAGTTTCCTTTTATAGGGTGGTCAAAGATTCTGATTGAGAATAATCGGTTTCCTTATCACCTGTTTTTTGTGTTTGGGAATAAGGAGTACAGGAATAACAGCTGCATATTGATTCATAGCTGCGTGAAGAAATGACGGTTCTTGAAAAATCGGCAGACGGGATTGCTTCCAAGATAAAGCCCTCCAGATTGACTCTTGAGCAGGAGAGCAACACGTTTAAATGCGGTAGAAAATTCATATCGTCGTAATAATACACCTTATCTCTATTTTCCAAAGAAAGGAATTCGTCATTGATTCGTGTATATCGAAGGCAGACAGGGATAACGGGCAATCCGGAGCGGACTGCACATTCAAAGAGGGCCGATTTGAAAGGCTTAATTGTGCTTCCGTCCGTACTTGTTGCTTCAGGAAAAAAAGTGATGGGGAAATCCTGTTTTAGAAGAGCCGTTACTTTGTCTAAGCTCTGTTTAAGAGATTTTGATGTTTTTCGATTTATAAAATGCGATCCGGCAAGGCGGCTTAAAAGTCCCTGAAGGGGCATTCCTTCAACATCCGTTGATGTGATAAAGAGGGAGGGTCTTAAGGCCGAAAGGACGAGAATGTCGATATAGGAAACATGATTCGAAACAAGCAAACCTTTCGTGTATAGTGTTTTTTTACTCAGACCCTTCCACGTGACATGAATGCTCAGAATTTTTAAGGAAAGCCTGCAGAAAAATGAGGTGATATGCATTCTTAGTTTCAGGGATATTTTTTTAAAGGGCAAACAAGACAGTGGAAAATTGATAAGGATAAAAAAAATAATCATGGCGTAAAGACTGAAATGTTTTAATATTTTCATTATTGATTAAGCCTGTGTTCAGTGGCTTTTTTAAGGGCGGATATATCCAGAAGGGTAAAAAAATCGATGCATTTCAATTGTTTATCCAGAGCTGGTTCTCCGCATACTTTTGCGCCCTGCTTCAGGTAGAATCTGAAAAGAGAGGGTATCATTTTTTCCTTTTCACCGATTTCATAAAGAATGTCGGATTCGTTTTTAAGATTTTCCAGGGCTTTATGCATATTTTTAAAGGAGAATCGAGCCAGGGGATTAACCCGAATTATCTCTCCTCCATCATGTTTTTCCATCAGATAGGTATAAAGACCCAGGGCTTTTTGAAAATCCGTTGTCATGACGCTGGAGCAGCCGAAAAGATAGACCGTTTCAGTTTTTTGTATATATTCCCAAAGCCCTTTCCAGAGGATTGAAAGGACCAGGCTGTTTCTAAAATCTCTGTGTATGCAGGCTCTGCCTAATTCAAGTTTATTGCCGTTAAGGCGGAGAATGTTTTTTATATTGAATTCTGTAGAGGAGTAAAATTTTTTATTAAATAAAGTAGAATTAAGCCTGTAGGTTCCTATGATGCGTTGTGTTTGTTTATGAATGATGATCAGATGATCAAAAGAAAGGTCAAAGGAATCCATGTCCATATCCATGAAGTTTCTTTGGTTTAAAAGTTCCTGATAAAAAACTTCATGACGGAGGCTGAATACCGATTTTAATTCCCGTTCTGTATCAGCTGTTTTAATGATATATCCTTTGAGATCAACTAGAATTCTCAGATGAGGTTTGTAGTGTTTAAGGTACCGGACTCTAAAAAGGGTTTTAAAATTCATTTTGAAAAGGCTGTGAAATTTTAGACGTGATTTGTTTCTTAAGGCTTTGGATAACAAAGTCATTGATAATCTCCTTTTTTAGCAGAATCTTCATTTATGATGAGAGAAATATGAGCGAAAGGTAAGGAATGCGTTAAATAATATTTTTATGCATTATCAAGGTTGGAAACATGAATGGTTTAAGGGGGAAATTATTTTTAGGCGAAAGCATCATCCCGGAAGAGTTTATTGTCAAAGCCAGGGAAATGATTATGAGAGAAAAATTAATAAAACGCGATATTTAACAAACGCATTCACACTGGCGTGTATCCGGCAGGTGATCACGCTTATGCATAAATTCAGTTTATTCAAAAATAATGGTTCTTTTCTGGCATAGAAATATGCGTTACTCAAGGCCGATTTTGAGGGCTTTGGCCAGGCCAATTTTTTCGACGTCGCGGCCTGCCGCCCTGCTTAAGTACTGATGAACGAAAAATCTGCCGCATTAATACATTTTATTATTTGAAAAGACATTTTTATTCTAATTGAATAAATTAACTCAGTCAGGAAAAATTTAAAGGACAAAGCAAATGAATGAACTTCAATGGAATACCATTAATTCTTATAATCAAACAGCGGTCCGTTTCAATGACACGATACCAAAATTATCAAACTATAATCATACTTATGATGTTATTGCTGAAGCTTTAGAAGACGGAAATTCCATCCTGGATCTTGCGTGTGGTTCAGGACAGATAAGTCAATATATTTCTGATAAAAGGAAAGTAGCGGTTACAGGGGTTGATTTATCCGATGCCATGCTTGAATTAGCAAAGGAGAAAATACCCTCCGGAACATTTTATAAAGATTCGATCATCGATTTTTCCCCCAACACTCAATACCATGCGGTGATTATTGGTTTCGGGCTCCCTTATCTGGATAAAGAGCAGGTCTTGAAATGCCTGAGAAATGCGGTAAATAACACCCTTAAGGATTATTATTTATATATAAGTTTTATGGAAGGGGAGGGTTATAAAATTGAAAAAACCTCCTTTGGAGGAGACTGTGATTTTTTAATTTATTATCATCAAAAAGAATTCATTAAACAGCTGTTAAAAGACTTAAACGTGGGAATAATCAAAGAATATGAATTGAAATATGAAGAGAAAGATGGAAGTATAACCAAGGATATAGTTATCATTGGAAAAAAAATTGCCCACCCGCAGCAAGCTGCGGGGAATTAAAACTCATGGAAATTAAAAACGGAGATTTTTCACAATGGACATCCCGCGAATATTCAACATCACTGAAAGTGCTCACCGCATTCACAATCCTTTCACAGCGGAAAAGTTCGCCACTCTCGGCGCTGCGCTGCGGCTGGAACCTAAGGCCAAAATCCTCGACCTCGGCAGCGGTTCGGGAGAGATGCTCTGCACCTGGGCGCGCGATCACGGCGCAACCGGCACCGGCATCGACATGAGCCCCCTGTTTACCGAGCAGGCGAAACTCCGTGCCGCAGAACTCGGCGTTGCCGATCAGGTCAAGTTCATCCATGGCGATGCTGCTGGCTATGTCTCGGAGGAGAAGGTCGATGTAGCGGCCTGCGTGGGGGCCACCTGGATCGGCGGCGGAGTTGCCGGCACGATCAAGCTTCTGATGCAAAGCCTGCGCACCGGAGGGATCCTCCTTATCGGTGAGCCTTACTGGCGGCAATTACCGTCGACAGAAGATGTGGCCAGGGGCTGTCTTGCCCACAGCATCTCCGACTTTTTGATACTTCCGCAACTTCTCGCGTCTTT
>CAYUET010000015.1:0-59743 GCA_964443875.1 uncultured bacterium | reverse complement strand
TTTCTTCCGCTGTCGCCAACTTGTCGTAGCGTTCCAATGTGCTTTTCGATGGTACCTGTATCTTTTCTATCCGTTCTATCCCGCAAAACCACTGAAGCAACCGGCTGTCCGCCAATCGTATGCTGAATCCCCGGTATTCCTTCTCTGTAAACGATCTTGCCAGATTGCATCTCAAAAAACGTCTCAACATTTTTTGAAGGTGTTTCTGCCCTTTTCCTTTTCGAGCTTTTGAAAATCGATTTCTTTTAAATTGTTCTTTAATGTATCTTCTTTCGATCCCGCTTATTTCCAGAATTTCATCGATTCTTATCAACCTTCTTTCAAATTCCTTATAATCCGTATTGCCGATTACTACAGGAAGTCCTGAACTAAACTCTATCTGTTCGGGTATTATTTCTATCATTGATGTGTTCCTTTTTTGTCGTGATTAAAGGTTATAACACATCAATTTTGGGCAAAGTATCGTTTTTCGATCGCTTTGCCCTTTTTTATTTCCTGCGCATCCTTGATCTCAAGCCTTCAATGAATAATTGGGACAGGCTCTACCCAACTATTGACTTCAATTTTTGGGTTTAAATTGTACACAATCTCGAATTCAGACAAAAAACAACCTTTTGTCTGCGCAAGGCTGTTTTGACTATGTGAAACAGGCGTTTGCACCCCGAATATTTGTCGCTTACGCGCAAAATTCGGGTTAGCTCATCCCGAAATCACACCCCAAAGCTCACTGTGAACGATTAAGGCCAATGAGATCAAAAAAATGATAAAACGATTGCTGAACAGATTCTTATTCTTAAAAAATTTAAGGGTTTAGAATAAAACCCCTGAAGGGAATAAATTTGACTAAAATTTTTTTTCGCTTTCGCTCACAAAAATCAGGTCTCATCAACATGCCCTGTGAAGAAGATACCTCAGGTTATCCCCCCTAATACCTTCTTCACAAAAACAGTTTTATGAAACAGTAAAATTCATCCCATAAGCAAAAGCTTAAGGGACAAATTCAAAGAGTCGAATGGGTTTACATTCTTCCTCTGCCAGCGCCTTCTCTGGAGTTGAAGCGAGGTCTGAAGCTTCTTTCTCTCTGTTCCGGTTCTCTGGCTTCATTGATTTTAAGAGCTCTTCCGCCCATTTCTTTGCCGTTTAAAGCTTCGATGGCGCTGATAGCAGGTGCATCTTCCATTTCAACAAAACCAAAACCTCTTGGTTTTCCTGTGTCTCTGTGGTTGATGAGTTTTACGGACTTTACTTCGCCATGGGCGCCGAAAAGGTCACGAATTTCGTCTTCAGTTGCACTGAAAGGTAAATTGCCTACGTATATTTTTTTCATTGTTCTATGATCTCCTTTTTTTGATGTTCCTGTGTTGCAGTAGAACGTCTGAACACAGTGGTTGTATAAATTTATAATTCTTTTGAGATTAATTAGCTTGATAAATGGGATAATAAGAAAAAAAATCCAACTTTAAAAATTCTGCTCTTTTATTGATTCGTTTCGGGGTAGATCCCAAAATCCTTTTCCGGTTTTAAATTCCTAAAAACCAAGTCCGCCAACCGATTCGTACCGGAATCTTCACTACTTCAGTTTGACAGTATTGGTAATACTGGCCAAAATATTCGCATATATCTATATAAATAGCAAATAGAAAATAATTTTTTTTTAACACGAAAAACCTGGATGTCTATATTTCTAAATTCGTTAGAAATGATATGCCCCGAAAAAAGTCAGAGCTGAATCTCAGGCGGGGAGACTATCCCTCCGGAAATGACGGTCTGAAGGGCTTTCTCCACACTCATATCCGAAAGGATGACCTTTTCGGAAGGGAAAAAAATCATAAAGCCTGAAGTGGGATTCGGAGTTGTGGGAATGAAAACTTTATAAAGAAGCTTCTCCTCCGTCCCTTTTATTGTTCCGGTAATGAAACCAATGACATAACCTCCGTGAGCCGGGAATTCCACAAAACAGACCGATTTGAATTGCTGGTTGGAGGTTAATGAAAGCGTGGTCACCAGCTGTTTGGAGGCATTATAAATCGATTTGACCAGCGGGATGCTTAAGAAAATCTTTTCCCAGAAGGCAATGATCTGTTTCCCGGCATAATGACTTCCCAGCGAACCTACAAGGTAGACAAATAAAAAAATCAGAATGAAGGAAAGAGTCATGATCGCATAATCCGGAATAGCCCCGGTAAAAAGGGCTGAAGGAATCATTCCCTTGGACAGTTTATAGACAAATTTTAAAATGAACTTTAAAAGAAATACAGTGACCCCGACGGGAATGAGAATGATAATTCCCATAAGCAAGCGGGCTTTCAAATTGCGCTGCAGACGATGAAGGAATGCTCTCATAGGCTAAGAATTCAATATTTTTGAATTAAAATCAAGCAGGAAAACAGAAGGTTTAGCCCGCATATTGTATGAAAAATCAGAAGAAATCCATTCGAACCCTAATAAATCCATCCTTCCAGCCGTCCTATTGACTTCAATCTTTGGGTACAAATTGTACCCAATCTCGTATTCAGCCAAAAAAAACCTTTTGTCTGCGTAAGACTGTTTTGACTGGGTCAAACAGGCGTTACATCCCGAATATTTGTCGCTTACGCGCAAAATTCGGCTTAGTCCAGAAAAACCGCGCCTTTTTTAACGATCCCGTCCTGTCCGGTGCTTAGAACAAGAATTTTCCTTACCTTTTCAGGGGAATAAGACTCTGAAAACTTGGAAATCGCGGGATGAGCAGGATAAAAGGGAAAAACGATGTGATGCCTGAAAATGGAGCAGGCCATAAAAACAGGAATTAAAGAGCCGGGAGCAAAATTTTCTCCGAATAAGGGTTTTGAAAAAAGCAGGGGCTTCGGATTTTTAAATTTTGAAAAAATGGCTTTTAAAACTCTGAGCGCATGCCGATCTGCAAGAAAACCTCCGGCAGAGGAAATAACCAGATCCGGTTCAAACTCCGGGGCATCATCCAATGGGGAATAATAAACATCAGGTTCAGAAGTTTTACCCGGAGATTTTTCCAGCTTAAAAAAAAGACTGGCCTCAGAGATTCTGAAGGAACCTTTCATTTTTCTTTGTGTGGAAGGACAGGGAAGATACTGAGGTTTAATCTCCGAATAACATCCCATTTTCTGATAAACGCCTTCCACAACATCTGAATATTCCTCCGCAGCACCTGCAAGAACCGTATCATGGAGGCCGTGAGCAATGGAGGAGGCCGCCTCATTGAGTACATCGAGACCGGTATGTTCCACTCCGACATAAGTCATGCCTCCGTCCTGTATCTTAAGAAGAGAGGAAATGGCTGAAAGCGGGGCATTGGAAACCCCGGCTGAAAACATGAGTGGACTTGCCAGATCAGGTCCGTAATCAAAAAGATAATCATGGAATTTTTTCAGATACGAAGTGGAACCATGGGTGATTCCAAAATAGATCCCTGTTTCGGCAGAGAGCTCCGCATTCCTCCCCCTAGCAGCAACCGCGCTATAAAGGGCCATGCGGGTGAGTTTCGACATCTGGCGGATTTCTTTGGGGTCGATTCCGGGGATTGAAATCACTCCTGAAATTTCAGATCCCGGAAAAGGAAAACCTTTTTCTGCCAAGGATAAAATATCCTCAGGCTGATTCAAAAGAGGCGTTAAAATTCCAATACCGCTTATAGAAACAGGATTCATAAATTTTTACTCTCCTTTGCCCGGTAAAGCAGGGCCGAAACTTCACCTCCAAATCCCATTGCAGAAACAAGGACATGCCGGAGAGGGAACTGATTCCTGTTATGACATGAAACCTGCAGCCCTTCAAAAGCCGGGTCCGGATATTCATGAAAAAGCGTTGGAGGAATCCATTGATTTTGCAAAGATAAAATGGCAAATACCGACGCCAGAGCTCCTGCCCCTCCGAACGTATGCCCGGTCAGGGATTTCGTTGAAACCACGGGAACGGAAGAGAGCCGCTTTCCAAAAAGAGTTTTGAATGCCTGATATTCAGAGCTGTCATTAAAAAAAGTCGCTGTTCCGTGGCAATGGATATGGTCGATGTCTTCAAGGTGAACGCCTGTATTTTTAAATATCTTTTGAACGGCATTGCAGATTCCCCTTCCTTCAGGATGGGAACGGGTAGGATGATAGGCCTCGAGGGCCTCACCAAAGCCTGAAAGCACGGCAAGAGGTTCTGCCCCCCGTTTCAGGGCTTCTTCAGGAGATTCCAGCACAAGGATGGCAGCCCCTTCCCCCGGATTAAGGCCGTCCCGGGAGGCATCAAAAGGACGGCAGACTCTTCTGGAAAGGAGTTTAAGGGAATGAAATCCTGCCACAACAAAAGGGGAAAGCGCATCCACTCCCCCGGCAAAAACCCTCGAAGCAAGTCCCTGTTGAATACGCCGCATGCCTATCCCTATGGCTGAAGCCCCGGAAGCACAGGCTGAAGAAACTGTCCAGCAATTCCCTGAAATTCTGTAGCAGCAGGAAATATGATCTGCGGGAGAGGAAGATAAAAATCCTTTGACCAGTGAAAGCAATCCGGGAGACCCCTTTTTGATCTGCTCATAATAGGTGCTTGCTCCGTACATATTCCCCAGAGTTGTTCCGATCACAATATCTCCCTGCATCCCTTTTTTACCCCTGCTTTGGGTAAAGGCCTCATCAAAGGCGGCTTCCAGAAGAAGATTGGCCCGGTTGGCTTTTGTTTCATGAAGGGAAGACGGAAAAGCGTCCTTAGAAATCATTCCACACAGAACAGGGTCAGGATTTTTGCCTTCAAAAAAAGAATACTCACGAATACCGCTTTGCTCTTTGAAGGCTTCCTGATACTGGGCCCGGACTCCTCTTCCCAGAGCGGAAACAGCTCCCATACCGGTAATCCAGACTTCCTTGGGGGGCTTTGAAGAGCGCAAGGAAACTAGCTCTTAAGAATTTTTTTAAAAAGTTTGAACATTTTATAACGCTGGGGTTCGTCCTTGTAAAAGGTGTCCCAGGCATAATGATACATTTCCTGAAGCTTGTCCGGAGTCATTTTTTTGGGCTGAAAGACCACCTTGCCTGCATTGTAATCCAGAAGGTTATTCGAAAGAATACGTCCTTCCTTTTCCAGCTGCTCACGGATAGGGGTGTGGGCAAAGGGGGTCAGAACCGTAAACTCCGCCAAATCCAGATTGATTTCCAGAAGAAAATCCACCAGTCTCTTGATGTAGTCCTCATCCTGATCATCGGTTCCCAGAATAATGGTCCCTTCCACGCCTATGCCGTAGCTCTGGTAACGCTTGACCCGGTTTCGGATATAGTCCGAGGTATCAAAAATCGCCTGATACACATACCAGGCTCCGGCCTGGGCCGCCAGATCAAGGACCTCATCATCATCCTGAATCGGATGGCAGCACCATCTCTTTTTAAAAGGGATCATGGTTTTAAAAAGTTCTTTTTCCCATTCCTTGTCCTGGGCAAGGCTGTTGTCCACCACAAAAAGTTTGTCGTTATCGATCCGGGCCAGCTCCTCTTCAATCCGGTGCATGGGACGGGGCCTGAACTGTCTTCCGCCCAGAAAAGCCGTGCAGCACGGAAAGCAGTTGAAACGGCAGCCGCGCGAGGCATGAAAAAGATCCACCATGCGCATTCCCTTGTACTCATATTTTTTATAATCCAGAATGGAGCGCCTTGCAGGGCCCACGGTTTCAATAGCCGGAAACTGATTCATGTAGTTATAAACACTTTTCAAGACATCATTCTTCTTATCTTCAAACACCTGTTCCAGTCGGCCTTCCGCTTCTCCCAAAAACATGCTGGTGGCGTATTTTGCCACTTCTTCGGAATGAAGCATGGTGGAAATCCCGCCGAAAATAACCTCCACTCCCTGTTCCTTGAATTGTTTCGCAATTTCAAAGGCCCTTGGAAGCTGAGAGGTAAGCATGGTCGATATACCGACAAAATCCCAGCGTTGATCAAAGGGAACGGTATCGATATTTTCATCAATAAAGGTCACCTTCACCCAGGAAGGAATGGCCGCGGCCATATTCACCGGACCGTGCGGAGGCAGATGAAATTCCGTCTGGTGCTCCAGTTTGGGCCATTTAGGATAAACGAGCAGAAAATTCATAGGGGCCGCCTATGCTTTTTTATTGGCAGCGACAAATTCCGCCATGGTGTCAATGCATTTCAAAACCTGGCGGGAGGTATTCTGATCATCCAGTTTTACACCATACTTGCGCTGAAGAGCCATCACAATTTCAAGCGCATCCACTGAATCCAGTTCAAGGGCATTTCCGGGCTCAAAAAGAGAAAGGTCATCCTTGATTTCTTCGGGTTTAACGTCTGCAATGTTGAGTGTCTGAATAATCAATTCCTTGATTTCTGTTTTTAAGGCCGGTGTTGCTTGAGTCATATTCTTCCTCTTAATATAAATGAAAAGGTTTTAATTTATTTAGATTCTGCCTCAAAGGATTTATTTTGTAAATACCATTGAAGCGATTTTTAATAAAATTAACCGGTGGTTGTGTCAAAAAAAATTTTTGAATGAACTACACCAGAGCTCGCTGCGGGGTATTGACTGTCATTCCGAACGAATGTGAGAAATCTAGATTTCTAGTGTAATGTAATGATATGTATTTTTTGTCATTGCGAGGCTTTGCGAAGCAATCCCGAAGGAACGGACATGAACAAGCAAGGTTATGTTTATTTAATGACTAACCCATCCAACACGCTTATTGATGCAGGAGTAACCCGTGATCGGATTAAACAGATTCATCCGAATAGACAAGGGTTGCTTGAAGGATTTACAATAAAATATAATGTTAAAAAATGGATTTATGATGAGATATTTGAGAATATCCAGGTTGCTATTGCCCGTGTAAAGCAGATTAAAAGGCATTCAAGGAAGAAAAAGATAGAATGAATATTAGAACACATTCTGGAATGTAAAGAACTATTTTACGAGATTGCTTCGTCGCGGAACTCCTCGCAATGACGTTCAAAGGATGTGCCTATCTATAAGGATACACTTCTCTAGCTCAACTCGAAATGACAAGACGCAGTAGACTGCGGTGAATTAAACCCCTAGTGATTAAAAACAAAAATGGTAAACTTTAGGATCATAGGGAATCGAAAATCATGTCTCCTTAATTCTTTCCGGAAAACGCCAGCTCTTTTTCAACCTTAACGCTTTTAGAGGATTCTTCCCTGTATTCATAGATTTTCCCGGCCCAGTTGCGCAGACGGACACAGCCGTCTTTCTGTGAAACAACGTTGGCAGGCTCAATGGGAATTTTCCCTCCACCGCCCGGAGCATCCACCACATAAGTGGGAATCGCATAGCCGGAAGTGAATCCGCGAAGTTTTCTGAGGATCTGCATGCCTTTGGCAATGGAGGTTCTTAAATGAGTCGTCCCCTGTACCGGGTCACACTGATAAAGATAATAGGGTCTGATTCTGAAAGTAAGCAGTTTTTGAAGCATTTCCTTCATTACTTCCGCAGAATCATTGATTCCCTTGAGCAAAACGGTTTGAGAGCCCAGAGGAATCCCGGCCCTGCAGAGTTTATCTACAGCCGTTTTAACTTCAGGGGTAAGTTCCCTGGCATGGCTCACATGCAGGGACATGAAAAAGGGATGATATTTTTCCAGAACTTTGCACAGGCTGTCCGTTATTCTCTGAGGCAGCACAATAGGGACCCGTGAGCCGAGTCTTAAAAGCTGAATATGGGGAATTTCCCTGATTTTACCCAGCATATAGTCGAGCTTCTCATCGCTTAAAAGCAAAGGATCCCCTCCGGAAACCAGTACATCACGGATCTGGGTATTCTTGCGGATATAGTCCAGCTGCCGGTCAAAAAGATCGTTGAATTTCATCCCGCTTTTGTGCCCCACAAGCCTGGAACGCGTGCAATAACGGCAGTAAACCGAGCAGACATCCGAAGCCAGAAGCAGAACCCTGTCAGGATAGCGGTGTACAAGGCCTGGTACCGGGGAGGAGTGATCTTCTCCGCAGGGGTCTTCCATTTCCACAGGAGAAACATACTGCTCTTTTCCGGAAGGAATAAACTGTTTCCGGATCGGACAACCGGCATTCTCACGGTCCATCAGGGACAGCACATAAGGGGTCACAGCAATACTGAAATGGTTGGCCGCATGTTCCAAGCCTTCGATTTCATCTTCTGATAATTTTAAAAACGGTTCAAAATCCTCTCTTTTTGTCAGCCGGTGCTGCATTTGCCAGCGCCAATCCTGCCATTCTCTGCTTTTTTGGATTTCCTGTGAAAAAAAGTTGATCATATAGTTCTGTCCTGTGTTTTATTTAAAAAGGGGGGTTATAAGAAAAAAAAGGGATTAAAGAATCACGGTAAGTGATAGTGCATGGGGGGGGTATTCGCAGATGTAATTGGAAGATCTTCCTGAACTGAAGAGATACAAACCGAAGAAAACTGGAATTGAAAATCCATTTTTGTGGTTAAAAACCACTCCTTATTGGTTGTTTCCATTACACGTGTTTTTCACAAAATCCTTTGTGCTAAACATGGTATTTTTTCTCAAATTTTAAAAAAACTTTCAATCATTTTTTTAATATTTATTTTTTTATGCGTGAGTGCTTTCACGAAACCGGAATCCGGCGCAATGCATGGATTCGGATTGACATCAATAACAAAAGGGTTTCCAAGGTGATCGATCCTGAAATCCACACGGGCATAATCTTTCAGTTTTAAAAGAGAAAAAATTTTTTCAGCGTTTTGCTTCAGTTTTGTTTTCAGGGAACTCCTGAGCCGTGCAGGACATCTTGTTTCTGATTCCCTGTAAACCGGGCTTTGCGCGTCCCACTTGGCTTCATAGGTGAGAATGTTCGGATGGCTTTTATCCTTAAATGCAAAATGCACTTCCGAAAAAGCAAAGGCGTTGCCCCGAAGGACAGAGACATTCACTTCCCGGCCTTCAATGTATTCCTCGACCAGAAGAGGGCCGGATACTGTTTTGCGGGTTTCCTGAAAGGCTTTCTTAAGTCCTTTTAAATCACGGCACACACAGTTCCTGGAAAGTCCGAGACTGCCGTCCTCACAGGCAGGCTTGAGAATCACAGGACTTTCAGGTTTTTTCAGATCTTTAATCTCATAGGCGGCATAGCCCCAAGGTACGGGAATTCCTGCGGAACGCAAAAGAGCATTCACGCGGAATTTATCCCTGCAGAAATAAAGAGCCTCTGAAGGGCTTCCGGAATAGGGGATTCCCAGGAGCTCCAGAAAGGCGGCCATATTGCCTTCATAAGAGGAATCATTGTTGAGTTCTTCACAGAAATTAAAAACATAATCCGTCCTGCGGCTTTCAAGAAAACCGATAAAACGGATAAAATCTTTTTTATTGCAGGGAAAAGGAAATGTGAAAATATCCGCTTTTAAAGGCAAAAGCGCCTTCTGAAATTCCTGGACCGTTGTCCTTGCCGAATCATCCGGGTGACGGGAGCCGTCTTTCGGAATCTCACTCCAGAGGATAGCCGGATGCCTGAACGGTAATTTGAGCATGGGGCTTATACATCCAGTCTTGCAAAAGCGGCGTCTAAAACTTTTCTGACAATGTCCCCGTATTTCAGCCCTGCCGCCCTTGCTGCTTTGGGGAAACAGGAATTCGCATCCGGATCCGGAATGATTCCGGGAAGCGGATTGATTTCAATGATATTGATTCTTCCCTTTTTATCCTGTCTTAAATCAATACGCGCCCAGTCCCGGCAGCCTGTGGCCATAAAGGCATTCTTCACGGTTGAAAGTATTTCCTTCTGCAGCAGCGCATCCGTTTTTGCCGGGCAAGTAAAAATATGCAGCGGTTTTTCTACCGTATCCCAGATCCACTTGGCCTCATAGCTGTAAATCGGTTTGGCGTCTTTGGGGAGCTCTTCAAAATTGATTTCCACAACAGGAAGAATTTCCAGATCCTCCCCGTTCCCGATCATGGCAGCGGTGAATTCCCTTCCGGTTAAAAATTCCTCCACAATATAGGGCTGACGGTAGGTATTCACCACTTCCGTGGTCTGCGCAAGAAGTTCACGGTCGTTATAAACGAGGGAATTATTTTTTATCCCTTTGGAAGAGCCTTCAAAAAGAGGTTTGACCATGAGGGGATAACTTAAGGAAGGGGGAAGTTTTGAGAGAGGGGAGTCCGAACAAAACCAGGGGGGGGTGGGTACGCCTTTATCTTTAAGAATCTCTTTCGTCCTGGCCTTGTTGAGACAGTTCTTCAAGGTATCCGGACCGGAGCCGGTATAGGGGATTCCCAATTTTTCCAGCAGAAGAGGGATCTCACTTTCCCTAGCTTCCCCGTGAAGCCCCTCGGCGATATTAAAGGCCAGATCAGGCATGAAACGCACCAGTTGTTCCTCCGACTCTCTGCCGTTACAATTGACAATCAGAACTTCAAACCCAAGACTCCGGATGCTTTGAGCAATCGCTTCCACGGTTTGAGGTTCATCCCATTCCTGATATTCTTCCGGGGCATCTGCACTGCGGATGTTACAGGTCAGGGCTATTTTTTTAATTCGGACTTCTTTCATGGGGTCTCTCTTAGTGTGATTTTTTAAATAGCGGATATCTTACCAAGTCGTTTTAAAAGCGCACGATTTTTTTTCAGCTTTATAAAGCAGACTTTCAGATCCCGTCAAATAAAGAGGAAGAGAGATATCGTTCTCCGGCATCCGGCAGAATGACCACCATATTTTTACCGTCAAACTCCCCGGACATTGCAAGCTTTACGGCGGCGGCGGCGGCGGCTCCGCAGGAAATTCCGACCAGAAGACCTTCTTCCCGCATGAGTCTCCGGGCCATGTCAATCGCTTCCTGGCTTTCAACAGAAACCACTCTGTCCAGAATGCTCAGATCCAGAACCTCAGGAATGAATCCCGCCCCGATTCCCTGGATTTTATGGGCGGAAGGCTTAAGCGCCTGTCCAGCCAGTTTCTGGCTGATGACAGGGCTTTCCCGGGGTTCAACCGCGACTGTAAAAATTTTCTTATTCCGGGTCTTTTTAAAATACCGGGCAATTCCGGTAATCGTTCCCCCGGTCCCCACCCCTGCCACTAAAACATCCGCCTGCCCGTCCAGATCATTCCAGATCTCAGGACCGGTTGTCGCTTCATGAATCGCAGGATTCGCAGGATTATTAAACTGCTGGGGAATGAAATATCTTTCGGGATCGGTAGCGGCCATATCTTCGGCTTTCTGCACGGCCCCTTTCATTCCTTCAATCGCAGGAGTAAGGATAATTTTGGCGCCAAAAGCTGCAAGAACCCGTCTCCGTTCCAGGCTCATGCTTTCGGGCATGGTCAGCGTGAGTTTATAGCCCCTGGCGGCGCAGACATAGGCCAGGGCAATTCCGGTATTTCCGCTCGTCGGCTCAAGAAGTTCCACTCCGGGTTTCAAAATTCCCCTTTTTTCCGCATCCCAGACCATATTCGCACCGACACGGCATTTGACCGAATAGGAAGGATTCCGTCCCTCCACTTTTCCGTAAACAACGGCCTTTGATCCCCGGGTCACTTTGTTGAAACGTACCAGAGGCGTATTGCCGATGGACAGGGAATTATCTTCAAATAATAATTTTTTCATTGTTCTTCTCCTTTGTATTAAACGGTTTTTGAATCCTAACCTTTTTCATCATGAAAACGAAGAGAAAAGCGGATGAATTTTCTTTTCTATTTTTCAGGGAAAGTTAAAAATAAAGGGATGAACATCCAATGCCTTGTTGCCTATCTCTTATGGGGTCAGAAAGAAAGTCTTAAGGGGTTAAAAACCTGTGACTGGGGCAGACTCACTGATTTCTGCTGCAAGGCCGGACTGGACAATCTTCTGTTCTTCCGGCTTAAGGAAGAGACGGAAAATCCATGTCCCCCTTTATACTATGAAAGGCTCTCCAACCTTTTTGATCTCTCCTTTGCGCGATTTTCAAGGATGAAGGCCGAAGTTCAGGAGCTTGACGATCATTTTCAGAAGGCTGGAATTGAAGCCGGTTTCATCAAGGGCTTTCCCCTGGCCCTTCTGTATTACCCCCATCCGGCCAGCCGGCCCATGCAGGATGTAGACTGTATTGCCCGTGATGACGATATTCCAAAAATAAGTGAGCTTCTGATTCAAAAAGGATACTCCCGCCTGCCTGACCAATCCCGGATTGAAAAAAAACCTGTATTCATCAAACTGCTGGGCCCCCAGGTCTTCTCGTTTGAATTTCATCACAAGCTCCATACCTCGTACTGCGCCGGAAGGGAGGGGGTGTGGACTCTGAAAAAAAACGGAATCCCGGTCCCGGAAGATCTTTTCCTTTCCGTCCTTCTGCATGCAAAATATTTTGAAGGCTCGCTCAGGCATTTTATAGACCTGGGCATGATCCTTTCAAAAACGGCGCTTCAATGGGAAAAAGTGTATGCCTATGCTGAAAAGGAAAAGCTTCTTCACCATACCCTGATCCAGAAAAAAATTTTTGAATTCCTTTTTCCAAAATCAGACCTCTGGCCTTCGAAGGCGAAGGATCCCCCCCTCTTCACCTTAAAAGACAAAATCGTTTATGGCATCAGAAAAAAATGGGGGACAGGAGTTTCTCCCTCAAGATCAAGGGGCGCCAAAATATTGGATGCCCTGATTCATTTTTTGGTATACGATGACTTGTCTTTTGCGTTACATACATGGATAAACAAATATTTGCGTTTCGTACGCCTGAAAAAATATCACCGCTGGATGGCAGGAAAATTTTCATAATGCATTACTTGATTCCCGGGCTCTATCAACTCAGACATAAACGATATAAAGAAGGTTTCTTTTTAATTCTGACTTTCTTCATCTCTTTTTCTGCAGGATTAAAAATGTTTTTATTTCACAATATCGGAAGCCTCTGGATGCCCTACTGGATCGGGATTTCCGTCGCCTTATTCAGCATTCTTCTCTGGCACATCCTCTCGGTCATCCATATGAATACAACCCTACCGCCTTCCCTGAAAGAGTCCCCCGAATTGCTCTATGAAAAAGGGCGAATGGCCAGCTTAAAAAACAACTTCGAACTCGCGGAGCTCTATTTTGAAAAACTTTTAAAACAGAAGCCCGCAGACGAAGATGCGCTTTATCAGCTGGGAAAAACCTGCCTTGAACTTAAAAAACCAGACCGGGCAAAGGCTCTTTTCAGGCAATACCTTTCCGGAAAAGGCGGCAAATGGAAACACGAGATAGAGGACCTTCTGGAGGAACAGCTCAAATCATGAAAATCGTCATTCAGGAAGGGATTCAAAAAGGCAAAATATTTCACATCGATCCCCCTGCAGAATGCATCATCGGCCGCGATAAAAAATGTGATATCTGTCTCAGGGACAATAAAAGTTCACGACATCATGCCCGAATCCATTTTGAGCAGGAAACTCCTGTCCTTGAAGATATGGGAAGCACCAACGGAACAAAATTAAACGGAAAACCTGTGTTTAAAATCCTGCTCCACGATAATGATGAAATTCAGATCGGCGACACCCTTTTAAAAATTTCAGGCCTTAATGAAACCTCCCCCCAGGACACCTCGGTTCAGATAAATGAGGAAGGGGCCTCCACCCTCATCGTTTCGACGCTCCCTCATCTGGAAGCCGATCTCCTTTCCGGCCGGGAATCCCTTTCCAGGGAAATCAACGACCTTCTTCAGGAAAATGCCCTTTTAAAAAAAATCACCGAGATCAGCCAGATGATCTCTCAGAAGAAAGCCCCCAACGGGCTTATACACTCCATTCTTGAACTGATGCAGAAAACCCTTAAAGCCGATAATGCCTGTCTTTTAGTATGGTCTGAAAAAAACAAGGAGTGGATCATCCGCTCCCTTTCGGGCTCCGCCCAGGCTTCCAAAGCCGTTAAAATCAGCCAGACCATCATCCGGCAGGCCCTGAACGAAGGCGTCACCATTCTTTCCTCCGATCCCCTGACCGACAACCGTTTTGATCCCAGTCTGAGCATTATCAGCGAAGGCATTTCTTCCGCCCTCTGCTCTCCCATCCTCATTGAGCAGCAGTTCAAGGCCATTCTGTTCATTGACCGGCGCAAAAAAAAGGAGGTTTTTTCCTCTCTGGACATGCGCTTTGCCGCCACAATAGCCAATCTTCTTGGTCTTTACCTCGAAAATGAAGCCCTGGAGGCTGATTCGCGCAAAAATGCAAGGCTGGCCGTCATCGGCGAAGTGATCGCCGGGCTGGCCCATCATACCAAAAACATCATTGCCGGCCTGCGGTTCACCATCAACGCCTTGGAAATTTCCCTTGAAAAAAGAAATTATGAAACCATGAAGAAATGCCTTCATTCCGTCAGTCTGCAGGAGCGTAAAATATCCGACCTGGTTCTCAATATGCTCACCTACAGCAAAGACAGAATCCCAGAGCGCCAAAACGTGAGTCTGAAAAAAATCATCCTTGAAACCTGTGATCCCTATCTGGGGTTCATGGCGGAAAAGGAAATCCGTTTCGATCTTACCGCTCCGGAGAATTCTTTTTTCTTCGGGGATGAAATCCTTCTGGGCAGACTTTTTCTCAACCTCCTGGTGAATGCCATGGATTCCTTCCGGTACAAAAAAAATCCCGGCATCAAAGAAATTCATATACGGATTGAAAAAGAAAATGCCGAAAACGGCTATCGCATCCGCTTCAGGGATACAGGGTGCGGAATTTCGAAAGAAAACCTAAAGAGGATGTTTACTGTTTTTTATTCAACAAAGGGTTCGGAAGGAACCGGGCTCGGCCTTGCTGTGGTACAGAAAATCGTTGAAGAACATTCCGGAACCATTACTGTTGATTCCAGAGAGGGGGAATGGACGGAATTCACCATCACTTTGCCTCCCTTTGATCCCGCACCTCAAAATCAACTGAAAAATTAACCTTCCCCGGGAAACCTGTTTATTATTTAAAAAAACATTTGCTTTTTTGTGCAAGTCTCTTTAAAGGGACATTACATAAAGGATTTTTGCAAGGAGATACAAAATCCGGGTTAACCTTATCTTTATTGGAGCCATCATGCAGGACTTATATACAAGCAGCCGTCAGTTTTTTGTGGGCGACCTCCCGGATCTGAACACGGAACAGAAAAAAGCCGTGGAACAGCTGGAGGGGACTTCTTTAATTATCGCAGGCGCGGGAACAGGAAAAACCCATACCCTCATCAGCAAAGTCATTAATGTGATGAAAGCCGGGGCCGCTCCGGAATCCATCATGCTTCTGACCTTCACCAACAAGGCGGCCCAGGAAATGACCCGCCGGGTTCAGGACTATATAGGGCGGCCTGTCTACGGAATGATGGGGGGGACGTTTCACAGCGTGGCCGTCCGTCTCTTAAGGACTTACGGCAGGGAAATCAACATTGATCCCTCCTTTACCATTATTGATACGGATGACGCGGAAAGCCTCCTCAACACCGCCCTGCGCGAACTTCACCTGAATGAACAGAAAAAATTCCCCAAAAAATCGGTGCTTCAAAGCATGCATTCCTTCATGAAAAACAAGGATCTTTCCCTGAATGAACTTTTAACCACCCGCTACCGTTACTGGCTCGAATGCGAAGATTCCATTGCGGAGATCTTTAAAAAATATGCTGCAGCCAAAAAAAAGGGAAACTGTCTTGACTTTGATGATCTTCTCAATTCCCTGCTCCTCCTTTTAAGAACAAAGATCACCGGCGACAAAATCAGGGCCCGGTATACCTGGATCTTTGTTGATGAGTATCAGGATACAAATAAAATTCAGAATGAAATCATCAAATATCTTTCCACTCCCCAAACCCGTCTGACGGTTGTGGGCGATGATGCCCAAAGCATCTACTCGTTCAGAGGGGCCTGTTTTCAGAATATCCTTCAATTTCCGGACACCTTTCACAATACGCAGATCTTCAAGCTTCAGACCAACTACAGAAGCACAGAGGCCATTCTTGAATTTTCAAATGCGATAATCCAGAAAAACACCCGCCAGTTCAGGAAGGAACTTGTTTCCGGAACAAAACAGAAGGGGAATCCGCCGAAAGTCTACCGTTTCAACACGGATAATGAACAGGCCTTCGGAGTGACCGAAATGATACGCCATAAATTGAGGGAAGGCGCCGATTCTTCGAAAATCGCCGTCTTTTACAGATCCCACATGCATTCCATAGCCCTTCAGCTCACCCTGACCAAAATGAACACCCCCTTTCACATTACTTCAGGCATGGGATTCTTTGACCAGGCTCATGTCAAGGACATGCTCTGCTTTCTCAGGGTGATTCACAACCCCATGGACCTTGCCGCCTTAAGCCGCATGCTTCACATGATTCCCACAGTCGGCCAGCAGACCGCCCTTAAAGTCCTCACCTATCTTCCTTCCTCAGGAAAGGCCAAAGAGGTTCTGGAAACCCTTTTCATTCATCTTCCGCCCAAGGCCAAAGCCGCGTTTGAGGCCTGTCTTCTGACTTTAAGACCTTTCATGGGCGGAGAGCCCTTTTCTCCCGCCCTGTTGATTGAAGCCCTTCTTGAAGATCCCTTTTTCATCAATCACGTGCATTCGAGTTATGAAAATGCCGCCCAAAGGGAGGACGACCTTAAATACCTTGCGCATTTTTCCTCCTCGTATCAGGATCTTGCCACCTTTCTTTCCGAAGCAGTCCTCATGACCAATGCAGATGACCGCAGGGAAAAAAGTAAAAAAGGAATTCTTCTTTCCACTGTCCATCAGGCCAAAGGTCTTGAATGGGATTATGTTTACATTGTATGGCTTTCCGAAGGATTTTTTCCTTCCTATCAGAGCATCGATTCAGACGACGATATTGAGGAAGAGCGCAGGCTTTTTTATGTGGCCTCCACCCGGGCTAAAAAAGAGCTTGTGATCACCTTCCCCATGATTGATGAAAAGGCCAGGAACGGCATTCTTTATCTGAAACCCAGCCGTTTTATTTCCGAACTGGATAACACTCTTTATCAGTTCAGGGATCTGTCCGGGCGGACCTGATGAAGGAAGCTTATTTTTATTTGTCCAGACAAAGTAAAATCTCAGGAGAAATTAAGCCCCGTTTAAAAAAATTCAGAAATAATGAATTTTATTTTCAAAATACTTGATCTTCATATTTTTCTCATTATTATTCCACAAAATCCTTCATCCAATGAAATTTAATAAAAAAATGGAAAAACACACCCCATGAAAACAAATTATTCGGTTTGCAAATTCGGCGGCTCTTCCCTGGCATCCGCAGAACTGTTTGAAGAAACAAGAAAAATCATCGAGTCCAACAAAAACAGAAAGTACATTGTCGTCTCAGCCCCCGGAAAATCCAAAGAATATCAATTCAAGGTCACGGATCTCCTCTTTAATTTTGCCAAAGACGGAAAACACAGGGTTGAAGGCAAAGAAATGGAGCTCTCCAGGGATGAAAGCGCAGAGGAGGTCGTTAAGATCTTTTCCAGAATCATGACCGATCTTGATTTTACAAAGGAACAGAAACATTCTGTCACCGAAGGGCTTAAAACCGATTTCAAAAAACAATTTTCAAAAAGCGATTTCAAAGAGGCTTTCTATGCATCCCGCGGAGAACATTATTCCGCCAGGCTCATGTGCTTCCACCTGAATAACAAATCCATGAAGGCAAGCCTTGCCCTGCCGGAAGAACAGGGAATCCTGCTCAAGGGGCACCCCACCAATGCCTCCTTTGACCTTTCCTGCGCAGAAAAGATCAAGGCCGCCATCCATGAGCTTGAAGGCATTATTGTCATCCCCGGCTATTATGGAATCTTAAGTGACGGGTCCGTGGCCGTTCTTCCGAGAAGCGGGTCAGACATCACCCAGACCTTTATTGCCCATGCCGTAAGGGCCGCCTATTGTGAAAATTTCACCGACATCGAATACATCGCACGGGCGAATCCCAGAATTGTTCCCCATGCTGAAGCCATTACGGAAATCTGTTTTGATGAAACCCGTGAGCTTGCCTATCTCGATTCCAAGGTGCCCGCAGCAGCCCTTCCTCATCTCATTCCCAACCGTATTCCCTTCTATGTCAGAAGCACTAAAAACCCGAACGGCGAGGGCACGCTTGTGTGTTCAGACAGGGTGATTTCCCCGGCTGAAAAGATTGTCGGCGTTTCGGCAAAAAAAGGCTACGTGGTTGTCAATATTACAAAACTTCTTTTAAACGAACAGCTGGGTCTGGATGCTGAAATTTCAAAAACCTTCAGCGACATGAACATCCTCATTGAGCACATCCCCTCAGGAATTGACACTCTTTCTGTGGTTTTTGAAAAAAAATACATTGAAGAAAAGGGTAAACTTAACGAACTTGAACGACGTCTGCAGGAAAAGGTGGAGGGGGCGGAAATTTTTCTTAAGGAAGGAATCGCCCAGGTGGTTATTGCGGGCCGGGGCATGAGAAACCATTATGATGTTGCCGCCAAAACTTTACATGCACTGGCGCAGGAAAAGATCAAACCCCTGATGCTCAACATGGGGGCTTCTGACATCAGTTTCTTCATTGGAATTCCTGAAACGAAATCCGATGATGCGGTCCGTGCCATTTACAAAGAATTTTTCGGGAAATAATTTAATGAAATGCCGCTGAACTTCCGGTACAGCCGGAAGTTCAGCGGCCTAAAAAACAACCCTCTTAGACGGGCTCTTTCTCTTTGCTGACATTGTAAAAGGCTTCCATTTTAAGCATCTCTTCTTCCAGCTGGCTGCTTAAATTTTCCATCTCTTCCAGAGTAAGCGTAAAGGGGGTTTGAGGGAAGGGGGTTTCCGTTTCTGCAAAATCGCCTGTGAATCCTATGCTTTTTCTCTTGGTCAGACAGTCTGCCATCTGAATAAAGAAAGTGATTTCATTGCCCTCTTTGGCAAGGGAAGGCGTGTGATGATTCCCAATGGCCGTACAGACATTGGATGGAATTTTCCAGTACTGGCAAAGCTTCTCCCCCGCTTTTGCGTGATCAATGCCAAAAGTCTTTTGTTCAACCTCATAAAGTCTGTGTTTTAAAAGTTCCGTCTTCTGTAAAACGTCGCTGTATTCTTTAAGCGAGTAATCCATAAGAATCAATTTCCCGATATCGTGGAGAAGCCCCGCCACAAAAACCTCTTCCGGATCTTTGTACCGGAATTTTTTGGCAATCTTTTTGGAAAGGATTGCCGTACCCAGCGAATGTTTCCAGAATTCTTCAATAGGAATGCAGGCATTCAAAAGAAGGGATTTGCTGATGCTCATCACGGAAAATCCCATGGCAATACTTCTGATTTCCCTGTACCCCAGAATAATCACGGCCTGAAAGATCGTGGAAACCTTTTGAGAAAGACTGTAAAAGGCGGAATTGACCACTTTGAGAAGTTTTGCCGTAAGCGCATGATCCCCGGAAATGACCTGCGCCACTTCAAATACATCGGAATTGGTATTGCTGGCCAGCTTACATAATTTATCGACGGCAGCAGGCAAAGGCGGAAGCATGCGTATATTTCTTATCAGGGCATCTTGATCAATCATGTGGGAAGTCTCTGTTAAAAATACGGGTTTATCCTTTTGCTGAAAAGTAAATCTGCTTTTTTTAGATAATTTACTGTGATTCCGGTTTAAAGACAATCTTTTTATTCGATATCAAACCTCTTGAACAAGAGGCAATTGAAGGATTATCCCCTGACCTGAAAAATCAGGCGGATTTGAGAAGTTCTTTTAAAAAGTCCATGGAATTCCTTTCCAGAAATTCAAGCCTTTTTTCTCTCTCTTTTTTATAAAGGCAGTAATAATAAAAGGCCTCTTCCAAAGCCTCATTATGAGTTTTTTTCTCCAATAAGGCCTGATAATAATAATAACTCATCAAAGCCTCCTCCTCTGTCATGAACTCAAGGAGTTCCTGCATGATCTTGTCAGGATTCAGATTTGAAGCCATATAATAGTAAAAAACCGTGTCCCGCAGAGAAGAAAGGACGGTGTCTGGTCTCATGATAAAGCGACGGATATCCTTGCTGGTTTTAAGAACAGAGGAAGGATCTGTTTTACTGACCGCCAGCGAAAGCTCCCTGTTTCTGAGCGTCACAAGACCCATGTCGATAAATAAGGGTTCCGGTTCAGTTTTTCGGTTTACAATGCCGATATTTCCGCCGCTGGGATCCAGATTCATAATTCCGTTTTCCTCAATCGTTTTAATAAGTTTATCCATAATGGCCTCATCATCCTCCAGAATCACTTCTGCTCTTTCCTGAATCACCAGGCCATGAGAAAACAGATAGGGCATAAAGCCAGGAATGGAGTTCAGGGAAAAACCGTCGATTTTCCGAAAACTGAGCTTTCCTTTCTCCTGAAGAAAAAGCTCTATCAGCTTCATGTTTACGTATTGAACAGGATAACACAGGGGATGTAAAGTCCTGGGGATTTTAAAAACCAGATGAGGATACTCCGGAAGGGTAAAGATATAATATTCATTGCCCATATCCAGGAAACGGAGATTCAAATCTTTGAAATCCAGCTGTTTCAGCCCCTGCAGGAAAAAATTCTTTCTGCGGTCGATCATTCTACGGGCTTTGAAAATACGGGACTGAACCGAGGCAAGGATTACCTGCTGATTTTTCAAAACACTTACTGGAGCCAGACAGCGTCTCTTCTCTGAGGAGAAAACCGGTCTTAACTGTACTCCAAATCCGAATAAAACAATTATTAAAAGTAAAATTCTCTTCATTCTGGAAATCTACCACATGTTCTTCCCCTGTGCAATGGAACCCACTGGAATTCTTAAAAGGACTTGATTTAACAAAAGCCTGACTTAAGGCATCAATCCGCTTTTATCTGCGGCTTCTGTTCTTTTCCTGCAAGCTGTCCGCAGGCTGCCTGAATATCCATGCCGAGACTTTTGCGGATCGTCACAATAATCCCCGCCTTCTCAAGAATCTTCTGAAAAGCAAGGGCACGTTCACCTTCTGCAGACTTAAACCCGGAATGCCCATGTGCATTGAATGGAATAAGATTAACCTTGATCCGGTCCAGTCCTTTTAAATACCCCGCAAGCTTCAACGCCTCCTCCCGGCTGTCATTCTGATTTTTCAAAAGAACATATTCAAAGGTCAGGGGATGGCTCCTGGAGCCGAACTGATGAAGATAATCCCTGCACCATTCTTTTAAAAGATTTAAAAAGGAACCGACGGAAGAGGGGACTAATTTTTTCCGGATTTCCGCATCCGCGGAATGAAGCGAAAGCGCGATTTTCACCGGGGGCCACTCCGGGTCTGACAGAATTTTCTGAATCTGCGGAAAAACCCCCACGCTTGAAACCGTGATATATCCCGGACCGACATCCGTATAGGAAAGCCATAAACTCAAGGCTTCCCTGACGGCCTCATAATTCAGCAAAGGTTCTCCCATTCCCATAAGCACGATATTGGAAATGCGCCTGTTCCCGGGATTTTTTTTCAACAACTGGTTCCAGAAGCAGTATTGTTCAGCGATTTCAAGGCTGTCGAGATTTCTTTTATAACCCAGGGCGCCTGTAGCGCAGAAAACACAGCCCACAGGACAGCCGGACTGGGTGGAAACACAGATCGTATGCTGTTCCCTGGCATTGGGCATGAGCACGGATTCCACCTTTTGACCGTCATACAGAGTAAAAAGAGCCTTGCGTGTTTTTCCATCTCCGGAAGAGTAGACGGAAACTTCCTTAAAAGTGGAAAAATCAAGTACAGTCTCAAGCCTTTCCCTGAGAGCCAGGGGGAGGGAGGAAATCTGAGGGAAACCCAAGCAGGTTTCTGAAAAAAAACCCTTAAAAACCTGCTTCAAGCGGAAGGCCGGCTCTTTCGTCAACTGCCCGGTTAAATGTCTGAGGGTTAAATTCTCTTTCAAGGGTTCATCAATTATATTTTAATTTTAATCAGAATATTGCGGATCTGCTCAAAACTTTCAAATCTTGCCCTGGGCTCTTTTTCAATGCATTTCATGATCAAAGAGGCCAGAAGTTTATTCAGCTCCGGATTATACTGAAGAATAGGTTTGGGCAGGGTGGTAAGCCTGGAGACCAGATCTCCGGATTCAAAAGGGAGATCCCCGGCCCCCATTTTATAAAGCGTGAGACCAAAGGAATAAATATCCGAAGGAACACCGCACAGGTTATCCTTCATCTGCTCAGGCGCCATATAAAGCGGAGACCCTATGGAAACATTCAGCTGGGTAAGGCCTGTTCTGTTGGGATCCTTGGCAATTCCGAAATCAAGGACTTTCACCAGTTTGAAATTATTCACGACGATCATGTTGGCGGGTTTGATGTCCCTGTGAATAATCCCCTTTTCATGGCAGTACTTGAAGGCATCGGCCATCTGGGCCCCGTAATACCTGAGCTCTTCTGAATTCATTTTTTTCTTTTTACATATAAAATCTTCGAGGGAAATCCCCTCCAGATATTCCATGACAAAGAAGGGATACTGTTCCCCCCCCACGTCAAAAATCTTAAGAATATTGGGATGATCGAGAGCAGCCACAGACCTCGCCTCATTGATAAAACGCTGGATGATTTTTGTATCATCACACAGGGAGGGAAGAATCATTTTGATGGCGACTTTTCTTTTCAGAAGCTTGTCATGAGCGCCGAAGACCATACCCATGCCGCCTTTGGAAACCCTCCAGATATTCTCGTACCGTGCGGGAAGTGTGGAGATCATCATCTGACTTACCGCATCCAGACTCGTTGCGGCCTCATGGGCATCAGGGACACCTGTCTTATTATTTTTCTCACAGGAATCATCCTCAAAGGGGGTCCGGTTCTGCCGGATCTGGCTGATCCTGGAGGTCAATTCCAGTTTTTTTCTTTTCTGATTTCTCACCACCCGGTAAATCAGGCCTGAGACGGCAACAAGCAGCAGAGCGGCCAAAATCATTCCCTTCCCTAAGGAGAGAGGAACAAAAAAAGAGGCTTCAGGAGGCGGGGCAGAAATCAATGGCTTTTCTTTTTTCTCCCTGGGTTGCACTTTCTCTGTTCTTTTAACACTTAAAACATTAAACTCAAAAAGATCAGAGACCAGCTCTTTCTCAGAAAATCTGAGATAGGGCTGTATCATCTCCAGAATCTTGTCCGTGGTAAAAAACTCCTCCCGCATTTTCTGAGGCCCTTCAAAAATCATCCTTTTCTGAATATAGGTTAAAAGTCTGAGTTTTTCCGAAGCCGTGAGCTCCTGAGCCAGGTTGGAAAGACTGAAATCCATGATAAAAGATCTGCGGATGACGAAATTTTCACGGGCGGTCTTATCTGAAAACGAATTTAAAAAAGCAGCGGTCAGCCGGGGCTGCATTCTCGGCCATAATTCCTCGGAGGATATGCCTTTTTCAAGTTTAAAGATAAAATCAATCAGATTATAATAACTCAGGTCAAAGTACTTGAAATATTCTACACCTTTGGGAGTATTTCTTAATATAAACTCTCCTTTTCCGGAGATATAAATATTCTTAAGCCGGGTAAGAAAACGGGAACCCCGGGCTTCAGGATTGAATTTACGGGTTTGAAGGGTCTCCAAAAGCCGGGAAAAATGATCAAACCTTGGGGAATAATTGATAACATTTGTTTCCTCCCGGTTAAGACTGTTTCCCGCGTCCTCATAGGATGGAAGGGCATAGGAAAACCCCGGAAAACCGATCGACAGAAATACCCACACTGTTAAAAATTTAAAAAGATATAACTCCCTCATAATATAATTATAACAGCATTCTATTTTCCCGCAATCCTAAAACTTCCCCTTAAGGGACTTTTATCCATGAGGGATATTTTTTACATGAAGTTAAAGTGGACAAACCCTTATTAAACTGTCTATATTTGCCCTATTACACAGGCAAGGCTCAACATGGGGTAAAGACTTTTTTTGAAAGAGTATTATAACAGATCCAAAAACAGAATTCTGGTTTCAGTCATTATTCTATCCATCATTCTTTTCATTACAGGCCGTTACAAGGCTGATTTTTCTGTAAAACAATATGTGATGAATTTTTTTCATCCCCTCTTCAGTTATACTCATTCTGCAGTAGAAAAAACCCAGAAGGTTTTTTTCTCTCTTTTTCATTTTTACAGCCTGGGGAAATCAAATGAACAGCTTACCCGTCAAATGGAAGAGCTCCAGAACAAACTTCTTGAAACAGAGGAAATCCGTAAGGAAAATGACCGGCTGAATGAACTCCTCCAATTCAAATCCCAGCTCAAATTCCGTGTGGTTCCTGCAAAAATTATCGGGCATGATTCTTCCAACTGGAAAAAAAGCATTCTCATCAACAAGGGCCGTGAAGACGGTGTGCTCACTCATCATGCGGTCATCTGCCCCAAAGGAATAGTGGGCAAAGTTGTGGAATCCTTTGATCATAATTCCAAGGTCATGCTCATCATCGACAATGACTCCCAGATCGGAGGCATGATCCTTCGTACACGCGATATAGGCGTTCTTTATGGACGGGATAAAGATATCTGCCTACTGAATTATCTTTCCAGAAATGCGGACATCAAGAAGGGGGATCTTGTCATTACCTCGGGTTTTGACGGATTTTTCCCGAAAGGGGTCATACTCGGCGAAGTCGAAAAAGTCTATTCCGAAGACTTTGGTCTTTATAAATACGCTGAAATCGTGCCGGCTGTTGATTTCAACAAGCTGGAAGAGGTTCTTGTCATCAAAACCCATCTTGCCCCGAAACAAAACGGATGAAACCCTATCAGTTCATTCTTGTTCTTTTTGTGAGCGTAATTCTTCAGATCGCGGTTCTTCCTAATCTCACCCTTCTGGATGCCCATTACGAAATCTTTTTTGCCGTCACCATTTTCATGAGCATCAAATACGGCTGGTACAGCGGTACCCTGTCGGGCATCTGGTGCGGTCTTTTGAATGATATCTGCACTACGGGCCCTTTCGGATATTTTGTTTTTTTATATGCTCTTTCCGGTTTTTTTGCCGCCTCGTTCCGGAAGATCATTTTTACCCAGCATATTGCCACAAAACTTTTCATCCTTTTCATCATGTCCATCGCCTCTTCCCTTGTCTCCATCTTCTTTTTTAAAGGCTTTGACTGGATCGTTGAAATCTGGTCGCTCTATAAGCTCAATATTCTCTCCATTGCGGCAGTCAACACCCTTTTTTCCATTCCCATTTACCTCTTCCTGGACAAACTGAGCTATGAACTACAAGAGTGATCACCGTCAGTTTACCCAGCGTCTTTTCTTTCTCTATCTGGCCATTTTTGCCGCCTTTGGCATCATCCTGCGCCAGCTGTGGTTTCTCCAGATCGAACAATGGGACTATTATAAGGTACTGGCCTCTAAAAACCGTTTCAGAAGCATGGTCATTCCCGCCCCCAGGGGCACAATCTATGACCGCTCCGGCCGTGTGCTTGTGGATAACCGCCCCCGTTTTGACCTTATTTCCACTCTTGAAGATATCAAGGAAGTTTCAACCCCTGAAAAAGTTTCTGCCCTGGTTTCAAAAACCCTCGAGATGCCCTATGAAAAAGTATTAAAAAAAGTGGTCGACAAAATCTCTCATCTTCCCTATGAACCCTCTATCCTTAAGACCGACCTCACCATGGAGGAAGTCATCAAGATCACGGAAAAATTTTATACCCTCCCCGGAATTGATCTGCGGATTCTGCCGGTCCGGCACTATGTTTTTGAAAAAAGCGCCTGCCATCTTTTAGGCTATACGGGACGGATCAGTAACACTGAATTTCACAAGCTTAAGGAACACGGCTACACTTCCCGGGATGAAATCGGAAAAACAGGAGCGGAATCCTCCTTTGAATATTATCTCCGCGGAATCCCCGGGGCAAGACAGATTCAGATCAACAGCTTCGGGCATCTGGACAAGGTCTTCGGTGAAAAGAAACCGGTCCAGGGTTTTGACGTTTATCTGACCCTGGATATGAAAATACAGAAAATCATTGAAAATGCCTATGAGGGACGCAACGGCGCCGCCGTTGTCATGGAAGTGGATACGGGAAATATTCTGGCCATGATCAGTCAGCCGGGTTTCGATCCCAATATGTTCGCGACCGGCAACTCGGAAAAAATACAGGACTATTTTCTGGCCGAAACTTTTCCTCTGCTTAACCGTTCCATCAGCTCCGAGCTGGCCCCGGGCTCTATTTTCAAGCCTCTGGTCGCTCTTGCTGCCCTGGAATACAAACACATTAATGACCAGACTTCCGTTTTCTGCAGCGGCGCTTTCAAACTCGGAGATTACACCTTTAAATGCTGGAGAAAATGGGGACACGGGGAAACCAATGTCACACGTTCTCTGGAACAGTCCTGCAATGTCTTTTATTATACCCTGGGTAAAGAAATGGGCTGGGAGCCTATTTTTAAAATGGGAACTCAGTTTGGTCTGGGACAAAAAACCGGGATTCCGCTCAATGGGGAAAAGCAGGGGATTCTTCCCAGTGTTGAATGGAAGAAAAAACGCTTCAAAACCAGAGACCAGCAGAAATGGCATCTGGGGGATTCCATCAACTATTCCATCGGGCAGGGCTATGTGCTCGTGACCCCCATTCAGATGGCCTGCGTTGTTGCAGGAATCGCTTCCGGGGGATTCGTTCCCACCCCGAATATCCTGACCAAAGTTCTCAACACCCAGGGAGAAGTCATCCTTTCCCAGCCTGCCTGCACCCCCAAGAAAATCAATGTGAATCAGACCAACCTGGATAAAGTCCGGATAGGCATGTACAACGTCATTCACTCCCCTGTGGGAACCGGAAGAAAAGCCCGTGTAAACAGCATCCGTGCCGCAGGCAAGACAGGAACCGCCCAGGTCAAAACCCGCAAAGGGGCCACCCAGAATGCATGGTTTATCTGCTTCGCCCCTTTTGAAAATCCGAAAATTGCCATGAGCATCATGGTAGAGGGAGGCGCTTCCGGAGGAGATGCGGCAGCTCCCATTGCAAAAAAAATCCTTTCAGCTTACTTTAATCTTCCTGTTGCTGCAGATGCCTCCAAAAAAGAGGAAGCTGTTCCGGAGGATATTGACAGCACGGGGGATTTCACCCAGTCGGTCGACGATAATCTCGAATCCATGGCCCCTTCACCTGCAGACACCTTCAGGGAAACTCAGAAAGAACCCAAACTTCCTCTTTGGTCCAAAATTAAAAAAATATTTTCAGGAGATGAAAATGAAGGTGTTTGATAAAGAAATACATACGGGGCTTCTTCTTTCCATTCTCTGTACGGCGCTTTTCGGCTGTATCATCATTTTCAGTGCTTCTCAGATTATCAGCGGAGAGGGAATCCGCAACTTTGCCTTCAAACAATTCACCTTTATTCTTGTGACCTGCGGTATAGCCTTTGTCATTTTCAGAATGAACCTCAAAACCATTACCGGCATGAGCTGGCTTTTTTATTTTATCTCTTTCGGCCTTTTACTCCTTGTCATGTTTGTCGGCCGTTCCAGCCATGGAGCTCAGCGCTGGATCATGCTGGGGCCCATTATTCTTCAGCCTTCGGAATTTGCAAAACTGGCCATTATTCTGACTCTGGCACGCTATATGAGCTGGAACATGGAGCACAAGCTGAAGCTGCGCTTTATCTTTATTTCCTGCATGATTGTTTTTGTTCCCCTGGTTCTTATTGTCAAACAGCCTGATCTCGGGACTTCCATGACCCTTATTCCCATTCTGACCGCCATGCTTTTCATGGCCGGCATCCGTAAACGTTATTTTCTGATCCTGCTTCCCTTTGCCCTCATTCCACTGCTGATCGTCTTTCTTGCCAAAAGCGGGTATATCTCCATTGAAGAAGTCCGAAAAATGCTTTTTTTCCTTAAAACCTATCAGCAAAACAGACTGCTGGTCTTCATTGACCCCAATATTGATCCCCGGGGAATGAGCTACAACCTGATCCAGTCCCAGATCGCCATAGGTTCAGGAGGAATGTTCGGGAAGGGATACATGCAGGGAACCCAGACCCACCTTCAGTTTCTGCCTGAAAGACATACGGATTTCATCTTTTCCGTTCTCGGGGAGGAATGGGGTTTTGTCGGAGGGGCCGTTCTGGTCGGTCTCTATTTTTTATGCCTGCACTTCAGCATCCTGATTGCCAATGTATGCGAAGATTTTTTCTGCAAACTTGCCGCCACAGGCATTATCGTCATGCTTCTTTTTCATATTGTGACCAATATGGGAATGACCATAGGACTCATGCCGATCACAGGGGTTCCTCTGCCTCTAATCAGTTACGGGGGATCGTCGCTTCTCACGACGATTGTTTCTACAGGCTTTCTTTTAAACTTCTACGCCAACCGGCATCAGACGGTTTTCCGCTGATCTTTCTTTTCTTCCGGTTTTTCTGCCGAAGGCGTATCATCCGGAATCTTTATGCGGTTGATTTCCGCCTCAATGATGGCATCTTCAACTTTTTTCCAGATCCAGTACCCTAAAAAAATTCCTGCTGCCACAACCATTAAAATGATCAATAAAGTCATAGAGGATATCTAGAACTTAAATTGACTCTTGCAGTTAGGGCACTGTACGGTTGATCCGGCTGGAAAATCCGACACATCCACCCTGGAATCACAGGAAGGACATATGGCAATCACCTGTTCCGGGGCAGAGCTTCCGCTTTGTGATTTTTTCATATCACTGGCCTGCCCGATGGCTGTTCCGGCAAGTGCACCCACAGCCGCGCCGATCAGAACACCTTTATCCCTGTGGCTGCTGCTGTGCTGGTTTCCGATAATCGCTCCTGCGGCTGCACCCAAAAGAGCTCCGCCGCCTGCACCCTGCTGAGTATCCGTACAACCGGTATATAAAAAGGTTGGAAGAATCAACATGAAGAACCACTTTTTCATCACTGCCTCCTTAGATTAAAAAATCAGAATTTTTAATGCGGTTTAATTGCAATATTTTTATAAACTTTCATTAATTTTGCAAGTCCATTTTCCCAGGTGATCAGGGGCTTGGACATGTTTTTCATCAGATTTTCCTGACGACCCTCATAAAGCAGGGCGTTGATTGCAGAAATAAGTCTTCCGATCATGGAAATCAGGGTGGAGTCTTCATAAAAAAAAGCGGTACCTTCCCCTGTTTTACGATTGAAATTTTCAAGAGTGTCAGTTCCGCCGAAAAGCTTGGAGACCACCGGCACTACTCCATATTTAACAGCGTAAAGGGGAAGAAACGGAAATACACGATGAGGTGTGGGCATGAGAAGAAGATCCGCACAACCCAGAATTGTTCTTAAGGCTTCCTCCCCTTCATCTTCTATGCACATCCATTTACCCTGAAAATGACTGTCGAGAAACTGTTTCTGTTTCTCTGACTTGAATTTATCGATCAAAAGATGGTTTTTTTTTCCGATGACCGCATAGCCGGCATCGAGCTGGCACAAGATTTCGAGAATTCGTTCCAGATTATCCCCCTGACGATTATAGGCGTTCAAATCCCCCACAACGGCGACCAGGGGGTAAGCGGGGTCAAATGTTAACCCCTGTTCCTTCATAAACCGGGTTTTATTGCGGGCTTTTCCCTCCCTTTTTTCAAAGGAATACGTAATTTTCAAAGCGTTGTCGTGCTGGGGATCCCAGGATTCGTTATCCATGCCCCCGTGCAGAGCCCAGAAACTGTCCTTCCTTTTCAACAAGGCCCCGTTAAGTCCGAAGGAGGCTTTAGGCTGAAGATAGGCATCAATCCTGGGCTCACCGATAACGGCCACACCGTCGGCATACACAATGCCGCCTTTGATGAAACTGAATTTTCCCCAGAATTCCAGTTCATGAAGATTGAAACAGCCCCAGGGAAGCCCTGTCCGCGAAAAATGGCTGACGTCAAAATTCCCCTGATTGAAAAAATGATGAACGGTAAAAAGAGAAGCGATCTGACGGAATAAAGGGTCTTCCTGAAAAATTTTTTTCTGTATCGCCGGAACAAGACCGGTTTCCCAGCCATGGCAATGAAGGATATCCGGGACCCAGCCGCTTAATCGCATAAAGGCAAAAACAGAATGGGCAAAAAAAGACATGCGCTCCAGATGAACGGGATCCTCCTCTGGTTTGTCGAGCATTCCATGACGATGGGCGCAAAGCCCCTCATTTTTCACAAGAAGGCATTCAAGGCCTGAGGGAAGAATCGTTTTGACAAAATTCCCGGAGTAGGACCGTTCCCCCAGAACAATCTGAAAATTCATGTCCAGTTCTTTATAGGAAAGTCCGGAATGACGTATTTCAGAAAAAAAAGGGTGAAAAACCTTAACCTCCACTCCGGCCTTCATAAGCTCAAGGGGGAGTTCCAGGGCCGAGGGAGAAAGGCTACCCTGATCTGAAAACTGATCCAGATCATTAAGAATATACAGAACCTTGATTTTCTTTTTTTTATCTGCTTCCAAAGTTCGCATACAGTATCCTTTTCGTTTATTTGCAGTATTGTAGCATAGCCCGGCCCTGCGGGCAAATCCTTTTCTCCTGCCTGTCTTTTTTTTCAACATCTGATCATGGAATAATATTTGCATTTATTTACTCGGTTATCTACAATAGAAATCCTAAAAAGGAGCGATTCCGGCATGTTTATCATTATCGGGGCCATTGTTGTTCTGACAGGCGTTTTCGGCGGATATATGATGGAACACGGCCATCTGTCCGTTCTATGGCAGCCTGCTGAAGTTGTAATCATCGGGGGTGCCGCAGGAGGAGCCTTTCTTATTTCCGCTTCCCCTGCTGCTCTTTTCAAATGTGTGCACACCATTTTAGATGCCATAAAACACAAACCCCCAGGCAAATCCAGTTACATCAATCTGCTGATTCTGATCTATCAGATTTTCGGTAAAATGAGACGTGACGGACTTTTATCCATTGAAGCGGATCTTGAAAACACCAATGAAAGCGATCTTTTCAAAAAATATGCCTCTCATATCCATGACCGTAAGGTCATTGACTTTATATGCGACAACCTCAAAGTGCTTATTACGGTCGCCATCCCCCCTCACGAGCTGGATGATCTCATGGAAAAAGAGATCGAGACCCTTCATATTGAAAGCGAGGAACCCGCCCATCTGATCAACGCTGTTGCGGACGGTCTTCCAGGTCTTGGAATTGTGGCTGCCGTGCTTGGAGTCGTGATTACCATGGGGAAAATTGACGCCCCTCCCGCAGTCCTTGGTCACAGCGTCGGTGCTGCCTTGTGCGGAACCTTCCTTGGAGTGCTGATGTGTTATGGATTTTTTGCCCCTTTATCCGCCCATCTGAAATCCAAAGCAGCTGAGGACATGATTTTTTTCCATATTATCAAAGTCTCCATGGTTTCCTTTGTCGGAGGCGGCTCTCCGCAAATGGCAGTCGAATTCGGCAGAAGAATGATCCCCTCTGAAGCAAAACCCGCTTTTAATGAGCTGGAAAAAGCTTTAAAAGGCGGGAAATAATGGCGGAACAGAATAAAAACATCATTATCAAAAGAGTTAAAAAAGTTGTGGGAGGGCATCACGGAGGCTCCTGGAAAGTGGCTTTCGCAGACTTCATGACCGCCCTCATGGCCTTTTTTCTCCTGATGTGGCTTTTAAGCATGACCGTACCTGAAAAAAAAATCCAGCTTGCCCAGTATTTTAATGATTTCACGGTATTCTCTTCAGAAGGAACCGGACTTTTATCCCAGGAGCTGAATAAAATGGCCGATACGCCCGCCCTTCCCAAACCCAAGGTTGCCTACCTTCCCCAGGTTGAGGGTCAGGGACAGACGGATGATAAAAACACCCTCGTGCTTCCCACTGCGACACCCACCAACAATCCGGCGTCTCCCTATAAAACCTTAAAAAAACAGATCAAAACACGCATGGCCATCTACAAAAAAAATGTCAATGTCATGGAAACAGAAGAAGGGGTGCGCGTGGATTTTATGTCTCTGGAAGATGAGCCTCTTTTCGAGATCGGTCAGGTCACACTCACCCCTATCATGAAAAAAATCATTGAAAAATTCTACGATGACATCTTAAGCCGTCTTGACAACAAAATTTCCATTGAAGGGCATTCGGATGCCATTTATTACGCCAATGACAAAAAAACCAACTGGGAACTCTCTACAGGAAGAGCCTCTGAAGTACGGCGTATGTTTGAAAATCTCGGCTTCAACACGGACCGTCTTTCTCTTGTGGCCGGTTATGCTTCCACCCGACCCCTCATTATAGAAAATCCGAAAGATCCCAGAAACAGGAGAATAAGCCTGAACATTCTGGACCCGAAAAAAATAAAAAGAGAAACAACAGAAGTTAAAGTACTGAAAATTGAACAATGAAGCTTAAAATTCTGTAACTGGAGCAAGACCTGGTTCACATTTTTTCCTGATGTCTTCAAAACGGGTCGTCAGCATGGAAGCCACCTCTGAGGATTCAATCCAGTATTCCAGTTCTTCATTTCGCTCCAGAGATTCTTTTGTCCATGTGATTGACCCTGTCACACAGGTATAGTCATCCGAAATCAGCATATTGACTTTCAGAGGGATTTCCCTGAGCATGCGGAACACCTTGACGCCGTTCCTCATGAGATACTCCAAAGCCGCCTGATTAACAGGGGCGGAATCCAGAATAACCTCCACATCCAGTCCTCTTTTGGCCTGTTTGACAACTTCCACCAGAAGCCTTGCCTGAAGGGCATCCGTGTCCTCTGAAAATTCACAGGCCGAAAGACAAAGACGCAATGAACTCTGACTCCGCCGGATCAGCTTCAAAAGGCGGTTCGCATAGGTCGCATTTTCAATGACAACAAGGGAGATCACATCATCCGGTTCATTATCCAGCTGAGGATAAAGCGGAAGGCTCAGCGACCAGCAAATAAAACCACAGAAAATAAAAGAGAGAGACCGTCTCGTGTTCATAAAAAAACAATAGAGATTTTTAAAAAATTCTCAATCATTATTTATACTCCGGGACTTCCTGATCCGGAAATTAGAAAATATATAAGGTTGACAACCTTATCCTTTAATAGGTTTAATTAATGTGAAGTACCTATAACGTCCAATTTTGTAAAAAAGGGGGGTCGTATGAAAAAAAGTTTTGTTCAATCCGTATTCCTGATTGCAGCAGTCTTTCTTTCTGTTTCTTTTGCCTTTGCCGGGCATCCGGGCAAATGCAGAATGGGTAAAGAAAATCTCTCGGATAAATATTTTATGAAAACCATGTTTATCCTGGAAAATTCCGATGAACTTGCCCTGACCGAGGATCAAATCCAAAGCATTAAAAAACTGAAAATTGAAACTAAAAAAGAACTGATCAAAAAAGAGGCTGAATTAGATATTATCGGCCTGGATATTCATTCCAAACTTATGGAAGATAAAATCAATACTAAGGATGTTGGAAAACTCATTGATCAGAAAATGGATCTGAAAAAACAAAAAATGATGACTCTTGTTGAATCCTTTGCCTCCCTTAAAAATATTTTAACGGATGCACAAAAAAAGACCCTTAAGGATCTGCATAAAAAAAGCATGAAAAATAAAAAAGAGATGTGGTGTATGTCCCCTTCGGCGATGAACCACAAATAATTAAAAACAGCCTTATTTCTTAATTCAGGCGTAAGCTCACTTTGAGGGGGTTACGCCTTTTTCCTTTATAACAGAATCTCTTGAAGAATGAATCCGGCCCCAGCGCGAAAAGGGCCAGTACCTGAAAAATACCCTGCCCTCCAGTTTTTCCCCGGACACATACCCTTTCTGACGGCTGTCTCTGGATTCCTCCGTGTTATCGCCGAGAAGATAATAGGATCCTTCTGGAACTTTTTCCGCCCGGCTCTGCCCGCCATAATCCATTCCGGACTCCGCCCTGAAAATATAACGCTGATTTTTAAAAAAGGGATCTTCCAAAGTCCTGCCATTGATAAAAAGTCTCTCATTTTTAATATAAACCGTTTCTCCGGGTAGAGCGGCGATTCTCCGGACAGACTTGATTTTTTTATAGGAATCCAGGGGGTCAGGCTCTTCATAAACAACGACATCCCCTCTTTTAGGGGAAATAAAATGGTAAACCAGACGGTTGTAAAGCACCCGGTCAGATAAAACTTTGTTTCCATTCAGCAAAGGCAGCATGGATGGCCCCGAAACCTCCAGAGGGGCGATGCAGAACAGGCGGATCAGCACTACGGCAAAAATGGCCCAGCCCATGGCTTCCCATTGAATCTTAAGAAGAGAACTGGTTTTACGATTGTGAAGCTTAGCCATTTTTCAGTACTTCAAGGAAGGCATCCTTGGGCACGTTCACATTTCCGATTTGTTTCATGCGTTTTTTACCTTCCTTCTGCTTTTCGAGAAGCTTGCGCTTTCGCGTGATATCGCCTCCGTAGCATTTGGCAAGCACGTTTTTACGCATGGCAGATATTGTTTCCCGGGCAATGACCTTGGCCCCGATGATGGCCTGAATGGGAATAGAAAACATATGCCTGGGAATGACTTCCTTAAGCTTGCTGATCAGATTCTTCCCTACATACTGGGCCTTGCTGCGGTGAACAATCGTGGAAAAGGCGTCCACCACCTCCCCGTTTAAAAGGATTTCCATTTTGACCACATCGGCCGCAAAATATCCTGCCATCTCATATTCCATGGAAGCATAGCCCTGTGTAATCGACTTCAGTTTATCATAAAAATCCGTAAGAATTTCCGCAAGCGGAAGCATGAAGGTCAGCATCACCTGATCCATCATCAGCGATTCCGTAGACTTCATGTCTCCCCGTTTATCTGAACAAAGCCGCATCACTCCTCCCATATAGCTTGCAGGGGTAATGATGTGCGCCTTGACAAAAGGCTCATCTATTCCTTCAATCGTCCCGACATCCGGAAACCGGGTGGGATTATCCACATCCGAAATTTCTCCTTTGCTGTTCATCACCTTATAAATCACGCTTGGCGTAGTCATAATAATATCAATGCCGTATTCACGGTCAATGCGTTCCTGGATGATTTCCATGTGAAGAAGTCCCAGAAAGCCCGCCCTGAAACCAAAACCCAAAGCAACGGAAACTTCCGGTTCAAAGGTGAAGGCGGAATCGTTGAGCTGAAGTTTTTCAAGGGCATCCCTCAGCTTTTCATAATCGCTGGCCTCAATGGAATAAATACCGCTGAACACCATGGGCTTGGCTTCACTGAAACCTTTAAGCGGAATTTTCGCCTTATTGTTATCCAGAGTGACCGTGTCTCCCACTTTGACTTCCTCGGGATTGCGGATGTTGGCCATCAGATAGCCCACCATTCCGTTTTCAAGCGCATCCACCTTCTTGGGGAAGGGTGTAAAAATGCCGAGTTCCTGAATTTCATAGCTCTTTCCCGCATGCAGAAGCTGAATGCGGTCTCCCATCCGGATACGTCCGGAAAAAATGCGGACATACGCAATGACTCCCCTGAAATTGTCAAATTCCGAGTCAAAGATCAGAGCCTTGGTCCTGCCTGGTTCATCACTCACTTCCGGAGGGGGTGGAATATAACGGATCACGGCTTCAAGAATGTCCTCCACACCCATTCCGGTTTTCCCGGAGGCTTTGAATATCCGTTCTTCAGGAATTCCGATCACATCGATCATCTGCTTGATGCAGGCTTCAGGATCAGAATTTTTAAGGTCGATTTTGTTCAGCACGCCGATGATTTCCAGATTTTCTTTTTTAGCCAGGTGGGTATTGGCCAGGGTCTGGGCCTGAATGCCCTGAGACGCATCCACCAGGAGCAGCACCCCTTCACAGGCAGCAAGAGAGCGGTTGACTTCATAGGAAAAATCAACGTGCCCCGGGGTGTCGATCAGGTTGAGCCGGTAGACGTTTCCGTCCTTGGCTGAATAGTCAAGGGCAACGGCATGGGCCTTGATGGTGATTCCGCGTTCACGTTCCAGATCCATGTCATCCAGGAACTGTTCCTTCATCTGGAAATCCGCAATCGCCTTGCAATGCTGTAAAAAACGATCGGCCAGGGTGGATTTCCCGTGGTCAATATGGGCTATGATCGAAAAATTTCTGATTAAATGCCTGTCCATTATCTCATGTCCTTTCAAGAATGCGAAATGTACCAAAGGAAGGAAGTTTGTCAACCCCTAGGATGAGGATTCAGCCGATCAGATTTTCCCGGGCCAGACGCAGACGCAGTTCCCGGATTTCCTTGATCAGATGCTTCTGTTTTTCCCCGTAGGGCTCCTGAAAATCAGCCGTAATTTTTTCAGTTTCCGCAAGATGCTGGCTGATTTTTTCCTTATTTCCCGTCTTTTCATACAACTCCAGGATCTGGATACGGGGTTCCAGCTCATCTTCGGGAATTCCGAGTCTTCTTCTGGTTTCTATGGCCTTGAGATACCATTCCTCTGCCTTGGCATAATCTTCCGAAGTGCGGCTCAAATCTCCCAAAAGTCTTTCAAAGCGAGCCCTCTGATTTCTTTCCCCGGTATTCTTGCTCAGCTCATACCCCTTTAAAAAATACTCCTCACATTTGCCTCTATCCGAGTTTTCAAAAATGGACCCCAGGTTCAGATAGGCAGCCGTCTGGACAGAAACATCCCCTTTATCTTCTGCCGCAACCAGACATTTTGAAAAGTATTCCTCGGCCAGGCGAAACTGACGGTCATTAAAATAAAGGCTGCCGATGTTGTTTAAAATCTGAATATGAAGGGGCTGAAAACCGATTTCATCGCAGATCTTCCTGGCCTTCATGAAAATCTTCAGGGCCACCTTATAATTTTTATCCCAGTAATGGCAAAGCCCGATATTGCTGAGGGTAGTGGCCATACCTCTGAAATCGCCTATGGATTTAAAACAGAGGAGACTGCGTTTATAAAAAGAAAGGGCTTCCGCCGTATGCCCCTGATAATAATGATAATTCCCCAGATTTTTCAGGGCCAAGGCTTCCATGGACAGACTCTGGGCTTCCTTTGCAAGTCCATGTGCTTCCTGAGCCCACTCCAGGGCATTCTGAAACTCTCCCTGCAGAAACAGCACTTCACACATCCTGGATTTAATCAGGCTTTTCAGCATGAGATCGTGGGTGAGTTGAAACCCTTTTTCATAGAGGTTCAGGGCTTCCCGGAAATTTCCCTTTTTAAACTGGATAAATCCCAGCCAGTTTTTCTGCCTTGCGCTTTCAGGCAGGCCGGAAAATATTTTAAAGGCTTCCTCATAGCGGCCCAGGTAAATCAGGATTTCTCCATAGGTTAAGGAACTTTCGACATAGGGATTGAAGTAAAACTCCTTTTTATCCGCTTCCAGCTCGGCAAAAGCCCTGAAGGCTTCCTCAAAATAGCGGGGGGCTTCCTGAAAGCCGTGACTCGAAACCGCTTTTGAAGCGCATTGAATCCCGTAAAGAAATGCCTTGGGGAAATTCCGGGCACTGAGTCCGTGAAAAAAGAGATCCTCCACATAGTCTCCTTTTTTATCCTGAAAATTCTCTTCCAGAATTTCAAGCACCTTCTGATGGATCTTTCTCTTCCTCAGCTGACTCATCTGCTCATAAAGCCCCTTCTGAATCTGGATACTGGCAAAGCGATAGGTTTCAATCCGGGCATTGGGAACCTCCTCCAAAAGACCCTGAGAAAGGGCAAAATCCAGAAGATCCAGCAGGTGTCCCTCATTGGTTTCCGAAACCCCTTTAAAGACATCAAAGAAAAATTCACGTCCTTTTCCGCAGACAGAGGCTTTCTGAAGAAGCGCTCTCTGATCTTCATTCAGGGCGCTGATATGTTCAGAAACCAGATCTTTTACCCGGTCCGGTGTGGTCAGCGTTTTATTTTCATCAATAATCCAGCCTTTAGGCCCCGGGGTCAGCATTTTTTCATCAACAACTTTCAAAAGCAGTTCCCTGAAAAAAAGAGGATTGCCTTCGGATTCCGCACACAGTTTATTTTCAATGAGTACCAGGTCATCCACTTTTTCAGGATTAAAAATTTTCCGGATCATATCCCTGAAATCATTCGGCTGAAGGGGGGATACAGGAATTTCCGCCACATTGGATTCCCGCCCGAGTTTTCTGAACAGGGTTGCGATTTCCGGTTTTTTATATTTGTCTTTTACCGAGGACTGGATCACCAGGAGAGTTAAAACCGGATAATCCACGGTCTGAAGAAGGATGTGGGATAAAAGGTCCAGCGAGGCATGGTCAATGTCCTGGAGATCGTCAATAGCGAGAATCAGGGGTTTTTCAGAAGCCATGGACTTGAAAAAACCCGCGGTTCCGAAATAGAGCCTGGAAGGATCATTTTCAATGGGTTCCTGCTCCGCATTCTGTTCTTCAAGGTCGGGAAGAAGCTTCAAAAATTCCTTCTTCTCTCTCGGCGGAATTTTTTTCAGGTTCTCTGTCATGAATTCTCTATGAAATTTAAACCCTTCCTCAAGCATATCCATCAGGGGCTGGTAGGGAATTTCCAGATCATAATGGTGACAGATGGCCTGAAACAGAACACTCTCCTTCTGACCGGAGGATGCCAGAAACTCGGATAAAAGGCGGGTTTTGCCGATGCCCGTATCGCCAGAAATCAGCACAATACGGCTTTTACGGGTCTCACAGACGGAATTCCAGATCTCGTTTAACTGTTTGTGTTCTGCTTTGCGTCCTGTAAAGGGGGGGTTGAGAAGAATCTGCCGGTCGATCTTATGCTGTTTTTTTGATTTGGCATCCGAAGAGAGACAGATTTTCCCTCTGCCTTCCTCCTTGGCCAGATAAAGGCCGTTATCCGCCGCCTTAAAGATCTCTTCCACACTCCCGGCATCGTCCGGGAAAATGGCGATTCCTCCGGAAATACCCACCTCCACACTGACCTGCCCCCTGCTGCCCCTGAAAGGATTGGACCGGATGTTCCGGTAAATCCTTTCAGACACCAGATGGGCTTCCTTGATTCCTGCTCCGGGTAAAATCAGAAAGAATTCATCACCCGCAAAGCGGATGATGATATCCTCTGAACGGATGGAATTTCTTAAAATTTCTGAAATCCAGATGAGGGCCTTGTCGCCCTCGTCATGCCCGTAATTGTCATTGACTTCTTTAAAATGGTCCATGTCAAGCATGACAAGGGCGAAATGATCTTTTGTTTTCCGGCAGACGCTGGTGATTTCATTAAGCTTTTCATTGAGATAACGTCTGTTGAAAAGGCCGGTAAGATCATCGGTAATAACCTGTAATTCTAAGGGCCTGTTACTTGTCAAGAGACCTTTTTACCCGCTTTTTTCAATTCTTTTGCGCGGATTTTTTTTCTCTTAACCTGTTTGTCCTTGCGTTTTTTCTTTTCGGTCTTATTTGTCTGTTGTCCCATTGATTCCTCCAGTGGACTAAGGGTTTCATTCCATTTTGTTCAATAAAAATCAGGCTAACGTAAAGCAGAACTTTGTTCAAGTTTTTTGAAACAATTTGTCCTTATTTCAGGCCTTAAATACCAGGAAAACCTTACCTCACTTAAATGATCCCTTTAGACTGGGCGACCCAATATAATAATTTCTCCTTCAGCTCTTCCACGTTGATAGGCTTGCAGATATAGTCATTCATGCCCGACTCAAGCGCCTTTTCCTGATCATTTTTCATGGCTGCCGCTGTAAAGGCGATAATCGGAATTTTAAAATTCCTTTCCCGTCTCAGAAGAACGGTCGTTTCACAACCGTCCATTTCAGGCATCTGGATATCCATCAGCACGGTGTCATAGGAATTAACCGCTGTTTTTTCAAGAGCCTCCTTTCCTGAAAAAGCAGAATCCGGAATACAGCCGATGGTAGAGAGAAGGGCTTTAGCGAGTTTCATATTAAGCGTATTATCCTCGACCACCAGAATCCTTGCTCCTTTTAAAATATCCGGAGCAGGAAGAGGGGGGTTTATGGTATCTTCTTTTTCACCTGTCTCTGGACTAACGGATTTCAAAAAAAGCCGAAGCTGAAAGGTTGTGCCCTGATTCAGGCCGGAGGACAGGGTAATCTGACCCTCCATAAGTTCCACCAGATTTTTAACAATAAAAAGCCCCAGTCCTGTCCCTCCGTACTTCCGGGTAGTGGAAGTGTCCGCCTGGCTGAACGGTTTGAACAACTCGGCCTGCACCTCGACGGGAATCCCGATGCCCGTATCACGAACCTCTATACGCAGAGGAAAAAGATCCGCATTCAGGGTTTCAGGGCCTTTTTGAATTAAAAGTTCAATCTGTCCTCTCTCTGTAAATTTTACGGCATTGGTCAAAAGATTCAAAAGAATCTGCTGAATCCGTAAAGGATCTCCTATAAAGAAATCCGGAACATCTTGATCATAATTAAAGATTACTTTAACAGGCTTTCCGGATAACCGGTGCTGAACCATCCGAATCAGAGCCAGCATGTATTTTTTAAAATTAAAGGGAACCTGTTCCAAAATAATTTCCGAAGCCTCTATTTTGGAAACATCCAGAATATTGTTGATCAGACGAAGTAAAAGCTCTCCGCTGTCAAGAATAAGGGAGACATACTCCATTTGCTGACTGTTTAAGGGGGTATCCTGAAGAAGTTTTGAAAAACCGATGGAACTGTTAAGTGGGGTGCGGATTTCATGGGACATGTTCGCCAGAAACTGGGTTTTGGCCCGGTTTGCCGATTCCGCCTGTTCCTTGGCCTGTCTTAAAGCCGTTTCTGAAAGATTACGTTCATGATTGATGAAGGCCTGAATCACATAACCGGCCATGGCACTTGCAAAAGCCACTTCATCATCCTTCCAAAGCCGCTGTTCCCCGATCTGTTCATGGCAGATAGCCCCCATCAGGGAATTCTTCATTTTAATCCCTACATCCAGGATGGATTTTATTCCCAGAGGCTTGAGGTAAGGAACAAAAAAATCCCGGGTCCTGTGATCGATCTCCGCCTGGGGAGCATTAATCAGCCAGTCGTTCTGAAGGGCGGAAAAAAATCCCGGAAACTGCTCGACCCTGAGGACATGTCCTTTCTCATGGCTTTTCTCTTTAAGGGAAAACAGATCCATGCATTTCATATTGATTCCGCCGATCATCCAGATACTCACCCTGGAGGCCTCCAGACAAAGGGCAGACTCCTCACTGATCGTCTGTATGGCCTCTTCAAGATTTCCATGGGCAATGTCTTCATTATTGGACAAACGGAAACAGACCTCCTGCTGTTTCTGAGTCCGGATGAGCCGCTCGTTCTGCTCATTCTCACGAATCATTCTTCCTGTAATATCCCTCAAAATACCGACATAGCCGACAATAACCGACTCCATTTTAATAGCCTGCCGCCTGTCCTCCAGATGCATAAAACTTCCGTCTGCTGTCCGTATTCTGTAAACACTGGATTTGAAATCTATTAAGGATTCTTTTTTAAAAAAGGATTTGATCATCCCCGCATCCTCAGGAACAGCCCATTCCCACAGGTAATGATTGATCAGCTGCGGCAGAGAATACCCCCAGGACTGAACATGAGAACTGATGTAGATGATTTTTCCTTCCCCTGTACAGCGGTAGATAATGTCCGAGGTATTTTCCAGAATGGCTTTATAATTCTGTTCATTGATTCTTAAAACCTCATTGGTCATTTCGAGCTGGGAGGTTCTTTCAATCACTTTAAGAGATAATTCGTGATGAGCTTTCTGAAGATTCTCCTCTGTCTGCTTGCGGGCTGTGGTATCCAGACAGGTTCCCAGCATGCGCGAAGGAGTGCCGTCACTCCGCCTTTCCACGACTTTTCCCCGGCACAAAATCCACATCCATTCCCCGCTGTCTTTCTTAAAACGGTACTCTATCTCATAAATCGGGGTTTTTCCTGAAAGATGATTATTGAAATTTTCAAGAACTTTCCTTTTATCTTCAGGATGTATCAGGGCTTCCCATACGCTGTAATGCGGATTGGAAATTTTTCCCTTGTAGCCGAACATATCCAGCAGCTGATCACTGGGATGCAGAATACCTGTTTTTAAATTGAGTTCCCATCCCCCAAGATCCGCCCCTTCAAAAGCCATAAGCATCTGGGCTTTATACTGGTCCATATTCTCACGCTGGGCATTGATTTTTTTTCTTAAGAAAATGATCAGACCTGTTGCTAAAACTGCGAGAATCGCTCCTCCGTAATTATATAAAAATACTTTTTCCGGAGAAAGGACGGATAAATTTTTTTCTTCAGCGAAAACAAAAGGGATCCATAGCATGAAACAGAGAGACCCAGGAAAATATTTGATTGGTTTCATGAAGTTCCTGACTTGAATCTTTACCCTTAACAAAGAAAATTAAGTATCTTTTAATCACACTTTTTTGTCAATAATTGTTGTTCTTGCGCTGGTTACGTTTCTGTTTATTTTCTCATTTTAAAAAAATAATCATCACGGATACGCAGCAGGGTTCGAAACATCGGCTCTTTCAATTTTTCTTCCTCTCGCATCCTGACGGCCTTCTCAACCATCCAGGGAAGGGGGGTTCCCTGAAGTCCGTGAATCACATGCTTTCTTTTCCTGGACTCCTTCCGCAGAAGCAGGGCCAGATGATTTTTATCCAGGGTGGGATTGATATAAAAAACCGGTTCATAAAGAGAATCCGTTTCTTTGATCACTCCTTCTTCAATGGCTTTTTCCCTTAAAGCCGTATGGGGCAGAATCCGGATGCCTTCCACAAGATAGGCCATATCCTCAGGGGCCATGTGTTCATCGATAAAATGAAAATTATCCATTACGGTTTCTTCCGTTTCACCCGGCCCGCCGAACATGAAAAACCAGATGGTGGGCATTTGTACTTTCCGGATAATGGAAGCGCAGCGAACCAGGTCTTCCCAGATAAAATTCTTTTTCATATTCCGGATAATGGAGGGGGAGGCGGTATCGGGGGTGCAGTCAATCTGGTCGAATCCGGCGGACCGCATGAGTTCCAGAAGTCTTTCCGTGACCTGCCCCGGGTTTACTCCCATGGTTCTTAAGGTCACCTTTAAGCCTCTGCGGACAATTTCCCGGCAGATCTCCTCGGCATGGGGAAGCGGGGAATTAAAAGTGGAGTCTACAAATTCAAAGGTGGTGAATCCGGCTTTTTCCATCACCTCCTGCATTTCATCAACAATTTGTGAAGGCTTTCTCAAACGGAACCGGCTTCCTTCCAGATAGGGATAGGAACAGTAAATACATTCAAACACACAGCCCCGCTTGGTCTGGATAGGGTAAGCCCCGTGTTCCAGATAGGGTGTAAAATCAATCCATTCATAAAGGTTGGAATAAGAAGGACGGATGGAAGGAATAAACGGAGTCTCGCGTCCTTTGGATACAGGCACACTGCTTTGCGAGACAATCTGCGGAAGCGCGGGAACGGGGACTTTGTTTTCCAAAGCCTGTAAAAGAGAAAGAAAAACACTTTCACCCTCGCCAATGATGCCGTAATCTGCTCCGGAATCCCTTAAAATCTCCTTGGGGAAAAGACTGTATCCGCTGCCGCCCAGAATGACGGGCACAGAAGAAATTTCCTTTACCTTCCTGATCAGGTTCACAATCTCCGGAACATAATAGGTGACATTTCCCATCATCACATCATCAATATTGCGTATGCCGAATCCGATATAATCCGGAGAATAAAGGGGGATGAACTCCATAAGCTTTTCAGCAGAGTTAAATACCCTGTCAAAAACGAGGACTTCATAATTGTTTTTCAAAGACTCTGCAACCATGCCGATTCCGAGTGGGGCTACCGGGTAGGGATTTTTTTCGGTATTCGTATTAATGAGAAGTATTTTTTTCATGTATCCTTATCTATTGATTTTTTATCATTTGATAAATAACTAAATGAAATCCTGATTGAAGATTTTCAGCTGCAGAAAATTAGGCAGCGCGGCTGAAATTTTCCAACAGGGCCGGATTCGAATGATAAGGTTTTTGGAGACCGTGAACAAGGTCCTCCAGAAGGTGAGGGGAAGACTCCGCCATTTTTCTTAAAAACTCAGCAGGGGCATGCTGAAAAGGATATCCGTTCGCCTTGTCATATTCCGACAGAAAAAACAGAAGTTCCCGGATCTGTCCGATCAGGGCGGTGTCGCTCACTTCAAAGGTAAATCCGGAATCATAGACACTGGCAAAATACCACTGCTGATAATCATCGGAATAAAGAAGATTCTGCGGACGAACCGGGGCATAAGGGCGTCCCTGCTGCTTTAAAAATAAAGACGCCTCCAGGACATCCTGGATAAGATCCTGGACAAAAGAGCTTCCCGCCTTTTTTTCTTTCTGCTCAAGACAGCTTAAAAGATTACTTTCTTCAATGTATTCGGACAGGAGCATTCCCTCTTCAGGATAAAACTGAACGTTCTGAAGAATCCCTCCCCTGAAATTTTCCTCACGGGCTAAAGCGGAAGCCGAGGCATTAATGAGTCCTTCTTCCTCTCCCACCATGATCTTCAGACGGTACTGCCTTCCTGTATCCTTCTGGGTCACTAAAAACGATTTAAAATGACGGTCCGCATCCAGGGGCCCTTCCATGCGATAGACCATATTGCGCAGTGTCAGATCCGCTCCCTTTATAAAAAGATCACCGTATTCCTTACCATAGGAACGTTCCCCCGGATGTCCCAGGGCCGAACGCACACCCTCCTTAACCTCCACACGCCTTTTTAGATCGCCTGTGTAAATGCATTTGATCTGGGGATATTTTCTGTAGAGCCTTAAAACCGCATTGGGATCAGCGGAAATAGCTGTGATGATAAATTTCAGATCCGGATTTTGGGACAGATAATAATCAAGCGTCCTTGAAATTGTTTTTCCGGTATTGATCACCTGATCACAGACCACGAGAAGATCCGCGGCATCATGCTGTTCGCTGTCCAGAATTTTCCGGTCCACATCCACAGTTTTAACCGACACTTTAGGCAGACCGGCCTTTTTAAAAACTTTTTTCATTTTGGATGCAATCGGGATCCCTCCCCTCGGAATTCCTAAAATAAATTTCCGGATCCCGGGATCCTCAAGCTCCTTTTCAAGATCATCCATCAGAAAATCGGAAAGCCGCTGTGTAATCCTGTACACATGGGAAAGAAACTTGTCTGCAGCCATGTCCAGATCGCTCACTTCATTGATGAGCATGAGGGTACTGGCCGTGTTTCTCTGTCTTTCCCCGGCAAGTGTCAGATCTCCCACAACCTTCAGCCGTTTTTCCTGAATGGCCGCAGTCAGGGCTTTTGCCTTTTCCTGCTGCTCATCCGGATTCAGTTCCGGATACATCCGTGCCAGACGCCCGGCAATGTCGCAGGGCTTTCTGGATATTTCCTTTCTTTCAAGAACAAACATGTCTCCCTTCAGGACATTGCGGACATATCGTGCAGGAATCCCTGCGATCTGACCCTCATAGGCATCCCAGCCGAAATCAATGATATTGGCTTCCTTGTAGGTTTTATCCATGCCCCCCTCTTTGCTGATCATATAAAGGGAGTTGTCGGAATATTTCCAGCGACTTGCTTCTTCCAGGACATAAAAGGTCCTTTCCTGTGAACTCTCTTTCACCGTTGCCCGGATCTCCTCCTGAACCAGCATCCCGCTTTCATCAATCCATTCCAGGGTTGTGGTATACCCGTTAAATTCAGAAAGATCATAAAACCCGGAAGGCTCCTTGGTTCCCTCCGTTACAAAAAAGACATGGTCCATACCATAACGCGCAGCACTGCGGATGGAATTGATCACAGCCGCTCTTGAATAATCCCCCCTGGAAAACCCCTGGGGAAGATTATCCGCCATATAAAAATGTTCATTGAGCAGAATCGGCACCTGGTGACCCTGAATATCCGTAATGCTTCTGGATTCCGAAACAATTCCTTCTTTGCCATAGGCCGTCGTACTCACAATGATTCGTTTGGACATGGCTGAAAAGGTAACCCCGTTGACACACTTCGTAAAAACCATGTCCGAGCGGGGACTCGCACAGGTTCCTCCCCCGAAATAACCTCTTTTAAGCCAGAATTCCAGACTGTCGTCGGAATAGGCATAAAGCATCTTGCCGCCCGGGAGCCTTACGGTTTCATGGGTATCTTCCCTATAGTGTTTTGAAAAATTTTTCACCAGATCAGGGGAATAAGTCTCCGAAAGAAGCTTCTCCATGATTTCCACCTGTTTTTGAGACTCCTTCGTCCCGCCGTACTTCATATCTTTGATGTCTTTTCCCTCGTTTAAAAATTGAATGACAGCGGTTTTAAGAAGATCAAGGGTTTTCTTTAAATCCTGATCCTCCACTTTGCCCATACTCAGGCCATTTGTCCATTGCACGTAATAAATCCAGAAATCCTGAATCTGCAGAAGTCTTTTTTGAAGAACCTCGGGCTTGAGATCCTCCCTTAAAGGAATCTCCCAGAGATCTTTCAGGGTTTTTACAAATAATAGCTCAAGTCCTCTGGAAACATTTTTTCCAAAGGTTTCGTTTCCGTCAGACAAGGCATAGTCTTTAAGCAGCTGAACCATGCCGTCCTTAAATGTTTTTTCCACATCATTTTGAGGCAGGTTTAAAAACAGATTCAGATATTCCACTGTTTTAACAAAGCTGTTCCGGTTGGTTTTGGAATCCCCCTGACGGAGAAATTCCTGAAACATAAGCTTAAGATGTTCACGAAAGGCCGCAAGATTGGGGTTAAACCAGAACCCCGAAAACCGGAGTTTATTCTGCACATTGTTCTGAAATTCATTCCATTGAAAAATCGCTTCTGCCTGGCTTGCCAGGGCTTCCTCCTCAGGAGCTGCAAGAAACAAAAGAACTCCTGAAGGGATATGGGGATATTTTTCAATAAGCTCTTTCAAAGAGATTGAAATTTTCTGAAAAAAGGATTCCAGACTATTGAATATATTGAGTCTTTCAGCAGAGGGATGGGTCAAAAGATTGTTCATCATGGAAAAAAAAGTTGTCCGAAAGGAAACCGAGGTGAGTTTTTCTTTAAAAAAGCCTTTATGACGGATAGAATCCATGAGATTCGCATATTTTAATAGAAAATCCCTGTTTCGGGACTCCACTGCAAAATCATACGGGCGTTCCTTAAAGCCCTCAGGCAGATTTATCATTTCCACAAGAAAATCCTTCACTGTCCCTGGGAACATTACTGCCATTCTGTACCAGGCCTTAAGCCCTGCATCCTCTTCAGGATCCGGATGTCTTTTCATAAAATCATAAAACCGGGGTGTTTCCAGAAGGCTTCTGAAATCCTGTTCATAATTTTCCTCTGAAAGAGAACTATTTGAAAGCGCTTCCAGAAGCACCAGTCCTCTTACAAAAAAAGGAATATCGGCATTGGCCGCAATGGATTCCAGCTCCTTACGGTTCTCCTTTTCAGGCAGCAGCTCCATTAAAATCTCTTCATGATGCAGACTTGTATCTCCTGAAATCAGATCCCACAGCGTCAGCACAAAAGAATGGTCTGCACCTGCAAGGGCGGATAAAATCTTTCCTGTGAGCTTCTGATTTTTTTGCGCCAGATGTTTAATGAGTTTATTAAAGGAAGAAGACCGGGCAGAATTTTGAGTAAAAATGCTCTCCCAGGCATTAAAGCCCCTCCTGTCAAGTTCTTCAATGTAATAAGCCTGGGTCAGAAGATCAACGTTCCATTCCAGAGCCAGAGTAAAATCCAGATTCGGGTACTGTTCCTTTTTGTTGAAATCCTCCAGATGAAGGCAATACTGATAAAAAAGCTCACAGGCCGCCCCGGAATTCTTCCCTTTTTCCTTGATGAGATTGGCAATAATCCCCGAAAAAGTGCGTCCGGAATAATTCAGCATCTGTTTTTCAAACAGCTTGAGAATTCTTTCTTCCTCAAAATCATGCTCCCTGAACATCCTGAGCGCCAGATGATACTGCTGAAGGCTGAAGACATATTCTATCAGGGAATCTGAAAGATCTTTCCTTTTAATCAAAACCTCGGTTTTACCCTTTTGCCTGAAAAGGGCCTCATTTTCAGGACTCAAATCTCCATAAAGGGTTAAAAGATCCATAAAGGGCAATGAACTTTTTTCAACGGAGTAACTTGAAGAAATCTGCTGTCCTGAAAGATGCCTGATGGCACTTTCACCCATATAGGAGATCTTCCTGATCCCCATTTTCCTGAAAACCTTGTTCAACTCGTCCCAGTGGTATTCCGGGTGATCATTAAACCGGTCTTTATACTCCACCAAAGGGATTGTATCATAGGGATCATCCTGAAGCAGAATCAACACAAAATCCCTTCTGACAAAATTTTCACTTAAAAATTTCTGGAGTTCGTCAACCTTTGACTTGAAAACAGCAAAACAGGGAAGTCCTTCATTCTGTTTCAAGGCACGAAGCATAAGCTCCTCCTGATCAGAGACTGAAAGAGTACGGGTTTCACTCAGTTTCAGGTCTGCAGCACTTCCGTCAAAATAAAAAAACTGTATACTGCCCTTTGATCCTTCCGTCTTTTCTTTGAGTTCAGAAACCTTCTCAGGGGTAATATTAAAATCAACAATATCATAATTGTTTTTAAATTCAGAAGCCGGGGCAAGACAGTCTTTGGGCGTGCCTGCGGATATGCAATTCATTCCCCAGAAAAGAATTACTGCTGAAAATATGGATTTTAAATAATTCATAAATCTTTACGGAAGATCAATATACCACAGTTAAAAACTTTTGCAACCCCTGGGGGGAAAATCCGGAAAAGGGATGTTTTTTTCAGATTTATTTTAAAATTACACTCTAGCCCGCATATTGCATAAAAAATCAGAAAAAATCCATTCAAACCCTGATCAATCAATCCTTCCAGCCCCACTATTGACTTCAGTCTTTGGATACAATTTGTACCCCATCATGCATTCAGACAAAAACCAGCCTTTTATCTGCGCAAGCCTGTTTTAACTGGCTCAAACAGGCATTGCATCCCCGAATATTTGTCGCTTACGCGCAAAATTCGGGTTAATCTTTTTTCCCTATTTTTGGGAAAAAGGGAATATGGAAACCTCCCTCAATATCGGCTATGGCTTCAGAAACATAGCTTTTAACTTTACGGGGCAGTTTACCTTTTTCAAACTTTTTCAAAAAAGGAAGATACTTCTGGTTTTTAGCCTTTCCAAAAACAGCAAGGCTGTAACAGATCGCATCTACGGCCATTTTTTCCTCACTTGGTTTTTTGCGGTATTTCTCCAAGACGGATTGCAGCTGACCTAAAAGGAGCGGTGAAAACTGATCATTCTTAATCATTTCCTTGGCCGCATTGCGGATCACAGACCATTCTCCGGATTTCAGTCTCCCGAGAAGATTTTTTTCATAACTGCCCATGGTCTGGCCGGTTTCTTCATAGATCATACGAATGGCGCTGGATGCATAACTCTGAATCCTTTTATGAACATTGGCTTTTTCAAGTTTTTTAAGCAGGGGAACATATCCCTTGTTCCCGGATTTTCCAATCGCCTTGCTGCACCAGTTGATGGCATCCACAGCAATCTTGTCTTCATTGGGGTTCTTCATATAATGTTCCAGCACGTGCCCGACATCGGACAAAAATTCTCCTTTGCATTTACCGTTTTTAACCTTCCGGGTTACCAGAGCCCGGATCGTTGTATAATCCTCCCTTGAAAGAGCGGAAAGAATTTCACTTTTTCTGACCGGTGGCGTAGGTGTCTCAGTCTGCTGAGTCACAGGCTGAATTTCCTGAATAACTTCAGGATTAACTATTTGATCAGAAGGTGAAGGAGGAGGGGCTTCAGACCAGGGGGTAAGCCCCTTATCCATGCCTTCGGTCTTTACATAAAAAATCTTTTCCTCCTGAGGAGGCTCAGGCTTTGTTTCCGGAACCTTCATTTCTTCAGGTGCTGCCTTTTGTTCCTGAATAGACTCTGAAACGGGGGGCTGCTCTTCCTCCGGAACTTCAGGCACCGATTCCTCAGAAGCCTCGGTCTCTTCTGCAGGTGCAGGTTCCCCGGACTGTTCCTGCGAAACCTCACCTGTTTCAAGATCAGTAGGTTGAGTCTCAACAACCGGTTCAGAGGATTTTGGAGGACTCGGCTCGACTGAAGGCTCAGACTCCTGAAAAGAAGTTTCCTGAGCCGGAGGGGGTTGTTCGATTCTTTTCTCTTCTTCAATTTGAGCAGGTTGAACAGGGTGGGATGTTTTTTCAGCCTGATAAAAAGTTGAAGGTTCATGAAAAACAAGGGCAGGCACCGGTGCAGGAGGCTTTTCAATAATCACTGGAACTGAAGGCTGCTCAGGAGTCTTTACTTCACTTAGCTGATTCTGAACCACAGGGGGGGTATTCACTGAAACCGAAGTTTCATCTGGAGATAATGTCCTTACAGGGGAGGACTTTTTAAAAACAAAAAACAAAATCAGAAAAAACAAAAAAATCCCACAAAGGGAAAAGATCATTTTTTTTAAAAAAAGCCTGTCGAAACCGCCTAACGGCGCATGAACCATGACCGTATCGGCTTCAAAACTGGAAAAACTGATATTACTGAGATTCTGAGGCCTGTCTTCCTTTTTTTTAGAGATGCTTTTCATGATAAACTGCTCAAAGGTTACAGGAATGGAAGGTACTTTTTTACGGATGGGCTCAGGGGTGTGATTAAAATGCTTATAGGCATACTCCATAATGTTTTTTCCGGAAAAAGGAACCTCGCCTGAGATCATTTCATAAGCCATGATCCCAAGAGAATAAACATCTGAACAATGATCCACCCCATGACCTTTAAACTGCTCGGGCGACATATAACGGGGAGTTCCGATAATGGTTCCTGTCCGGGTCAGATTCATATCTGATTCCGTATCCCTGGCTATGCCGAAATCCATGAGTTTAACAGTATCTTCCGGTGTAATCATCACATTGGCCGGCTTAATATCCCGGTGAATGATTCCACGGGAATGGGCATAACCTAATGCTGAAGCCAGCTGTTCCACCAGTTTGATGCAGCGGTCTACAGGAAGAGCCCCGTTCTGCTTGAGAATATCGGCGAGAATATTCCCACGCAGATATTCCATGATAATCCAGGTCGCGTCCATGGCCTTTTCAATGGCATAAATTTTCATGATATTGGGGTGATCAAGCTTGGCAACGATTTTAGCTTCCTGGGTAAAACGGGAGACCTGCTGCGGGTCAGAAAAAAAATCCTTGGCCAGAACCTTGACCGCAATATCCCGGTCGAGACTTTCATCAATGCCAAAGTAGACGACTCCCATGGCGCCACGGCCAAGTTCTTTATCAATACGGTATTTTCCTATGTTCAAAGGCAATTGCATAAAGTGGTTATAACAATTTGATTAATTCTTATCAAATGGAATGATTCTATCCTAAATAGAATCTTAAAAAAAGTGCAGCCCGCCAAGGCTGCACTTGACTCACTCAGGTCCTTCAGGCAAAAATATCAATGACTCTGAAAGCTCCTGCCCAGCCACTTAAGGCTTTCATACTCCAGTTATTTTTATATAGCTCTTCTTCGTACAAATCATTAATTCCTTCAATCGAAGAAATTTCATTTATCATTTTTTTTGAGCCGAATTGTTTTCCAAAACAGCTTTACCTGCATCCTGTCTCGACATTTCCCTGTTCATTATCACTGAAACAGGAGCAATCTGATTCTGAAATGGCATCGTGGTCGGATAAGCCGTACCATTTACAGTAACAGCAGCACTTCCCATCAATAGACCGGATATCATTACTAGATATAATGCATTCATAGGTCGCCCTCCTTTCATTATAATTAGTAAACAGGTACCTGTATACCATAATAAAACTATTTATGCAATCTTTTTCTGTAAATCCTAAATCAGGAGAAGAAGGGGATGATAAGTTCGACTAAGATTATTACTTCGCAGAAGCGAAAATGGATTAACGGGGATTTTCTTTCTTTTACTTTTCAGGTTTTGTAACCGATCCCATTACGCTGCACGTAAGGGATAAGTTCGACTAAGATTATTACTTCGCAGAAGCGAAGTAATAATCAAGTCTCACTAATACGCATTTTTAAATGAAAAAAAAGTCAGGAATAATATCTTGATGTCCAGCCAAAGGCTCCAATTTTCGATATAATAAATATCGTATTTAACCCTTTCCTCCAGGGAGGTATTTCCTCTCAATCCGTTGACCTGAGCCCAGCCTGTCATCCCGGGTTTAATCGAATGCCGCGACATGTAACGGGGAATATCAAATTTAAATTTGGAAATAAAATGGGGTCGTTCAGGTCTCGGACCCACAAGGGACATTTCGCCTTTAAGCACATTGAAGATCTGCGGCAGTTCATCGAGATTTAAGGATCGTAAAAAGGAACCTATACGCGTGCAGCGGGCATCCTCTTTGGATGCCCAGACCGGACCGGTATGTTTTTCCGCATCAATTCGCATGGTCCTGAATTTATACATCAGAAATTCACGGCCATCTTCACGGCAGCGGATCTGTTTATAAAAGATTGGGCCTTTGGAAGTAATCTTGATCAATAAAGCCAGAAGAATGAAAATCCAGCTCAGCAGAGTTAAAGCAAAAAGAGAACCCGTGATGTCCAGTAATCTTTTAGCCAGACGATGAAGACCATTGTCCAAGGGAAATTTCTGAATTCCCAGAAGATTAATGCCTCCTACAGAAGTCATCTCAACCTTTGAAGTCAGAAAACTGAAAATATCAGGCGCAACATAAAACTGGATCATTTTCCTGTCACACATGGAAATGATCTGAGTTAGCCGGGAATGATCCAGATTAGCCGTCGCAATGATAATTTCATCCGGTTTGGAAGAGGCAAGAATGCCTTCAATCTGATCCACTTTGCCCAGACAGGGAACAGAGGAAAGCTCATTCAGAGGTAAAGGATTCCGGATGGAAATATACCCTTGAAGAAAATAACCGGGGAAATGATCCCTTTTAAAGGCCGAGGAAAGTTTCTTTAGAATATCCCCGTCTCCGACTATGACAATTCTTCTTATTTTTCCCTGCCATTTCCGGACCTGAAGTTCAAAATGAATGAGTGCCCACCTCCCCATCACCACAAAGAAAAGCGTCATGGGAAACAATAAAAGGATAAATACTCTTGAAAAACTGATATTCCGGTAAAGGCTACTTAATGCCGTCAAAATCAAAAGCCAGTAAAAAATCTGTTTGGCAATATTGCCTATCCGGATAATGCGCCGGAACGAAAGACTTTCCCGATAAAGACCTCCTCCATAAAAACAAAGCACCAACACAAAAACAACAATGGGCAAAGCCTGGGCATAAACCGAAAAGAGAGGAATCTCGCTGGGTTGAGGCAAAAAAGGTAGGAAACGGTAATAATGAAACCGCATATAAAAAGTCAGGCCATATCCAAGGATAACACAAAAAATATCACTTAAAAATAAACCTGTTGCGAACAACAGGGAATAACCTCGCCTCGCCATATCTTTTCCACTCTCTCTGTCGGCCGCTCAACGGCCATTTTAAAAATTTCAGCTCTAAATAAAAAAGGCAGCATTCCATGAAAGAATGCTGCCTTTAAATAAAAATATCAAGAATAATTAGAACTGTACAGCGGCCTGACCGCTGTAAACATTATATTCGCCTAAAGCATCTTCATCCACATCGTAGCGGTCAAACTGAAATTTGAAGACAACCGGTGTGATCGGACGATAGGACATACCGCAGGAATTTATCCGGATATCACCGGAATTGACGTAACGATAATCCTGATCCCCGACATCATGACGGTAAAACACATCATATTTTTCAAGGAAATTGTAGGAAGCCTGACCAAACCATGCAAATCTCCAGATATGTCCTTCTTCACCGGGGGAAAACTCATCCACGTTGGTTCTGGACTTAATGGTTTCAAATCTTAAGGTGACATCGAAAAGGTCAAGACGGGTATCCAGTCCCCAGGCCTTTTCCTGATAATCGTTCTCATCGGATGAATCACGGCCGATATAACCGCTGATCCCCGCGCTCAAACCGTCCGTTTCCTCGGAACCGAAAGGAACAATAATACCGATTCTTGAACCCAGGGCCTTGTTGGTATCCTGATCATCGCTGTGCGGATAATAGGATTTTCCATTGCCGACATAGACAGCCTGGGTCAGTTTGATATCGCCCAGCTCATAGGTTCCATATTCCTGAATACCCGTAGTCGCACTGGGAACAATGCTCCAGTTTACAAGAATGGGATCAAAAACAGAAAGTGTTGTCGTAGGAATTTCATTGGGCATCCACTGTCCGAAAGGGGTGTAAAATTTTCCTATTTTCATTACCAGCATATCTCCGGCCAGACGGGTGTCCAACCATGCTTCATAAACCTGCACATCGCCAACGCCTTCGACGGATCCATTATCAACACTGATCTCTGAACCATCCAGATAGGCAATATCGGCATAGGCTAAAAAGGTATCATTCAATTTATAGGTAAAATTAAGATCAACCACTTCCTGGTCAAAAGTACCCGGAACTCCATCGACATCCGGATCCGCATAGCTTGTCGCGATATACCCGTGAATCGGGAGTTCAAAGGGTTCTGCCTTGGCAGGCTCTTTTGCTGCAAGTTCATCGAATTTATTGGAAAGGTCATTCACTTTCTGTTCAAGGGCATCATTTCTGTTTTTCTCTTTATCGAGAGCATTCTGTGACTTGGCCAGTTCACGGGCCAGATCATCATTTCTATTATCTTCAGGCAGACCGCCCGCAACGACAGAAAGGCTTATCCCGGCCGTTGCTAAAACGGCTAGAATTTGTTTGATCCAAATGTTTTTCATGGTTTTTCTCCCCCATTTTTTGGAATGTTTTTGGAATGATTGTAATAAAATTGCCGAAAGATTTTTTACCCGGTCTTAAAAAGTGATGCAATATCATTATTTTTTTTGACCTCCATGTCAACGATAAAAACTGAAAGAAATTGTAAAAAAAAAACATGAGGTTTTACTTACAAACTGCTTGACGCTTAAGGATGGAGACATTACTATGACTTTACAAAATCAAAGGAGATTTTTGTGAGTTTCATTCTTAAAAAACTTGACAGTATTAACAAGGATTCTATCGATAAAGAGGAGGATACTTCCATGTTGTCCAAGGAAAATGACCTGAACAATCCCAACGCTAATTTTGATACGAGCAAAAAAAATGATTCGCTTTTAAGCGCAGATGCCGTATTCAGCGGATCCATCAGTTTTAAATCCTTTTTAAGGATAGACGGCCAGTTTGAAGGAGAAATTCATTCCAAAGGGACTCTGTTCATCGGAAAAACAGGTGTAGTCAAAGCCGAAATCAAAGTCGGCAACATCATTGTCGAAGGTAAAATTCAGGGCAATGTTCAGGCGGAAGATAAAATTGATCTCCGTCAGTCTGCTCAGCTTTTCGGGGATATCAAGGCCAAAAAACTGGTCATTGCCGAAGGCGTTTCTTTCGTGGGTCATTGCAATGTCAATCCCAACAATGAAAAAGTGGAACTGACCATTCAGAAGGAAGATTTAGGTCCTGTAAAAGATGAAAAAAAGAACGATAAAAAATTCTAATATCGTTTGATCCTGAGAATTCCCCATGAACTGGTTTAAACCCAAAAACTCAGAACCCCAGATTGAAATCGAATGCCCTAATTGCGGACAGAAACAGATGGTTTCTGAAAGTATTTCCGCCATTTTCTGCAAAAGCTGCAAAAAGACTATTTATACCAAAAAAGCCTTGAAAAAAACGGAGGCAGATTTCTCTCCTGTTACCCCAGCTCCTCTGACTCCTCCTCTTTCAGCATCAGGAGAAAAAACAGGATCCCCCGTTTCCAGCAGTGAAATTCCAAAACAACCGCTTCAGAATCCGTCGGCAAAAATACCGGAGGAGATTGGTTCTCCGATACCGCCACCGTCTGTAATGCAGCCCCAAAAAACGCCTGCTTCCTCAACCCAGGCTCACGGCAGCACCATGAGAAAAATTAAATGTTTCAACTGCAACACAAATCAGGAAGTGCCGAGCATAGCCCTGGCTTCCTTTTGTGAAAAATGCGGCCAGAGAATCAATCTTCAGGATTATAAAATCAAAGGCCGTTTTCATGGTGAACTGGAAACTCGCGGTGAAATCCGTATTGCTACCGGGGCCGAAGTCAAAGCCAATCTCAATGTGGGAATCGCGGTTATTGACGGACGCATTGACGGAAAAATCACCGCTGAAAACCGGGTTATTTTAAATGAAGGCTGTCTTGTGGTGGGAAGCATCATTGCCCCGGCTATGATTATGAATGAAGGGGCCGGCTTTGTAGGGAAAGCCGTGATCAATCCTCCTGCAGAACAGAAGCCTGAAGCCTGATTGAAAAGCCTGGATGGCTTCGCCTCGCCGCTTTAAATTCTATGAAATCTCCCCGACTTCAGTCTCAGGAATATAACGTGAAAGCAGTTCTTTTTCCTTCATTTCACGGCTTCTGATTTTCTGAATGAGCTTTGTCTCCTCATGGCCAAGCTCCATTTTTTTCAGCCGGACAAACAGCTTCTCCTGTTCAATTTCCCCGCTGATTCTTTCCGAGACTTTCTGACAAATCTGATTTTGAAATTCCACTTTTTTGATTTCATCAGTTTCTTTGGAAAGCGCCTGTGAAAGCTCTGCCAGTTCAAAATCAATTTTTCTGAGAAGCATATTGAGCCGTTTTTTCTCACGGCTTGTTTTGGAAGGATTGCTATCATCCATCCATTGCTGAAGGTCTGCCAGAAATTTATCAAAATTGGAAATACGTATCTTGATCAGGGTGTTGTAGCTCCGAAGATCTTTTTCCTGAACGATTTTCAAGGCACTCTCAATCTGTTCCGCGGTCTGGATGAGCTCCTCTTTTTGTGAATTATTTTGAAACGTTTTATCCGAATAACCGGTGATCCGCGATACTTTTGCAGCCTGGATGGCAGGCAGACACAAAAGCAAAAATAGGAATGAACGTAAAATAAGGTTCATTTATAACTCCTGATTACAGATAATTCTTTTTTTTTATTCTGAATTATACTAAAGTTGTTCCTGAAAAACAAAGTTTTTGTCACGCTTAAGAAGGATTCCTCTATTATGAAAATCATTGAAATTAAATCACTAGCCATCCCTGATGTTAAAGTTCTCCGTTTTGCAAGATTTCCTGACCACCGGGGATATTTTACGGAATCCTTCCGCAGAAACGATTTCAACGGAATTGATTTTCTCAAAGACCTGGAATTTTTCCAGAGCAATGAAAGCTTTTCAAAAAAAGGGACTATACGCGGAATCCACTTCCAGTTTGATCCGGCGATGGGCAAACTGGTGCGTACCTTAAGCGGCCGCATGATCGATATGGTCATGGACATCCGCAAAGGCTCGCCCACCTTCGGAAAAATCATTGCCTGTGACATGCCCGCTTCTCCCGATCTTGATTACGGAGAATGGATCTGGGTTCCACCGGGGTTTGCCCATGGAAACTTCTTCAACAAACCCACCCTGATTGAGTACTACTGCACCGCGCAGTATAACCCGAATGGAGAGGCCGGAATTTCACCTTTAAGCCCGGATATTGACTGGTCCTTATGTGATCAAAAACTGAAAAAATTTTTTGACGGGATTGTCCGGAAGGGCGCACTCATGACCGATAAGGACAAAAACGGATTTTCTCTTAAAGCCTGGAGTGAAGACCCCCGTTCAAACCATTTCCAGTATAAATAAATATGGAAGACTGGGTGCCCATCCGCAGGGATGAAAAACACATTGCCCGGGAACGAGAAAAGGCAAGGGAATTAAGAGCCTCCCAATGGTGGGGACAAAAGCTTGCTGAAGGAATCTGTCATTTTTGCGGGAAAAAATTTTCAGCCGACGAACTGACCATGGATCATCTGGTTCCGGTTGCCCGTGGGGGGAAAAGCACCAGAGGAAACTGTGTACCCTGCTGCAAGGAATGCAACAATAAAAAATCCTGCTTCACTCCCGCAGAACTTATCCTTCAGAAACTCCGTAAGGAAAACAATCCTCCTTCTGCCCCAAAGGATTAATCTCTGGCCCAGCAGGTTTTCAGGGCCTTTTCCTCCAGACTTGCGCCTTTGAAAAAATAGGGAGCACAGCGGTGCCCGGTAAAACAGGTTTTAAGCAAAGCACACTCCCGGCATTTTCCCAATTCCTCCTGCCCCAGAATCAAAGGCCTTCGGAAGGCATTCATTCCTTCACTTTCATAATAAATTTCCTGAAGGGAAGATTCCTTTACATTTCCGCAGACCGTATCCCAGAGAATCTCGCAGGGGGTCACCCCTCCGTCAGGCCGTATGCAAAGGCTGCCCATGGCCGCCCCGCAGGGCGGAACAATCAGCACCGGAGAGGAGGCCGGCTTTTCCGGCTTTCTTTTCTGAATCAGACTGCAGACTTCCGGCCAGGATCCCAGAATAAAATCCCCGTATTTCTTTTTTAACCGGGAAACCTCATTGTAAACCTTTTCTCTCTCTTCCTTTGTAAGGGCCATTTCCTTTTCAAAACATTCCGCATTTCCGCTGAAATGAATTTCATTGAAACGGATATTCTTCACCTTAAGTTCCAGCGCCTTCTGAACCATGGCGTCAAGGTCATGGGCATTCAGGTGGGTCACTATCGTGGAAAGAAGGACCGGAATCCCCGCCTCAACCAGGGCCCGGATGCCTGCAAGTGCTCTTTGAAAATTTCCACTGCCCCGCAACGCATCATGAACTTCTGCCACGGATCCATCCAGGCTTGCCGTCACATTAACCACTCCCTGCTCCTTCAAACGTCTGGCCGAAGCCTTATCCAGGAGGGTGGCGTTGGTATTGATCTGAAATAAAACCCGGCTGGACCGGAGATAGTCCATGAGCTCCCAGATATCTTTCCTCATGAAGGGCTCTCCGCCGAAAAGAGTGATGCTTCTTATTCCCAAAGAGTGGATTTCCGAAATGATTTTTTTAAAAAGTTCCAGGGGGAAATCCTCCCGGCTTTCAAGTGTGCTGGCTCCGAAGCAATGCTTGCAGGTAAGATTGCAACGGGCCGTTACGGCAAAGGTAATTTTCCTCAAAGGAGGGAGATGCGACCTGGCTGTTCCTGAATTTAAAAGCTGGCGGGTTTTCAGCAAATGAAAAAATTCTTCAACCTCTTTAAGGGCTGTTTCCGTATCAAGCCCTTCGAACCTTTCAGAGAGGTCCTGTGCGCATTCTTCACTGTCCAAGCCCTGAAGATAATTTTTAAAAATACAGACCGAGGACTCATTAAGTTCAAACACCTGATGACTCCAGCCATCCAGGAGAAAAGACTGGTTTCCTTTTTCTTCAATGGAAAAACGGTTTTGCATTCTCATTTCCCGTTAAGAATTATTGGTAGGGGGAACAGAGGCCCCTTCCTCCATTTCAACACCCGTGTAACGGGAAACAAGCCACATGCAGAAGACTACAACCGGAATCCCCGCGAGCAAAAGAGCGTGATAAAGAGACGTGTTGTCTGCGGAAATAAGTTCATCCAGAGCCCCGTCCATTCCCAAAAATCCGAAGGCGGCAAAGCATAAGGCGGCAACCCACTTCACTACTTTTTCAGGAATATACTTGTGAAGCACTACGCCCATGCCAATTCCAAAAGCATCGGCAATAATCATACCTGTGGTGGTTCCCATCCAGACCGGAACAATCTGTGCAACCCCGGCTCCAAACCCTGACCCGCCGACCTGAACAGCCTGATCCGCGGCAAGGCTCATGGTCATGAGCTGGGTCTTATCTCCCATCTCGGCAAGAAAAAAAGCAACGGCCACTGTCCAGAAAGGGCTTGATCCCTCTCTTTTATCCTCGCCTTCCAGGGTATCCCCGCGGATCGTCCAGAAAGCGAAAAGAATAAAGGATACAGCGGCGGCCAGCTTGACCCAGGCTATGGGAAAAAAATGGGTGATGACATTTCCAAAAATAACAGCCATAAGATGATTGATCAGGGTGGCGGCAAACACAGCCCAGAGTACAGTCTGCCATCTGAACTTTGCGGCAAAGGCCATGGCCAGTAGCTGGGTCTTGTCTCCCATCTCGGCAAGGACAACCGCTGCAACGGACAGAAAATAGGCATTCAACATA
>CAYUET010000014.1:51463-76498 GCA_964443875.1 uncultured bacterium | reverse complement strand
ATTGAAGCGGGATATAACAAAGCTTTTCTTGCGATTTTTGATTCCAACCTGACAACAATTTTAACAGGTGTAGTCCTTTATTATTGCGGTAAGGGACCTATCAAAGGGTATGCGGTTGTTTTGATTATAGGTCTTTTAGCCTCCATGTTTTCCTCTCTTTATGTAACCCGTACCATTTTTTATATTGGGTTTAATTTTGGCTGGATTGAAAAAATTAAAATGATGTCCATGGTGCCTTTAACTAAAATCAGGTTTATTGAGATGCGTAAAAAGGCCTATCTTCTTTCCTTTATTTTAGTTCTGGTCAGTGTCGTTGCTTTTATTGCCAAAGGAGACAGGAAATACGGGATTGATTTTACCGGTGGAGATTTGATGGAACTCAGCTTCGAGAAAGATGTTAAAATTGAAGAGCTTCGTTCCGTGACCAAATCCATTGGTGGAGATCTGAGTTTTCAATATTATGGCTCTGATAAACAGGTGCTTGTCCGGGGCAAGAGCGGTCAGAATCCGCAGGTAAAATCAGCCATTAAGGTAGATCAGTTTGGGAAATATGAAGTGAAGCGTGAAGAACAGGTCGGCCCTCTGATCGGCAGTGAGCTTCGCAAGTCCGCTATTTTGGCGACTATTTTTTCATTCATTTTGATGCTTATTTATCTGGGAATGCGCTTTGAATTGAACTATGGCATCGGAGCTATTGTGGCCGTCGTTCATGATGCGACAGTGGCACTTGGTTTTACCATTCTTTTTGGATATGAAGTCAATCTGGTCACCGTGGCGGCTGTACTCACCCTTATCGGTTATTCGGTCAATGATACCATTGTTATTTTTGACCGTATCCGTGAAACCCTGCAGACCAATGCGAGAAAAACAAAGATTGAAATCATTAATGAAGCGATCAACGCAACTTTAAGCCGTACCTTTATTACAACTTTTGCAACCATGTTTGTGGTTATTTCAATTATGCTTTATGGAGGCGGAAGTATTCATGATTTTGCCGTTACACTTTTTATCGGTATGATTGCGGGAACGTATTCCACCATTTTTGTGGCTGCTCCCATCCTCATTGAACTGGACAGAAAAAAGGTATAGTCATTTTACATTTGACGGAATAATACTTTATTGTTAGAACTACGACCCTTTTTATTAAATACGATATAATTTAGGAGGAATACTAGATGCCCAGCAGGAGAAATGCAGTAAAAGAAGTCAGAAAAGACAAGAAACGCCGTGCGCGTAATGTCTATGTCAAGACGACTCTGAAAACCATCCGCAAGGATTTTGATAAAATAATTAAAGAAGGCAATGCTGATAAAGTTCAGGACAGTTTTAAAAAGCTTTCTTCCACTGTTGATAAAACAGTAAAAAAAGGTGTGATCAAGGCAGGAAAAGCTGATCGCATCAAATCCAGATGCGCTCAGAAAGTGAACGCATTAGTTCAAAAAAAATCTTAATTTAAGGATAGAAGACAATGGCTGTACCGAAGAAAAAAATGTCAAAATCCAGAACCGGATGCAGAAGGGCTCATGACTTTCTTGAAAAACCGGCTTCAGGCACCTGCTCAAATTGCGGTGAGGTTAAAAAAACTCATAGAATTTGTCCTAAGTGCGGTTTTTATAATGGAAAACAGTATAAGACCGGTACTGAAGATTAATTCATACCATGGTCAAAATAGCCGTTGATGCCATGGGGGGCGATAAAGCCCCTTCTGAAGTGATTCATGGAATACGTCTGTTTTTGCAGAAAGATTCAGAGACTCATGTTGTGCTGGTTGGAAAAACCGGAGGGATAGAGACTGAATTAATCAAGTATCACTTAAAGAATCATCCGCAAATTTCCATTAAACATGCCGAGGAAGTGATTGATATGGGGGATTCCCCTGTCAAAGCACTGAGAGCCAAGAAAAATACATCCATGGGCGTCATGATGGACCTTTTAAAAGAAAAATCTGTGGATGCCGTGATGTCTGCCGGAAATACCGGGGCGATGGTTGCCTCTGCAACATTGAAGCTTAGGACTCTGGAAGGCATCGATAAACCCGGGATTGCTACCGTCATGCCCACTCCTTATGGGAAAAACATCCTTATGGATGTGGGGGCTGTGGCGGATTGCAAGCCAAAAAATTTGGTTCAGTTTGCACTCATGGGCAGTTGTATTGCCAATCTTATTCTGGGTATTTCCAATCCGACCATAGGGCTTTTAAATGTGGGGGAAGAGGAATCCAAAGGCAATGAGCTGGCTAAAGACAGTTTTATAGAACTTAAAAAGAGTACCCTGAATTTTTACGGAAATGTTGAAGGAAGGGATGTTTTTAAAGATACGGTGAATGTGATTGTTACGGACGGTTTTGTGGGAAATATTGTCCTTAAAACTTCGGAATCCCTGGCTAAAGGACTGATGTCGGTCATCCGGAAGGAATTCCTTGCCACTTTTACAGGAAAAATAGGGGCCCTTCTTTTACGCAACAGTTTTAAAAGAATAAAAAAACAGTTTGATTATGAGGAATACGGTGGCGCATTACTGCTTGGAGTCAAAGGGGTTGTTATTATTGCCCATGGATCATCCTCTCCCTATGCCATTATGAATGCCGTACGAACGGGTGTAAAAATGGTTGAAACAAAAGTCAATGAAGAGATTACGAAAAGGATAGCGAAAATCAATGTTTAAGATTACTTTTATTTTTCCAGGACAGGGAGCTCAGAAGACGGGAATGGGAAAATCCCTTTACAATTCTTCGGAAGAGGCTAAACAGATATTTGACCGTGCAGATTCGATTCTGGGACGTTCCTTATCCTCTCTTTGTTTTGAAGGATCAGAGGACGAACTGCAGAAAACCGAAAATGCTCAGGTTGCCTTATTTACCAGCAGTATTGCCACTCTTGAAGTGCTTAAAAAAAATCGCCCTGAAATAATTCCTGAATTTTTCGGAGGACTTTCCCTTGGAGAGTATTCCGCTTTATGCGCCGCAGAAGTGATTTCTTTTGAAGACGGGCTGAAACTCGTGGATAAGCGGGCAAGGCTCATGCAGTCGGCCTGTGAAGGTTCGGAGGGGGGGATGGCCTCTATTGTCGGGCTGGATGCTGAAAAACTCGATTCCATCTGTTCTTCATTGCCGGGATACATGATTATTGCAAACCGGAACTGTCCGGGACAGCTTGTGATTTCCGGTGACCGTGCTCTTCTGGGACAGGCCTGTGAAGAATCCAAAAAGGCAGGCGCAAAGCTGACGGTTCCTCTCAAGGTTGGAGGCGCCTTTCATTCCAAACATATGGAGAAGGCGGCGGCACTTTTCAAGGAAGAGCTGATGAAGGTTAACATCTGCAGAAAAAATCTGGATAAGGTGCTGAGCAATGTGACGGGGTGCTTTCATCAGAAGGATGAGGACTGGGCTGACCTTATGGCTTCCCAGATCAAGATGCCTGTATTATGGGAGAACTGCATGAGGGAGGCCCTGGCCCTGGGATCTGTAAACGGATCAATAAAATTTTACGAACTGGGCTGTGGCAAAACATTATGCGGCATGATGAAAAGAATTGACAAACAGGCCCTGTGCTTTAATCTTGATACTTTTGACCAGTTAAAAGATATTTAATTATACCAAGTTGGAGGTTTTTATGATGCTTAAAGATAAAGTGGCTGTCATCACCGGAGGCGGACGCGGCATCGGCCGTTGTATCAGTGAATTACTGGCAGCAGAAGGTGCGAAAATCGCTATTTGCGAATATATGATGGAAACAGCAGAAGAAACCTGCCAGGCACTTCGTCAAAAAGGCACTGATGCCACGCCATTTGCAGTCGATGTCCGTGACTCTTCTCTGGTCAATGATGCGGTTAACAATATCGTTGACAAATATGGTCAAATCGATATTCTCGTCAACAATGCCGGCGTCACACGGGATGGCCTGCTCATAAGAATGAAGGATGAGGATTGGAATTTCGTTCTGGATACCAATCTTAAAGGAAGTTTTTATTTTACACGCGCTGTTTTGAAACCGATGATGAAAAGCCGTTCCGGCAGGATTGTGAATATTGCATCCGTGGTAGGATTGATGGGAAATGCAGGACAGGCGAATTATTCCGCTTCAAAGGCGGGATTGATTGGTCTGACAAAGACAACCGCCAAGGAAGTGGCAAGCAGGAGCATCTGCGTCAATGCAGTAGCCCCGGGCTTTATTGAAACAGAAATGACGAAAAAACTGAGTGAGGAAGTACGTGAAAAAAACAGACAGTACATTCCTCTCGGGGCATTCGGAACTCCGCAGGATGTCGCGAGTGCTGTTTTATTTTTATGTTCGGATTTATCAAAATATATTACAGGCCAGGTGATTACAGTCGATGGCGGAATGGTAATGTAAATAACAAAGCAGAAGAATGGAAAGGAAATTAATATGAGCGATATAGCAGCAAAAGTTAAAGAGATTATTGTGGATCAGCTGGGTGTCAATGCGGATGAAGTGGTGGATAAAGCTTCTTTTATCGATGATTTAGGGGCCGATTCCCTGGACACTGTTGAACTGGTTATGGCTTTTGAAGAAGCCTTTAATGCTGAAATTCCGGATGAAGATGCTGAAAAATTAAAGACTGTGGGCGACGCTGTCAGTTATATTGAAAAGAAATTACAGAAATAATAATTCGAAAAAACCGATAAAAGCTGGAGTTAAAACGTGTACGGATTAAGAAGAGTTGTCATTACAGGCATGGGCGCCATCTGCTCTGTCGGTCATAATGTTGAAGAATTCTGGAACTCCTTATTGCAGGGAAACTGCGGAATCGACAGGATTACACAGTTTGATCCAGCTGCTTTTGCAACACAGATTGCGGCTGAGGTCAAGAATTTTGACGCAGGTACACATTTTAACTCCAAAGATGTCAAAAAAATGGATCGTTATTGTCATTTTGCGATCATTAGTGCACGTGAAGCCATTAAAAATTCAGGCATAGATTTGAACCGGATCGATCCGACCCGGATGGGTGTTATCTATGGTGCCGGAATCGGCGGGATAGGCTCAATGGAGAAACAGCATTCCAATTTTGTCCAGGGCGGACCCTCAAAGATTTCACCCTTTGTCATTCCCATGATGATTATTGACCTGGTTTCAGGCCTTATTTCCATGGAATTTAACTTAAAGGGACCTAATTTTTCTGTTGTTTCGGCCTGTGCGACCGGCAGCCACTGTATTGGAGAAGCCGGAAAGACCATTGCTCTGGGTGAGGCTGATCTTATGGTGGCCGGGGCTTCAGAAGCGGCTATTACCCATCTGGGAATCGGGGGGTTTACCTCCATGAAGGCTCTTTCAAGAAATAACAGCGATCCCAAAAAATCCTCCAGGCCCTTTGATCTGAACCGTGACGGTTTTGTCATGGGAGAAGGCGGAGGAACGATTGTTCTGGAGGAATACGAGCATGCCAGGGCCCGCGGCGCAAAAATTTACGGGGAGCTTGTCGGTTATGGAGCGTCAGGGGATGCCCATCATATGACTCAGCCTGCTCCCGAAGGCGAGGGCGCCGCCAGAGCCATCAAAACAGCCATCAAGAATGCCGGAATTGCACCGGATGGGATAGGTTATTATAATGCTCACGGAACCTCGACCCATTATAATGATTTATTTGAAACTCAGGCCCTTAAAAGTGTTTTTGGACAGGGGGCCTACAAACTTCCCGTGTCTTCCACGAAGGCTTTGACAGGGCATATGCTTGGTGCAGCAGGCGCCGTTGAACTTATTGCCTGTTTAAAGGCCCTGGAGACAGGAATACTGCCTCCTACCTGGAATTATGAGACTCCTGATCCGGAATGTGATCTGGACTATATTCCCAATCAGCCCAGAGAATCAAAGATTAACTGTGCCATGTCCGGATCGTTGGGATTCGGAGGTCACAACGTAGCCTTGATCATTTCTAAAATATAGTCTACACTAATGGGCCAAAAGGGCTCATTCATGTCAAAAACAGAAAAATTTTCTTCAGGACAAAAAAGACAGGCGTTTTATCAGCTCCATTGTTATCTGAAAGGCCGTGTTCAGGGAGTGGGGTTCCGCTATTTTGTTCAGGATGAGGCAGAAAGCAGAGGCCTTTCCGGCTGGGTCAGAAATGCCGAAAGCGGAGAGGTGGAAGTTGTTCTTTCAGGAGAAAAGATCTTCATAGAAGCCATGCTTCCAGTCCTTCATCAGGGCCCCCCCCTTTCAAGGGTCTTAAGGCTTGATTTTGAGTGGGAGGAGCCTGATCCAGCCCTGAAAGGATTTGAAATCCGCCCGTGAATATGAATATCCTAAGTCAGACAAATAAAATTCCGGATACACTAGCCATCGTCTCTTCCACTGGGCGGTTAAAGCTGAATCTGATTCCTGAAATTGAAGAATACTACCAGAATCTGGGGTATCAGGTCCGTTTTGGAAAAAGCTGTTTTCAGCAGCGCCAGCTTAATCGTCCTGATGACCGGATGCGGGCGAAAGAGCTTCTTGACGCTCTGGAAGATCCTTCCGTTGCGGCGGTTATTTTTGCCAGAGGCGGCGAATATTCAGAACGGATACTCAATTATCTGCCTCAGGAGGAGATCCGTAAATCTTCGAAAATTATCATTGGTTTTTCCGATGTTTCCAGCATCCTTTCTTTTTTTGTGGAAAACAGCCGCTGCAAGATTTATCACGGCCCGATGGCTGCGGATGTTCTGATGAGCGGCGAGAGACAGACCCATATGCTTGGGGAGATTCTGAAAGGCCGGCTGAAAAAAATAACCATGGAGGAAGTCGGAATCCTTCAGCCCGGTGAATGTAAAGGGGTTTTAAAAGGGGGATGTATCAGTGTCTTATCGAAACTTCTGGAGAGAGATCTGAATTTTACCTTTGATAACTGCATTGTGTTTATTGAGGATGTGCATGAATCAGTCCGCTCCCTCTTTCAGATTTTTGAAAAAATGAAGCAGGCCGGAAAGCTGATACGGATCAAGGGTCTGCTCTTCGGTGAAATGATCCACTGCTCCGGAGGAACGACCCGGAATTTCTGGCCCGATTTTATTGAAGAGGTTATTCAGCCTTTTTTTTCACGTTTCAATATTCCGATCGGTTATAATATCCGTTCAGGCCACGGAAGAAATGAACTTTATCTTCCGCTTGGTGAAGAAGTCAAAGTCAGGCTTCATCCTAAAAAATCAACTTTGGATATTATATCCCAGGTGTCGGTTGACAGGTAAGGGCCGGATTAATTATTCTGTATTTTTAAGTAAGCTTTTTTTCAAGGATTACCTGTAAAGGAAAATATGATAAAGACTTTGAATGTGTATCTGTTAAGATCCTTTTGGTCGACTTTTCTGATGATTGTCGGGGTTTTCCTGGGACTTGTCATTGTTGCGGATGTTCTGGAACATATGGAAAATTTTATGGGCTATAAGGTTCCTTTCAGGCATTATCTGACTTATTACGCGCTTTTTATTCCTTCAGTTTTATCCATCTGCCTTCCGGTGGCAACCATGCTTGCAGGAATGAGGCTTTTCAGGAATCTTTCCATTTCCAATGAATATGTCGCCCTGATTATGGGAGGTATCTCTCTCTGGAAGATTTTAAAACCGATTATTCTGAGCACGATCCTGCTTTGTGTTGTCTCGTATTTTATCGGGGATTATCTTGCTCCCCAGTCAAGCTTGAAAAGAAGCATCATGCGTAAGGAGAAATTCAAAAGGAGTACCACTCCGATTACTGGAAGGACCCTTTCCGGGCTTGGCGGACAGACGATTTACGTCAGAGAATATGACAAGGCTCAGAGAAAAATCAAAGGACTGATGGTGATAGAATATAATGAAAATCAAATATTGAGGCGAAGTTTTATTGACGAGGCAAATTGGAAGAATAACCAGTGGGAAGGAAGAAATATTCGGGAACAGAATTTTTCAAAGGAGGGAAAACCTTTGAGAATGGAGTTTATCCCGGCCAGATCTTTTCCCGGCCTTTTTCATCCAACGGAAATGGTTATGTCAAGGAATGAGTCGGATTATTTAACCTCTGAAGAAATACTGAGCTACATGAAATCGCTTCCGGAAAGTAAAAAAAAGCAGAGAGTTTCCCTTCTTGTTGATTATTATAAACGATTTTCATTCTGCTGGGTGCCTCTGGTTTTACTGTTTATCGCGATTCCCTGCGCTATTGCGCCGGTCAGGTCGGCTGCCTCAAAAACACTGGGATTCGGTATCCTGATCTGTCTGGGATACTATATTCTGGATACTCTTTTTACCCAGGCGGGAAAAGGTATGGTTATGGATCCTCTGTATGCTTCCTGGATCTCTAATGTCCTGTTTTGCATCATGGGATTTTTTTTAATGTCCAGAGTTGAACACTAAAAAATCTTAGTCGAATTAATCTTTGGGGGGATTGATTTTTTATGGACAATCTCCGGATTCGGGGTGATAATTTCATTTGTTATCGTTGAAAGACGAAATTGAAAAAGGAACAAATTATGGAACCAGTTAAAATTGAATCGTTGAATCAGCTTTTTCATTCTCTGGCAGAGAAAAATGGATCAGATATGCATTTACAGGTTGGCTCTCCTCCTGTTTTCCGTATCCGGGGGGAACCGGTCTATATGACGGAATTTGAAGTGCTGATCCCGGATTTATTGAGAAAAATAATTTATGAACGTTTGACGGAAAAACAGATCAAACAGTTCGAGGAGGTGGGGGATGTGGATCTGGCTGTGGGAGTCCCCGGCCTTGCCCGTTTCAGGCTGAATATTTTTCACCAGAGGGGGTCTCCGGGTCTCGTTGCCCGAATGGTTTCCGCTAAAATAAAAAATTCATCCGAGCTCCATCTGCCGGATGCCGTGCAGAAATTTGCCACTTTCAAGGATGGGCTGGTGCTTGTGGCCGGGGCTACAGGATCCGGTAAATCGACTACCCTTGCCGCAATTATTGAGCAGATTAACATGGCAAGATCCTGCCATATTCTGACCATTGAGGATCCTATCGAATACCTTTACCGGAACAAGAAAGCCTATATCAATCAGAGGGAGGTCGGAATTGATGTTGTGAGTTTTAACCAGGCCCTGCGAACAGCGGTACGCCAGGATCCGGATATCATTCTTGTAGGTGAAATGAGAGATGCGGATACCGTGGAATTCGGTCTTACTGCGGCTGAAACCGGACATCTGGTGTTTGCCACCCTTCATTCGTCCAATGTGCCCCAGACGATAAGCCGCATGCTGGATTTGTTTCCAACAGAAAAACATCATATCATTCGGCTGGGATTGCATTTTAATCTTCGCGGAATTATGGTTCAGCGTCTGGTCCCGGCGATTGACCCCGCTGTTTTCAGGGTTCCGGCTGTTGAAATCATGTTCAATAATGCCCCGGTAAAAAAAATGATCAAGGATGGCGAGGATGCAAAGCTTTATTCGGTTATTACGACCTCTGAAAAAGAAGGGATGCAGACGTTCAACAGATCTCTTCTGGATCTTGTCAAAAAGGAAATGATCACAGAAGAGGAAGCCTTGCGCAATTCTCCGTCACCTGAAGAATTAAAAATGAATTTCCAGGGCATCTTTCTTTCCAAGGGAGGCCTGACCGGTTAACCCGGACTTTGAATATAAGGGTCGACAGGGGGTATGAAAAATTAATTTTAAACCTGGAAAATGCAGACAGATAATGGGTGATTTTAATAAAGAAAAATTTCTAATGATTTCAGAACAACACTATTTTGAGATATTATTTTCTTGGGTTTTATTTAAAAAACACACATCATTTTGATGTTTTAAATATTGACGAATGTTTACAACTCTATATAGTTGTTTTTTTGGGAAAAAATATAATTGAGTGATATATAAAGGAGTTTTTTATTATGAATAAAAAAGTGCTGGGTATTGTCATTGGTGCGGTCCTTGCGGTTGTGATTGTTGCAGTTGTTGTAATGACGAGCAAGGGGATTAAACCGTTAAAAGGTGTGGAAGCGATTATCAAACCGTCCATTGAACTGGACTCCCCGGCCAAATATGTCCCGAACAATGCCATTATGCTTTATTCCGTTTCTGATCTTCGTGGGATCTGGGACGTCATAAAAACAAGTAATTTCTGGTCACAGTTTTTAAAGTTAAAGGTTTTGACTGATTTTGCCATTAAAGAAAATATGACAAAGCTTTTTGCTTCTTTTGAAGAGAAGGCAGGCATGGAAATTACAGAGTCAAGAGTCATGGATTTGCTTGGAAACCGCCTGGTAGTTTCTGTACTATTTGATTCACAAACTAATGATGTTAAATTGATGCTTCAATCCTATGTTGGCAAAACAACACAGTTTGTTGAGGGAATAATCAAATCTCTTCCTGAGGCTTCAGGGATTAAATCGACCAAAGTGGAGTATGATGGTGAATCCATTATGACGATTATCACAGAACCGGAAGAGGGTATGACCAATATGACAGAAATCCGCTATGTGATGGTTAATAATATCCTGACGGTTGCTTTTGGAAAGACAGAACAGGATCTTAAAAAAGTGATTGAACTGATTAAAGGTAAAAGCAATGATAAACTTTATAATGAGAATAATTATCAGGATCTTTTAGCGAAATTATCAGGGGATGAAGACGGAATATCCACTTATTATGCCGATTTTGCAAAGATTCAAGGAAAACTTCAGCAGGTACTGCAGCCTTTAATGGATGCCTCCCCTGAGCAATTCAGCGGTTTCAATATAGAAGAATTGAATAAAAATCTTGATCGCCTCAAAGGGATTGCCGGTAAAGTAGTGAGAACGAAAGAAGGTCTTAAGGCTGCTTCTTTTTTAATCCCGAACTTTGAAAAAATGTCGGATGAACAGAAAACGGAATGGAATAAAGCGGTCAAACCTTTAGAAAGCATCCGTTTTGCCCCTGATGATGCTTTACTGTATTCTGCAACCGGAAATATCAATGCAAAAGTAGCTTGGAAGAGCATGATCGAGGCGGCCAATGCTCCTGAAGTTTCTCAGGAGTCCAATGCCGTGGCTGAAACGCCAGAAACTCCTAATCCTCTTGCCGGGATGATGGATGTTTTAAAGCAAATGGAGAAGAGTCTGGGAGTGAATATTGAAAATGATATCATGGGACTGATAGATAATGAGTTTGGTTTTGTTTTCTCAGGTATTGCTCTTGATTCCCCTGTTCCGATTCCCCGTCTGGGTTTTGTTTTAAAATCCACAAATGCTTCCGGATTAAAGGAAAAATTTAAAATGGTCATTGAACAGCTGCTTTCCGGGGAGAATGCCCCCATCCAGGTTAGTTTTGAAGCAAAAAGTATTGAAGGAAATGACGCTACAGTTATAAAAACCCCTCTCGGGGAAGCTTTTTCTCCTGTTCTGGTTACTGTGGATTCATGGATAATGGTGGCATCCAATGCTGTTGTAGCAGAGAAAATGATCAAAACTTACAGGGGTTCATTTAACGGACTGGAAAAAAACAGCTCTTTTAAAGATTATTCAGAACAGTTCAGCAAATCATCACAGTTCAGTTACAGTAACCTTCAGTCCTCTGTGGGTTTGTTTTCGGAAGTCCTGGGCTGGGTGCTTCAGAGAAAGGATTTAATACCTCAGATGGAACAGGTTCAGGGCATTGTTGCCAATGTAACAACCTATGCGATTCCTGTGATTGATTGTTTTAAGGTATTAAATAACATGGCTTTTACAACACATAATGACGGAGATGTTTCACTCCAGGAAGTATATGTGAAGATTACCGATCTTAAATAAGATTTATAAATTTCAATAAAAAGGGAAGTCGTTTAAAAAGCGGTTTCCCTTTTTTTATCGATTATGCTTACCAGTCTTCAAAATGAACAGATAAAATTTTTAGTCAGGCTCAGAGACCGAAAACACCGCGAAAGTTCCGGAAAAGTGCTTGTAGACGGCATGAAAAATATAGAGTCTGCCCTTAAAGCCGGATGGAAATTTGAGTCTGTTTATTATTATTCAGATACCCCTGAGGCTTTTTCCCCCTGGACCCGCGAGCTTGAAAAGAATAACTGTTCAGTTATCCCTGTTTCCCAGGCGGTCTTTAAAAAGATCAGTTACGGGGACATTGATTCAGGGTTTACAGGCGTTGCTTCTGCCCCAGAAAAGGGACTTAAGGATTTGTCCCCTTCCTCCAACCCTTTATACATTGTTCTGGAGGGAGTTGAAAAACCTGGGAATATTGGCGCGGTTTTAAGAACGGCGGATGCCCTTCAGGTCAGCGCTGTTTTGCTTTGTGAATCAAAAACGGATCTCTATAATCCTAATATTATCCGTGCCAGCCTGGGAACCTGTTTTTCCCTTCCTTATATCCATGTAAGTTATGAGGAACTGAGTCTTTTTTTTACACAGAACAGTATCCGCTGTTTTACTCTTTTCCCGGAAGGATCACAGAAATATATTGAAGAGGATTACCGGGGCGCGATTGCCCTTGTGGCCGGAAGTGAGCATTCGGGGCTTACGGAAAAATGGAAAGATGTTCAGCTGAAAGCTGTAAATATTCCCATGAAAGGTGTTGCGGATTCCTTGAATGTTTCTGTGGCCATGACGGTTGTTCTTTATGAAGCGGCCCGCCAAAGAAATATGATTTAACTCTTTTGACAAAAATTCCTAATTCGCTATGATACGCCCATATGAATTCTAAAGAGCCTGTTATTTCTCTCAGAAATGTATCCAAGGTCTTCGGCCGGACAAAGGCTGTGGATGAGGTTTCTCTTGATATTTATCCGGGAGAACTTTTAACCCTTCTCGGGCCTTCAGGCTGCGGGAAAACGACCCTTTTGCGTCTGATTGCGGGCTTTGAAAAAGCCGATCAGGGGGATATCTATTTAGGGGGGGAGCGGGTTAATGATATTCCCCCGTATATACGGGATGTCAATACGGTTTTTCAGAATTACGCTCTTTTCCCCCATATGAATGTTTTCAATAACATTGCCTTTGGTCTCAAACTTCAGAAAAAGAGTGAGGAGGAGATTGAGCGGGATGTTTCATCTATTCTTGATCTGGTTAAACTTCCCGGATTTCAAAATCGAAGTATTTTTCAGCTTTCCGGCGGACAGCAGCAGAGGGTGGCCTTTGCAAGGGCCCTTGTCAACAAGCCGCTGGTACTTCTTCTGGATGAACCCTTAAGCGCCCTGGATTACAGGCTCCGGAAGGAAATGCAGATTGAACTTAAACATATTCAGAGAAAACTGGGGATCACCTTTGTTTTTGTAACCCATGACCAGGAGGAAGCCATTACGATTTCAGACCGGATTGCCGTCATGAACAACGGCCGTATCGAGCAGATGGGCACCCCCAAGAGTATTTACGAGGAGCCTTCCAATATGTTTGTTGCAAAATTCATCGGTGAAATCAATGAGTTTGACGGGGAGGTTCAGTCAACACAAAACGGCTTCATGGAGGTTCGTTTGAACGGCACGGTCTTCAGACTGTCAAATAAAAAGGAATTTAAAGGCGGACAAAAAATAAAGGTTTTGCTTCGTCCGGAAGATATCCAGGTATTGAAAAAGAAGGAAGAATGTGAAGAGGAAACCCTGGAGGGGGTTGTCCGTGAGATGATCTATAAAGGGACTACTGTGGATCTTTTTATTGATCTCAGGATGGGAAAGACCGTTTTAGCCACCCAGTTTTTTAATGAAGACGCAGAAGATATCCGCTATGAATCCGGTGAAAAAGTTTTTATTCACTGGATTAAAGGGTGGGAGGTCCTCCTCCGTGACAGCTGACAAAAGCTGGTTCAAACACATTTCTATTTTTTTGGTTTTTTTCTGGATTTTTATTTTTGTTCTTTTGCCTGCACTCCTGATCTTTTTTACAAGTTTTTTAACCAAAGACCCTCAATATCTGATTCAATGGAAATGGACTCTTGAAAACTACAGGGATCTGGTTAATCCCGTGTTTTTTAAAATATTTATCAACTCCCTTTTTTATGCCTTTTTTACAACCCTGTTCTGCCTCCTGATTTCCTATCCTTTTTCATTTATTATTTCACGTATTCAGAACCGGTATAAGAAACTCCTTCTGGTGCTGATCATCATTCCTTTCTGGACAAGTTCTCTGATCCGGACTTACTCCCTGATTATACTCTTTAAGGCCAATGGTCTTTTGAACATGCTGTTGATAAAACTGCATCTTATCCAGCAGCCCTTGAATATTCTTTACACGGACACGGCTGTATTCTGGGGACTGGTGTATACCCTTCTTCCTTTTATGATCCTTCCGATCTATACTGCGATCGACAAACTTGATAATCGTTTAATCGAGGCAGCCTATGATCTGGGGGCCGGAACATTTAATGTTTTTATAAAAGTGGTCTTTCCTCTCACGATTCCGGGAGTGATTGCAGGGTGTACGATGGTGTTCATCCCCTCTTTGGGGTTGTTTTTTATTCCTGACATTCTGGGAGGGGCCAAGATCATTCTGATTGGAAATTATATTAAGAATCAGTTTCTGACTATTCAGGATTGGCCCAAAGGGGCGGCCTCGAGCATGGTTCTGGTAATTCTTCTCGGGCTTTTTCTCTGGGGGTATTTTAAAAGCATGAACCGTTTTAATGTCAGCCCCATGGAGCATGAGCGTTGAAAAAAACGGTAAAGAGGTTCTACATTTTTTTGGTGTATTTTTTTCTGTACCTGCCGATTCTGATCCTGATTGTATATTCCTTTAACAACTCAAAGTATTCGACAAACTGGAGCGGATTTACGTTCAAATGGTATGTCCAGTTTTTTAAAAACACCCAGCTGATTGATGCCACACTGCGTTCCCTTGTCATCGCGTTCCTCTCAAGCATCGCAGCGTCAGGCATTGGAACTTTAGGGGCAATGGCTTTTTATCGTTATCGTTTTATGGGAAGAAGAATTCTTTATTCCCTTGTGTACATTGTCATGATGAGTCCGGATATCGTGATGGGGATTTCCCTTTTGTCCTTTTTTATGATGCTCGGTCTTAAACCCGGTTTTACCACGCTCTTGCTTTCCCATATCACCTTTTGCCTGCCTTTTGTGATTGTGACGGTGTATTCCCGCATTTGCGGGTTTGACCGTTCCATCATTGAAGCCGCCAAAGATCTGGGGGCCAGTGAATACCAGACCTTCAGACACATTCTTTTTCCCATGATCTTTCCGGCGATCCTTTCGGGCTGGCTTTTAAGCTTTACATTATCGCTGGATGATGTGATTGTGAGTTTTTTTGTGACCGGGCCCACCTTTGAGGTGCTGCCTTTAAAGATCTATTCCATGGTGCGCCTTGGAATTAAGCCGGAAATCAATGCCTTGTGCACCATTTTATTTTGTTTTACTTTTGTAATGGTTTTAATTTCGCAATGGATGATAAAGGAGAGAAGAAAATGAGAGGTTTATGGGTTGGTTTGACGCTGCTTATGAGTATTGCATTGGGCTATTCCGGGGAGGAACTTTACGTTTATAACTGGGCTGAATATATGCCGGATGCGGTTATCCAGAAATTTCAGGAAGAAACCGGAATCAAGGTCATTTATTCGACCTATGACAATAATGAAACCATGTTTGCCAAAATGAAAATCCTTAAAGGGGAGGGATATGACCTGGTCGTGCCTTCCACTTACTATGTTCAGAAAATGATTAAAAACGGACTGATTCAGCCGATTGATAAAAGACAGCTTAAGAATTTTAAAAATCTTGACTCCAATCTGCTGAACAAGTCATTTGACCCGGACAATCAATACAGTATTCCCTATTTGTGGGGGGCCACGGCGATCGGGGTAAATGCGGATGTGATCCCGGTGGAATCGGTCAGCCGATATGCGGACATATGGAAACCTGAATATGCCGGAAGAATTCTTATGACCGATGATCTTCGCGAAGTCTTCGGCATGGCCCTTAAAGTTTTAGGCTATTCCTGCAATGAAACAGATCCCGGACGATTGACCGAGGCGAGTCTCAAACTCAAGGAACTTTTCCCGAGAGTGAAAGCGTTTAATGCGGATTCGCCCAAACAGCCTTTTTTGAATAAGGAAGTGGATATCGGACTTATATGGAACGGGGAAGCCTATATGGCATCCCAGGAAAATTCCTCCATTCGTTTTGTATACCCTGAAGAGGGGGTGATGCTCTGGGTGGACAGTCTGGTAATCCCGAAAAGTGCCAAACATGTTGAGAATGCGCATAAATTCATTGATTTTCTTTTGAGACCCGAAATTGCGGCTGTCATCAGCCAGGAAATCGGATACACCTCCCCCAACAAGGCGGCTTTGGAAGAAATGCCTGAAGAACTGAGAACAAATCCCACCGTTTATCCCGATGCCTCCGTTGTCCAAAAAGGCGAATTTCAGCTCGATATCGGGGATGCCATCACCCAGTATGAAAAGCTTTGGGAGGAGCTTAAAGGGGACTAATCCGGGCCGTGTAACAATTATTGAAATCTGTTGTTTAAAATCCAGGTTATTTTTTTCTTGAAGGAAAAAATATTTTTCAGATAAAATTCACACTCAGTTTTGAGAAATGATAATCACCATTAAGAGATTACAGGTAAAAACTATGAATGCAAAATCAGAAAATGTGATCGATGTTAAAGGATTAGGAAAATATTTCGGCCCTATCAAGGCTGTGGATAAAATTTCCTTCCAGGTAAAAAAAGGAGAGGTTTTGGGTTTTCTCGGTCCTAATGGCGCGGGAAAATCAACCACCATGAAAATGCTGACCGGTTTTATTACTCCGGATTTCGGAACAGCTGAAATCAAGAACTTTGATCTTGTCACCTCGGCGCACAGGATCAAGCATCATCTGGGCTATCTCCCGGAAAATGCTCCGGCCTATGAGGAAATGACCGTGGAGGATTTTTTATCCTTTATCATCACGGTGCGTGGTCTTGAGGGAAAGAAGAATGAGTGCCTGGAACGCGTCTATGAACAGGCTTCACTTAAAAATGTCCGTAATCAGATTATCGGAACCCTTTCCAAGGGTTTTAAGCGCAGGGTCTGCCTTGCCCAGGCGATTGTGCATGATCCTGAAATTCTGATTCTGGATGAGCCGACCGACGGTCTGGATCCGAACCAGAAGTATGAGGTGCGCCAGCTTATTACAAAAATGGCCGGGAACAAGGTGATTATTTTATCCACTCATATCCTGGAAGAAGTGGATGAGGTGTGTACCCGGGCGATTATCATTGCTCAGGGGAAAATTGTAATTGATTCGACACCTTCTGACCTAAAAAAAATGTCGGACACAGGAAACCTGAATGAAGTATTTAGAAAGCTCACGCTGGAGGTTAAAAACGCATGAATGTGTTGAACGCGATTTATAAAAGAGAACTGAAAAGTTATTTTGGAACGCCGATTGCCTACGTTTTCATTGTTATTTTTATTTTTCTGACCGGGATTTTTACTTTCAAGATCGCAAGTTTTTATGAAAATAACCAGGCCGACATGAGGGCCTTTTTCTTCTGGCATCCCTGGCTTTATCTTTTTCTTGTGCCAGCCGTGTCGATGCGGTTATGGGCTGAGGAAAGAAAAAGCGGAACCATTGAACTGCTTTTTACTCTGCCGGTTAAATCCTGGGAGGCGATTTTGGGCAAGTTTCTGGCAGCGCTTTCTTTTATCGGATTAAGCCTGGCACTTACTTTTCCAATGGTTCTTACGGTTTATTACCTGGGGGAGCCTGATGGAGGGGTGATTCTGGCAGGGTATGCCGGGTCCATTTTAATGGCCGGATCCTATCTTGCTCTAGGTATGGTGTTTTCAGCCCTGACCAAAAATCAGGTCATAAGTTTTATCTTAACCGTTGTCGTCTGTCTGATTCTGATCCTTATCGGTTTTGTCCCTTTTGTGAAGTTTTTATCGGGCGTATTACCGCAGTTTGTCCTTGAAAATATGAGAGCGCTGAGTTTTACCTCTCATTTTGATTCCATTCAAAAGGGCGTGTTTGATTTAAGAGATGCCGTTTTTTTTGCATCCGTGATCGGCTGCGGGCTTTTTGCAAACCATGTGATTCTTGAAGAAGAAAAATCAGAGTAGGAGCATATCATGAAATCAATCCAAACACGATCCTACATCGGCATAATTTTTATTGTCGTCCTTTTTATCGGCCTCAACACAATTTCCAATCAGATGTTTCGCAGGAACCGCCTGGATCTGACGCAGGAGAAAATTTATTCTCTGTCAGAGGCCTCCCGGGAGATCATCAAAGGGGTGAAGGAACCTTTGACGTTTAAATATTTTTATTCCGCGACGGACGGAGCTTCCATTCCGAGTTTTAAGGCCTACGGCGAGCGGGTGATGGATTTTTTAGCCTCCTATGCCCAGGAAACGGATCTGATACGCCTGGAGATTTATGATCCGAGGCCGGACAGTGAAGAGGCGGAATGGGCTGAAAAATACGGACTTAACGCTGTACAGGCAATGGGGGGAGATGTACTCTTCTGCGGCATGGTTGTCCTCGATGAAAAGGGACATGAAAGCTGTGTCCCGTTTTTTGATGCTTCCCGCGAGGAGTTTCTGGAATATGACATTTCCAAGATCATTGTTTCTCTTTCCAATTCCCAAAAGACGGTTTTGGGAATTTATTCCTCCCTGCCTATAGAGGGGCTGGGAATGGCCATGCCCGGAAAACAACCGGATGAAAGTTCTGATCCCTGGTTTTTTCTCAATGAATTGAAAGAAACCTATGATGTACGCATGATCCCGGATTTAAGCGAGATTCCTTCGGACGTCAGCTGTCTTCTCCTGATGCATCCCAAGGGCCTTTCCAACCAGGCCCAGTATACCCTGGATCAGTACCTGTTAAAGGGGAAAGCAGCCTTTGTCCTGGTAGATACCATGTGTGAAGCCGATAATGTCAATCCCCAGGCCGGAAATCCCATGATGCCCATGAACATGAATCGCAGTTCGGAACTTCCGCTGACCCTCCGGAAATCAGGATTTTCTATTCCTGAAGGAAAAGTGGTCCTGGACAGGGATCTTGCGACCCAGGTGCAGACTGCTCCGGGACAGTCCGGAAATTTCTATGCCTGGCTGAGCCTTACCTCAAAGCAGATCAACCGGGAGGATGCCATTACCGGAAAACTTGAAACCATGATTTTTCCTTCAACCGGGTCGATTCAGTTTGACTCCGATAAGTTTAAGGATATCCGCATGGAGACTTTAATCCAGACTTCTGCCACGGCCTGCACGGTTGACGGAAGCATTCTTCTTTTCGGAGGCAGCATGGATGCGATAACGTCTGCGTATGCTCCCGGAGCAGTCGCATTGCCCCTGGCTGTAAGAATTTCCGGAAAAATGCAGACCGCTTTTCCTGAGGGAAAACCTAAAGAGGAAGCCTCAGATAAAGCTGCTGAAGCAAAAGAAAAAACCGATGCCGTGAAAGAGGAATCTGTTTTCCTTAAAGAAAGTGCACAATCTGTAAACATCATTCTGGTGTCGGATGTGGATTTTATTTCCAATCGTTTTTCCGTGAATGTGATGAATCTTTTTGGAAATATGATTGTCACCCCCATCAATGACAATATCAATTTCCTCTACAACAGTCTTGAAAGTCTTTCCGGGAGTAAGAGCCTGACGGCCATCCGTTCCAGGGGGAAGTTCACCCGGCCTTTCACGCGTGTCGCTGAAATTGAGGCAAGGGCGCAGACCCGATGGCTTATGGAAGAGAAGCAGCTTCAGGCCAAGGTGGATGAGTTTTCGACCACGATAAACAGTCTGATGAAACAGGAAGAGGGGAAACAGGTCCTCAAAGCAAACAAGGAAGTGATGGAGCAGATCAGGCAGATACGTACTGAAAAACTGATCACCCAGAAAAAATTAAAGGAAGTTCAGAAGAATTTACGGCAGGACAAGGAAAGCCTGGGAATCCAGCTTTTTCTGTTCAACACCTTTCTGGTGCCTTTTATGATTCTGCTTTACGGCCTTTACAGACTCCTTATGTCCAAGAAGCTTGTCTAAAGAAAAGAGGAGAATTTCATGACTAAAAAAACATTATTTCTGTTGATCCTGGCCGCCGCCGGATTAATTACCTTTGCCAAATACAATGATATGAAACAGAGCCATCTGAGCCGTTCCGTTTCTGAAAATCTTCTGACCTTTGATCTTCAGGCCGTAAATGAGGCAGTGATTCTGAACAAGGGCAAAGAATTTCGTTTTGTCCAGGTTTCAGAGGGTAAGTGGAAATGCATAACATCCCATGATTATCCGGCAAAAACTTCCTTTTTAAACGAACTTATTCTTAAACTATATGATCTAGAATCTTCACAGAAGCTGACATCCAAGAAAGAAAACCATGCAGCCTTTGGTCTTGATGCTTCCAGAAGCGTAATCACACTGAAAGACAAAGAGGGAAAAAATCTGTGCGTTTTGGAGCTTGGAAAGCAGCGTGAAAGTGTGCATCAGAAATCCGCAGCGGATGTCTTCCGGTATGCAAAATCCGGAACCTCCGATTCTGTTTATCTGGTAAGCCTGGATTTTGAAATGCCTGAAGCCTCCTCTGACTGGCTTCAAAAGGTGATTCTTAATCTTCCCAAGAAGGAAATTTATAAGATTTCCCTTTTAACGACTAAGCCTGAAGTTACCCTTCTCAAAAAAGAAAAAGAGGAGGAGGCTTTTGAACTTAAGGGCTTGAAACCTGAGGAGACGGTAAAGCCCTGGATGATCAACCAGCTTTCCGGTACTTTTGAAGGTCTTGCCTTCAGTGATGTCATGACTTCAAAAGCAGCAGAGGAACTGGAGTTAACTTTTACAGAAACCGCTCAAGTCACAACAACGGAAGGATTCCTTTACCGTTTTAGTCTGGCAAAACAGAAAGAGAAGTTCTTCCTGCGTCTTTTTGCAGAAGTGATAAACCTGCCCGCGGAACCTGATAAGGCGAAAGCACTTCAGGAAAAGGCGTCAAAATTGAATGAGGAGTTTTCAAAATGGGTCTATGAGCTTGATTCCTATGACGCGGCCAATTTTACGAAATCCTATAAGGATTTTATCGAGGAAAAGAAGGATTCAAAATTAGCTCCTATTCCGGAAGAGCTGCAGGGGACTTCTTCCCAAGAATTAAGTACAGCGGATATTTCCGGGATTATGGGGAATCCGGAAGAGCGGCAGGACATCCAAAACTAGTATTTGCTTCTTTAGTTATCCTGTTTTTTTTGCTAAATAAACAGCAGAGAAAAGGAGGGTTCATGCAAAAGAAGATCGAGTTTTCCCCGCCGTATTTTCTGGAGGAAGATTTTGAGGAAGTGGTGAAAGTGCTTAAATCCGGCTGGATTACCACAGGCCCCAGGGTTAAAGAATTTGAAACACTTTTGTCTCAGTATACCGGGGCCCGATCAACCCTGTGTGTCAGCTCTGCGACCGCTGCCATGCAGATTCTGCTTACTGTGCTGGGGATAGGTCCGGGCGATGAAGTGATCACCACGGTCTATACTTATTCGGCTACAGCAAGCGTGATTCATCATGTAGGCGCCAAGATCGTTTTTGCAGATACAGATCCGGGCAGTTTCAATATTTCTCCCGAGGAGATTAAAAAAAGACTCACCCCGAAAACCAAGGCGGTTATGGCGGTGGATTATGCAGGAATTCCCTGTGATTATGATGAAATCCTTGAAGTGTTAAGTCATTCCTCCTTTTCGTTTGATTTCAAAAAAGGATCTATACAGGAAAAACTTGGAAGGCCTGTACTTCTTTCAGATGCAAGCCATTCCCTGGGGGCTGTATACAAGGGAAAAAAGATGGGTGCGGTAGCCGATGTTACAGCCTTCTCTTTTCACGCGGTAAAAAATCTGACCACTGCTGAAGGCGGAGCCATTCAGATCAAAGACGATTCTCGTCTGCCGGTTGAGGAACTGATTTCCCAATGCCGTTTGTATTCCCTTCATGGTCAGGACAAAGATGCCTGGATGAAGGAAAAGGGGAGCTATCGTTATGATATCAAACTTTTGGGATATAAGTTCAATATGACGGATATCCAGGCAGCCCTGGGGGTTAATCAGCTCAGGCGTTACCCGTCCATACTTGAAAAAAGAAAGGCCCTGTTTGCCCAATATGCCGGAAATTTAAAACACAAGAAGCCTTTTATTCTGCCTTCCTATGATGCGGCTGTAAAAACCGGCTCCTATCATTTGTTCCCGTTAAGGCTCGACGGGTTTCAGGAGGACAGGAGGGATGCCCTGATTCAATATATGAAGAGCAGGGATATTGTCATTAATGTTCATTTTATCCCTCTGCCGATGTTTACGGCTTATAAACAGCTTGGTTTTGATATCAGAGATTTTCCAAAGGCCTATTCCATGTATGAGAACGTTGTCACTCTCCCGGTTCACCTTCAGCTTGATCTTCAGGATGTGGACAGGATCTGCGCAGAATTGATCAACGGAGTAAAATAGGACTTGGAGGACCAACAGAATGCAAAGACCTGAAAAATGCATCGCACAATTATTGACAGAAAAGGGGTGGACTCTTTCCACTGCGGAATCCATCACAGGCGGAGGGATCGGCGCACTCCTGGTGAAAGTCCCTGGAGCCTCCCGTTACTTGATGGGCGGTGTGATTGCCTATGACAACCGCATTAAAAATGAGATTCTGAAAGTTTCCTCTTCTGTATTGGAAACCTTTGGTGCTGTAAGCCAGGCGTGCGCAAAAGAGATGGCGGAAGGTGTTGCTTCCCTGTTTAAGACAAATACGGCTATTGCTGTAACAGGGATTGCAGGGCCAACAGGCGGGAGTGCCCGGAAGCCCGTGGGACTTGTGTACGCGGGTTTTTTTGTCTGCGGAAAAACGATTGTGAAGAAATATCTTTTTAAAGGCTCCCGAAGGTCAATCATGGCGGAAACAAAGACAACTGTTCTGAAAGATTATATCGGGATGGTTAAGAAGGCGAAGTAAAAACTGAAAAATGCTTTGCTTATTTTGTTGCCTTATTATTTTTCTTTGAGTCTGAAATCCGAAATCCAAAGACGGTCACTCAATGAATCAGGAGAGATATTTTATAATTCAAAGGAGATGACATGAGCAATACCTGCTTGATCCTTGAAGGGGGCGGCCTTCGCGGAACATTTACCGGCGGGGTACTTGAATACTTTCTTGAAAAGGATATCTATTTTAACAGGGTTGTGGGTGTATCCGCAGGGGCCTGTATGGGAGCATCCTATATGTCCCGGCAGAAGGGAAGGAACTGGAAAGTGAATGTGGAATATCCTTCAGACAGGCGTTACATGGGACTCCGCCATCTTTTATCCAAAGGGGCCTATTTCAATACAGAGTTTGTTTTTGAAGAAATCCCAAACAGGCTTGTCCCCTATGATGAACAGGCTTTATTTAAAAATGACGCTGAGTTTGACATTGTGACAACATCCCTGAATACCGGGAATACCGTTATATTTACAAAGAAGGATATTGCGAAAATCGGGGTATGCAGGGCTCTTCTTGCCTCATCCAGTATCCCTTTTCTTGCCAAACCGATTGAGATCAACGGGCAGCTCTATTTTGACGGAGGCGTAACGGCCTCTATACCGGCAAAATACGGGTTAAGCAAACACAACAAGGCTGTTGTTATTCTGACCCGGCCGAGAGGCTACCGAAAGGAAAAATTGAAAGGGAGCTTTTTTTTGAAACTTGCCTTCAGAAAGTATCCTGATTTCGTAAAAACCATTCTCAGGCGGAATGAAGAATACAACCTTTGTCTTGATTTCTGCGACCATATGGAGAAAGAAGGGAAAATCTTTATCATCGCGCCCTCTCCTGAATTCTCCGCAGGACGTACAGAACACAGCTTTGAAAAACGGGCAGGTTTATATCAGCATGGATATGAACTTATCCGTAAAGAGTTTGAAAATCTTCAGAGGTTTCTGGAATGAAAATTTATCAATACCAAAATCGGGATGTGATGAAAATATATTTACGGGAACAGAACAATCCGCATAAAGGAGATCAGCAATGTTATTCATAACACTTCTCAGTGTAACTTTTCTTATTGCTCTCGGGGTATCTTTCATTGTCGTGCAGATGTTTCATAAACCTGTAGAATCCATTCTCGATCGGATTATCTCTGATGTCATCAGCAAGGCATGGTCGAAGTATTTGCGCTTTGCAATGTATGTTACCGGGATTTCAAGTGGCGTAAATCTTTACAAGATTGAACAGTACATAACAGCCCCCCAGTATCCGCAACACGCCCAGGTTGTTGAATTGACCAGGTCACGCTGGGTGCTTGAAGTTTACAGGACAATAATAGAGACTCTTCAGGGGATTGCATGGATGCTGCTGGTATTCTTTATTTTTGCCCTTATAGCGTTTGTGATCGTGCATGTCTTTGAATTGAGACGGAAGAGCAAAGAACAATGACCCACATGAGAGCTTTTATGTATACTCTTTTACATGGAATTATTAACCCGAATTTTCTGCGTATGCTACAAATATTCGGGATGTAATGCCTGTTTGACCCTCTCAAAACAGGCTTGCGCAGACAAAAGGTTGTTTTTGCCTGAATACGAGATTGGGTACAATTTGTACCCAAAGATTGAAGTCCATAGTGGGACTGGAAGGATTGATTTATCAGGATTTAAATGGTTTTTTTCTGATTTTTTATGCAATTTTAGGGTAAATACTGATCGGATCTTTTTTGAGAGTTATTCTGTTTTACTAAATTTAAAATATTACCGATTAATGATTTTATCTTTGAAGCCATTTCTTTGCTTGTGGATTTTGATGAAAGATATTCCAATGTTTTTATTATATTGAAGAGAGTACCCTTTTTAAGGCGGATCATTTCTTCTGTAATTTTTAAAATAAAATTTTCAGCAATAATCCTGGGAATGTAATTCTGCAAAATTGTCCTTCGGGCATTCATTCCAGCCTGAGGCAGGGTATCAGGATTATCAAGAAGGTATAGGATTTTATTTATCCATTCTTCACGCGTAGAGGCAAGAAAACCGTTCTTATTATCTTTAAGGACATCGGAAAATATTCCTGTTGGGCTGGAAAGGAGAGGGACCCCGGCCGCGCCAAATTCTAAAAACCTGTTTTCTGACTTGCAGTCATTAAATTCTCCCTGAAACCGGGGATTGAGACCTACGCTGCATGACCTGAAAAAATCAAACATGTTTTCGTATGGCACAGGGGGGGTGATTT
>CAYUET010000014.1:0-51453 GCA_964443875.1 uncultured bacterium | reverse complement strand
GGCCTTAAAATCGCCTAAAACACGGAAATGAATTTTTCTGGTTAAACTAATTTCCGAAAGGATATCAAGCAGCCACATGAATTCTTCATGGTGTGTTTTTCCGGCCATAAATCCGAAAATTGTTTCTTCATTTTTTGAATATTTTTTCGGAGAAATAAATTTTTCCTCTATACAGTTTTTCAGAACATAGGTGTTTGTGTTGAATTTCTGGGCCTTTAAAGCAAGCAGAGGGGTGGAGACAGTGACCAGATCGGATTCTTTTAATAAGAATTCAATCACTTCCTCATTAAAGAAGTAATTTATTTTCTTGAAAAATTCAGGAATCTGTTCTCTCTCCCAAAGCAGATCATCAATGTCAAAAATCATCAGAGGTGAGTGATTTTCAAAGGTGGCATGTTTTTTTACATTATTGAAAAACGCCATACCGTTAGAAAAAATGGTCCTCTGGAATACAATGACATCATAGCGCTTATCTCCTGAAAACAGATTGTTCTTATTGTTTCTTAAATACAGGATGTCGCAGTCTGTACCGCAATTTTTAAGGCCTTCAACAATAGTATAGGTTCTGTAATATCCTACAAAATCCTGATTGTTATAGGGAGTGATATAAAGGACTTTCAAGAACCCTCCTTTGCCGTGAGAATGGAATTCCTAATCCATTTTTTAATAAAAAAGGGAAAGAGTGTCAACCCGTCAACCCTTTGAGCTGCAAAAAACGGCTGTTTTAGGAGATGCTGTTTATTCTGGTAAACTTCATTATTTTTATAAAGTGGCCTCCATTTCAACAAGGATCTCAGAAAATAAGTTTCAGAAAAGGGAAAACGGTGTAACACCTTTTGGGACGTCTAACGGGTGAAACTCATGAGGAGCTTATAATTACAATATTACAAAACTGTAAAAGAAACTGATTTTTGAATTATTATTCGGGCTTGCTTTGAAACTTGATATCGTTAGGGACCTGGAAACTCGAATCCTCGATAGTGTTGTTGACCTCAAGTTTTTCTGCCTTTTTGATGAATTTATCCATTTCATCCTGTATTTCCTCAAGAATAATGTCTTCCCAGATGTAAATCCATTTGTTGTTGTAGAAGTAAACCTTGCATTCTCTGTCCAGGATGGTTTCTTTTTTGTCGGTCAGTCCATGCGGAGGGGCGATGCTTAACGGATTTTTATTTCCGGCTTTGAAGATCTGTGGATTGTTGGCAACCATCTGTTTTTTCAGGCTGTTAAGAGAAGGGAGTTTCATGCCTGTTTTGTTGATCAGATTTATGCGGTAGAAATTTACGCCGTCATCGATTTCCAGAGTGTGTTCCATGAATTTTTTGGAAAGAATATTGGTTTCCAGGTATACTTCACGGGAGGTCTTGTTCTGTTTTTGAATGAATGTTTCTTTGCCGGTCTGGTATTTCCCTTTTAAGGAATATTCCAGGCGTATGGTGTCAAATTTATTCGCTCCCATGGGGATTTCTGCATTTGAAAAGATAGAGATATTGACCAAGAGGAGGTTCAGGAGAAAATAAAAAAGTATTATTTTATATGTATTCGACATATTTTTTATATTAAAAGTTAATTTTTAAATTAATATTTATGCTTAATAATATATACAGTTATCTCTTCAGAAGTAAAGTCAATTCCTTAATTTATTCATAATCATGAAATAAATATTTCTTATTACTCTTTTATTCTCTGTTTATTTGATACAGTAATCTGTTCCGGAGAATTCTCTCTCAATCCTAGTAAGGGGGATTGAGCATTTAAAGAGAGTTTTTTATAAGCTTTCGGAGGGTGAACTTAAGGAATTTCCTATGTACAGGGAACCTGAGAGCCAATCTCAGCGTGGAAAAAAATCGTAATCACATAGTTCTCTGTTCTATTGTAATACGATTAAGAATTTGAAGGATTTTTCCGAGACGTGATAAATCCTTCGAATTTTCTTGAGTTTTTTGAGCAGAGAAGTAAAACTACAATAAAATTTCTATTTTTTTTCCATGAATTTTATAAAATCAGAAAGTAAAGCGTATGAGCGAAAATTTTGATTCTATGGAAGTCGTAAAGACGGATGAGGAAATTCACATTCTTCTGGTGGATGATGAAGAAATTATGCGCGAACTTTTGAGGGAAGTGATTGACGATTCCCTGGGTTACAAGGTAGAGCTGGCTTCAAGCGCCGAAGAAGGCCTGCTCAAATACCGCGAAGGCTATCATCAGATCATTGTTCTGGATATACGTCTTTCCGGGAAAATGACAGGCATGGACCTCCTGAAGAAGATCAAGCAGACAGACCCCTGGGTGAATATCCTGATGATCACGGGGTATGCCACCATTGACCTTGCCGTGGAATGTATGAAGGCCGGGGCCTGGGATTTCATCACCAAGCCTTTTTCCAATGATCACTTTGTACTGATACTGAAAAGAGCCGTAGAAAATATTCTTTTGAAGAGAATCGCTTCCCAGTCGGATTATTATAAGCAGCTTTCAAGACGGGATGGACTTACTGAATTATACAACCGCAGAATGTTTGATACCCTGCTGAAGAATGAGATTCTGCGTTCCAAGCGGTATAACAATCCTTTTTCTCTGCTTTTGATGGATATTGATAAATTTAAGACGATTAATGACCGCTTCGGACATCCCAAAGGGGATGAAATCCTGAAAAATGTGGCTCTCACTTTGAAGAAGGCAAGCCGGGCTTCAGATATGCTGTTCAGATATGGAGGGGATGAATTTGCTTTTATTCTTCCTGAAACCGCAAGAGAGGGGGCCTTTGTTTTTTCCCGGCGTGTTATGGAATTAGTACGGGAAAATATTCTGGTAGGTCATGCTGCTGACGGGGTATTGGTCAAGGAGCCGGTCACCATCTGCATCGGAGGCGTTTCTTACCCCGAAGCCGGAGAGGAGGATGCCCTTCTGATTCAAAAAGCTGATCAGGCCCTTTTGAGTGTGAAAAAAGATAAAAACACCTGTCTTTTCGTTCAATAAAGGGAAAGCAGGGATAAACTCCCTGCTTCCCTTGTTTATAGCTAAGTCGTTTTATTGCCTCTGGTGATCACGACCTTACCGGTACGAATCATTTCAATTAGTTTGTAGTTCTGAAGAAGTTTTTCCACGGAGTCCAGTTTTTCACTGCTTCCTGTTACCTGGATAACAAGGGTATTCAGGCTGAAATCGATGGTTTCTCCTTTGAAATGCTGTACGATCTGCAGAATTTCTGTCCTCTGTTCGGATTTAAAAGAAACCTTGAACAGGGCGACTTCCCGGCTTAAGGAATCTTCCGGGTTGTGTTCCTTGGCATGAACCACGTCAACCAGTTTTGTCACCTGGCGGATGATCTGATCCAGGGAGTCGTGGACTCCGGTTGAGGAAATGGTCATGGAGGAAAATCGGGGATCTGCAGTAGGGCTTACGACCAGGGAGTCGATATTGAAACCCCGGCGTGCAAAAACGTGTGCGATTCTTACCAGAACTCCCGGCTTGTTGTTAACAAGTAAGCTGATGGTGTGTTTCATTGTTGTGTGCATAAGTAATCCTTATTGTTTAATCTTTTTTAAATGTTTCAGGGTTGTTCTTTGTTTATGTGCTTCCTGTGGGTTTATCGAGCTTTTTATTTAAGGGGCTTTCAATCAGCATGCCTGAATAGGGTGCCCCCGCAGGAATCATCGGGAAGACATTGTCTTCTTTCACCACTTCAGCATCAATAAGGCAGGGGCCTTCATTGTACTGCAGTGCGGCTTTAAGAATTTTATCCACATCTGCATTTCTTCTGATCCTGAATGCCTTGATTCCATAAGCCTCTGCAAGAGTTACGAAATCAGGGTTCCCTTCCAGATCAACGCCTGAAAGCTTGTTGTCATAGAAAAGCTGCTGCCACTGGCGAACCATTCCAAGGTATTTATTGTTGATGACGACCATTTTGATAGGAAGTTTATGAATGGCGGCTGTAGAGAGTTCAAAGCAGGTCATCTGAAATCCCCCGTCGCCGTCCACGAGAACGACGGTTTTTCCGGGTTTCCCGAATTGTGCACCAATGGCGGAAGGAAGTCCGAAGCCCATGGTTCCTGCACCTCCGGAAGAAATCCAGTGACGGGGATGATGCGTCTTGCAGAACTGTGCTGCCCACATCTGGTGCTGGCCGACTCCTGTTGTGATAATCGCTTCTCCTTTGGTGAGATGATAGATCCGGTCGATCACGTATTGAGCATGCAGTCCGCCCTGTTTGGAATATTTCAGGGGATACTGTTTGCGGTATTTGTTCAGCGTTTTAAGCCAGTCTTCTGTTTTAAGCCGTCCGGCATGCTGATGGAGTTCCTGAAGAATATGCTTGGCATCCCCAAGGATGAAAAGATCCGGTTTTAAAACCTTGCCGAATTCGGCCGGATCAATATCGGCATGAATTTTAAAGGCTTTTGAGCAGAATTCACTGAGTTTTCCTGTAATGCGGTCATCCCAGCGTGATCCGATGGAGAAAATGAGGTCACATTCCAGTACTGCCTTGTTGGCGTAAGCTGTGCCGTGCATCCCCAGCATGCCGAAACATAGTTCATGATTTTCAGGAATCGCTCCTTTTCCCAGAAGGGTGGTGACAATCGGGATCTGGAGTTTTTCTGCCAGAGCTTTCAACTCCTTCCCCGCATCGGAAATAATGCATCCGTGACCAATGAGCAGAAGCGGTTTTAAAGCCTTGGAGAGAGCTTCTACTGCTTTAATAATAAGGGCTGTATTTGGTTTTTCAACAAAGGAATACCCCGGAAGATCTATTTCATCCGTGAAATCCGCGGTGCAGGGGGTTGTGGCAATGTCTTTGGGAATATCGATCAGCACGGGGCCCGGTCTTCCTGAAGAGGCAAGATAAAAAGCCTCTTTGAAAATTCTGGGAATGCTGTTCACATCTTTAAGCAGGTAGCTGTGTTTGACAACCGGCATGCTGATTCCGAAGATATCCGCTTCCTGAAAGGCGTCTTTGCCCAGAAAAGGGGTAATGGTCTGACCACAAAGAACAATCACGGGAACAGAGTCTGTATAGGCGGTAAGAAGGCCTGTGATGGCGTTGGTTGCGCCAGGACCGCTCGTTACCAGTGCGACTCCGGGTTTTCCGGTTGCTCTGGCGTATCCGTCTGCAATGTGAATTGCACCCTGTTCATGCCGGGTGAGAATAAATTTGATTCCGCAGTTCAGAACGGCATCCAGGATTGGGATTACAGCACCGCCGGGATAACCAAAAATATATTCAACTCCTTCTCTTTTCAGGCACTCAATAATGGTTTCAGCACCATTTCTTTGGGATTTCATTTTATTTTTCTCCATTTATAAATAAAGGTTTGTTTTATTGTATCTTAAATTATATTAACGGTTAATTTCAATGAAATTTTAAAAAAATTTAGCTCAATTTAGTTTGAAAACAAACTAAATTGAGCTAAATAATGGATATAATGCGGTATTTTTTATTAATATTGGGGAAATGTAGTGTTTTAAAAATGATAAATAGAATGAAATTCGATGCCTGGATACAGGAGGGCTGTGCGTTATTTTTTGGGATTGCAGTCATTATTGGGTTTTGAGTGATTGAATGGTCTGGCACTAAAAGAATTCGATTTTGTTTTTCGAGCAATATACGGGCAAACATCTTCCTCCACTTGGTTTTTTGTCATCCTGAGGGCGTATAGGAGTGACGAATCCCTGTTTATTAGGATTGAATCCTTCGCCTGTGTTCACGATGTAAAAAATGAAATGGATCAGAGCAATATTAATGGTGAAATGAAAAAATCAGGAAGATATAAATTCATAAAAAGTATTAAATTAATTTTAATACATAAGTTCCTGATACTTCATAAGAAATAAAAAATGCCGAAGAAGGGACTCGAACCCCCATGAGATTACTCTCATAAGCACCTGAGGCTTACGCGTCTGCCATTTCGCCACTTCGGCAAAGATTAATTATTCATCAAGCTGTTATAACGGGCCTCAATATCTTTTGAAAGAGGCAACAATTCAAGTCCTACCCGAAATTGTTTTTCTTGTCCAGCATCTTTCGCATTTTTTGCAGAGGCTTTCTCTTCTTTGATCCAGACGACCTTTGACGGAAGGGGTAGATTTATGAGTTTTGAATCATACGTCCCGTTTCTAAATTCATGCTGGAGGATCACTGTAATTTTTTCGCTTATGGTCAGCGGTTTATCCAAAACCATCCCCATTCCCACAGATGAGATATTGACAACCGTGGTAAAAGATTTAATTCCGGAGCTTATGCATTGGGCAATAAAAACTTTTAATATTCTGGGGTCTGCTCTTTTTTCTTTCCCCTTTTTCTTTGAAAACAATTTCTTGAAAAATGAAAAAAACATTTTTAACACCCCTTCGGATCCGTTATTTTTTAAAAACAACTATCCATTTATCATTTAAAACGCAAGTTTTTTCATTTCTATTTTTTTTTTGATAAATTATCATCAAACGGGCATTCGTAAAAGCTGGAAAAGACAGAAAGGGCAGATATGTATTCAAAGGAAATTCAGGTGATGAAAAAACTGGCCTCGGAGGCTTCAAGACTTATTCTGACTGTCTATCATTCTGATTTTTCCGTGACTGAGAAGGAAAAACAGATGGGCCCTGTTACAGAGGCGGATCTGGCTTCTGATCGGCTGATTGTAAGCGGATTGAAAGAAGCCTTCCCTGATGATGCGATTGTCAGTGAGGAATCCGGGACAAGGGAGGCAGGGAGCCGGAACGGAAGATTCTGGTTTGTGGATCCGCTGGACGGGACCAAAGAATTTGTGAAAAAAAACGGTGAGTTTTCCATTCATATAGGGCTTGCGGTTGAAGGAAGCCCCAGGCTCGGACTTGTCTATGTACCGGTAACCAGCGAATGTGCCTATGGGGGAAAAGGGGTGGGGGCCTTTTATGAAAATGAGAACACCTTTGTGAAGGTGCTTTTGTGTCCTCAGAATCAGGATGGAAACAAGATTCTGATTTCCTCCCATTATTACGGTAAACGCTATGCGGAAATAAAACGACTCCTGGGTCCGGAAAAAGAAATAATACAGGGTTCTGTGGGCGGGAAAGTATTGAGGATTTGTCTCGGGGAGGCGGATTATCTCTTTTATGCAGGAGCTCAGATCAATGTGTGGGATTTATGCGCCCCTATAGCGTTGATAGAAGGCGCCGGGGGCTGTGCAACAGATTTTTCCGGTAACCCCATCGTGATGAAATTCCCTGATTTCAAGGCAGATAAGGGGATTCTGATTTCAAACGGTGCAGGGCACGGGAAACTGACAGAAAAACTCAAGGGTTTTTTGTTGTAGGGACAAAAAATTATTAATTGACAAAAAGTGTCATATAAAGCAGTATCCCGAAAAATTTTGTCTTTTTATATTTTTAGAAAGGATATGTTCAGGTGTTTCATATATTAAGCGGATTTTTTTCCAATGATATGGGGATTGACCTCGGTACAGCAAATACCCTTGTTTTTGTGAAAGGGAAAGGCATCATCTTGAATGAACCTTCCGTAGTGGCTATCCAGTCCGGTACATTTAATGTTGTCGCCGTCGGAGAAGAAGCCAAGCGCATGCTGGGTAAAACACCCGGAAATATTACAGCCGTTCGTCCCCTGAGAGACGGGGTGATTGCTGATTTCAGAGTGACAGAAGCCATGCTGCGTTATTTTATTAAAAAAGCACACTCCACGTCCTTTTTTCAACCGAGGCCCAGAACGGTCATTGGTGTGCCTTCGGCAATTACGCCCGTGGAGGAAAAGGCCGTTTATGATTCTGCGATCAAAGCGGGCGCCCGTGAGGTTTATCTGATTAAGGAGCCTATGGCTGCTGCGATCGGTGTTGGGCTTCCGGTTCAGGAGCCTTCCGGGAATATGATTATCGATATCGGAGGCGGAACGACGGATGTGGCGATTATTTCCCTCGCGGGAATAGTGGCCAGCAAATCCACACGTGTAGCCGGCGATCACCTGACAGAATCTATTTCTCAATATATGAAATATACGTATAGTTTGATGATTGGTGAAAGAACGGCTGAAAGTATTAAAATTCAGATCGGTTCAGCCTATCCTCTTGAAGAGGAACTTTCCATGGAAGTCAAAGGCCGCGATCAGATTACAGGTTTGCCTAAAACGCTCTTTATCAATTCAGAGGAAATCAGACAGGCCCTTTCTGAAGGCGTGACATCGATTGTGAGTACGGTTCGTACTACCCTCGACGTGTGCCCTCCTGAAATAGCCGCTGACCTTGTGGATAAGGGAGTCGTTCTCGCCGGAGGCGGCGCTCTTTTAAGAGGACTGGACAGGCTTCTGGAGGAAAAAACAGGGCTCAAAGTCACTGTGGCTGAAGATCCTTTAACCGCTGTGGCCAAAGGGGCCGGCAAGGTTCTTGAAGATCTGAATCTTCTTAAGAAAGTCGTTTCTTCCCTATCCAAATAAATTTTATATGCGCCCGTAGCTCAGCTGGATAGAGCATCGGATTTCTAATCCGAGGGTCACAGGTTCGAATCCTGTCGGGCGTGTATTTCTTTGATGAGACTTGATTTAAGATGTTCATGTTTTTGATGGAGGAGACTCTTATGACGGATACGGATTATGTAAAACTTGTTGAATACACGGAAAAACTGGCCATGCTGGAGATTCCGCCTGAACAGAAAAAAGAGTTTGCCGGCCAGATCGGGGAAATTCTGCATTTTGTTGAAAAACTGAATTCTCTGGACACCTCTTCCGTCAAAGCGACAGCCCATATTTTGCCAGTCGAGAACGTGACCCGCAAAGACGAGGTAAAAGTTCAATTTTCCCGTGAAGACTTTTTAAAGCTGGCTCCGGAACAGGACGGGGTGTTTTTTAAAGTTCCTGCGGTTATTCAGGAGGTTTAACACTTATGAATCCTTCCCCTTATACCATTGAAGAACTCCATTCTCTTTACCGTTCAAAAAAAGTTTCGGTGAAAGAAGTCGTCAGCCAGTATCTTGGCCGGATTGAAAAAACAAATTCCAGCCTGAATGATTTTGCCTATGTGAACCAAAAGGAAGTCTTAAGCCAGGCCGAAGCCCTGGACCAGGCCGGAATGCCTGAAAATGCCCCTTTGCTCTGGGGAATCCCCGTGGCTTTGAAAGACAATATGTGCGTGAAGGGAATTCCCGCAACCTGCGGTTCAAAAATTCTTGAAAATTATGTCTCTCCCTATGACGGAGCGATGGGGGACAGACTTAAAGCCGCATCAGCCGTAATCATGGGATCCTGCCACATGGATGAATTCGCCATGGGCTCTTCCTGTGAAAATAATGCTTTTGTGAAGGTCAGAAATCCCTTTGACTTGGACAAGGTTCCCGGAGGTTCCAGCGGAGGCAGTGCCGTTGCGGTTGCCGCAGGACAGGTACCTGTTTCCCTGGGCTCTGATACCGGAGGCTCCATCCGCCTTCCGGCTTCTTTTTGCGGAGTCGTCGGGATGAAGCCGACTTATGGGCTGGTAAGCCGTTTCGGACTTGTAGCGTACGCCTCCTCTCTGGATCAGATCGGCCCTTTTGCGAACAATGTGAAAGATGCGGCAACCCTCCTTCAGGCCATTGCTGGGCATGATCAAAGGGATTCTACGTCGTTTCCCTGCGCAATTCCTGATTATAAGGCGTCCCTGAACAAGAGTATCAGGGGATTAAAAATCGGGCTACCGAAAGAATATTTCACAGACGGAATTGATTCCGGAACGCTTCAATGTATTGAAGCCGCAAAAAAACAATTTCAGGCTCTTGGCGCCGAGCTTGTGGAAGTTTCTCTTCCCCATACGGAATACGCCATTGCCGCTTATTACATCCTGGCTACCGCTGAAGCATCCGCCAATCTTGCCCGTTTTGACGGCGTCAGGTATGGAAGAAGAACTCCTGACCCCAGAAATCTGCACGAGTTATATGTCAAATCCAGAACAGAAGGATTCGGCATGGAGGTGAAACGCAGGATTATTCTGGGGACATTTGTTCTTTCTTCAGGATATTATGACGCTTATTATCTGAAAGCCCAGAAGGCAAGAACCTTCGTAAAAAATGATTTTGATCAGGTCTTTCAGAAGGTGGATATGCTTTTGACGCCGACATCGCCTTATACGGCGTTTAAAATCGGTGAGAAGGTGAAGGATCCCATCAGCATGTATCTTTCGGATGTTTTTACTGTTTCTGTAAATTTAGCGGGTCTGCCGGCCATTGTGGTTCCCTGCGGAACAGATGAAAAGAAAATGCCTGTGGGCGTACAGCTCATCGGGCCCTCACTTAAGGAATCAGAACTTTTAAATGCTGCATATCAGTTTGAACAGCATTTTAATTTTAATAAACCTCAAATCGTAGTGTAGGTCTCATATGGAATTTGAACCTGTTATCGGTCTTGAAGTACATACTCAGCTTAAAACCAGATCAAAAATTTTCTGCAACTGCTCCACGGAATTTGGAAAGCCGCCGAATACACAGGTTTGTCCTGTGTGCCTGGGTTATCCCGGGGTGTTGCCGGTAATGAACGAAGATGTGGTCCGCAGAGCCGTCAAGACTTCGTTGATGATGCATTTTGCCATCAACCGTTTTAATAAGATGGACCGTAAAAATTATTTTTATCCGGATCTTCCCAAAGCCTATCAGATTTCCCAGTTTGACAGGCCCATCGGTGTCAGCGGAAAGGTGACGATTATGACGGAAACCGGTCCCAAGGACATTCACATTACCCGTGTGCATATGGAAGAGGATGCGGGCAAACTCATGCACGGGGAATCCGGAAGCCTGGTGGATTATAACAGAACCGGTGTTCCTTTACTGGAAATCGTGAGTGAACCGGATATTTTCAGCTCAGGAGATGCCTATCTTTATCTTAAAAAGATCAAGCAGATTCTGGAGTACGGGGATATTTCGGACTGCAATATGGAGGAAGGGTCTCTGCGCTGTGATGCCAATGTGTCGGTTCGCCCCAAAGGGGAAACCAAACTGGGGACCAAGACTGAAATTAAAAATGTCAATTCCTTCCGTTATGTGCAGAAAGCCATTGATTTTGAAATTGAAAGGCAGATTCAGGTTTTAAAAGAAGGCGGACGTGTGGTTCAGGAAACACGTTTGTTTGATGCTTCGACAGGAAAGACACGCACCATGCGCTCCAAAGAAGAAGCGCATGATTACCGCTATTTTCCTGAGCCGGATCTGGCTCCTATCGTGATCAGCGATGCCCTGATCGAGGAAGTCAGAAAAGAGATGCCGGAGCATCCGGATGACAAAGCGGCGCGCTTTGTTTCGCAGTATAGCTTATCGGATTACGATGCCTCCCTTTTGACAGCAGAGCTTGTGACGGCCAACTATTTTGAAGAATGCGCAAAACTTTGTTCCAATTATAAATTGATTAGCAATTGGATGATGAGCGAGCTGACAAGAGAGCTTAACAACCGGAACCTGACAGCTGCGCAGTCGCCTATTACGCCCAAGGCTCTGGCGGAGCTCATCAACCTGATTGAAAACGGGAAAATTTCCGGAAAAATAGCCAAGGATGTTCTGCCTCTGATGTTTGAAAGCGGAAAATCGCCGGCCGTCATTGTTGAAGAAAAGGGCCTCACGGTTATTTCAGATACAGGCGCTATTGAAAAAATCATACAGGATGTTCTGCAATCCAATCAGCAGATTGTTGCGGATTATAAGGGCGGTAAAGAGAGAGCCATGGGGGCGCTTGTGGGACAGGTGATGAAGGCCTCCAAGGGGAAAGCCAGTCCGCAGATGGTCAATGAACTTTTAAAGAAGGCATTAACAGCATGAATATTTTCGGTGTAAAATTCAATCCTTTTACCAGCAAGAAGATCATTCCCAACGGACTTTTTACCAAATGTCCGAAATGTGAACAGACCGTTTATAATAAAGAGGTCGACAATAATGCCAAGACCTGCCCGAAATGTGAATATCACTTCACCATGGGGGCCTGGGAACGTGTTCACCAGATGATTGACCAGGGTACATTTAATGAATATGACAAAGATCTGACGACCGTTGACCCTCTTGAATTCAAGGGGCCTAAAAGTTATATGGATAAGCTCGCTGAAGACCAGAAAGCCACCGGACTTAAGGAAGCGGCGATTGCCGGGATCGGCGATATCCAGGGGATAACCACCTCATTTGCCGTAACGGATTCCCGTTTTATCATGGGCAGCATGGGTTCTGTCGTGGGTGAAAAGATTACACGCTGCATTGAGCGCGGAATCGAGAAAAAAATTCCTGTGGTGATTGTTTCCGGTTCAGGGGGAGGAGCCAGAATGTATGAAGGCTGCTACTCGCTCATGCAGATGGCTAAAACTTCCGCCGCTCTTGCTCATCTGGCTCAGGCCGGAGTGCCCTTTATTTCTATTTTAACCAATCCGACCATGGGAGGTGTGATGGCTTCCTTTGCCTCTCTGGGGGATGTCATTATTGCTGAACCGGATGCCTTGATCGGCTTTGCTGGGCCCCGCGTTATCAAGCAGACCGTAAGACAGGATCTGCCCCAGGGTTTTCAGAAGTCCGAATATCTTTTAAAACACGGAATGATTGACCGCGTTACACACAGGAAAAATCTGGTCAAGGAAGTGAGTCAGATTCTTTCCATTCTCTGTAAGTTGCCTTCCAAAATCGCCGGAGTGGCGTAATTTTTTTATCAAATAAATATTAAGCCCTGTATGAAATTTCAAGCAGGGCTTTTTTTTATATTCTCGGATTTAATCCTTCTTGCCTTGTCTGCAAATATCCCTAAAATAGAGTTTTTTAAGATCATGGGGAATTATGGAAAGAGATTTGCTTGAGATTCCGGGGGTCGGAAAAGCCATGAAGAAGGATCTTCTGCTCTTGGGATACCGCTGCGTAGAGGACTTAAAAGGCTGTGATCCCCAGGAGATGTATTTCCGTTTATGTGAAATGACTCACTTAAAACAGGATCTCTGTGTGCTTTATGTTTTCAGGCTGGTTAAGTATTATGCGGAAAATAGGGAGTATGATCAGAAAAAATTAAAGTGGTGGAACTGGAAGGATTGATCATGGCAAAACTTGTTTTGGCTTACCCGGAACTGAATGAAACGGATTTTAAGCGTATCCAGGCTTTTAGGGAAAAATATGATGTTTTATTTTTTAAAAGGGTACGACCGCATTTTACCCTTTTGATTTCTGACAGCCCTCTTTCAGAAAAAGACTTTAAAGACGAAATACAAAGCCGGTCAGAGCCTTTTTTTTCCTTTGGAATTTGTCTTCGCAGCGCTGTATTGAATAAGGACAGGGCGAATGAAAATTTTAATGTGTTTTTAGTGCCCGATGAAGGACAGAGCCGGATCATTAAAATACAGGAAGCGCTGTATTCAGGAAAATTGAAAGACCAGAGGACTTCAATTCTGGACTTAAATCCGAATATAGGGGTAGGAACTTCTGATGATTTTCATGAATGCCTGAAGATGGCTGAACTCTGGAATCAGAGCGATTTTGAAATAAGAGGCAGGGTTTCTGTTCTGGAGCTGGTGGAATTCGACAGGGAAAACATCAGGACTTTCGGACAGCTTCATCTGAATTTTCAACGAACAGTGGAGAAATAACAGTGACCTATTTAAAAGAATGCCATCCTCTCTGGCTTGCCTTTTTTGCCGGATTGTTTACCTGGGGATTTACCGCCTTCGGAGCTTCGATCGTGTTTTTCAGCAATCAGGTTAAGGAGAAATTATTAAGCTCCATGCTGGGCTTTGCGGCAGGCGTCATGGTGGCAGCCAGTTTCTGGTCTTTACTGGATCCTGCAATCAAAATGGCGGAAAAAATGTCAGTCCCGGCCTGGGTTCCGGCCTGTACGGGATTTTTACTGGGATGTGCTTTTTTACGCTTGGCCGACCGTTTTCTTCCTCATTTGCATTTGGGGGAACCTCTGGATCATGCAGAGGGGGTGAAGACAAAATGGAAACGTACGACACTTCTGGTGCTGGCCGTCACCCTGCATAATATTCCGGAAGGCCTTGCTGTGGGTGTTGCTTTTGGGGCCATAGGGGCGGATCCTTCATCGGCCTCCCTTGCTTCGGCCATTGCGCTGGCTTTGGGAATCGGAATACAAAATTTCCCGGAAGGTCTTGCTATTTCCATGCCTTTAAGGGCCAGCGGCTTTTCAAGATTGAAGAGTTTCATGGTAGGGCAGCTTTCAGGTTTTGTAGAGGTTGTGGCGGCAGTACTTGGCGCCATTGCTGTCGTATTTATTCAGCCGCTCTTGCCTTATGCTCTTTCTTTTGCCGCAGGGGCCATGATGTTTGTCGTGGTGGAGGAACTGATTCCGGAGTCCCAGGGCGGAAAATATAGTGATATTGCGACTTTGGGATTTATTGCAGGGTTTACGGTGATGATGATTCTGGATGTCGCTTTGGGATAAGACGAAAGGGAAATATAAAATGATCAAGCATATTGTGATGTGGAAGCTTAAAGACAAGGCGCATGGAAAAACAAGAAAAGATAATATGAGCGCCATTAAAAAGATTCTGGAAGATCTCAACGGGAAAATTCCGGGGATGATCAGCCTCGAAGTAGGAATGGATTTCAGCACTACGGATAATTCAGCGGACATTGTCCTGTATTCAGAGTTTAAAGACAGAAAGTCCCTGGAGGACTATCAGACTCATCCCTTGCATGAAGCCGTAAAACCATATATTCTCGAAGCCAGAAGCGAACGTAGAATTGCGGATTACGAGAGCGGGAATAAATAGAATTTATTTCCGTACAAGGATGTTTCCAGTTTCATCGAAATCAATATGCTTTTCATTGTTCCAGCAGAGTGGGTCAGAGGCAAAGACATCCCCGGTCAGGTGGTAGGCCATGCCGCGGCACCCATAGCATTCTCCGGCCAGTTTGCATACAGCACAGGCGCCGTGAATGTTTTCTTTCATGCGGCGTATGGACTGAAGGATTGCAGATTTTGCAATGATGTCCTTCAGGGAAGAATGACGGACATTTCCGACTTTTATATCCACTCCGACACAAGGGGTCACATAGCCGTTGGCGGCAACCACGAGATTGTAGTAATGGCGGTCACAGCTTAAACCTGCAATAGGGGGGTGAGGATCCCAGGTGAAGCCGTAATTCTCTTCATCGATTTTCAGCAACTCTTTAAAGAGTTGTTCCAGCTCCGGAATTTTTACGTTGAGGTCATGCTGTTTGGCTCTTCCCTGAAAGGTAATCATTTCAAAATAGGGAATAATTCCCCTGTCACGCGCCCAGCGCCACATGGAAGGAATTTCACTGTAGTTCTGCTTGCAGATGATGGATTCCACCCCGAGCATGTTATGCTTATTGTAGCCGATTTCCTGCAGCATTTCGAGGTTCTTCAGAATTTTTGTTCCTACTCCTTTTACTCCTGACAGGAAATCCTGCACGTCCGGGTTTAAGCTGTTAAGTTTTGCCACAAGCTGAATTTTCATCTTAAGAAGTTCCTGAGCAAGATCCCTGGTAAGGAGGGAGCCGTTGGTAAAGACATTTTCCTGAATCCCCAGACTTTTGATAAAGGAGACAAGGTCCATGAAATGCGGATAAAGAAAAGGTTCGCCTCCTCCGATGACCGTAATATTCCGGACCTCCAGATCTTTGGCCTGAAGAATCACATCTTTGAGCTCATCAAAGGAAAGTTCATTGCTTAATTTTTTCCCTGAACCTGCATAGCAGTAAACACATTTGAAATTGCAGATACGGCTGGTTTCAATATCAAGAGTCAGTAATTTATTGTTGCGGACAGCGTCTTCAATTTCCTTATCAGTAAAATGGAGGCCGTAAACAGCCTCAGGTTTTTTGAGCATCATTTAACAAAGTTCCTTTCTCAGCTTTTGAACACAAAGTAATCAGTTATTGTATCTGAAAAGGATTTACAAGGTCAAATAAATGATTCCATCATTTTAGTCCCGGGAGGGTGCAAGAGCTTCACAGATTTTAAAGTAGGCTTTTTTGGGGGAACTGTCCCAGTGAAGAAATCCCAGATAGTCCGTATCGTCTTTAAAATGCCGGGTATCTCTTAAAAAAGCCCAGAACAGGGCTTCAATGCGATTGTCTTTTTTTAATTCCGTGTAAAGATCATAGATAAAATCAGCCTGCTTTTCTTCATCAGGAGTTTCCCCCATAAACCAGTTTTTAGGACTTTGGAAATTCCATGGGGTAACTTCAGGATTCCGACCCGGACATCCGAGTTCCGTGATCCATATTTTTTTGGATCCATCTCCGTTTTTTTTCATGATGTTTTCCACCTGGTCAATATCCAAAGTGACGACCCTGGAGAGCGGGCGTCTGTTGAGGTCATTTGGATTTACAAAGGGGTGGATATTGACTTTGTCAAAATAGGGTTTTGCCCCTGCAAGGTAAAGTTGTTCCAGAGATTCTGAAACGCCTTGCCCTAAACCGCCATGCAGAACAACAGATCGCGGATCCGCTTTTTTTGCGGCCGCATAGCCTTCTTTTAAAACAGGAAAGTAGGCGGAGGCCCAGTCGCTGACTTCAAAATAAACGGAAACATTTGGCTCATTCCATATTTCCCAATAGCGGATATACTTTTTATAACGGGAAACAATAGTGAAGACGAAGTTGTAAAAGTCCCTGGGATTTTTTGGGGGAATATTCCATTTTTTCTGATCGTTGGCCCAGGGCGCGGAATACCCTAAAAGACCCAGAATTTCAATTTCGTTTTCGATCAGGATTTTGACGAGTTTGTCATAGTAATCATAATTGAAGTGTCCTTGAGAGGGCTCAAGCCGGTCCCATAAAAAATCCAGACGGACCATGGTTATTCCGGCTTTTTTAATCAGATGAATGTCTTTAAGCCAGGACTTTTCATTGGGATACATGAAACTGTTCCATTCCTCATTCCAGGGGAAAAAAGCGAGTACACCGTTGAAAAATTGGGAATTTTTCATAAAAGGATCCTTTCCGTACGTGAAAAAAGAGGGGAGAGATATGATAATCAGCAGAATTATTCTCTTCAGAACTTTATATTTCATAAGGCATTATGGGATTCTGTTTTTCTGGAGGCCGGAGAGGTTTGTTCCTCTGAAGGAAGGATATCGAAATGAAGGTCATTTCCTGAAAGGGAAAGTTGTATTTCTCCGCCTTTTTCAAGTTTTCCAAAAAGAATTTCATCGACTAAAACACGTTTGATCTTATCCTGGATAAAACGGCCGAGAGGTCTTGCTCCCATTCTGGAATCAGAGCCGTGATCCAGGATCCATTCCTTGGCTTCCTGAGTAATGCTTAAAAGAATTTTTTTGTCTGAAAGCTGAGTTTCCAGTTCAGACAGGAATTTATCCACCACTTTTAACAGAATTTCCCGCGGAAGAGGGTTGAAATGAACAATAGTATCCAGGCGGTTACGGAATTCAGGACTGAAAAGTCTTTTGATTTCCTTAAGAGGATCGGCTTTATGGGTTGTACTTTGAAAACCCATAACCCCTTTTTCCATGTCACGCGCCCCGGCATTGGTGGTCATGATCAGAATGATATTTTGAAAATCTGTTTTGCGTCCGTGGTGGTCGGTGAGAATTCCATGATCCATGACCTGAAGAAGAATATTCATGATATCCGGATGTGCTTTTTCTATTTCATCCAGAAGAACAACCCCGTGAGGGTGCTGATTAACAGACTCCGTCAAAAGCCCCCCTTTATCAAAACCGACATAACCCGGGGGAGCTCCGATCAGTTTGGAAACACTGTGGGATTCCATGAATTCACTCATGTCAAAACGCATGAATTCCACGGCAAGGTGGAGGGAGAGCTGACGCGCAAGTTCAGTTTTTCCAACCCCTGTGGGGCCGCAGAAGAGAAAACAGCCGATGGGCTTATTTTTAATGCCGAGTCCTGAGCGTGAAAGTTTGATAGCGGAGGCGACGGCATTGACTGCGGCATCCTGTCCGTAGATGAAGAGTTTCAGATTGTCTCCGAGATTTTTGAGAAGGGAGATATCGGAATTGGAGACTTTGTGCGGCGGAACGGCAGCCATTTCAGAAACAACCTTTTCAATTTCGGGAACGTCCAGAATTTCTTTTTTAAACGTTCCCTCAAGGATGCTGTTTTCAGCTCCGGCTTCATCGATGATATCAATGGCCTTATCCGGAAGTTTGCGTTCATGCAGATAGCGTTTTGAGAGTTTGACTGAGGCTTCCAGTGCTGCATCGGTGTAATGTACCTGATAGAACTGTTCGTATTTTTCTTTCAGGTTTTTAAGGATTGTGACCGAATCCTCTTCAGAAGGCTCTTTAATGTCCACTTTCTGAAACCGTCTTGAAAGGGCCTGGGATTCGACAAAATATTTGCGGTATTCTTCAAAGGTTGTGGCCCCGATACATTTGAATTCCCCTGAGCTTAAGGCGGGTTTGAGAATGTTGGAGGCATCCATGGTGCTTCCGGAGGTTGCTCCGGCACCGATCAGGGTATGGATTTCATCAATAAAAAGAATGGAACCGGGAATACGGAGGAGGCCCTGAATGACATTTTTTAAACGTTCTTCAAAATCACCGCGGTATTTTGTTCCGGCAAGCAAAGCGGCCATATCCAGCTGGAAAAGCCTTGCATTTTTAAGGGGGGAGGGGATATTTCCTCCGGCAATTCGCTGCGCCAGTCCTTCGGCTATTGCGGTTTTTCCGACTCCGGCATCGCCTACAAGCACAGGATTGTTTTTTTTCCTTCTGGACAGGATACGAATGGCCCTTAAAATTTCCTTTTCTCTGCCGATAAGAGGATCCATTTTTCCGTCTTTGGCTTTCTGGATCAGATCCTGGGTGTACTTTCCCAGAGCGGATTCACTTTTTTTAGCGGAAGAGACATTTTCCGGTTTAGTTCGGTGTTCAGGAGGAGGGGAGGGATTGTGGGAAATATAGGTAAGAATATCCAGTCTCAAAATATTTTGTTTTTTCAAGAGATAAAGGCTCATGGATTCTTCTTCATTGAAGAGGGAAACCAGGACATGCTCCAGCATGACTTCTTCTTTTCCGGCAGACTGGACATGGACTGCGGCTCTTTGAATCACCCGTTCAAGGCCTATTGTCGGAACCGGGATTTTCAGGCGTTTAAGAGGGGGGATTTTCCCCTGGAGAAACTGCAGCAGTTCCGCCTTAAGGTGATTGGAGTTGCCTCCCAGGTCATCAATCAGCCTTGTGATTTCTTCGGTATGGAGAAGACAGTAGAATAAATGCTCAAGGGTCACATATTCATGTTTCAGTTCCTGAGCTTTCAGGGCGGCATGGTTGATGACCGCCTGCAATTTCGGGGAAATGATCATGAGGTTACTCCTTTTCCATTGTGGTTTTGAGCGGGTGCCCCTGCATTCTTGCGTAATCCGTAACCTGCTGCACCTTGGTTTCCGCTATTTCCTTGGTATAGGTCCCACAGATCGCCATTCCGGTATGATGGACAAGAAGCATGAGCTGTGTGGCTTCGTCCGAATTTTTCTGAAAAAATTTTTGAAGGATTTTGACCACAAAGTCCATAGGGGTGTAATCATCATTATGCAGAATGACCTTGTAGAGGGAGGGATAGTCAAGCTCTTCCTGTTCGCGGATTTCGGATTCCTCTGCAGGATTGCCGTTGGTTGGGGGATGAGCAGGCATCAGAGGCTTCCCGACTTTTTAATACGGTAACTGACCCGTTCTGATTTGGGGCTTTCAAGCTGATCATTGTCCACCGTGGTGATATGATAGTGATATCCTGATCCAGGGGTTACCTTATTATCCACCCAAAGGTTGCCTTTAATAAATTCCATTTTTTTCCCGTTTTTATAGACCATGTATCCATGGATATCCTTTCCTTCAACGGGGGGCCAGCTGACTAGCAGGCAGGGTTCCTTGTATTCGATAACAACATTTTGAGGAGTCGGGGGCAAAGGTTTAGTTTTTGCCGAAACCGGGGAGGTAAAAGGACTTTCAAGTCCGTCCGTATCTATGGCCGTCAGTTTATAAAAATAAGTCTCTCCGTTTTTCAGACCTTTTCCCTCATTGTTGTGAAGATAGGTCGTGGTTTTGCTTTTTGCCAGCTTATGGTAGAAGCCTTTGATGCTTGTCCCCCCATAAATCTGATAGTAATCAATATCGGGTTCCGGATTCTTTTCCCAGAGAAGAGTCACTTTCCGGGGCTGATTATTCATTGCCCTGAAACTCACCGGAGTAACAGGAAGAGATTTGGTTGTGGCTTCAGCAATTTCACTGGGTTCACTGATGAGTCCGTCTTTGTCCTTGGCCTTGATAAAATAATAATAAGTTTTTTCGTCTCCAAGTTTGAGATCCGTGTATTCTTCTGCATTTGTTTTTGCCAGTTCTTTAAAGGTTCCGTTTTCAGAGTCGGAACGGTGAATGATAAAAAGAATACCTTTCCCTTTGTTTTCATGGGTCCAGGATAAGCGGACTTTTCTGGGAAGATGGCTTTCTGCAGTCATATTCAGGGATGTCTGGGGTATGTCCTTGGTGGTGGCAAAGATCTCCCGCGAAAGTTCTGATTCCAGTCCGAATTTGTCGATGGATTTTATTTTATAGTAATAGGTTGTATTATCAGGCAACCCAGAATCCGTGTAGTTTTTTTTGAATCCGCTGAGTTTCTTCAGTTCTTCATAGCTGCCTTCAGAAGAGTCGGTACGGTAAATTACAAACCGGGCGATATCTTTATCCTCGGGGGGAATCGTCCAGCGAAGTTCGATTCTCCGGGCAAGATCTGAAACTGCCTCAAAATCAGTGACAGAGGTTGGTACGGCATCGGTTACACAACTGAAGACATTGGAGAAATCGCTTAAGAGACCATTGGCATAGATTTTTTTTATCCGGTAGAAGTATTCATTTCCATCTTCCAGAGGGGCATCTTCAAATGATTTTTTTGCCGTGGTGCCGACCATTTTGAATTTTCCGGTAGGCCTGTCGCTCCGGAAAATCTGGTAGCCATTGAGGGCTTCCTCCTCGGGATTTGTCCAGGAAAACCGTATCCTTTTCGGAAGAAGTTCAGTTTTAACTTTCACCGTATATCCGAAAAGAGGAAGATTTTTTGTACGGGCTTCGAGAATTTCAGAAGGAGGAGATTCCTTGCCTTCAGAGTCTACGGCAATGATTCTCAAATAAAAAGTTTTATTTTCAGGGAGATTTTTGAATTCATATTCGGGCTTGTCCGTTTCTGTGATTTTAACAAAGGGGCCTGCAGTGCGTTCACTTTGAAAAATCATATAATTTGCAATGTCTTCTTCTTTATTGGCTTCCCAGCGCAGGAAAATGGAATTGAGGGAGGGCATGACAACCAGTCCTTTTGGAATTCCAGGCGCCCCCATCCGGTTCAGGAAGGTCCTCTCTGTTTCAAGAACAAGCTCTTCGCAGACATCCCTGAGTCTGCTTTCATTTGGGGCGGATTTGGTCACGGCGGTGATCAGGAGTCCGGTTTTCATATCCAGAAGCCTTGCGTCCAGCTCAATTTTAGGTTTAAGCACGGATACACCCCCGAAGACCCCGAATTCCACACCCAGGAGTTCTCCGATTTTTTTTGCGGAATTGTCACTGACCATTCCGGTTTTATCAAATTCAATGTCCTCAATGATCTTTTTGATTTCCTTGCGTTCCACAAGAGCAAATTTCCCGGATTTGACAAAAGAGGTCGTCAGCATTTCACTTATGGTGTTTCCCAGAAGTTTTTCCTGAGAGGCCTTATTGTTGTTTGAAAAGTCAAAGACAGCCAGGTGAGGCTTATCGGTCCATTCTTTCTGAGGTTTTTCTTCACGGTCTTTTTTCTTTTGACCCAATTCGAATATCTGGATACGGTTGTTTCCTGAATCCAGAATGTAAAGCTGATGATTCGTTATGCAGAGCGCTTTGGGGTTGAAAAACTGTCCCCGGCCTGTTCCCTTGGTGCCGATTTCCTGGAGAAAGTCGCCGATCCGGTTGAAGATTTTAATGTTGTGATATTTTTTGTCCAGGACATAGATTTTAGGCCCGTCTACAGCCAGCGCAATGGGTTCAGCATCATTGAGCCCCCGGATGTTGTTGAGATCTATGTTTCCCATGTATTCACCGGAAGTGTTGTAGATCACGATAAAGCGGGTAATGGAGTCAAGAACAAATACGAAGCCCTCTCTGTCCAGGGCAATATCTGTTGGCGCTTTGAGAACCGGTGTTTTGGAAAGGGGAATTCTTGAAAATTTTTCATGGCGGATTAAAAGATTGGCATCCTTGTTCCCCATTTTTGGCTTGTTTGAGCCGGAATCGATCATCTGGATGTAGATTCCGTCAGGATTGAAAATCTGAATCCGGCCGTTGCCTGTATCCGCAGTATAGATGTTTCCGTTTTCATCAAGGGTCATGGCGAAGGGGCCCCGGAAGCAGCCTGTATTAGTCCCCTTTGTCCCGACAGAAAAAATCGTGGTCCCGCTGGAATTGATTTTTTTTAAAGAGGATTCTGCCGTATCCAGAAAAAAGAGGTTGCCCTGTTTGTCAGCCATGAGATCCCCGCCTTTGGTAAAACTGCCGCCTCCTGACAGGGAGATGACGTCAATCTGGGCTCCCAGTTTGTTGTAAACAGCAATATTTGTTTTTCCTTTTTGGGTGAGATAAATTCTTCCCACGGTATCCACACAGATGTTATCAAAAGGATCAGATTGAGGGTAGTTGATCTGCCCTGTGAAATCAAGCTGTTCAAAGGGAAAAACTGAAAATTGAAGGAGGAAATAAAAACAGAGTATTTTAAAAAGTTTAACGGCCATACTGGATCCTTTCCGCAAGGAAAGAGGGCAGTCCTGCCTCTAAAATTTTTTTCTGGGCGGCCGGAATGTCATACGGAACCCGGACCAGATCAATGGTCAGTTTTTCCGAATCATAAAGGGCATAGGAGGCCAGATTGTTGTTGTCTCTGGGCTGACCGACACTTCCGACATTAACGACATACTGGAATTGGGGATTCATTTCAAGGTGAGTGATGAATCCGAGAAATTTGACAGAAGATCCGTTTTCAAAAGCAAGGGGAATGTGGGAATGCCCGATAAAGGTTACACGGTGATTCGGTTTCATGAGAGTGAAACAGGCGTCAGCTTCATATTCATCCAGAATATAGCCCCATTCCGTGGGCTTGTTGAGAGTGGCATGAGTGGCGACCAGGTTATTCTGTTCGAAACAGACCGGCAGTGTTTTTAAAAAGGTGAAGTCCTCTTCATTGAGCATTTGTGAAGTCCATTCCACCGCCTTTTTTGCATTCAGATTGAAGTATTCCTTGTTGGTGAGGCCCAGAACCGCATGGTCGTGATTGCCGATTACAATATGGTGGCAATGAGCCCGTACGAGGTTCAGGCATTCTTTCGGGGAAGCCCCGTATCCGACAATGTCTCCGAGACAGATCAGCTCATCGGGTTTTTGGAAGGCGATATTTTCAAGGACGGCGGAGAAGGCTTCAAGATTGGAATGAATGTCGCTCAAAATCGCGTATCGCATGAGTTATTTTCCTTTTAAGGATTGAAGCTTTCCAATATTCCGGTCAATGATACTTTTCGAATAAGCTATAGTATACGAAGGATGCTGTTTTAATTCCAGCCATTTTTTCAGGGCCATTTCAGGAGATCCTGATTTTTCATAAGCATGGGCGGCAAGTCTTAACGGAAGCGCGTCTTCGGGATCGATGCCCGCACTTTTTTCAAACCAGGGGATGGATGCTTTGTAATCGTTTAGCCGGTGGTAATAGGTCCATCCGATTTCAAAGGGAAGAGCCGGATTTTTGGGGTTCATGGCTGCCCCGGATTTCAGAAAGCGGATTCCCTTGTACACCCATCGCAATTCAATTTTTTGACGCATCAGAGCGGATAGATTTCTGACTTTTGGAAGCTCCAGAGACATGTTGTAGGCCATGTGCCAGCCCCCCATGATCCAGCCGTCGATAAAATCGGGCTGCAGAACGGTCATGAATTCATAAAGCGGGGGGAGTTTGTAGAAACGGGCCTGATGCCACAGGGAGTCGATATACATCCAGGTAAGCCCTGCGATCATTCCCCGGAATCCCCCGAAAAGAATGCCGCTCACCCCCTGAACGGAAAGAATTCTGGGATTAAGAGTTTCTGTTTTTGGAAGAGGCGGGAGAAAGGGGCTTTCCAGGGCTTTTTTTTCTCCCCACAGTGAAAGAAAAAGACCCAGAAAAAAAATTCCGAATGGTTTGAGAAGGGTCATGATTATATTTCTTTTTTATTGAAAATCAGGCTCGTCATTCCAAATACTAGAATAGAAATTCCTAAAAAATGAAGAAAGCAGTTTAAAAGATGCGCCATAGGAAGAGGAGTGCCGAGGGTAAGGGTTTCGACGACGTCAAAGATCCGGAAATTAGGAAAAAGGCTGAACAGCAGCTTATGGGCAAAGGGCGCCGCTCCGTCATGGCTGAGCGTTGTCAGAAAATAGCTTTTGACGCTCCCTATCAGATATACAAACAGAGAGCAGAGCGAGGCTAAAAGGGAAGAAAGGGGAAGAACTGCAAAAAGAAAGGAAAAACTCATCAGGGAGAGGTTTTTTAAATAAATCATGAGAACAGCCATGAGGAGCTGGCCGTCCACTGGCTCCCCCTTGAGAATAAGGATAAGAAAAAGTGACAACAGGTTCAGAAGGAGTGTCCAGGCGAGGATGACGGCGAGTGCCAGTGCTTTGCCGAGAATGAATTGAGTGCGGCTTAACGGGGCTGTGAGAAGGGCGTATACTGTTTTTTCCTTCCATTCGTCGTGAATCATGACCATGGGCTCGTAGATGACCATGATGAGACAGAGCAGATTCATGATTCCTAGGGAGAAATCCTTGATCATTTTAATCTGTTCCTCAATGGTAAAATAATTGAAGGCGTCCATGAGGAAAAGAATGAAAATGGCAATGAGGCTCATGATCCAGACCATCTGATGACGGATCAGGCGTTTGAGTTCAAGCCTTGTCAGAATAAAAAGGGTGTACATCAGATATCCTCGCTGTTTTTTTGTTCATGGATCATGCTGATGAAAATAGTCTCCAGATCTTTGGACGAATAGGTGTCGGAGGAAACCTGAAAGCCTGCATGGGCAAGAAGCGAGAGCGCTGTCTGCGGATCCTCCGGACGGGTGACGTTAAGCTGCATATGAAATTTTTTCTGTGCGGATGCGAAATCCTGCAGGGTTCCCTGTTTCAGAATTTTTCCCTTGTAGAGCATAAGGATGTCTGTACAGAGATCTTCAATATGAGAAAGAATATGGGAGGAAATGACCAGAGTCTTTTTCCTCTGAATCAGGTTGGCAATGATCCGGTTTATTTTGTAAGCTCCGAAAGGATCAAGTCCTGAAATCAGTTCATCAAAAATAAGCAGTTCCGCGTCATTAATAAGGCACATGGCGATTCCGAGACGTTGAACCATGCCTTTTGAAAATCCCCGGATTTTTGTTTTTTTAAAGGGGGTCAGATCCACCAGTTCAAGAGATTCTCCTATCCTTTGTTTCAGCTGGGTACCGGGAATGCGGTAAAGCTTTCCAAAAAAGGAAAGGATTTCTTCCGGGGTTAATTCCTGATAAAGGCTTGTTTTTTCATAGAGAAAACCGATTTTTGATTTGAGAATGATTCCTTCGTATTTGTTTTCAAAAAGAACGGCATTTCCCTGATTGGGTCGGATAAGACCTAAAAGGCATTTGAACAGGGTCGTTTTTCCGGAGCCGTTGGGTCCGATAATTCCCAGAACTTTTCCTGGTTCCAGAGAAAAAGAAACATCATCCAGAGCCCTGAAGGTTTCCCTGCCGGAACTTTTGGAATAGGTTTTTACAAGATTGTTTGCCTCAATGATTTTCATCGCAGGACAATAAAAAATGTTTTCTGCAAATAATTCAAGCTAAAAGAGTCGTTTTGCTTAAAATTAAGCCCTTTTATGGCTTCTGAATCTATAGACATATGCATATGTTTTAAGCCGTAATCTTGAATTTGTTTTCTCTATTTTCAGCGGGTTTATGCATGGCATGTGTATTGCATTGTATATATACAAACTGAAAGGAGCTTGAAATGGAAGAAAAAAGGTATTTAAAAACGTATCTCCTTGTAATATTTGTGGTTATGGTCTTTGTTCTTCCGGTTTTTTCAGATGATCAGATCTCTTCCTTGTCCAAAAAAACAACAGAGAAGGAAGTTCTTGATATTTTCAGCCAGAGCGATCAGGTGCCAACCCTGGGAGAAGTGACTCTGAAGATGGGGGTCTCACTGGTTATTGTTATGGTGCTGATTGGGGCGGTTATTCTTTTGATTAAAAAATTTTATCCTGAAACGATACGGATGAAAGAGGCCCATTTAAAGCTTGTCAAGGTGATTGAGAAGACGGTGATCAGTCCGAGGCAGGCGGTTTACCTGATCTGGGCTGTGGACAGACTTCTGCTCGTTGGAATGAATGCCGGACAGATGGTTCTTTTAAGTGAAATCAAGGATCCGGGAACTCTGGAGAGCAAGATGCCTGATGAATTTTCAGACACACTTACAAAGGCAAACCTTAAATTTTCGGAAATTTACAATGCCTGAGATACAAAAAAACAGACAGAGGTTCCTGCGGTTTTTAATCCTGGCTTTGCTGGGGGTATGGTTTCTTTTGAAAGGGAATTGTACGGAAGCAGCGGAGGCCACGCCCTTCCCTTTTTCTGTAAGCGTGGGGGTTCAGAACACGGAAAATCCCAAGGAGATTTCAAAAGGGATTCAGCTGGTTATCTTTTTTACAATTCTCTCTCTTGCTCCCTCCATTTTGGTTTTGGTGACCTCCTTTACCCGTATTGTTGTTATTCTCAATTTTTTAAAACGTGCTGCAGGCGTCGGCTCGCAGCCTTCAGATCAGATTATAGCCGGACTTGCCCTGTTCATTACGATTTATGTCATGGCGCCTGTCGGAATTGAAATGAATGAGCGGGGAATTAAGCCCTATATGAATGAGGAAATTACCCAGAACGAAGCCATCGAGCGTATTATTGCGCCTTTAAGAACTTTTATGTTTAAATATACCCGGGAGAAGGATATCGCCCTTTTTGCAAATATTGCAAAAATGGAAAAACCTAAAACACGTGACGATATCCCAACCTATATTCTCATTCCTGCTTATGTCATCAGTGAGTTAAAAACCTCTTTTCAAATCGGGTTTGTTCTGTTTCTTCCTTTTTTGATTATTGATATGGTTGTTGCCTCTATTCTTCTGTCCATGGGAATGATCGTGCTGCCCCCGGTTACGATTTCCACTCCGTTTAAAATTTTATTGTTTGTCATGGTGGACGGCTGGCATCTTATCATCCGTTCTATCACTATGGGGTTCGGCACATGAGTATTGAAATGATCATTGCTATAGGAAAGGACACGATTGTAACCCTCCTTCTAATGGGGGCCCCGATGCTGGTTTCCGGCGCTGTGCTGGGGGTTATGATCTCCATGCTTCAGACGGTGACGCAGCTCAAGGATCAATCGCTTGCCTTTGTGCCAAAAATTATAGGAGTTCTTGTAGTTCTGGTCGTTTTTACTCCGTTTTTAATAAAGACACTGAGCGATTACTGCAGCCGGATATTTTTACTGGTTGAAAAACTGGGATACGGGTTTTAAAATGCCTGAGGACTTTTCAGCACATATGATCAGTTTTTTTTTGGTCGTAGCAAGAATTCTGGCTTTTTTTGCTGCCGCTCCTTTTTTTGGAAGCACCTCGGTTCCTGTTATGATTAAATCTTTTTTTGCCATCATTGTGGCCTATTTTGTTTACCATTCCCCCGAAATGACTCCTGTAAACGGAATTCCTGATTTTATGCATCTTTCAGTTCTTTTACTCAAAGAGATTGCCGTTGGGCTTGTTCTTACCTTTATCGCCCAGATGATTTATATGCCTTTGCGGGTTGTTGGGGTTGAACTTGGAAATATCGGCGGGTTCGGCCAGGATGCGGTTTTTAAGCTTGAAGATGAGAGTAACTTTACAGCTTTGCAGCAGCTTTTTAATGTGATTGCCATACTTTTATTTTTTGCCTTTGAAGGCCATCATCTGATGCTTAATCTGATTGTCTCCACCTTTCAGTTCATCCCGGTCGGAGGGATGACGTTGGACGGGAAAATTTTAAGAGTCTGTGCGGAATACTTTTGCAGGGCCTTTACCCAGGGAGTCGTGATTGTCGCCCCCATTATGGGCTGCGTTCTGCTCTGCTCGATTTCCTTCGGGTTGCTTTCAAAATCCGTTCCGGAAATGAATCTTCTGATTCTGGATCTGCCTTTAAGGATTTTTATTGCCCTTTTTGCAATTGTTTTTTCTTTACCGATGATATCCGTCGTTTTTAAAAAGTTTTTGAATTATACCATGAACAATATGGAGCTTTTGACCATGATCATGTCAGGACAGGGGAAATAATTTATGGCGTTGGGGGATCCGAAACCACATAAGGACGAGAAGACTGAGGCGCCTTCTGCAAAAAGGATGTCCAAGCAGAAGTCCGAAGGAAATGTGTTCATGTCCCAGGAAATGGCCGGTGCTATTGTTGTTTTTTTTGCCGCCTGGGCCCTGAAATTTCTTGGTCCTATTCTTTTTTATAAGATTTTTGAAATTATGAAGGAGTCCTTTGAGCTTATCGCTGTCTTTCGTATTGATGAGGGGAATATGACGAATTATTTTATGCATATTCTGTTTTATATTATTAAAATGCTGGCTCCCTTTTTTGTGGTGATTATGGCTATCGGCGCCATTTCAACCATCGGACAAACCGGCTGGATCGTTTCCAAAAAGGCCCTTCGCTGGAAATTTAAAAAACTGTTTTCATTTCACTGGAAAGAAGTTGTGCCGTTTAACGGGAAAAAAGCTTTGGAACTGGGGCTTAATATACTCAAAATCTTTTTTCTGGGCTATATCCTTTATTCGACCTTCAGAGACACGGTCAATGAATGGATCCCTTTTATGGATTCATCTGTTTTTGTCAGCTGGTGTTTTCTCTGCCAGCTGATGTTGAAGGTGATGATGAAATTTTCACTTTTTATGATAGTTCTTTCCATACTGGATTATTTATACCGTCATAAAAAATATATTGATGATCTCAAGATGACCAAGCAGGAAGTTAAAGACGAACGTAAACAGGGGGAGGGAGACCCGAGAATCAAAGCCATGGTGAAATCCAGACGCTTTTCCCTTTTCAGGAAAATCATGATGCAGGCAGTGCCTAAGGCGGATGTGATCATCACCAATCCGACGCATTTTGCTGTGGCCATCCAGTATGATGCCAAAAGCATGGAAGCCCCGAAGGTTGTTGCCAAGGGGGTTGCGAAATTGGCTGAACGCATCAAGGAACTCGGACGTAAGCATTCCATTCCGATTGTGGAAAATAAACCTTTGGCCCAGGTTCTTTTTAAAACCGTGGAAGTGGGATCTCTTATTCCCGTAAGTCTCTACAAGGCGGTTGCCGAGATTCTGGCCTATGTTTACAAACTTAAAAATAAAAAGGCGGCATAATCCCTTATGAAAGATAAAATGGAAGTTTTAAATGCTTTTTTATCCAAAGGCGATTTCCTTCTGGCCCTGGGTGTTATCGGGGTATTGTGCGGTATTCTGATGCCCCTGCCCCCCTTTGTGATCGATGTCATGCTCGCTTTCAATATCGGGATATCCCTTGTGATTATCATGGTTTCGACTTTTGTTGAAAAGCCTCTTGAGTTTTCGGTTTTTCCTTCCATTCTTCTTTTTACCACACTGCTCAGGATTGCCCTTAACGTCGGGACAACTCGTAAAGTGCTTCTGGAAGGGTATGCCGGGGAGATCATTAATGCCTTCGGCAACTTTGTTGTGGGAGGAAATTATATTGTCGGTACTATTATTTTCATTATCATTTATGTTGTTCAGATCACTGTGATTGTGGCAGGTTCCACCCGTATTTCAGAGGTTGCAGCCCGTTTCACCCTGGATGCCATGCCCGGAAAACAGATGACCATAGATGCGGACCTCAACTCCGGGCTGATCACGGAAACAGAAGCCAGGGCAAAACGTGAAGAGCTTTCAAGAGAATCTGATTTTTATGGCGCCATGGACGGAGCCGCGAAGTTTGTAAGAGGAGATGTGACCGCCGGCCTGATTATTACGGTCATCAATGTCATCGGCGGTTTGACTCTGGGGATGTTGTACCGGGATTTAACCTTTCAGGAAGCCTTGCAGAAATACACCCTTTTGACCATCGGGGATGGTCTTGTCGCCCAGATTCCCTCTCTGATCATTTCCATGGCTTCAGGTATCATTGTTACCCGTGCCGCTTCCTCCAAAGACTCTCTGGGGCATGAACTCTTCGGGCAGATGCTGATTAATCCCCGTGCGACCGGGATCGGCTCCTTTGCCCTGTTTTGTCTAGGTCTGATCCCCAGCATGCCTCTTTTTCCCTTCTGGCTTATCGGTGCGGCACTGGGAGGAGTTTCCTGGTATGTCTCTTCACAAACAAAACTGAATGAAAGCAAAGAGGCCAAGATTCTGGAAGACGAGAAAACTAAAAAAGCAGCAGGTCCCGAGCCTGTGGATGAACTTCTGCATATCGATGTCATGGGAATTGAAATCGGGTATGGACTGATTTCCCTGGTTGACACTTCCCAGGGAGGGGATCTTCTGGAGAGGATCAACGGAATACGGCGTCAGTTTGCAATTGATCTCGGGCTTATCGTTCCCCCCATCCGTATCCGGGACAACATGCAGCTTAATCCCAATGAGTATATCATCAAAATCAAAAATAATGAAATTGCCAAAGGTGAACTCATGCCTGAATTCTTTCTGGCCATGAATCCTTCAGGGAAAGAGGATGAGCTTGTGGGGATTCAGACCAAGGAACCTGCCTTTGGGCTGCCTGCAACCTGGGTGAATGAGGCTGAAAAGAACAGGGCGGAAAGTCTGGGATTCACCGTGGTGGATGCGGCAACCGTGCTTGCAACTCACCTCAAGGAAATCATCAAAAAATTCGGATCAGAGCTTCTGGTGCGTCAGGATGTCCAGGGGATGGTCGACAATCTTAAAAAACGTTATCCGTCACTGGTGGATGATGTCATTCCCGGTAAAATCAACGTGGCGCATATCCACAGGCTTCTTCAAAATCTGTTAAAAGAACAGGTTTCCATACGCAACCTGATTACCATTTTTGAAGTGATCGGGGATTATGCCGCTACGATCAAAGACATGGAAGTGATGACGGAATATGTCCGTACAGCCCTGCGTCTGGAAATTTCCAGAAAGTATGCCTCGGACAACGGAATCCTCTATATCATCACGCTTGATCCCAAGCTGGAACAGCACCTTCTGGAATGTCTTCATAAAGGGGATTTTGGATCAACGCTTCTGATTGATCCGGCTCTGAGAAACGGACTTGTGGAAAAGCTTTCCAAACGTCTAGGCCGGGCTTCTGAGGCTGGGGTTTCTCCGGTTCTTTTAATTTCGCCGTCTTTAAGACCCTATTTCAGAAAATCCTTTGAGAAGGATTTAGGCATTTTACCTGTACTCAGTTACAGTGAAATTGCGGATAATATCAAGGTTCAGTCATTGGAGATGATTTCGTTGGAATCTTCCAAAAACAGTGAAGCGGGGGTGAGGTAATTATGGAGGTCATGAAAAAATATCATGGAACGGACATGAATGAAATTCTGGAGAGAATCCGGAGGGAACTCGGAGAGAATGCCGTGCTGTATCAGTCTTCATCCAAAAAACGTCTGTTGACCGGTTCTCTCGAATACGAAGTGCTTGCAGGAGCCAATGAAAAGGTTTCAATGCCTTTTGCAAGAAAACAAGTTTCGGAATATAAAAAGAGTGAGATCCAGAATCTCATCCGTGATGTACGCCAGATTCGGACAGAGAACAAGGAAGAGGTCCTTCCGGCAGTACGGAAAACCGAGTCTAAAGCCCCCGGGACAGAGGAAAATAAAATTCTGGAGGAACTGAAAGATCTTCGAACCTTGCTCCATTCGGCCTTGCCCCAGATTCCGCTCGGAGAGCCCGAAAGCATGAGAAAAATTCGCTGTCATCTTTTGAACAACGGCGCAGAACAAGAATGTGTTGAAAAATTCTGCACCTCCCTTTTTTTGCTTCTTAAAAACAGGATTCAGTCCCTGACTTATACTCAGGTGGTTCAGGTAGCCAGGGTTCTTCTGGAAAAACGTTTTTCCGGAATAGGGCGGGATAAAGCCCGCATTTCCCGCAGGATGACAGTGGTTGTCGGCCCCACGGGCTCCGGGAAAACGACGACGCTTGCCAAACTCGTTTCGCAGGCTGTGATAACCGAGAAGCGGGAGGCAGTTGTAATTTCTCTGGATTCCTACCGTCTCGGTGCTCATGCCCAGCTTAAAGCCTATACGGATATTCTTTCTGTCCCTTTTTATTCGGCGGCGAGCCCGGAGGAATTTAAAAGAATTGTAAATTCTTTCTCTTCTGAAACACGTATTTTTGTCGATACCTCAGGGGTCAGCCCCCAGAACGGGATGGCGATACGAAAGACCGCCTCTTTTCTGACCCCTCTTAAGGATGCATGGATTGCCCTCCTGATCCCCGCATCCAACATGCCTTCCCAGATCAGCGACATTCTTCATAAATTTCTTCCCTTAGGCTATCACAGCCTCATTTTAACAAAGGTTGACGAACTGATTTCTTTCGGGCATTTACTCTCCCTTTCCAGAATGTCCATTCCCGGAATTGATTATATTACAAACGGACAGGAGGTCCCCAGGGATATTATGGATTATTCTTCGGGATATCTGGCCAAACAAATCATGCAGGTGGAGTAAAAAGAGCTTATGGATCAGGCAGCGGGTTTAAGGCAATGGAAAGAAGAGAGCGTACGATTGAAAGCTCCGGAAACGAAGGATCTCCGTATGCGGATTACGGCGGTTACCGGCGGAAAGGGCGGCGTGGGGAAAAGCAATATGGCTCTTAATATGGCTCTCGCCTTGAAAAAAGCGGGAAAAAGAGTGTGTCTTATGGATGCTGATCTTGGACTCTCGAGCCTTGATGTTCTTCTGGGGATCAAGCCCCGCTTTAATCTCGGTCATGTTTTGACCGGACAGAAGACCATGAAGGAGATTCTGGTGGAAGGCCCCTTTGGCCTTTCTCTGATTCCGGCTGCTTCCGGTCTGAAGCATCTTGCGGAGCTGAGTGAAGAAAAACTCATGTACTTTGTCGAGGAAGCCTCCGGCCTTGCCGACCAGTTCGATCATCTGATTATTGATACCCCTGCGGGTATTTCGAGGAGTGTCCTCACTTTTTTACTGATGGCTTCGGAGGTTGTTGTGGTTGCCACTCCTGAGCCGACTTCCCTCACAGATTCCTATGCGGTGATCAAATCCCTCAAGCTGGAGGGGGGAAAGGCAAAAGTGATGTTTCTTTTCAATATGTGCAGGAACGAGGAGGAAGGAAACAGGGTGGGGGAAAAACTCAAGGAAATTTGCCGTCATTTCATGGGAATGACTCCGGAGATCATCGGGGTTGTAAGTTATGATCCTTCGGTTGCACTTGCGGTGCGCAAGCAAAGGGCATTTCTTGAGCTTTATCCCGGAGCCAGGGCAAGCCAGCAGATTACGGAAGCGGCTTCAAAGCTTATTCTTACCGAATCAACCCCTAATGATCTGGGCGACTTTTTTAGCGCCATGAAGGATTTGTTCTCATGAGCCAGTTTGCAAACCGATTAAGTGTTACCGTGGGCGGGATCGGAGGAACGATCAGTTTCATTCTGACGCTTTTCAGTTCCTTTTCCGCCATCAGTGAGTTTCATGGCAGTTTTTTCCAGTTTTTGATCTATTTTCTTGATGGTATGGGAGATTCCATGCTAAACGCAGTCATGACCTTCTGCATATGCGGAATCATTGCCTTTCCCCTGCTTAAGATTCTTGAATACCGTATGGCGAAGATCCTCAGAGAGATAGAAAAGAAAAAAGAAGAGAATAATATAGAGAATAATAAGACACCGGATAAGGAGATTAAAAAGTGAATCGTCCACGTCTTTTGACTTTTTTTGCCTTTATTTTTTTTGTTGCGAGTCTGTATGTCAGTGCTCAGACATTGGAAGATATACGGCGTAAGCTCAACAAAAAGGAAGTGTCCCAGCAAAGCCATAAAAAGGATGTCAAGTTTGAAATACGCTCCGTACGGCCTGGAAATCTCAGCGGCTGGGAGATAAAAAATGACAATGGGGTGGATTCAGCCCTCAGTGCGGTATATGTTGTTTTTAAAATCAATGAGAAGGGGGCGTCCCTGCCCGTTCCTTATAATTACTGTTATTTTTTTGACAAGGACCGTAATCTCCTGGATAAGAAAAAAGCGAATCACATTTTTCCGGGAGGAAATGCCCGCGGACAGCAGATTGAAGCAGATCTTCTGCAGGTCAAGGGACGTTCTCCCATACAGATTGCTTTTGTTTACCCCCAGTCCTTCAAATATAAATACGCCCTTGTTGTGATCGGGGACGAAAATTCACAGTCGGTGGTATGCTATCCAAAGTCCGAAGATCCCATGAGTTTTGAGTTCGATGAGAAACAACTTTTTGCAGGGAAATAATGATCTGAAAAATGTTTTTTCGGGAATTTTTTTGTTCCTTTCTCTGGCGGGGTGGGTCTATTTCCTTTTTCTATGGACTCTTTTGGGGTATGAATGGGAACTCTTTCCCCTTACAATCTCATTCAGTTCCTGGGTGCTCTCTTTTTTAAAGCTTCCTCTTTTTTTCAAGGTATGCTGCGGTTTTATTGTTTTCTGGTGGCATTTTGTACTCTTTCAATATAAAAATCGGTTATTCTTCATTTTGTTGTCTCTGGCCTTGGCTCTCTTGCTCATTGTTGAACAGTTTTTTTTTATACTGAATCCAGTTATGGCCTATCGGAATGCACTGAAAGTAAACCTGAAGGCTGAAGTTATGAGGGATTCATGAATTCCTTTCCGGATACGTTTAAGCACAATCAAAATCCTCTTCTACACTGGATCCTTCGGATTCATGATCCTCTCAGGCAGGATAAGATTTTAACCATTGGAGAAAAGGCGCTGCGGCTTCATGAACTCTTCAACCAGGGCTACCGGGTTCCTGACGGCCTTGTTTTGAGTGCCGAGTTTTTTAAGGAATTCATCCATCTCTCCGGGCTGGAGAACTTCATGGCTTCGGTTGCCGCAGGTGAGCAGAACGGAGAAACGGATTTACGAAGCCGTGTGTGGTCGGTTTTCAAGGATTATTCCTGGCCCCAGAATCTTCTCTCTCCTGTTGAGGAAAAATTATCTGCGCTCATGGGGGAATCGTCCTGCTTGTGGGCTGTTCGTTCCGCCGTGATTGGAGAAGATGACGAAAAAGCCTCTTTTGCAGGACAGTATTCCACCGTTTTAAATACGACGTTCAAAGGGCTGTGGCCCGCTGTTTTTTACTGTTTTGCCTCTTTCTGGGCCGAAAGGGCTCTTGTTTACCGCCGACAAAAAGGCCGCGTGGCCCGGGATCCTATGATTTCCGTGATTATTCAAAAACAGCTGACGCCTGAATTTGCCGGTGTCTTTTTTTCCCACCATCCCTGTGAATCGAGGGAAGTTTGCCTTCTGGAGGCTGTCTGCGGCCTGGCTGAGGACCTGGTTTCTGGAAAAGTGATTCCTGCCTGCTGGGAAATTAACCCCAAAACGTCTGAGAAAAAACTGATCAACCCGGATCCTGAAAAAAAAGCCTGCCTCCTTCCTTCCGCTTTTCTGGATGAGCTGGTCCGCACAGGCAAGCGGCTTGAAAAGAAAAAGGGCACGCCCATGGATATTGAATGGGCTGTTGAAAAAGGCATCCTTTATCTTCTGCAGATGCGACCCATTACCACAGGTTTTTCAGCCGGGATCAAAGAGAAGCAATTTGACCGGGTTTATTCCCGGACGGTTGTGGAAGACCTCTGGTCAGACAGAATGACGCCGCTTACCAGTTCGATTATTTTTGATGAGTTCGCCAGCCTTTACACCTTTAAAGAGCCACTGACGGCATTAGGTCTTAAGGGAATTTCAGAGCTTGAAAGTATAAGGGTTATTCACGGGTTTGGGTATCTGCATTCTTTTGTGATCTACAAACTTCTGGAACTTATTCCCCCTGTTTTCCGTTTCAAAGAGATCCTTCAGGTTTTCCCTCCGCATTTAATGATGGAGGCTTTAGGGGTTCCCTTTAATCTTAAGAAATGTCTAAGTCTTCTGCCAAGAATTCCTCTGCTTTGTAAAGATCCGGCCGTTTTTCCTTTTTTTACCTGTTTTCTTTTAAAACGTCATCTTATAAAGAATGAAAAAGAACTGAACCAGGTTTCTATAAAAGACTATTCCTCCTATTCCCCTTCCGAGCTTCTTTCTGAACTAGAACGTCTTCTGGTTCTTTTGTCAAAACTTCAGATCCGTAATCAGTGGGGATATGGAAATGCTTCTCTCATGACCTGGCTTGCCCGCCATTTTCTGGGATCTTATTCCGTGCATGAGGGAAATGTTATGTCTTTTTTTCTGGATATGCCGGCCAACGTATCGCTTGAGATGCAGGAAGGCCTGATGTCTCTTGCTCATCTTTTACAGAAAGTTTACCCGGTGGAGCTGTCTCCTCAAACCGATTTGAAGACCATACAGATGAATCCTGAGGCCGATGCATTTATTAAAGCCTTTGAAAACTATATTGAGAGATATAAATACCGTTCTTTTAACAGGGACTTCATTCATCCCCGCTGGGACGAAATTCCTGCGGAGGTGTTTCAAATGGTTCTTAAATTTTATAATAAAAAAAAGGAAGTCTCAAACCGGGGGGGAAATCAGGTCCCTTTAAAAGAGAGGGGAAAACTGCCTTTTTATCTTAAGCCTGTTTTGAGCTTAGCCAAGCGATTGCTGGCTTTAAGGGAGGATTTGCGTTTCGGTCTGGACAAGGTTTTTTACAGGCTGCGGCGACTGCTTCTTAATCTCGCCTCTCATGAGGTTTTCAGCCCCTATCCCCTTCCGGAAAACTGGATTTTTTTTCTGTCTTTAAATGAAATACGGAGTCTTTTAAAAGATCCCGGAGAAATTTCCGCTTTCCAGGAAAAGATTATTTCCCGCATGCAGGAATACGAAAAGGACCGGGATTTTTGCCCCCCCTATCATATCCGGGATGTGGGGACCCGGATTGAGGATTTATCTCTGCCTTGTAATGAGTTGGATGTTCTGACAGGCGTTGCTGCCTCACCGGGCATTGCCAGAGGAAAAGCGCGGGTGATTAAAAGCAGTCATGAATTCGGAAAATTATCCCGGGGTGAAATACTGATTGCCTACAATACGGATCCGGGATGGACGCCCTTATTTCTAACTGCCTCTGCGGTGGTAGTGGAGATGGGAGGGATTCTTAATCACTGTTCGATTGTGGCCAGGGAGTATGGAATTCCTGCAGTCGTGGGGATTCGCGGGGTATGCAGCCGCATCAAAGACGGCGACATAGTGTATGTGGATGGAAACAACGGCAGGGTCAGCATTCAGGCCTGAAAGAAGCTTATTTCCCGGGATATTGATTATTTTTGCCCTTTTTTATTCTTTTTGGGCCTTTCAGATGCCTGATCGGGGGCTGCTGAAACAGAATCATTTTTTTCAATATACTTGAGTTTTCTTTCCCTGGTGAAAAGGACAGGCTGATACAGGGTCGTTTGTTTTCCTTTAAGATCAGTTAAAATAAATTTGAATATTTTTTTTGTATCCTGGGGAATAAAAAGCCAGCTGTATTCGGGCGAAGAAATAGGTTTTGCTTTTGTACCGGCAAAATAGCGGTACTTATCTTTCAGCATATAGGTTTTTTCACAGTCTATTCTCTGGTAGCCGTGAGTGACATCAAAAATTTCCACATTTTCGACATCGAGATTTTTAAGATAAAGAATGAATGACATAACAATATCAAAACCATGCTTGTTGGGGAATCCGGTAACATCAGCTTCCAGAATTTCAGCCCATTCATTTTGAGCATTTGCCGGAAATTCTTCCACATAAGAATGGGTAAAAACAGCTCCGTCCCCTGCTTTATGCTGAAAAGTATTGGTGCATCCTGAAAATAATACAGAGAGGAGGAAAAGCAGAAGGAGTGTTTTGTTTTTCATGAATTCCTTTTCCGTTGTTGAAGATTAACATTTTTTGAGAGATACCCAAGTGTATTTGCAAACTGTATTTTATTTACGTATACGCAATTTTTGAATAAAGCAACTAAAAATTAAAAGATTTTTAATGACTCCTACTTCAAGGTAAAAAATTGATAATGCCTGCTGCGGTAGATTATGGGGCTTCGGATCGGGGTTGGGAGGATTATCATCAATTTTTAAGAATAATAATATTGTGTTGTTTTTGTGATCCTGAGCGAATGGATAAAATCCAGGAAAGGATGTTTTTAAGATTTTTCTTGCTAAAGAAATGGAAAAGTCCTTATATTGTCTTCATGATCAGTTTTAAAATAAATATAAATCAGGTAACCTGGTGGCGGTTTCGATCACTCGTCGAAACTGTCGATTTCGTATAATTATTATTTAAATTTATAAACAAACATACGGGCCGTCGGTTTCAAACCGGCGGCTTTTTTTTGCATTTAATTCCGGTCTGATAACCTTTGGCTCCCATTTCAAACCCCAAGGAGGTTATCATGATCAAAACGTATTTCAACTTTAATCCCTATTTCGATTCTTTTGGCGGAGCGTTTGTTTCAAAAGAATTGAATCCCTATCTGGAAGAGCTGAGTCAGACCTTTATTTCCTGCATGAATGATCAGGAATTTTTAAGGGAACTGCAGGACATCCACAGAAATTTTATCGGACGGCCCACGCCCCTTTTGTATGCGGAGCGGGCCACGGCAAAATTGAACGGAGCCTCCATCTACTGTAAACTGGAGGGACTTGCCAACACCGGGGCGCATAAAATCAACAACGCTTATGGGCAGGGCCTTATGGCGGAAAGGATGGGCAAAAAAAAGGTCATTACAGAAACAGGAGCCGGGCAGCATGGTATTGCAACGGCTACCGTCTGTGCACGGCTTGGCCTTGAGTGCAAAATTTTTATGGGACTTAAGGATTGCATCCGTCAGAAACCAAATGTTTATCTGATGGAGCTTTTAGGGGCGGAGGTGATTCCTGTGACAAAGGGAAATCAGATTCTGACCGATGCGGTGGATGCTGCCTTTGAATACCTGGCTGGCCACTATGGGGATACCTATTACCTTATAGGCAGTGCCCTGGGGCCATTCCCCTATCCTCATATGGTCAGGGAATTTCAATCCATCATCAGCAAAGAAGTCTCGAAACAATTTTATCAGGAAAAGAAAAAAGATCCGGATGTCCTGATTGCCTGCGTTGGCGGCGGATCCAATGCCATCGGTTTTTTCAGTTCTTTTATCGACAGACCGGAGGTCCGGCTCATAGGGGTTGAAGCCGGAGGATGCGGACCTGAGGCTGGATGTCATGCTGAGCGGATGGCCGGAATGGCAACAGAATCCGTACACCAGGGCTATCGGTCAATGTTTCTCTGCAACGAGGATGGAAGTCTTATGGATACGGCCTCTGTCAGTGCAGGGCTGGACTATGCCGGGATAGGGCCGGAGCTTGCTTCCCTGGGAAAAAGAAAAAGAATTGAATTTATGTCTGCCAGGGATGCGGAAGTCATTGAGGCCTTCCGTTTTTTCGCAACGCACGAAGGAATTATCGCGGCCATGGAATCCTCTCATGCCCTTGCTGCGGCCATAAAAATTGCGCCCACCCTTCCGAAGGATAAAAATATTATTGTGAATGTCAGCGGACGTGGGGATAAGGATCTTTTTATTACTGCTCCCCTGATCCAGAGAAAAAAATGGGAACAGTTTTTGTCCGAAGAACTCGAGAGGGTAAGAAAAAATTATTGATTCGAATTTTGCACGAAGTGCCAAAACTTCAGAAAGGGAAGAGCACGAAGTGCCAAAACTTCAGAAAGGGAAGAGCACGAAGTGCCAAAACTTCAGAAAGGGAAGAGCACGGAGTGCCAACGCTTTCAGTTTCTGAAAAACAGGTCTGGAAATTCTACCAGGCCTGTTTTGAAGGGCATTCGTATATACGTAAAAGACTGAGGGAGGTTTTGAAATATTTCTGAAGGAGAAAAAAGAGTGAAGGGATAGTCTGGAAAAGATTTTCCATACGACCGAATTGAATAATAAGGATATTTTTCTTACTGGTTTTAGATTGCCTTTTTATATAAATCATGTCAATTTTGATTAAATGAGTTACTGGGAAAATAATCTTAAGTTACTTTCAGAATACGAGCCCGAATTAGCCCGCATTGTCTCTGTCCATACCCCGGAGTCCTTGTGGCAGACAGAATTGACTCAGAAGGGGGCATACACTTTATTTGAACAAACCCCTTCCGGGAAAAAATATTTTCATGACCTGAAAGATCCTTTAAAACAGGACTCCGGCAGCGTCGAGCTTTTTTTCAAGGAACATCTTCAGGCCACTGATCTTGTCGTTTTGGGCCCCGGGCTGGGATATCCTTTGCTTGCCCTCATGGAAAGGGATGTGGAAGTCGGTTTTGTGGTGGAAAAATCCATGACGGTTTTTTATCATGCCATGAAAACCGTGAACTTATCGCCTGTACTAAAGAGAAAAATTCCTTTTTTTGTTTCTTCCGATCTTGCCCTGCTCAGGGATTTTTTATACCCGGTTTCCAGAAAACTTTTTGGTTCAAAACCCGTAATGTTTCCCTTTCCTCCCTCTACAGCAGCAGACCCCTGGTACATGGAGGCGGGTAAAATTATTGCGGAGGAGGTCATGGAGGTTTCTGAAATTCTTTTTTTTATGAATTATTATACGACCCAGCTGGAGGAAAATACGGCTGATAATTTCGCAAGATATCTGAAGGCCCCCGGAGTCACCACCCTTAAGGGAGCATTTAAAAATCAGCCTGCCCTGCTTGTGGCGGGAGGTCCCTCTTTGAATGCAGAGGCTGTTGAAAAGATTCGTGAATTTTCTGATTCTTTTCTGGTGATCTGTGTGGATACCTCCTATAAATTATTGTTGAAAAATAATATTGTTCCGCATCTCGTCGTTACGAATGATCCCGGAAAGGAAAATTACGAACGGCATTTGAAGGGCGTTCGGGGCGGGGCATATTATGTGGGCGTTCCCACCATTATTCCAGACTCTTTTGAAGGTTTCGAAAACCGTATTTTTATTTCTGATTCTGCCTCCAACGGTTTTCAGCAGTGGAGCGCCTCTGTCTACGGGGGTGAAAAAGGGATTGTTCTTTCCTCCACCAATTCCGGATGCTTTGGCCTGAATACAGCGGCCTATCTGGGGTGCAATCCGGTTGTCATGATCGGTGTGGATTTATTGGGGGATGCTCCGGGCAAACGCGCCTTCGAAGGTCCCGCTTCACCCGGGAAAAAATTATACAGGGTCAGAGATGTCCTGGGCCGGGAAAGACAAACAAGCCGTTTGTGGCATCTTTATTACCGGGATTTTGAAAATATCATCCGTCAGAATTCGCATATGCATTTTATTCAGGCTTCCTCAGAGGGGATTGAGCTTATGAATGCGAAGCCCATTGCGTTTTCCAGGCTTGAGGTAAAAGATTTTCAGGCCGTTTTTGATCCCTGGAAAGTGCTGAAGGAAAAATGCGTGCCTGATCATAGAGAGATGGGGCCCCTGAAAGAACTATTTGATGATTATTTAAAACGGGTAGAAGAAAAATGCCGGATTTTTAAAAAAGAGCCGGAGCAGTCTTTTCTTCATCAGATCAGGGAAACTGAAAAGGATCCTCAATTTAGCGGGTTGATTGTTTTATTTCTTCAGAATGAGTTTGTCCGGCTTTCTTCTTTTATGGATACCCATGCCTCTTCCGGAAAATTCCCGTATGCGGAATACTCCCATCATATCCAGAGAATTTATACCAAACTGGAGCTGATTCAGACTTTGCTGAAAAAAATGATTCAGGGTATGAAAAAAAAGGAAGATTTACGTGAAGAGATTTAAGACACTGATTTGTTTTTCAAGAGACTTTTCGGGTAAGGGTTTTATATTTTTTATCCTTTTTATTCTGAATGGTTTTTGTTTTTCCTTTTCATCTGAGGAAATATTAACCACTTCTTTTTTGAGTCCCTCTTCCCGTTTTGAAGAGGAGAAAACGCAGGTCCTGAAAGAGTTAGATGAGGCAGAGGGCCTTGCTGATCAGGTTATAGCCCTTAAGGCGGCTCCCTCTGCGGCTGCGCAGAAAAAAGAAGAGGCTCCTGTTTTTCTGAAAGGAAAATCAAAAGCTGTTTCGCACTGGATTTCCGCCTCTACGGGTTATTCTTCAGGAGGGCTGGAAGTGGACCGTGCAGGAATTCTTGTTCCGTCCTATAATTATTTTATTCGTCATGTGGTAGATACAGCGAAGAAGGTGGAGCCTTCAAGCCCCGGGTCGGAAACAAGAAAAATTAAAGATTTTGATGCGGATGACGGGGTGCAGATGCCGGAAATAGTAAGGAATCCCGGGGAGGCTCAAAGCCCAAGCCAGGGATATCAGCCTTCCGGTGAGATGGATCTTTTTTTGAAAAGCGTAGATGAAAAAACCGCCCCGCTTTTATCCATGGAATCCTCTGAAATTCTTTTTAAAAAAAAGGTCTGGTATGAAGCCCTGCTCAGGATTGAAACACAAATTGCAAAAGGAGTTCGGAATCCCTATCAGACTTCAGAGGATAAAAGCCGTCTCCTGATCCTTAAGAATTATTTCATGATTCTGCTGGACAAATCCGACCTGGTTCTGGCTTCGAAGGAAGGAATGATGAATCAGATCAGGATTTCCGGATAAGGAAAAGAATGTTTTAGGGGGCTAACAGCGTAAAGGTTTTGGAGAGGCCATGAAACAGCCCTCCGGAAAAGAGGAAATGAAATTAACATCGTTCACGCTTAAGTCGGTTTTCAGGCTGGAACTGATGATTACAGGTTTTCTTCCTGTATTGATTCTTTCATTTGTCGTTTATGCCTTTGTTAACACGCGCATCAAAGAACAGGCCTTAAATAATCTGGACCGTTTCTGCGAAAAGGCTCCGGGTATTCTTGAGACTTCCATTTATCGTTTATCCTCCGCCCTGAAGCATCTGAACCTTGATCCTGCCAGCAATCTTCCGGCGGACAGAAAGAGTGTTTTTGAGCGTGCCCTCAAGGAAATCCGGCCAGTGCTCAGCCTCGAGGCCCTGGCGGTTCTGAATTCCGGAGAAGAGATACTGGAGTCTACCGATACACCCCTGGTTGCTGAAGCCATGAAGGCTTCCGGGCTGAAAGAATTTTCTTCAGAAGAAGTGCGGGTTTCTGATGCCTTTTTTCTTTCTTCATCGGATTTGCCTTTAAGTCTGATTTGTGTTCCCCTGAATCGGAAATCCGGGGTTGTCCTGCTCGCCCTGGTGAAGGTGAAGACGATCTGGGATCTTTTTCAGCCCTATCTTGTGGGGGATTCCTGCCGTCTTAAAATTGTGGATTCTGATTTCAGGTGGCTTGCCGGTGAAGGCGAGGAGAATCTTGGGAAAGACATGAGTCCTTTGGAGCTTAAAAGACGACTGAGTATCAGGAATGAAAATACGGAAAAGGAGGAGGGGCTTCTTTCTTCATCGGGATTTCTTTTCAAGGATGAGTATTCTCTTTCCTTCGGGGCCTCTTTCCGGTTTTTGGGCGGGAAAAAAGGTCTGATCCGGCTGCCCGGGTGGTATGTGATTGTGCTTCAGGAAACAAGAGAGATGTTTGCAGTGACCGAAATGCTTCAGAAGGTTTTAGCCGTTTTAGTGCTTGTCATTCTCCTCATGGTTTTTTTATTCAGCCGGCTGACCCGGCAGATGGTCATCAAGCCTCTATCCCTTCTGCTTGAGCTTATTCAAAAGGCCGGGAAAGGGGATTACAGGGTACGTACCCATATGAAGTTTTCCAACGAAATAGGAGTGATCTACACGCATTTTGACACGATGATGGAGCAGATCCAGTCCTCCAGGGATTCTTTGCGGCATGAAGTCTCTGAAAAGGAAAAAGCCTTTTTTTTGCTGAAGGATCTGAATCAGAACCTGGAGGACCGTGTTCGTGAGCGGACACAGGAAATTATTCATCTGAAACAGTTGCATGAAAGCATTCTGAATTCTCTGACCTCCGGGCTTTTTGTCATGAACAGCGAGAAAAAAATGGTTTTTGTGAATCCTATGGCCCGGGTGCTTTTGTCCGCAGGCACTGAGCCTTCCGAACACATCACCCTGGATTCTTCCCTCATCCCTTCCCAGATGAGAGAGCTGATTTCTTTTTCCCTGAAGGAAAAGAAAGCGGTGGATTCCCGGGAAATTTTTTGGGAAGGCCCCGGAAAAGGAAAGTATTTCGGGGTTAAAACCGCTCTTCTTTCAACAGAAAACAAGGTGAGTCATGTGATCGTGCTTTTCAATGATATCACGGACAGAAGGAATCTGGAACATGAGCTGATTCAAGGAGAGAAGATTACGAGTTGCGGCCTTCTGGCTGTTGGAATGGCCCATGACTTCAATAATATTTTAAACCGGATCAAGGTCTCTGTGGATACGATTTTAAGGCTCTGCCCTGAAGGCGATGTTGCAGAATTTGCAATGAATTCTCAGGAGGCGGTTCTTGAGGGCAAAAGCATGACGCATTCTCTCATGGTTTTGGGAAAAAAGGAGATGTTTACCCTGGTTCCTGTGCATCTTCTGTCCAGTTTTAAAATATTCGAGGAAAAAGTTTCAGGAAAGGGAGTGAAAGAATCCGCACTCAAGATCGAGTGCTCAGACTCCTTAACGATTATGGCAGAGCCGATTTATTTTCAGCAGATCCTATTTAATCTCTATCTGAATGCCGAACAGGCTTCCTTTCCCGACAATTTTAAAGTGTCGCTCAGCGCCTTTAAAAAGGGAGCCCAATGCATCATTCAGTTTGCCGATAACGGAACGGGTATTTCAGCGGAGACTATGCAGCATCTTTTTGAGCCGTTTTATTCCACGAAAGTGATTTCGGAAAAGAGCGGGTGGGGAATGGGGCTTGCCTTTGTAAAAAGTCTTGTGAAAAATATGAACGGCCGGATAAGTATTGCAAGCAGGCCCGGGGAAAGCTGTGTGTTTGAGATGGAATTTCCCTTGTGCATCACTCCGGACGCAAAGGAAAAAGAATGACAAACGGATCTATTCAGGTATTGATTGTTGACGATGACCGCAAAGGCGCTCATTTGCTTTCAAAGGCTCTGGGGGTGTTCGGCGATATTGACTGCGACTCTGTTTTCAGTGCTGAAGAAATGTTTGAAAGAATCAAGCGCAGGCAGTACAGAGTTTTTCTTCTGGATTTGAATCTTCCGGGAATGGACGGACTTAACGCTCTTCAAAAAATTAAAGCGGAAAATCCCCAGGCACAGGTTCTCATGATTACAGGGCATAATGACATTCAAACCGCGGTCACTGCGGTCAAGCAGGGGGCTTCCCAGTATCTGGTGAAGCCTCTGGATGTGGCGCATGTGGCTGAGATGATCCGCAGGGCCAGCCGCGAATCCCGGGGACTCCCGGATATTTCATCGCTTAAGGGGGCGGCACCAGCCATGATTTATTCGGAATCATCCCCCCTGAAAATCCTGCTTGAAACCGTAGAAAAGATTTCTGTTTCCGATGCCTCGGTATTGATTTACGGAGAATCCGGAACCGGAAAGGAGCTGATGGCCCGGCACATCCATCTGGAGAGCCCCCGTGCTAAAAATGCCTTCATTCCTGTCAATTGCGCAGCCATTCCCCAGGAACTGATGGAGAGCGAGTTTTTCGGTCATGAAAAAGGGGCTTTCACCGGGGCTCATGAAGCCAGAGACGGACTTTTTAAAATGGCGGATAAAGGCACTCTTTTCATGGATGAAATGGCAGAGATGCCGCTTTTCATGCAGGTTAAGCTTTTGCGTACCCTTCAGTCAGGGGAAATCCGCAGAATCGGCAGCGTGCGTTTTGATCATGTAGATACAAGGATTGTTGCCGCTACCGGAAAGGACCTTCAGCAGGAAATCCAAAAACAGCGTTTCCGGGAAGACCTGTATTACCGTCTGAATGTGGTGACTCTGGAACTTCCACCCTTGAGAAAACGGAAAATGGATATTCCTCTTCTGGCAAAGGCCTTTCTTTCTGCGACAGAAAAGGAAAACGAGAAATGCGAAATGGAGGAGAAGGCTCTGGCCCTTCTTTCCGAGTATTCATGGCCGGGCAATATCCGGGAATTTAAAAATTGTATCGAACGGCTTGTTCTTTTATCCGAGAACAGGATCATCCGTGCCAAAGAGGTGGAAATGGATCTTTTAAACAAGCGTAAACTAATGGCTTCATCTGCACCAGAGGGGCCGCAGACTCTGGATGAAATGGAGAAAATACAGATTCTCAAAGCTTTGGAATCCGCCCGTGGAAACAAGACGCAGACGGCAAAGACGCTGGGTATTTCTCTACAGACTTTATATAATAAATTAAACCGCTTTGGAATTTCCCAGGGATAATTATGAGTGAAGACAGAGTCAGAATAAGCCGTTTTTTAATCCTCATGGGGGTACTCATTCTTTTCTCCGCTTCTGTTTTCCTTTTATCCCTCCTCTGGATTCAATGGGGAAAACAGCAGGAGGACAAAAGAGACTTTTATAAGCGGGCTCTGATTCAGGCGGAAGCTTCCCTGAATCTTGTTCAATATGAGCTTTTACATGTAAATTCCGGTGACCGCTGGAGCGGAAACTGGAGTATGAATGGAAATCGTTTTATTTATACGGATCTCGATGGAACACGTTATGAAAATCTGATTAAGGAAGAGAAGGAGGCTTACCTTGTGACTGCTTTTTCCGATTACCGTGGAGAAAAAGTGAAGAAGCAGCGCCTGATCAAGAGGACTGGGACATGAAAAAAGAAGAATCCATGTTAGTCAAAGGGATGGAGTGGGGATTTGCGGTATTGGGAATCCTTTTTATGATGGAAGTCACAGCAGACCTTTGGCTCTTCAATGAAAATCTCGGAATCAGACATGCCCTGAATCGTGAGCTTGTGGCAAAGGCCGAAACGATTTTGCAATCAGGGAGTACGACTTATGTTCCGGGGGTTTACTATGAGCCTTTAGTTAGTATGGAAAATAAAAAAGAGAAGGCCCTTTCATCTTTTCTTTCTGCGACACGTCTGCGGATCAAAGTCACTTATCCGAAAGGAGGGGCGGAAGATCTTAAACGGGTTGTTCTGTCTCTTGAAAATCCGAAATTAGCAGGTAAAATAATACCCAAAGCCGTGACATTCTATCTTTGCGGCCAAAAAAATCTGTCAGAGGAGGTTTACCAAATCCAGGCTTAAGCGGCAGGGGCTGCCGGTTTTTTGATTTTCTTGCCTTTTGTCTTCAGTTTTTTGGATCTGTTGAAGTCCGCTCTTGCGCCTTTAATATCCCCGGCTGAATATTTAGCATGACCCCGGAGATTGAAAAAATAAGGATTTTCTTCGTCAACGCGGATGGCCCTGTCAAAATCGGCTATGGCTTCAGCAAATTTGCTTTCATTAAAAAAATCAACACCCCGTTTTGAGAAGAAATCCGCATCCGGGATATCATTTTCATTTATTTCTATGGAAGTTTCTTCTTTTATGGTAGAAACTTTCTGTGCTGTCTTTTTCATCAGGAATAAAGCTCCGAAAAATAATTAAAAATTTTAAAAAATCACATTTTAACAAACGAGTTTTTTTCTGTCAATGAGTGAAATTAAAATGAATGAAGTTAAAATGAATGAAGTTAAAATGAATGAAGTTAAAATAGAATCTCCCGATATAGTTTTGAAGGCCTGCTACACTGCGGCCTGTTACCACGGTTTTCAGAAACGCAAGGATGGAAAAACACCCTATATCAACCATCCTGTTGAAGTGGCATGGATTTTATCCGGAGAGGGGGGGGTCCGTGACAAAGATATCCTTGCGGCTGCCCTACTTCATGATACGATTGAGGATACCGCGATGACCCTGGAGCTTCTTACCTCGGAGTTTAATTCTCAAATTGCCTCCTATGTGGCTGAAGTGACGGATGATAAATTACTGTCCCATGATGAGCGAAAAGCAGCGCAGATTCAAAAAGCATCTGCTCTTTCCTTAGGCCCCAGACTTATAAAAATAGCCGATAAGATTGCCAATGTGAAGGCCCTAACAAAGGACTGTCCCCTGGGCTGGGATCTTGAGCGAAAAAAAACTTATATCCAGTGGACTCAGAAGGTGATTGCAAAAATACGCAACACCCATCCGGTTCTGGAGGCTTTGTTTGATAAAACGGTAGATGAAGTTGGTAAAAATCTGGACTCGTAAAATTGGAAATTTGAGAGAGTTTGTTTTTTTACAGATCATCGGATAAAACTGGATTGAGTCAAGAGATTCAAAATCAGAAACGATTAAGAGAACATAATTGACGCCTTGGTCCTTTTTGTATAGCTTACACACGTTTTTTTGACAGAGGATCTGACAATCTAAAGGAGAATTGAAATGAGTAAAAAAGATACTGAAGACTATAAAGTTGCAGATATTGGCCTTGCCGCCTGGGGTCGTAAAGAACTCGAAGTGGCTGAGATGGAAATGCCAGGACTTATGGCCCTGAGGGAAAAATACGGAAAAAGCAAACCCCTGGCCAACACCCGGATTATGGGGTCTCTGCATATGACAATTCAAACCGCTGTTTTAATCGAGACTCTGGCCGCTTTAGGAGCTCAGGTTCGCTGGTGCTCCTGTAATATTTTTTCCACTCAGGATCACGCCGCCGCTGCGATTGCGGCCGCCGGTATTCCTGTTTTTGCCTGGAAGGGAGAAAGCCTGAAAGACTACTGGGAATGTACCTATAAAGCCATGTGTTTTCCTGGCGGTAAAGGGCCTGAGCTCATTGTGGATGACGGAGGCGATGCAACCCTTTTATTACATAAAGGATTGAAAGCTGAACAGAATCCCAAAGAACTGGAAGTGACTGCAGGCAGTGAAGATGAACAGGAAATAATCAATCTTTTGAAAAAACTCCAGAATGAAAATTTTGGGGTATGGAAGAAATTTGTTGCGGACTGGAAGGGAGTTTCAGAGGAAACAACCACAGGAGTACACAGGCTTTACCAGATGGAAGAAAGTAAAGAGCTTCTGATTCCTGCTTTTAACGTGAATGATTCCGTCACAAAATCCAAGTTTGATAACCTCTATGGATGCCGTGAGTCTCTGGCAGACGGGATCAAGCGGGCCACAGGAGTGATGGTTGCAGGAAAAGTTGTTGTGGTTCTGGGTTACGGGGAAGTTGGAAAGGGTTGCGCTCAGTCCATGCGTGGTTTCGGTGCGCGTGTGATTGTTACGGAAATCGATCCTATCTGCGCTCTTCAGGCTTCAATGGAAGGTTATGAAGTAAAGACGATTGAAGAAGTGCTTCATGAAGGTAATATCTATGTTACCACCACAGGCAATCTGGATGTGATTACTCTGGAACATATGCTGAAAATGAAAGATCAGGCTATTGTCTGTAATATCGGGCATTTTGATAATGAAATTCAGGTTTCAAGAATCAACACCTGCCCGGAAGCCAAGAAAGATACGATTAAGCCTTTGGTTGACCGCTATACCTTTAAGGATGGCCGGCAGATCTATATTCTGGCGGAAGGAAGACTTGTGAATCTGGGTTGCGCTTCAGGGCATCCTTCTTTCGTGATGTCTTCTTCCTTTACAAACCAGGTTCTGGCACAGATTGAACTCCGCACCAAGAAATATGAAAAAGGGGTTTATCGTCTGCCCAAAGCTCTGGATGAGGAAGTTGCCCGTCTCCATTTGGGGAAACTGGGAGTCAGTCTGACAACGCTGACCAAAAAGCAGGCTGATTATATCGGGGTTCCGGTCGAAGGTCCTTACAAAGCCGAACATTATCGTTATTAATCAAGCCGATTATCCCCCTCAGGAATAATACGCTATCAATTAAAGGCAGTCCGGGTAAGCCGGGCTGCCTTTTTTATTATAAAAATTTTTCAGGGTTCGTTATTTTTTCAAGATGAGTCAGTATCGCAATCGCTTCTTCCCGGCTGTTTCCGCAAAGATCCGTCTGTGGTTTGAGAGAGCTGCAGACAGAAGGACGGTCCTTGGAGTTGAACAGACTGCATTGCAGATCAGATGTCAGGTGAGGGCAGGGGGTGAAAGCGGGCTTTCCTTGCTTTGTGCCGGGCAAAGGGGAGCTGATGGAGGGAATGATGCAGCAGACCCCGCAATTTTTTCGACAGGCCTGGGAATGGGTTGAGTGTGTCATGAAAAAGTCAGATCAGCGATGAATATCGCCTATGCAATGTCCGTTGAGAAATTCCTGAATGGTCATTTTTTTCTTACCTGGAATCTGTAATTCAAGAATATTCAGGCATCCGTCAGAGGCGCGGATATGTAAATGATGGTGAGGCAGATAATGGAGTTCTCCAGGTTTTCTTGATTCACAAAGAGTGCAGGGGACTACGGTTTCTGTTTTATGAATTTTGATTTCCATTTCATCAAGTTTGTCCGCCTGTGCCCTGAAATGGCAGATAGGCCAGGCGCTGAGTGCCCGTATCTGATTGTGAAGTTCCTGGGCGGATTTCTCAAAATTCAGCTCCGCCATTTCCTTGGTAATTTTTTTGGCATAAGAACCGATTTTTTTATCTTGAGGGAAACCTTTGAAGCTCATACAGGATTCCTGAATACGTGTTAAGGTTTCAATCAGACAGTCTTTGCCGAGAGAGGAAAGTTTTATTGAAAGAGAATCATAATTGTCCTGAGGGGTGAGTTTGATCTCTTTTTGAAGCAGGATTTGTCCGGTGTCCACTCCGGAATCCAGAAGAAAGCAGGTGACTCCGGTCAGGGAATCTCCGTTGAGGAGGGCATACTGAATAGGAGAGGCTCCCCGGTATCGGGGGAGAAGGGAGGCGTGAATATTGATGGCTCCATAGGAGGGGATGCTGAGAACGGAAGCAGGAAGAATGATCCCATACGCAACAACGATTAGGATATCCGGAGCGAACGCTTTAAGTTCATTAAGGCTTTCCTCCGTCTTAAAATTATCCACCTGAACAATGGGAAGTTGATAGGCAAGGGCAACTTCCTTGACATCAGAAGGGGAGGGAATACGGGAACGTCCTTTTGGGCGGTCGGGCTGTGTGTAAACGGCCTTAAGTGTAACTAGATCCGGATGATGAAGCAGCACATCCAGATGAGCGGCTGCAAATCCGGGTGTTCCCATGAAAACAGCTTTAAGAGTTTTGTTTGTTTGAAATGGATTAGAATTCATGTTATGTTTGTTTTTTATTTAAATTGACGGATGTAACCTATAATGGGATAAACGAATAAGCAATAAAAATCAGATATAAAAAATTTTATAAAAATAAATCTTGACCTTATTCGCTGGTTTGATATATCTTCACAGCCTTTTTCATCGAAAAATCCAAAGCCCTCGTAGCTCAGTTGGTAGAGCATTCGCATGGTAAGCGAAAGGTCGGCGGTTCGATTCCGCTCGTGGGCTTTAGTTTGCAGGGGCTTGAAATAAGAGTTTAAAGGAAAATAATTAGGAGAGAGCGCCATGTCAAAAGAGAAATTTGAGAGAACAAAGCCGC
>CAYUET010000013.1:65612-79626 GCA_964443875.1 uncultured bacterium | reverse complement strand
ATTTTAAATTTTAAAACTGTAAAAAATTTGTATAAACGGGACAGGCTCTAAATATGTCGTTTTGGCATGGGTTCAAGCGCTTGGCTTCACCCATGCGTTGATTGTTGTAATAGACCACCACCCGTGAAGCGGGATTATTTCTTTCGAACCGGATGGAAATTTTCTTTTCCCGAAGATCTCTTGGGGCTTCAAAACGGATATTTTTGAAAGGGAAAGTATTATCTTTTTTGACTGTCCGGTCGTCTTCGAGATAAAACCATTCATCGTTCATCTCACATGGGGGAAGATATTTGATGCGGTTAAGGTCGAGGCCGAAGCGATCGACTGGTTTCATTTGGATGGAAGAATGAACCCGGCTGTTATATTCCTCCTCAAGCCAAGTCCAGAATTGCCGATTCAAGGCTTCAAGGGAAGAAAGGTCAAGTATCCGGCATAAAAAGCAATCGTCGACAGTTCTGTTGAATCTTTCAATTTTTCCTTTAGCCGCGGGGTCCCTGACCTGCGTGTGAGTTAATATGATTCCGGTTCTGGCGCAGACCAGTGATATTTCAGCTGCCACATAGTTGCTTCCGTTGTCAAAATAGAGTTGTTCCGGAATGCCTCTTTTATAAATGCCTGCCTGAAGTGTTTTTATGAGGGAATCGGTGTCATTGTGGAAGAAAAATTCTCCGTGGGTGACCGTTCTGGAGGCATCATCAATCAAGGCAATAAGCCATGTCTGTTTGGAAACGCCATTGACTTTGATAGGTGGTCCCTGTTTGGAATCACCCTGCCAGAGTTGATTTGCATATTGTTTGCTCCAGGCTTCACGTTTTTGTGGATCAAGATAATTATTTTTAAGAAGGTCGTGTTCCATCAAAAAGCGGGAGAAAGTATTGGGAGCGATTTCTTCACGCCGTAATAATCCTTTTTCAATGCAGAACCTGTAGATGAGCGCTTTATTAAGTTGCTGGTCCTGTTTAAGAAATGGGAGCACTTGTTCAACGGCCTCAAGAACTGCCTGAGGGTCCATTTTTCTTCGTTGACCTTTATTGGAACGTGCCTTGTTGAGCATTGAGGTGATGCCGTAAAGTTTGTACCTGGTCCTCCAGGTTTCAATGGTTCGCCAGGTGAATTGGCGGGGAAACCCGTGTTCATCGGTGAACGACATTTCCGCAACTTTCCGGATTCTATCCCGGATCGATTTGCCTTCGGCGAAGTCGATGGCGCCCAGTACTCTCATTTTGAGATAGTGTGAGGAATGTTTTGGCCCTCTCATTTTTGTCTCCTTGTTTTGATGGTTTAAAAAATTACGAACCGACTTGTATCAGGACACAGGGGGAGTCAAAATCGTTTTGGCTGGTGGTTATGGTAAATCAGAAGAGACCCTTTTAGGCTTATGATAAGAAAGCGGCTGTAATTTTAATGAGAAAGGAAGGGGGAGGGGTATTATTTTTCTAAAATATTTTCCTGAAAATGGGACTGAAAATCAGTGATCGGGCAAACGGAATTTGGAAAGGCGGTTTGAATGTGGGCAATGGTCTGCATTTCAGGACGAATTTCTCTGGACGCAGGAGGGGAAGTAATTTTGATGAGAAAAGAACGGATATGGGACAAGTTCAGTAGGAATCGTTTCCATAATCGGAATGCGGTAGATGGCGAAAAAGGAAGCTTCTTTTTTATGGGAATCAGTTGGAGAGAAATATTTTGTAGTACGGTTTTTAAAAATAGCCAGAGGGTCTGGGCGCGGAAAATCAATCCATGGAGGAAACAAGAGAGATAGACAGTATAGCTGTGACCGCAGCCTTTGTTATTATATCGGTTTGAGCAGAACACCCTGTATCCGCGAACGGCTGGATTGAAATTTGATTTTTCCGGACCTCCGTAACGCAGGCCATTCCAGATGAGATTACCAGGGTATTTACAAGCAGGGCATGGAAATGATTTTAAAAGGCCAGTATTTTTATAATGCTCATGATCAGAGATTTTGATAAAAAACCTTAAACTTTTCAACGCACGGCGACTCCATTGATTTCGTGGTAGAAAAAACGGAACACTATGCGTTGATTTATTTAAAAATAAAGAAAAAAACTGGCGAGGGGACGGCACGGATAAAAAATGGGAAGACGGCACGGGAATTCAACTCCGATTTGATGATTATTTTGCCAGATTGATACCGTCTTCAGATCACTGCGCTACAATTGTAATTGGGCACAACGGCGCTATTTCCTACCACACCAGCCCGGCCTGTAACACCTACGATTACGCCTCACGCAGAAGCAGCACTTCCCTTAATAACATGATTCAGGAACAGTCCCCAGGAGAAAACAATATTAATTTTTCAGTGTTTTCATGAAGTCGACATAGTCCGACAGTTTAATTGAGTCTTCGTCATGAAAATCAACAATTTCCGCACCGGTTCTGAATAATTGAGAATCGCAATCTTTTTCCTGATGGACGATTTTCGCCTTAAAGGTAATGGCTTCTTCCAGTTTGAAAGGGGAGCGCATTTGAATGTAGACAGGTGTCCCTTTGGAATATTCTTTGCCGGTATTGAATGAAATGCCTTTTTCGCTGATGTTGTTTGCCTGAGAAATCATCATGTTTCTGTCTTTGGTCCAATACCTTAAGACAGGCGCAACTTTGACTCTTTCGTCATCTCTCAGATTAATCATAAAACCCCCTTTATTGATTAAAAAGTCGTGGCTATGAACTCCCCCCTCGAAGTTCATAACCACTATTCAGAATAAAATATCCAATTATTGTAAATATTGTCAATAATAAAAATGATAAAAAATATAAATTTTTCTCACCTTATGTTTTATGCATATGATTTAGAATTTCTGATTTTATTCCAATTATTTGTTGATTAATACAGTTCTGAGAGGTCTGACTTTATAAGTATTTAAAATAAATTTATATATTATATTATGGATTTTTGGACTTTTTTATCTAGAATTAAAGTTTCGAAAAAGGCCCGGGAATCTTTTGTCGGAAAATATCTTTTTCTCTTTTCAAAGACAGCCTATTGTGCTAGTTAAATTTCAAATTGAATCCTCTAATTAGGAAGGTTATGAAAACACCCAAAACGAAAAAAACAGTAAAAGCGGTCAAGAAAACAACGCTCCCAAAGGCTTTACCCAAGGTCTCAAAAGTAAAAATAGATAAAAAAGCAGTAAAAGTAAAAGAGAGCCGGAAGAAAAAAGTAACCGAGCTCCGGGCATCCGATCTCCTGAATGCGATTACTAAGATTGCGGATGAAAAATCAGCTTTTGATTTTCGTGCCCTAGAGGTGAAAGAACTTTCAAGCATTACTGATTATTTTCTGCTCATGAGCTGCAAAAATGAACGCCACATCAAAGCCGTGGTGACGGAAATAGATAAAAAGATTTTTGAAGAATGCGGGATGAAGCCTTTTCACATCGACGGAGAATACCGTTCGCTCTGGGTCGTTATCGATTACGGAGATGTGATGGTGCATGTGTTTCATGAAAACACCCGGGGGCTTTATAACCTGGAAGAGTTATGGAAGGAAGGAAAGATCATTCCTTTGAAAAACAGATGAAAACTCCCGTACTTGAAGAGATCCGTATTCAGCTCTGCTCGGTTTTAAACTCCTGGAAGCCCTGTGATTTAACACCTTCGACTCTCGAAATTCTTTATCCGGAAAACTGGAGTTTCGGAGATCTGAGCTTGAATATTGCTTTAAAACTGTCCAAAATTTTTAAAATGCCTCCCCGGAAGCTTGCGGAGGAGATTCTTGCACGGATTAAAGACGATTCCTTACTGAATTCAAAATTCAGGGACATTCAGATTGCCGGACCCGGTTTTATCAATCTGTATTATTCTGATTCCTTTTATAGGGAAATCATGCTTCAGATCAAAGAGTGTGCCGGGCAATACGGCTCAAACAGGAGCCAGAACGGGAAAACAGTATTGATTGAATTTGTCAGTGCCAATCCCACAGGGCCTCTTACCATAGCCCATGCCAGGCAGGCTGTTGTGGGGGATGTGCTTTACCGGATCTATAATTTCTGCGGGGCCAGGGCCGAGCGCGAATACTATCTCAATGATAAAGGCGTGCAGATCACTATTCTTGGAAAATCTGTTTTTCTGCGGTATCTGGAGGCTTTCGGAAAAACGGTTGTTTTTCCTGAAGATTGCTACCAAGGGGAATATGTACGGGAAATTGCACTGACCATGAAAGAAAAATACGGGGATAAATATTTATCCAGTTCAGAAGACGAGGGGGCAGAAGCCTTCCGTGATGAGGCGGCCAATACCATTCTTGCGGATATTAAAAAGGATCTGTCTGATTTCAGGGTTTCTTTTGAAACCTATTTCAGTGAAAAATCGCTGGCGCTCAACAATAAGATTCAGGAGTGTCTGGATCTTTTCAGGTCCAAGTCCCTTGCTTATGAAAAGGAAGGCGCCTTATGGTTCGCCTCCACCCGTTTTTCAGACGACAAAGACCGCGTCCTTGTCAAATCAAACGGGGAACAGACTTATCTGGCTTCGGATATCCCTTATCATCAGAATAAATTACAGAGAGGCTATGATCTTTTAATCGATATTTTAGGCCCTGACCATCATGGTTATATTGGAAGGCTTCAGTCTGCTGTTGAAGCTTTGGGATACAGCAAAGACAAGCTTAAGGTGATTATCCTTCAGCTGACTACGCTTTACAAAGGCGGGGTCCAGCTCCGGATGTCGACCCGGAAAGCCACCTACATCACCCTGCGTGAACTGCTGGATGAGGTGGGGGCGGATGCCGCCCGGTATTTCCTCACCAACCGGAAAACCGATACTCACCTGGATTTTGATCTGGAGCTTGCGAAAAAACAGTCGCCGGATAACCCTGTGTTTTATGTGCAGTATGCCTTTGCCCGGATTTCAAGTATTTTGAACAAGGCTCAGGAAAAGGATGCGTCCTATGCTGAAGAGAACATTCCCTTTGATCTCCGGTATCTGGGAGATGCCGAAAAAAAGCTGGTTACTGTTTTATGCCGATTCCCGGATGTTGTGGCTGATGCGGCTGCAAACCAGGACCCTCAGAGGGTATCGACCTATCTCGAACAGATCGCCGGTTTGTTTCAAAGCTACTATTCCGGCGGAAATAAGATTATTACAGAAGATAAGCCGGGCACGCTTTTAAAACTCATGGTTTGCCGGTGTTTTAAACAGGTTATTGAAAATGGTTTACAATTGCTGGGTATCCATGCCCCTGAAAGAATGTAGGAGAATAGAACATGAAAGTGTTTCGGTTATTGACAGTATTAAGTTTAGGTCTCGTTGTCCAGCTCGGGGCTGAAGTTTTTATGGCGGGAAGAGGACATTCGATTGATGCCAGTTTGTGGACAGCCAATAAAGGGAAGATCGGGGATCAGTCGGTCATCAGCGACAGGGCGGAAGTGTTTGCCTGTTTTTCTCCGGAAAAAAAAGATAAGGTCTTTTTAGGCGGAACGCTTAACAATAACGGAACCGTCTGGATCAAAAATTTAGAGACCGGTGAGATTACTACGGAGCTTCTTCCTCAATGCAGAACGGTTTATGCCCTGACGCTCGGTGTTGACGGAACTCTTTATGCAGCCGGGGCTCATTATTATCTTGGGGGAGGGGTCTGGAAAAAATCCCCGGACAGAGAATGGGAATCCATGGGGGCCCTGGTGAATTGTTCTGTTTTATCGGCCATTGTGGTAGACTCCAGTGGAAAAATTTTTACAGGGGGAATTTCCTCCTCAGTAGGTAAAGTATGGATTTATAATGATGCGCAGTGGAACAGGGGCCAGGATTTGGTCAATGCCCGCGAAATCAATACGCTTTGCATTGCCAAAGATGTCGTGTATGCTGCCGGCAAAAAGTCGGATAATACCGGTGGGCTCTGGTTCTTCCAGGGCGATGCCTGGGCTATGGGGGATAATTTAAAGTTTTCTACAGCCATTTATGCCTCTGCGGTGGATTCCAGCGGAGTGATTTATCTTGCCGGCGCCGGTATTGAAAACAAGATTTTATGGGAGAATTCCGAAGGTTATTGGAATGCCCATGAATTAAAGGAAGGTCTTGCCATTTATACTCTTTTTACTGAAAAAAAGGGCGTTTATGCCGCCGGATGGAATAAGCAGCGTAAAGGACGTTTCTGGTATAAAGCCAAAAAAGAATGGAATGAAGGAAGCGATATCAGGAACTGTTTTGTAATACGTTCCATCTCTTAAATTTAAACTTTACACCTTATCTTTGAATTGATAGCGTCATCCCTATAACATCAAAATTACTAAAAAGCAAAGTTCCATGACAATAAAAAAAATACAGACTATGTCTCTTTCAGAATTGCGTGATCTCGCCATACGCAAGAAAATTGTCCAGGCGAAAACACTTACAAAAAGCCAGCTTCTGGATCTTCTTTCCAGGCAAACGAAAAAAATAGAATCCGTAAAGGTAAAAGGTAAAGCCTCTGCCTCTAAAAAAACGGTTAAAAAAGCAGTCAAATCAGTAACCAGGAAGGCAGTTAAGAAATCCACTGCGGTGAAAAAATCTTCTCCTGTGAAAAAGAAGGTTGTTTCCACTTTGAAAAAAACTTCCGCGGTTCAGAAAGTGATTAAAAAGGTTATTGCTGCGGTAAAGAAAACGTCAGCTCCCAAGAAAGCCGTCAAATCTAACTTAATCAAGAAGGATTTAAAGCCTTTACAGCCGGAGGAGGGTGCTTTGAAAACTGAAATTTTTGAAGAAAAGCCAGCCACGATCAATCATCATGAAAATATTTCAGCTCCCGTAAATGCCGTATCTTTTAAAGAAGATGATTTTCATTTTCCTGATTATTATGAGAAAAGCGGAGTCATCAGCATGGCCAGGGATCCCCGGTGGATGTTCACCTACTGGACCATTGTTCCCAAGGATATGGAAACTCTTAAAAACGCCAATCCCACTATTGATTTTGGAAAAGCAAAGTTTACCTTAAGAGTGCTGGATTCTTCCAATAATGCGCAGCCCACTCTGGTTCAGGAGATTCACCCCTTATTTGGTGCAACCTCGTATTATGTGAATGTTCCGGAAACCGGAAAAAAGTTTTCCTGTGAAATCGGTTTTACAACCGAAACAGGGGAGTATCTTCCTGTTGCCAAGTCCAATACCGTGGATATGCCGAGCAGCCAGGTTTCCCAGACCATCGATAATTCATGGATCAATCAGGAGAATTATCAGACGGTTTTTAATCTTGGAACAGAACAGTCCATGTCTTCACATTCAATGTCTTCCCAGGCCATAAAGAATGAAGAAGCCGCTTTTTCAGGGGTATTATCCTCTCAGGCTCTTTCTTCCGGGCAGATTTCCTCAAAAGAATTTTCGTCACAGGCGCTAGGCAAGACCCTGTCTTCAGAGACACTGACCTCTTCCGTTCTTTCGTCAGCAATATTATCTTCAGGGGTATTATCCTCCGGAGTGCTTTCTTCTCTGGTTTTATCTTCCCAGTCCCTGACCTCTTCGGTTTTATCTTCTGAAACTTTATCTTCACAGGTTTTGGGGATTACGACGCTGGCTTTATCCTCTCAGCAGCTTTCCTCTTATAGTTTATCAAGTCAGGTCCTTACTTCAGAAACCCTGTCTGGCGCATTAAGCTCAGGACTTTTGTCCTCTTTCAGCTTATCTTCCGGTTTACTCGGTGCTCTGACCGGTTTGTCTTCCCAGACAATGACCTCTTCTATTTTGTCTTCCGCCCAGGTAGGAGTGTTGAGTCTTGAAACACTGGCCTCAGGATTACTTTCATCCTGGGGATTGACGTCCTCTCTTTTGTCTTCCATGGAAACCTCTTCCTGGTTATCGTCCGGGGTTTTATCCTCAGGAGTTCTTTCGTCGATGGCGTTAAGTTCCGGTGAAATGTCTTCCTTTCAGCTTTCTTCATGGGCGCTTCCCGTTCCGGAGGAGTTTTTATCTTCTGCCGCTATTTCCTCCAATTCTCTTTCCTCGGGTTCCCTGTCCTCCTCCTCTTTCGGAGTTATGCCTTCCAAAGCCGAGTCAGGTTTATCTGTGAATTCTGAGGTGATTGTATACGGAAAAGCGGAACCCGGATCCATGCTGCTTGTCGGCGGGGTTCCCAAAAAAGCCGGTTCTGACGGTTCTTTTTCAGCACGGTTTTTAATGCAGGAAGGAACGATGAATATTCCGGTTAAGCTTTTAAGGGATGATTCCTCTGAATCCGATTTTATCCATGTGAGTTCCTCGCATTCGAGGGATTACAGATAATTTTGGAACAGGGTTATTTTACTCTTGTTTTACATGCTCATCTGCCTTTTGTAAGGCATCCTGAATACGATTCTTTTCTTGAAGAAGACTGGTTTTATGAGGCCCTTACCGAGACGTATATCCCTCTGATCCGGGTATTTAAAACTCTTGAAAAGGATCAGATTCCTTTCAGAATCACCATGTCTCTGACTCCGCCTCTTCTGGCCATGATGGCGGATCCCCTGCTTCAGGAGCGCTACAGGCGCCATTTGGAGAAGCTCATTGACCTTGCTCAGAAGGAAATGGAAAGAACCCGTTTTCAGGAAGAGATTAATCTCATTGCCCGGATGTATTATCAGCGTTTTATGGATATTCAGAAAATTTTTATAGAAGAATATCAGTCCGACATCATTCAGGCTTTTAAATATTTTCAGGACAAGGGAAATCTGGAAATCATCACCTGCGGAGCAACGCACGGTTATCTCCCCCTCTTAAATATCTGTCCGGAGTCGGTCAAGGCCCAGATTGCTGTTGCTGTTGAGGATTATGAACGCTATTTTGGCAGAAAACCCAAAGGAATCTGGGTGCCTGAGTGCGGCTATTTTGAAGGGTTGGAGAAGGTACTCGCCGATGCCGGTCTGATTTATTTTTTTACTGACGCCCATACCCTGATTTATGGTAATCCACGGCCTACCTTTGGGAATTTTGCTCCTGTCCGGACTCAAAACGGAACTTTTGCCTTTGCCCGGGATATTGAAACCTCCAAAATGGTCTGGAGCCGTGAAATGGGGTATCCGGGGGACGGCTATTACAGGGAATTTTACAGGGATATCGGGTTTGAGCTGGAGTATGAATATATAAAACCCTATATCAATTCAGACGGGATTAGAAAGAATACGGGAATGAAATACTACCGCATCACGGACCGCTCGACTCACCAGAAGATGATCTATGAGCCGGAGGTTGCCTTTCAAAAGGCGGAAGCCCATGCGGATCATTTTATTTCCGGAAGAATATCCCATATCCGTTCCTTATACAGGGAAATGAAGAAAAAACCTTTGATTGTGTCCACCTATGACGCTGAATTATTCGGTCATTGGTGGTATGAGGGACCTGAATGGCTCAACTTTCTTTTCAGAAGAGCCTTTGCCCAAGATCAAAATACTTTTAAAATGGTGACTCCCAGTGAATACTTGGAGGAAAATCCCATTCATCAGACGCTTCAGCTGACCCAGTCAAGCTGGGGAGACAAGGGCTATCATGAATTCTGGCTGAATCCTTCCAACGACTGGATTTACAAGCATCTGCACCAGGCCGCATTCCGTATGGTGGAAATGGCTAACCGGTATGCGGATCCGGCTCCTCTGCAGGTAAGGATTCTCAACCAGGCGGCAAGGGAGCTCCTTCTTGCTCAGTCCTCGGACTGGGCTTTTATCATGCGAACCGGGACGATGGTGGAATATGCCAAAAAGCGATTCAGAAACCATATCGCCCGCTTTACCAGACTTTATGAAGATTTTTTATTTGGGCATCCGGATGAAACCCTTTTAAATGAAATAGAAGCAAAAGATAATCTGTTTCCGGAAATAGATTATAAGGTATACAGGGTGAAAACAGATGAATCATGACTCATTGGTAAAACAAAACCGCTTCAGAGTCCTTGTTCTTGCTGCCGGAGGTTCGGGAATGAATGTCCTGGCCCAGCATTTTTTGAAGTGTGAGCATATCGTTTTCGGTATGGACAGGGATTTTGACAAGGGGGCTAAAATCAGGATAAAAAATTGCCTGCATGCCATGGGCTTCCGGATTATGAAAGAGACAGACAGCATTCGGGAACTTAACGTGGATCTGGTGGTGACTTCCCCGGCCATTGAAAAGACACATACGGCACTGGTTCAGGCTGTTGAAAAAAGAGTGCCTGTTCAGATGCGCAATGAATACATTGCCTCCATCTTTAATCAGGGACTCAGCATCGGGATTACCGGAACCTCGGGAAAAACATCAGTTACCGGGATGACGGCAACCATTTTAAATCATGAACTGAATTATTTTAATGTTTTTTGCGGTGATGAGATCCTGAATCTTTCTTCCCCAAAAAAACTGGGGAATTATGTAAAGGGGCATAATCCGGACCTGATCCTTGAAATTGACGAGTCTGACCGTTCCCTGCCTTTGTATAAACCTTCCATAGGATGTATCACCTCTCTTGAAAAAGATCATATGTCCATAGAGGAGTTGACGGCCTACTTTAAAGGCTTTGCAGAAGCGTCAAACCGGCTTGTTTTTAACAAAGACAGTGAGCGTTTGATTCCGATCATGAATGATTTTAAATCCAAGGCTGTTTCTATCAGTTTTAAGGACAAGAAAGCCGATTATTTTGCTGAGTTCAGGGGATTTGATGAAAATAAGATGCTTTATGCCCTGAATGGAAAAGAGGGGCGTCTTTCCGTTGCCGGAAAATATAATGTCATCAATGCGGCTTTGTCTTGTGCTGTCGCCTGTGAAAAAGGCTATTCTCTGGAAAAGTCCATGCAGTACCTTCAGGATTTTAAAGGGATCCGGAACCGTTTTGAATTGAAGAAAAGCGCGGACTCCAATTTTGTGCTCGACTTTGCCCATAATCCTGAAAAGGTAGGGTTTTCCTTAAGGTCAGCCCAGGAGATGGGACTGCCGGTGGTGTTTGTTTTTCAGCCTCACGGATACGGGCCTTTGAAATTCATGTGGAAGGAATTCATGGAAAGTTTTAAAAAAACACTCAGACCTGAAGACCGTCTGATCATGCTGAAAATTTATGATGCCGGAGGAACAGCGGACCGCAGTGTTTCTTCCCAGGATTTTGTGAAGGAACTCGGGATGGTGAATTGTTCGTATATGGAGACTCATGTCCAGGTCAGAGAATACTATAAATCCCTGAAAAAAGAAAAACTGACCTGGGTCATTGCAGGAGCCCGGGATGAAAAACTTCGGGATCTTAATTCTTCAATGGTTCACGAGTCCAGGAAACTCTAAATCGAAGCGTTCAGACATAAGGAAATCGTTTTGAAAATTGCGCATGTCATTACACGGATGATCATCGGGGGCGCTCAGGAAAATACTCTGTTAAGTGTTTTAGGTCTTCAGCAGGAGAAGAATGTTCATGTGGATCTCATTACGGGCTGTGAAATCGGCCCGGAAGGACGCCTTGATTTAAGCGGAGCAAAGTCTGTTATTTTTATTCCTGATCTGCTGCGCAATATTCATCCCCTGAGAGATCTTTTATGCTTTTTCAAACTTTTCTTTCTGTTCAGATCAAAAAAATATGACATTGTGCATACCCATTCCTCAAAGGCGGGAATTATCGCGCGTCTGGCTGCCTTTTTTTCCGGGGTGAGGGTCATTGTGCATACGGTTCACGGGCTTCCTTTTCATCCTTATGAAAAAAAAGGGGTAAACGGCCTCTATATTTTTCTGGAACGGCTTTGCAGCAAAATAACCCGGAAAATCATTGTGGTCTCGGATCAGATGCGGATCAAGGCTCTTGAAAAAAAAATCGGAAAGCCTTCCCAGTACCAGACTGTTTTTTCCGGCATGCGGCTTGATGAATTTCTGGAGGCTTCAAAGTATCGCCAGCAGAAAAGAGCGGAGCTTGGAATCCCTGAAGAGGCGATTGTGATAGGAAAGATTGCCAGACTTTTTCCTCTTAAAGGGCATGAATTCATTTTAAAAATAGCCAACGATCTGGTTGCCTGGGAGCCCCGTATTATGTTTTTATGGGTGGGCGACGGGGTTTTAAAGGAAAGTTACCAGCGGCAGATTAAAAACATGGGCCTGGAAGATCATTTCCGGTTTACAGGTCTTGTTTCGCCCGACGCCATGCCGGGCTGTCTGTCTGCAATGGATTTACTGGTGCACGTATCCTTAAGGGAGGGACTGGCCAGGGTGCTTCCCCAGGCTTTAGCCGCACAAGTTCCTGTGGTCAGCTTTGATATTGACGGAGCCAAAGATATAATCAAGGATGGAATCAATGGTTTTCTGGTTCCTCCGGAAGATTTTGAGGGACTGAAATCAAGGCTTATGCTGCTGATCCGGAATTCTGAGCTTGGGGATCAGTTTAAAAAAACAGGGAAGGATTATGTGGATCCGTTTTTCAGAGATACCTATATGGTTCAGGAATTACTGAAGGTGTATTCCCAATGTTTATAGCCGGGGCTTATTTTTTGCTTTTAGCCGGGGCTTTTGGGCTTTCCCTTCTTCTGACCCGGCTGGGGATTTATTTTTCCTTCAAGTGGGGGATACTGGACGTTCCTTTGACGCTGGTACGTAAAAACCATTCAAAATCTACGCCTCTGTTGGGGGGGAGCGCGGTTTTTTTTTCTTTCTATCTTACTGTTTTTTCAGCCTGGGGAATCGCCTTAGGGCTCAACCATTACGGAGTTCTTGCCGGATACCCTCTCCTGGATCAGCTGTTTAAAGGTTCTGCCACGCAGTTCACCCGGTTTTATATGATTTCTCTGGGTGCTTTTCTGATTTATCTGGTGGGATTGAAGGATGATCTGCACGGAGTGGGGCCGGCTTCAAAACTCCTGCTTATGTTTTTAATTGCCCTCCTGCTCTATTATCTGAATGTCCGGATTACCGTCTTTCTTCCTTTTCCTCTTCTGAATTTTTTATTAACCCTTTTATGGATCGTTTCTCTTTCCAATTCCTTTAACCTGCTGGATAACATGGACGGTCTTTCTGCCGGGGTTGCCTTGGCCTGCTCTTTTAATCTTCTTTATTATGCACTTCAGATGGAACAGTCTTTCATTACCTTTTATCTGCTGGTCTTCATCGGCGCCCTGTGCGGATTTCTGCGTTATAATTACTGGGGGGGCAGGATTTTTATGGGGGATTCCGGTGCTTTGTTTGTGGGTTTTAACCTTGCTGTGGTGAGCATCCTGGAGTCTTTTTTTATTCCGGGTAAAAGCTCTTCCAACGCGGTCCTTACCCCGCTTTTTATTTTTGCGATTCCTTTTTATGACACACTTTCTGTGATTCTGATCCGGATCAGAAACGGGCAACCTGTTTATAAAGGGGATTTGAATCACCTTTCACACCGGATACACAGGAGCGGCTATTCCAAACGAATGACCGTATTGATCATTTTTCTTATGACTCTTCTGACCGGGATTCTTCCCTGTCTCCATACAGGGATCATCGGCGGAAGGCCTTTAATGGCTTTAGTAAAATGGGGAATGGGAATGGCAGGAATTTTCCTGCTGGAGTTTCTTATCAAATATTCGGGAAACAGGCTGATTCTGCAGAAGTAATTCCTTATTAAATAAATTCATCCAGGCAAATCCGTTTCTTTCTTCTCTGTCTCACAGAGAGGTGTTTCCTAAGGAAAAAATCTGAACAACAGCAGCGGGATACAGAGAGTGAAAAGGGAGTCAAACCTTCTTGTTTCATTGGAAATTCTCTGGTATGAGTAGTTGGTGATGGAAAGCGTATTATCAGGAAAACGAAACCCCTATCATGGAGACAAGTCTTATGAATTGGCATACACAGGATGAGAATGAGGTTTTACGGGAATTTGGGACTGACAAAGATTCTGGCCTGAATGCTTCTGAGGCTGAAAGTCGGATGACCACCCGATACGGCCCCAATGAACTTGAAGACAAGGGAGGGCGTTCTCCTGTTCTTATCCTCTGGGAACAGCTGACGGCCACGATGGTGCTGATTCTTCTGGGTTCTGCGGTGTTGGCTGCTGTCCTGGGGGACACCAAGAATGCGGTCGCCATTTTTGGAATAGTGATTCTTTATGCCGTTCTGGGATTTATCCAGGAATACCGCGCGGAAAAAG
>CAYUET010000013.1:0-65602 GCA_964443875.1 uncultured bacterium | reverse complement strand
CATTGCCTCGCTGAAACGGATGTCGTCCCCCTCTGTAAGGGTAAAACGAGACGGACAATTTACGGTGATTTCCTCCCGGATGCTAGTGCCTGGAGATATTGTTGATCTGGAGGCCGGAAATCTGATCCCGGCGGATCTCCGGCTCGTTGAGGCGGTGAATCTCCGCATTCAGGAAGCTGTTCTTACAGGAGAATCCGAACCTGTGGAAAAAGATGCCCGTGCCCTGACCGTGGAGGATCTTCCCCTGGGGGATCGCAGGAATCTGGCGTATATGGGGACTCTGGTCACTCAGGGGAGGGGGGTGGGCCTTGTAGTGGCGACCGGAATGCAGACCGAACTCGGAAAGATCGCCGGTCTTATCCAGGCTTCCGGGACGACTCTGACTCCTCTCCAGATCCGTCTCAACCGGCTGGGAATTCAGCTTGCGGTGCTGGGGGCAGGGATAGCTTTGCTGGTTTTCATTCTGGGAATTATCCGCGGTGATGAAATCCGTCATATGCTTTTAACGGCTATTTCCGTGGCTGTGGCTATTATCCCCGAAGGACTTCCTGCGGTAGTGACCATCACACTGGCTCTGGGTGCACAGAGGATGCTTCGACGCAAGGCTCTGATCCGGAAACTCCCCGCCATGGAGACATTGGGATCGGTTACAGTGATCTGTTCGGATAAGACTGGAACCCTCACCGAGAACCGGATGACAGTGGTGGTGCTGGATGTTGCCGGGCATGAGATGGATCTGACGGAAAATATGAAGGGCGATTCTGTCTGTGCTTATGAAAATGACGGAATACCGGCGGTTTCCCCGCTTTCTTTGCTGGTTACAGGAGGAGCTCTCTGTAATGATGCAAGACTTGTAGATGGAGGTGGGGGGCTGTGTCATACACTCGGGGATCCCACCGAAGGCGCCCTGGTTGCCGTGGCTGCCCAGATGGGTTACAGGAAAAATGACATGGAGAAGGATTTCCCCCGTGTTCTGGAACTTCCCTTTGATTCCGAACGTAAGCGTATGACTACTTTTCATCTTCTCTCCGGAAATGCCTTTGAACAGCTCTCAGGGCTTTCCACGGAATCGAACGCATGCATTGCCTTTACCAAGGGGAGTCCGGACGGACTTCTGGAGATTTCTTCCTTTGTCCGAACCACCAGCGGAACTGAGGTTATGAGCCCTCAATGGAAGGAGAAGATTTTGTCAGCCAATGAGCGTTTTGCCCGGAAAGGCATGCGTGTTATGGGCGTTGCCTACCGGTTGTGGGAAAAACATCCCGGTGCTGCGGATCATGGGATGGAGAGCAATCTTGTTTTTACAGGTCTGTTCGGGATGATTGATCCGCCCAGGCCTGAAGTCCGGGATGCCATCCGGCTTGCCGGGACTGCGGGGATCCGGACCGTGATGATCACAGGGGATCATCCCCTGACCGCTGCCGAAATTGCGAGGCAGCTGGGGATTTCAGAGAGGGGGAAGGTGATGACCGGTTCTGAACTGGACCGGATAGCCGAGGGGACGCTCAGGGAAGCGGTCGGAGAAGTGGATGTTTTTGCCCGGGTTTCACCGGAACATAAGCTTAAGATTATACGGGCGTTTCAGGAAAACGGGCACATTGTCTCCATGACGGGGGATGGGGTGAATGACGCCCCTGCGCTGCGCAAGGCCGATATCGGAGTGGCTATGGGCATCACCGGAACAGATGTGAGCAAGGATGCCTCTGATCTCGTGCTTCTGGATGACAATTTTAATACGATTGTGGCGGCCGTGGAGGAGGGCAGGACCATTTATGAAAATATCCGGAAGTTTGTACGTTTTTCCGTTGCAGGAAACCTGGGTAAAGTGATGGTGATGCTTCTGGCTCCATTTCTGGGTAAACCGATTCCTCTGCAGCCGCTTCAGCTTTTATGGCTTAATCTTCTGACCGACGGTCTGCTGGGACTCGGCATGGGAGTGGAACCCTCTGAAAAGGGTTCAATGCAGAGGCCTCCCTACTCTTCCAAAGAAGATGTATTCAGCAGGGGAGGCCGGAAGCAGACCCTTTTGATCGGTCTGGTGATCGGGTTGGGTGTCCTTGGGGTGGGCTCCTGGGCTTATTTCAGCGGACGTCCGGGATGGCAGACCCTGGTATTTACTTCTCTGGCTTTAGCCCAGGTAGGGCAGGCTCTTGCCGCACGCTCGGATCATGTTTCATTTTTCCGGCAGGGTTTGAGGTCTAATCCGCTGATGGCTTTCATGGTGATGCTGGTTCTGATTCTTCAGCTGCTGGTGATTTATTTTCCGCCCCTGCAGGTTTTTTTCAATACCACTCCGCTGACCTGGGGTGAACTGGCGATTGCTTTTGGCATGGGAATCCTTGTTTTTGGAATGATAGAAATTCAGAAAATTTTTTCTGCACGCAGGCACGGGATATAGATAGTTTCCTGAGGGGACGTAAATTCTTGCCATTTTTGCAATCCTTTGAAAAGATACCTTTGAACAGACAAAAGTTTTTTTGTTTGGATCCAAGATGGGGTACAATTTGTACCCAAAGATTGAGTCAATAGTGGGGCGGAAGGATTGATTTATTAGGGTTTGAATGGATTTTTTCTGATTTTTCATGCAATATGCGGGTTAGGCTTTGGGACACGGAGACCCGAATGGGGCTTCTATCAGAATTTCATAATGTTGAATGAGGGGTAAATAAAGGAATAAAGATGTTTAAGCCGGTTCAGAAGATATTTCATCAGATCAGTTTTTTTATCCTTTGCTTTTTTACCTGGATGACCCCCCTTAAGTTCGGTCTGCCCTATACTTATAATATCGAACAAAGCGTTCCTCAGAACTGGGTGGAATTATTCGTTCAGTCCTGGCCCATTGAGTGGGGGGTGCTGATGCTTCTGGCTGCTTTTTTCTTTTTCCTGATTTCCCTTCCCAGGGAACGTTTTACCCAATGGAGCTGCGGAAAGACCGAATCGGTCATGATTTTGTGGATTCTTTCCATGCTGATCAGCAGTTTTTACTTCGGATTCTTCAACGGAAGCATTCAGACAACCCTGTTACTCTGCTCCTATGGACTTTATTTTTTCCTGATCCGCTGGATTGCCAATGATCCTTTTAAAAAACATCTTTTATGGGTCTATGCCATTACCTCTCTGGTTTTTACCGCTCTTTTCGGTTTTTATCAGTATTATGAGGGACTGGAGGATACTTTAAAAGCGGCCCAGGCCATGAATCTTCCCCAGCTTCAGGACAGCCGTTTCCTGACACGTCTGCTCGGAAAAAAAGTGTTTTCCACTTTTATTTATTCGAATTCTTTTGCCGGGTATCTGATCCTGTGGATACCTTTGGCTATTCCGGCCCTGATGAACAAAGAATTCAAGCAGGCCTCGATTCGTGGACTGATTGCTGGAGGCGGTCTTTTTATTCTTTATCTTATATGCCTTGAAAAATTTGCTTATCTTCATCTCTATGGAATGCTGGGGGTTTGTCTGCCCATATCGGCCTTTTATCTTCTGCTTTTAACGAAATCCAAGGGGGCGATTCTGGCCCTTTCTCTGGCCGCAGTAGCGGCGGGGCTGCCTTTTTATAGAAGATTGAAAGGGTTCATCCCCTGGCTTCTGATTTCATTCATTGCTGCAGGCACGGTGTTTTTTTATTTTTCAAAAAAAGAGGCCCTTGAGGCTTCTTTCAAAGTGAGGGCGGAGTATAACCGGTCATCCTTTCAGATGATAAGGGAAAATCCGGTTTTTGGAATAGGACCCGGCCAATACGGCACTGTTTACATGGCGTATAAGGAACCCCAGGCTGAAGAAGTGCAGATGGCTCATAACAGTTTTTTACAGCTCTGGGCGGAAATGGGAATCCTTCCGTTTTTTACTTTTCTTTTGATCTGCGGTACGGCGCTTTTTTCAATTTATAACAATAGATATATTTCCGGTCTTTATAAATACGCCCTGGGGACTTCCCTTCTCGGTTTTTTTATCCATAATCTGCTCGATTTTGACCTTTATGTACCCTCTCTGGGGTATAGTTTGTTTTTTATCTTTGCGCTGGCGATTCCAGGGAATGAAAAAATACCCCAAAAACAGGTACACTGGTTTCTGGCTTCCCAGCTGAGGTTCCTTTCCTGGATCGGGGCTTTTCTGATGGTCTTTTTGTATTACCGGCTTTCAACCAGTCTGGACAGGCAGGAAAAGGCTTTTCGCTGGGCGCAGCAGGGGAATTTTGCCCTGGCCGCAGCGTATATGAAGGAGGCTTCCTCGCTTTATCCTTTTCTGCCCATGTATTTTATTAATTCAGGGGAGTTTCATATTTATCTGAAACAGTTCAACCAGGCGGAAAAAGCCTATCAGAAGGCGCTTGAAATCAGCCCCCGCAATGCCATGACTTGGCTTAAATATGCCCGTTGCCTTCAGATGCATGAAGAATTTGACAAAATCTCCAGAAAAGAGGAAATAATGAAGGCTTATCAGAATGCTTCCCTTCATTATCCTTCAAGCAAGGATATCCGGATGGAAGAGGAGAACTATGGTAAGTATTCCCTTCAGGGTAATTAAAAAGGCAGTTTTTGTAATAATAGAATATAAAATAAACTATTTAATGTATTAAAATACTATTTTTACACAATATTCGGACTAAACCATGCTCAGAGAATTACATATTGAGAATGTCGGAATTATCGAACGGCAGGAAATTCAGTTTGATGCCGGGCTGAATGTATTGACCGGTGAAACAGGGGCTGGAAAATCCATTATCATCATGTCTTTTTCCCTGCTTCTGGGCCAGAGGGTAAAACCCCAGGAAATCATTAAATCAGGAACAGAAACCGCGAAAATCACAGGAATGATTGAAATTCCTGAAGATTCTGCGGCTTTTCATTATTTGATAGATAATAATATTTTTCTTTCTTCAGGCGAACTTTTAATCCTCAGGGAAATTCAGCAGAACGGGAAGAACCGCTGTCTGATCAACGGGCAGATGGTAACGCTGAATATGCTCAAAGATCTGGGCGACAGGCTGGTCGATATTCACGGAACGCATGATCATCAGATCCTTTTGAATCCTTTATCTCACGTTCGATGCCTGGACCGTTTCGGAAATCATCAGAAAGAGATCCATGAAGCGGAGGAGGCTTTTGGGGCCTATTCTTTTATAAATGAGGAAATTTCAAGGCTTCTGGATCTGCAGAAAAACAAAGAGAAAAACATGGAGTATCTGCGTTTTCAGCTGGAGGAACTCTCTTATCTTGAGAAATTTCCGGAAGAAGAGGCAGACCTTGAAAGAGAACACCTTCTTTTGAGTGATTCTACCCGATTAAAGGAAACCTGTGAGCAAGCCCTTGTACTGGGCCAGGAAGAGGAAGATTCAATTTTAAGCCATCTCAAGGGATTCCGGCAATGTATCCGGGATTTGACAGAGGCGGATTCTGAACTTAAGGATCTGCTGACGGAGCTTGAAAGTGCCGTGATTACGGTCGGCGACATCTGTTCCAGGGTGGAGAATCTGCAAAACAGTTTAAAGTCAGACCCTTCAAGACTTGATGCGCTGGATGCTTTGCTTGGAAACCTGAAAAAACATAAATTGAAATACGGAACAGACATGCGGGGGCTGAAAGAGCTTTATGCCCGGCTGAAAGAGGAAGTCCGGGAAACGGAAAATCCCCAGGATCTTGATTCTCTCCAAAAGGAAGCTGCAGGATTGAAAAAAAATCTGGAAGAAAAAGTGATGAAGCTTTCCGTGAAACGCAAAAAGACAGCTTCAAGGCTTGAAAAAGCGTTTCAAAGTGAACTTCATGACCTTGGAATGCCTTATGCGAAAGTCATTGTCCAGATTGACAAAAAAGAGATTCAGTCTGACGGGGGGGATAAGATAGAGTTCATGCTTTCCGCAAATCCCGGAGAAATGCCGAAACCCTTATGCAAAATTGCTTCAGGCGGAGAATTGTGCCGGATCATGCTTGCTTTCAAGGTGATTCTGGCTTCAGTGGATGATGTGCCTATTCTTGTTTTTGACGAAATTGATGCCAATATAGGCGGAGTGACCTCTGTTTCTGCGGCTCAGAAGATGAGAGCGATCGCAGAGTCCAGGCAGGTGATTACCATTACGCATCAGCCGCAGATTGCCGCAAAAGCCCGGAAGCATTTTTCTGTTTCCAAAAAGCAGACAAAAGATTATACGCAGACCTTTGTCCATGTTCTTGCTCCGGAGGAGCGGGTGGAAGAAATCGCAAGAATGCTGGGGGGAAGTGAAATAACAAGCGTTGTGAAGGAACATGCACGTCAGATGATTGAAAAGAATTGAAATTAAACAGGAGAATTCAGAATGACAGCCTTATCAGATATCAAGCTCGGAAGAGTTTTACCTATCAAAACCGGAAAAATCAGAAGCATCTATGATTTGGGCGACAGGTTTTTATTTGTGGCCTCTGACCGGATTTCAGCCTATGACAGTATTTTACCCAATCCTGTTCCGGACAAGGGGAAGGTGTTGTCCCGGCTTTCCAAGTTCTGGTTCGATTTTCTGAAAGGCGTGGTCGAAAATCATTTTATCTCGGATAACATTGAAGACTATCCGGAAGAATTCAAGCCCTTCAAGGACATCCTGGAAGGCCGCAGCATGCTGGTGATGAAAGCGGATGTGATTCCCATAGAATGCGTGGTGAGGGGATATATTTCCGGATCAGCCTGGGTGGAATATCAGAAGCAGGGGACGGTTAATGATGAGCCTATGCCTGAAGGTCTTCAGGAGTCGGATAAGCTTATGAAACCGATTTTTACGCCTTCTACCAAAGCCGAATCAGGTCATGATGAGAATATTTCCTTCAAAAAAATGGTGAATATTATCGGAAAGGAATTAAGTGAGGAACTCAAGGAAAAGAGTCTCGCTGTTTACTGCAAGGCAAGGGATTATCTTGAAACCAAAGGGATTATTCTTGCGGACACCAAATTTGAATTCGGGTTAAGCAACGGTCAGGTGCATCTGATTGATGAGGTTTTAACCCCGGATTCCTCCCGTTTTTGGCCCAAAGCCAGCTACAAGCCGGGAAAAGGCCAGGAAAGCTATGACAAGCAGTTTGTCAGGGATTATCTGAACCAGATCAAATGGGACAGAAATCCTCCGGCGCCTTCTCTTCCGGAAGAGATCATTTCCAAAACCCGTCAGAAATATCTGGAAATTTATAAAATCATTTCCGGCAAAGATCTTTGCTGACGCCCTTAAGGATCATTCATGGAACCTGCAAAGATCAGCATCAAGGGAGCCAGGGAGCATAATCTCAAAAATATTTCCCTGGAGATTCCCAAAAAGAAATTCATTGTGTTTACCGGAGTTTCCGGGTCCGGAAAGTCTTCGCTGGCTTTTGATATTTTATATGCTGAAGGTCAGAGAAGATATGTGGAATCCCTGTCTTCTTATGCCAGGCAATTTTTAGGGCAGATGCCCAAGCCCCATTTTGAATACATCCGGGGGCTTTCACCGGCCATTTCCATTGAGCAGAAGGCGGCTTCCAAAAACCCGCGTTCAACGGTTGGAACAGTCACGGAAATTTATGATTATTTGAGGCTTTTGTTCGCGAATGTCGGACATCAGCATTGCCCCCACTGTCTTAAGCCTGTGAGCAGGCAGTCTGCCACGGAAATCGTCCATATGATTTATAAGGAATTCAAAGGTTCTGTCCGTTTGTTTGCCCCTCTTGTTCAAAACCGCAAGGGGGAATTCAGGGATGTTTTTGAAGCCTTGAGAGCGGACGGGTTTTCAAAGATACGAGTGGATGGAAATATGATTTCGCTGGAGGGGGGTGTACCGTCCCTGAATAAAAAGCAGAAACATTACCTGGATCTTCTGATTGACCAGGTGACGCTTTCCCCTTCGGAAAAGACCCGTGTTCATGATTCCGTGGAGTCAGGCCTTAAATACGGACAAGAGCTGATAAGGGTGGAGAGTGAAGATGGAAAAAAGGTTTATGATTTTTCCCAGAAGTTTGCCTGTGTTTCCTGCGGGATTTCCTTCAGGGAGCTTAATCCACAATCCTTCAGTTTTAATTCTCCCATAGGCATGTGCGAAGAGTGCAACGGTCTCGGGTATAAAATGGAAGCGGATCCCGAACTTGTGATTCCGAACAAGGAATTGACGCTCCGTCAGGGGGCGGTGATTGCGCTCGGCGATTCTTTCAGTCTGGGCGAAGGATGGGAAGGTTCCATTCTTCAGGGCCTTTTATCCCAGTTTAATATTAATGCGGATATTCCCTGGAGGGATCTGCCTGAAGAACATAAACATATTATCCTTCACGGGATAGGCAGCCGGAAAATCAATGTGGCTTATGTCAGCCGCCGTAAAAGCAGCAATGAATGGCAGTTTCATTCGTCCTATACCGGTGTGCTCAACAGGCTTCAGAAAAAATACCATGAAACCCAGTCTGAACAGGCCAGGGAATGGTATTCCCAGTTCATGAGGGAAATGGAATGCTCGGTTTGCAAGGGGAAGAGACTTAAAGAAGCCTATTGTCATGTATATGTTGCAGATAAAAATATCATTGATGTCTGCCGATCCTCCATAGGTGAAACCCTGCATTTTTTTGAACAGCTTAAATTAAATGACACTCAGCAGATCATTGCCGAGGAAATCGTTAAGGAAATCAAATCCCGCTTAAAATTTTTATGCAACCTGGGGCTTGATTATCTGACCCTTGACCGCAAGGCGCCGACGCTATCGGGAGGTGAAAGCCAGCGCATACGTCTGGCCAGTCAGATTGGTTCTGAGCTTTCAGGAGTGATGTATATTCTGGATGAGCCTTCGATCGGGCTTCACCAGAGGGATAATCAGAAGTTACTGGATTCCCTGATTCATTTGAAGAATCTGGGAAATACCGTGATCGTGATCGAGCATGATGAAGATACAATTCGGGCTGCTGATCACATTGTTGATTTTGGCCCAGGGGCAGGGGTCAAGGGCGGAGAAATTGTGGTTTCCGGATCCTTAAGCAAAGTGATTTCGTCTTCGAAAAGTCTGACAGGGGCCTATCTTTGCGGGAAAAAATCCATTCCTGTTCCTTCAGAAAGAAGGAAAGGAACAGGAACTCATATCACGATTTTCGGCGCCAAAGAGAACAATCTCAAAGTTTCCAGTCTGGATATTCCTTTGAATAAATTTGTATGCATCACCGGGGTTTCCGGAGCAGGGAAGTCCACGCTCATTAATAACATCCTGGTTCCTGCGGTGAGCCGTATTCTGAATCATAGTAAGGACATTCCGGGTAAATACGATAAGATTGTAGGTCTTGAGCATATAAATAAGATTATAAATATTGATCAGCAGCCTATTGGAAGGACTTCAAGATCGAATCCGGCTACCTATACTAAGGTTTATGATTATATCCGTGAATTTTTCGCTCAGCTTCCGGAAAGTAAACTCAGGGGGTATGAATCCGGTCGTTTTTCTTTTAATGTTAAAGGCGGCAGGTGTGAGGCCTGCCAGGGAGCAGGTACGATTTTAGTGGAAATGCACTTTCTTCCGGATGTGTATGTAGAATGTGAGGTTTGTAAAGGTAAACGATTCAACGAGAATACTTTGGAGGTTCTATACAAAGGAAAGAGCATTGCAGATGTGTTGGGGCTTTCTGTTGTGGAGGCTTTTGAGCTGTTCAAGGAGTTTCCTCGCATACGGAAGATCCTTCAGACGCTTATGGATGTAGGTATGGATTATATGCATTTAGGGCAATCGTCTACAACTTTATCCGGAGGTGAGGCTCAGCGCATTAAGCTTTCGAGGGAATTATCCAAATCTGCAACAGGCAAAACATTGTATGTGCTGGATGAACCTACGACTGGTCTGCATTTTGATGATATTAGCAAGCTTCTTAGTGTTTTGAATATTATTGTTGATAATGGAAACACGGTTGTTGTTATTGAGCATAATTTGGATGTGATAAAGACCTCGGATTATGTGATAGATCTTGGGCCTGAAGGCGGGGTAAAGGGAGGAAGGATTGTAGCAGAGGGGACTCCTGAGGAGGTGATGAAAAATTCAAAATCTTATACAGGACATTTTTTAAAACACGTTTTAGGAAAAGGGAAATAATATGCTTGAAATGATAGGGCGGGGATTGGACATCGTTTCAAATTGGGTATGGGGGCCGCCTATGCTTATCTTGCTTGTAGGCACACATTTGTTTTTAACCTTCCGGTTGAGATTCATACAAAAATATATTCCTCTGGGGATAAAGATGTCTGTGCAGCGGAAGAAAGAGGGCAAAGGGGATGTGAGTCATTTTGGCGCCTTGACGACAGCTCTTGCAGCTACGGTTGGAACCGGAAATATTGTAGGGGTTGCAACGGCCATTGCTGCGGGAGGTCCGGGAGCTGTGTTGTGGATGTGGTTTACCGGAGTATTCGGAATTGCGACCAAATACGCTGAAGCCCTGCTTTCTGTGAAATTCAGGGAAGTAAATAAAGAGGGAAAAATGTCCGGAGGCCCTATGTATGTGCTGGAAAAAGGGCTGGGGTCAAAAGCCTTGGCCGTTCTTTTTGCTGTTTTTACGGCTGTGGCGGCCTTTGGTATCGGGAATATGGTGCAGGCGAATGCCATTGCTGGGCTTTTAAGCAAGAATTTTTCAATTGCTCCGGTTTACACCGGGATTGTTTTGACTGTTCTTACGGCGATTGTGATTTTAGGGGGAATTACCACGATTGCCAGACATTGCGAAAAACTGGTTCCTTTTATGTGCTTTTTTTATGTGCTGGGCTGCTTGATCCTTCTGGTTATCGGCTACAAAACGATACCGGATTCCCTGATGCTGATCGTGAAATCCGCCTTTTCAGGAACAGCTGTGATCGGCGGTTTTGCCGGAGCTACGGTTAAGGAGGCTATCCGTTTTGGGGTGGCCAGAGGGCTTTTTTCCAATGAATCCGGCATGGGAAGTGCACCCATTGTGGCCGCCGCCGCCCAGACCAACCACCCGGCGCGCCAGGCTTTAGTTTCAGCTACAGGGACTTTCTGGGATACGGTTGTGATCTGTGCTCTGACAGGGCTTGTGATTGTCAATTCCGGGGAGTGGATTTCAGGATTCAAAGGGGGGGTGGATTTGACTCAGTCTGCTTTTGAAAAAATTCCCTATGTCGGCCCTTGTATTCTGATCGTAGGAATGCTGACCTTTGTTTTTTCAACCATCCTAGGATGGGCCTATTATGGAGAAAAAGCAGTTGAATATATTCTGGGTTTAAGAGCCGTGGTCTGGTATCGCTGGTTATGGGTTGGGGCTGTTTTTGTAGGATCTGTTCTTGAATTGAAAATAGTCTGGTCCTTTGCGGATATTGCCAACGCCTTGATGGCCATCCCTAATTTGATTTCCTTACTCCTTCTGCATGGGCTGATTGCCAAAGAAACAAAACACTTCTTTGACGTTGAATTGAAGAGGGAAATAGCCGAGGAAGAATGCAGAGTTCTGAATCCTGAACCGGAGGGATTGGTTGTTAAAACCCTTAGAGACTGAGCGTAAGCTGAGCCTGATTATTTTTTTCAGCTCCTGATCCCGGTGTTCAGCCTGTAAGTGAAGGGGCGGACGGTTCGTGGATAAAGTTCAGACCGGGCCTTGAAATTCCCATTTTCTCCTTTCAAATTAAGAGATCTGCCGTTATTCCTCTCAGTTCCCGGATATGAATTTTTCTGTTTTTAGCATTTATTTTTGAGTCCCGGCCTTTTATTTTTTTTACCAGTCTAATCATTTTTGATGAAAGTATTCATCCAACACTAATACTTCCCTTATCATTTTTGAATAATCCTGTGGATAATGACCTTGTTTTCAAAAACAGATCAAACAGAAAGGAGTATAAAATGAAATACGGACAAAGGATCATCAGAAATATTGTCATGTGGCTGTTGTATTGCATGATTGTGAAATTTAGCACGGCAATGCCGATGCCTCTGGAAGTGCCTTCTGCTATCTATACCGATTCCGGTACTTTTCAGGAATCGTATGTGCCGGCAGGGTGGATGGGGGATTCCGCTTCCGTTCAAATGGTTGAAGATTGCAGGGAAAACCCCAGATCCGGCGAGACGTGCATGAAATGGATTTATGATACCCGGGGAATGAAGATCCATAGCTGGGCCGGCGTTTACTGGCAGTTTCCGGCCGCCAACTGGGGGAATATTGACGGAGGCTATGATCTGTCAAAAGCAAAATCCATTAGTTTCTGGGCCCGGGGGAAGACAGGAAAGGAAATAATTGAATTTAAGGCGGGTGGAATTTACGGGGTTTTTCCGGACACGATGGAGGTGCATTTAAACTCTATTAAGCTGACCCGTGAATGGAAAAAATATGAGCTCGATTTTTCAGATGCGGACAGGCGCCATGTCAACGGAGGGTTCTGCTGGGTTGCAAAACTGGAAGGGCAGAAGACGAGCGAAGTTGTTTTTTATCTGGATGATATATGGATCAATTAAGCCCGGGAAAAGGATTTGTGAGCATGAATGGAAAAGGGAAAAGAGAAATCGCGGGCCTTATACTGATCACTCTTTTATTATGTGCCCGTTTGGGGCTTTCTGAGGTGATACATCAAGCCCTGCCCTTGTATTTATACAGTGATTTCGGGCAGATCGGCAGGCATCATTTTTATCCTGTGGGGAAAATGGGGGATTTTCAGGATATCAGCCTGGTTGAGAACTGCAGGGAGCTCCCCGCAAAGGGAGAAAGCTGTATTTTTATCCGTTATACCCCGGCTAAGGAATCTTCCTGGGCGGGTTTGTACTGGCTCTATCCGCCCAATAACTGGGGATTTATCCCGGATTCCGGATATGATCTGAGAAGTGCAAAACGTTTTCTTTTTTATGCAAAAGGGAGAAAAGGAGGGGAAAAATTAAGCTTTGCCGTCGGCGGGGTGAACGGAGAGTATGGAGATACGGGTTTTGTAAAGCTCGACGAGGTTGTCCTGACTTCCCAATGGCAGGAGTATGCCATTGACCTTTCCAAATCCGATATGAGCAGGATCATCGGCGGATTCAGCTTCAGCATTCAGCATGACCGCAATTACTACGGCCTGGAATTTTATCTGGATGAGCTCAGGTATGAATAAAAACATCCGCAAAAAAGTTTTTTTCTGCGCATTCCTTGCCTTATTGCTGAATTTTCATGCCGTCGGGCAGGACGAGGATTTCAAAACGGCTGAAAAGGCCCTCATGCAGTTTTATGAATCGGCGCACGCAGGGAAAACATCCCTGCTTCAGAGCTTTCTTAATACTTCTTCTTTTCTGGATGACACCCTTCATGGGCGGGAAGAGGTCATGAAAACAGACGGCGACTACCTGGGTAATCAGTCCTTCACCTATGACATGGGGATCGTTTCCATGGCCTGTATTCTGATGAAGGATTATAAGCGGGCGGAGTCCATTCTGGACGATTTTTCGGATAATTTCGGGATAAAGAAAAACGGCCTGACCGGGCTTTATAATTCCTATCTCAATCAGCAATATGACTATTATTACCTGACTCCCTCGGGAAAAAGGAACTTCTTAATCATAGGTATAGACGGGTCCAGGATCCATGCCGGGCCGGTTTTATGGGTGGGGCTCGCCTGCCAGCATTATTATGCGGAAACAGGTTCAAGGCGCTACATTTCATTTCTGTGTGATATTTTTAAATGGTGCGCTGAGCTCAGGCACTACACTATGCCTGACGGCTCTGCGGGCGGCATTTCCATGGGGTATGGCTGGGGGCTTTCCTGGGAAAGGATTTTCTGCACCGAGCATAACATCGATTACTATGCCTTCCTGAAACATATGAAAAAAATAATCAGCACCGACGACTTTTTCATCCGTGAAATTTTTCAGGAAAAGAAAGTATCGTTAGAAATGATCCGGAAGGAAACCGACTCTGTCCTGCGATGGCTGAAGGCGGCTTATAAACCTGAAACAGGAATGTTTCTCCGCGGGATTAATCTCCAGGGAGAAGATTCCATAGGAGCGCTTGATACCGTAAGCTGGGGGATGGCATCCCTGGGGCCGCAGTGGCTCGAGAAATCAGGGATTGATCCCTTGAGGATGCTTCAGAGGGCGGAGGACTCCTTCAGAGTGAAAGTTACCGTAGAGGGAAAAACCTATGAGGGGTTTGATTTTACAGACAAAAGAGGATATTCAAAAAGAAGGAAAGAGCCCTGCATCTGGTTTGAAGGAACCGGACAGATGATCGTTTTGTATTCCTTTCTGGCCCGATATTATTCGGGAAAATCTGATTTTTCCGCAGTGGATTCCTGTATGAAAAAGGCGGATTATTTCCTCAGGGAGATAACCCGGTTTTCAGAAGAACTGAACTTCCCCAATCAATCCCTGCCTTACACATCCCTGAATCTTCAAGGAGAGGATGTGGCGTATGCCTTTTTTGACTGGTGGCCTATTGCCCGGGGAAAAGAGGGCAAATGGGTTTTAAGCGCGGTCAGCACCTCCTGGAAATATTTTGCTCAGAAAAAATTCAATCCTTTGGATCTGGACTTCAGCCGGGCTGGAAAATAAACCGGCAGGAGTTCTTATTCCGCAATACCGGCGGGAAAGTATTTTTTCAGCTCTTCCATTGGAATTTTTTTACGCTGGGAATAGTTTCTTGCCTGGTCTATGGCAATTTTTCCAACGGCAAAATAACGGGCTTCCGGGTGCGCATAGTAAACCCCGCAGATGGAGGATTCCGGGTTCATCATGAAGGTTTCGGTGAGCCTGATGCCTGTTTTGGCTGTGGCATCCAGAAGGGAAAAAAGGGTTTTCTTTTCAGAATGGTCCGGACAGGCCGGATATCCAGGAGCCGGGCGTATGCCTTTTTGTTCGGGATCAGCCGTGTATCCCCAGAGCTCCATGGCCACTTTTTCATGCAGGGCTTCAGCGAAAGCTTCTGAAAGGGTATTGGCCAGGAATTTGAACATTAGGCTTTTGTATTTATCCCCTTCGGCTTCAAACTGCGCATAAGGGGAATGCTCAGTGGGAAGCGCAGACAAAACAAACAACCCCAGAGTGTCTTTTTTGTTGTATTCCAGAGGGCAGATGAAATCTGAAAGAGCATAGTTTGGGATTTTATCCGGGTGCTTCATTTGCTGTCTTAAGGTATGAAGGATCGCTTTAGGCGCTGAAGAGCCCTTTTCATAAATAAGAATATCGTCCTGCGAGGAATTCGCTTCAAAAAAGCCAATGACGCCGTTGAGGGTCAGTCCTTTGTTTTTTTCAATATCACGAATCATTGTTTTGGCATTTTTCAGTAATTTTCGGGCCTCTTCCCCTTTTTGCGCATCTTTAAGGAGCTCGGGATATTTGCCTTTGATTCCCCAGGAAATAAAAAATTGTGTCCAGTCGATTTTGGATTCCACCTCCTTAAGGGGGAAATCCTTGAAAACATGTATTCCGGGGTTTCGGGGTTTTGCCGGAATGTGCAGGTTCCAGTCTGTTTGAAATTTATTTTTAAGTGCGTCTTCATAAGAAAGAAAAGAGGCTTCTGCATTTTTTTTCAGATGGTCCTTTTTAAGCCTTGAGTATTTTTCTCTAACCTGAGCCAGGAGTTTTGTTTTACTTTCCGGGTGCATCAGGGCAGAAGCAATAGTCACGGCTTCTGAAGCATCTTTGACATGAATCACATGTTCATATTCTGTCTGGATTTTGACAGCCGTATGCATGTCAGAAGTAGTGGCTCCGCCGATCAGAAGAGGGATTGTCATGCCCCGTTTTTTCATTTCCTTCGCCACAAAGACCATTTCTTCAAGCGAAGGGGTGATAAGCCCGCTTAAGCCCAGTAAATCGGCTTTTTCACGGAGGGCCGTATCGATTATTTTTTCGCAGGGAACCATTTCTCCCAGGTTGATGACTTCGTAATTATTGCAGGAAAGAACCACTTCCACGATGTTTTTTCCGATATCGTGAACATCGCCTTTTACCGTGGCGATGACCATTTTTCCGGCGGCCTGAATCAGGCTTCCTGAGGCTTTTTTCTCTAATTCTATCCAGGGGGTCAGAAGAGAGACCGCTTTTTTCATTACACGGGCGCTTTTAATGACCTGAGGCAGGAACATCTGTCCTGCTCCGAAAAGCATGCCCACATGATTCATGCCGTCCATGAGAGGGCCTTCGATAATGCTGATGGTTTTAGGCAGGGCTTTGCGTGCCTCTTCAAGGTCCTGTTCCAGATATTTGGTGATCCCTTTGACAAGGGAGTACTCCAGGCGCTTTTCAAAAGAAAGGGAACGCCATTCTTCAGCAGCGGCTTTTGATTTTTCTGTTCCCGTGAGCGACTGGGCAAATTCCACAAGCTTTTCAGTGGCTTCGGGATTCTTGTTAAGAATAACCTCTTCCACAAGGATTCTTAAATCCTCAGGAATCTGTTCATAAACAGGTATCTGTCCGGGATTGACGATCCCCAGATCCATGCCTGCGGGAATGGCGTGATAGAGAAAGACCGAGTGCATGGCTTCACGGACGGGGTTGTTCCCGCGGAATGAAAAGGAAAGATTGCTGATGCCTCCGCTGATGTGGACTTTCGGATATTTCTGTTTGAGGATTCTTGCTGCCTTGATGAAATGAACCGCATAGTTGGCATGCTCTTCCATGCCCGTGGCCACGGCAAAAACATTCAGATCAAAGATGATGTCTTCAGCAGGAAAATGAACTTCCTGGGTCAGAATTTCATAGGAGCGGGAGGCGATTTCCACTTTTCTTTCAAGGGTATCGGCCTGCCCTTTTTCGTCAAAGGCCATGACAACGGCTGCAGCTCCCATTTTACGGATAAAACGGGCTTTTTCTGTAAAAAGAGAGACTCCTTCCTTTAGGCTTATGGAGTTGACGATCCCTTTTCCCTGGACGCATTTGAGTCCGGCCTCGATCACTTTCCAGTCTGAGGAGTCCACCATGATGGGTACTTTGGAGATTTCGGATTCTGCACCTACATGATTCAAAAAGGTTGTCATGGCTTCTTTGGAATCCAGCATGCCCTCGTCCATATTGACGTCGATGATCTGGGCGCCGTTATCGATCTGTTCTTTTGCCATCTGAAGTGCAGTTTCGTAATCCTTGTTGATAATGGCTTTGGCAAATTGCCGTGATCCCATGACATTGGCTCTTTCTCCGATATTGATGAACCCGGTGTCAGGTTTGATGTTGAGGGCATTAAGACCCGAAAGCCGGGCCATGGAGGGTTTGGGTGTGATTTTTCGGGGAGTAAGATCTGCTGAACTTTTTGCAATGGCTTCAATGTGAGCCGGGGTTGTGCCGCAGCATCCGCCAAGGATGTTCACAAAGCCATTGAGTGCAATGGCTTTAATGTCTTCCGCCATTTTGTCCGGGGTCTGGTCATAGCCGCCGAACTGGTTGGGGAGCCCGGCATTTGGATAGCAGAGGACGGGAAAAGGGGAAATTTCAGATAATTCGCGGATAAAGGGAAGCATTTGCTCACTTCCCAAAGCGCAGTTTAGACCCACGGCAAAAGGGGAGGCATGGGCAATCGAATTATAAAAAGCTTCAATGGTCTGACCGGAAAGCAGGCGTCCGTCTTTATTGATGGTTGCGGAGACCAGGACCGGGACTTTGATGGAATGGTTTTCAAAATAGGTTTGCACAGCGTAAAGTGCCGCTTTGCAGTTAAGCGTATCGAAAACGGTTTCAATGAGGAGCATGTCCACTCCGCCGTCAATTAGCCCGCGGATTTGTTCCGTATATCCTTCGGCCAATTCATCGAAAGTTGAAGCCCGGTAGGCCGGGTCATTTGTATTCTGGGCAATGGAGAGGGAAAGGGAGGTGGGCCCCATGGCCCCTGCGACAAAACGGGGCTTCAGGGGAGTCTTAAGGGTGAAAACGTCAGCGGCTTTCCGGGCGAGTCCTGCAGCGGCTTTGTTGATTTCATAGGCTTTGGCTTCCATCTTGTAATGCCCCATGGAGGCCTTGGTGGCATTGAAGGAATTGGTTTCAATGATGTCGGCACCGGCATTTAAAAAGGCCTGGTGAATGGCGGATATGATTTCAGGCCGGGTAAGACAAAGGAGGTCATTAAGCCCTTTAAGTTCTGCCGGGTGGGAGGCAAACTGTTTTCCCCGGTAGTCCTGTTCTGTAAGTTTGTAAGTCTGAATCATGGTCCCCATGGCCCCATCCAGGATCAGAATGCGTTGCTTAAGGAGATTCTGTAAGGTTTGTTCTGCAGATGAAGAGATAGTCATGTCGTTTTCCTTTGTTCTGATATTGAATGGAGTTAATATAATTAAATGAAATGGGGAGGCAAGCATAAATCCCTGATTTATGTTATTTTTTGAAAAATTTGGGGAAGAATTGTTGAACGTTTAACTTTACTTTGTCGGGCAAGAATAATAAATTTATTTAAAATTCAGATGTGGAATCCTTGCACCCTTTTACTTATTAAGTGATGGATATGACTTCATTTTTTCAGAATTTTTCATTGCGGTGTGTCCTTTACAGGATAGCCCAATGCTTATTTCTGTTTTTTTTATTAGGCGTTTTTAATTGCTCACTTCTTTTTTCTGAAGACAAGGTTTTTCCCGTCCTTGTCCTTCATTCTTATCATCCCGGCTTTACCTGGACAGAGAATGAAATGAAGGGAATTTACGAAGGCTTCAGAACCGGAGCCTCGCAGGTTGATCTTTATATTGAATATCTGGATGCAAAAAGGCATTCTGATCCTGAAATTTTGAAGCTTTTTTGTGATTTGCTGCAGAAAAAACTTGCAGGTAAATATCCTCAGGTTGTTCTGACGACCGACAATATCGCTTTGCAGACGGCCCTTGATCTGCGCCCAAACCTTTTTCCTGATGCTGTCGTTGTTTTTTGCGGACTTAACGGATCTCCGGAAGCGGTGATAAAAGGAAGAACCCGGGTTACAGGAGTTATGGAAACATGGGATCCAAAAGGAACGTTGACTCTTATCTCCTCTCTTCAGCCCCAGGTAAAGGAAATTGTTGTTCTTCATGATCAGACCGAAAGCGGTCTGGGAACATTCCATGACTTACAGGCTGTCCTGCCCCTGTTTAAGGACCGTTTTGTTTTTCGTTTTATTCCTTCCCAGTCCATGGAGAAAACCTTTAAAGAGCTTTCTCTTTTGCCTGACACATCCGCAGTTTTACTGATGGGCTATAATGTGGACAGTGAGGGAAAAGTCATTGATTCAGCCGAATCCGGTTCCCTGATTGCCTCCTATTCCCGCGTGCCGGTTTATACCATGGATCAGACCCGTTTTAATGGAGGGGTTGTGGGAGGGAGTCTTCTTTCCGGCGAGCGTCAGGGGCAGGTGGCCGCTGAAATGGTGAAAAAAATTCTTGACGGGGAGCCGGTTGAAAACATGTCTGTGATTAAGGACCCTTTACCTCTCATCATGATGGAGTATAAAGCATTAAAACGTTTCAGCCTTTTATCAGCTTCCCATCCTGCTCATGCTGTCGTGCTTCATCAGCCTGTTTCTTTTTATCAACAGTATAAGTACCGGATCTGGATTTTTTTCATTATTCTTATAGCGCTCATTCTGCTTTCTTCCGTCTTAACCGTGAATATTTATTCAAGGCGTAAAACAGAGGCGAAATTGCGGGCCAATGAGGAAAATTTGAGGATCACCCTGAATTCTATTGGAGATGCCGTGATTGCAACCGATCAGGCGGGAGGCATTGTCAGAATGAATCCTGCTGCTGAAAAATTAACGGGCTGGAGGGACAGGGAAGCTTATGGGAAAAAATTTCAGGACGTGTTCACATTTTTTTCTCTGGACAACGGGAATACAATAGAAAGCCCGGTGGACCGTGTTTTACGCAAGGACAAAACTGTTTTGACGACGGATCGTAAATGTACCCTGATTCATCGCAACGGAACCAAATATGTTGTTTCCGACAGTGCCGCTCCGATTCTTGACGCATTAGGAAATCTTGTGGGTATTGTTCTGGTTTTCAGGGATGTTACCCAGGAGCTGAATCTGCAGGAAAAACTGCATCAGTCCCAGCGTATGGAAGTGCTGGGACAGCTCGCCGGCGGGGTCGCTCATGATTTCAATAATATTCTAACGGCTATTATGGGGTCTGCAGAGCTTTTACGGGCCAATCTGGAAATCGGTTCCAGAAATCATATGTTTTCAGAGGAAATTTTAAATGCAGCCACACGTGCCGCTGAATTGACCCGTCATCTTCTTGCCTTTTCCAGAAAAGGGCAGATGCGGAGAAACCGGATCCATGTTCATCCCATTATTGAAGAAGTGATCCGTCTGCTTGCCCGCAGCATTGATAAGAAGATAACTCTCAAAAAAAAATTAGATGCGGATCCGGATACGCTTATAGGGGATACTGTTCTTTTGCAGAGTGCCGTTCTGAATATGGCGGTTAATGCCAGGGATGCCATGCCCGAAGGGGGCGAAATCTGTTTCAGTACAAAAATTGTATCGCTGGATTCCGAATTCTGCAGCACGCATGCCCTTGAATTGGACCCCGGGGATTATCTTCAGTTATCCGTTTCCGATAACGGGGAGGGGATGGAGGAGAAGGTCAGACGCCGTCTTTTTGAACCTTATTTTACGACAAAACCGGCAGGAAAGGGAACCGGGCTTGGACTGGCGGCTGTTTACGGCTGTATCAAAAGCCATAAAGGCCATATTCTGGTTTTCAGTGAGCTTGGAAAAGGAAGTGTTTTTAAAATGTATCTGCCTGTGACTCATGAGGAGGGATCTGAGGTTGAGGCCGTCTCTGCCCCTGAGATCCTGCAGGGGAAAGGCCTTATTTATATTGTGGAAGATGAAGACATGGTCCGGAATACGGCGGTGAGGATCCTTGAAGTTCTGGGATATCAGGTGAAATCTTTTGCCTCCGGACTGGACGCTTTGGAGTGCTTTAAAACTGAAAACCCGAAACCCGATCTTGTGGTTCTGGATATGATTATGCCGCAGATCAGCGGCCGTGATCTTTTTGGTAAGCTTAAAGAAATTGATCCGAAAGTCCGGGTTATTATTTCTTCGGGTTATACGGATCATCAGGATCTGGATGCCGTGCTGCAGGAAGGCGCCTTGGCATTCATCCGCAAGCCTTTTACAATTGAAGAATTATCCCGGATGATTTACAAATATATTTCTGTTTCAAGATAATGAACCCCGTCAGATATCCTCTTTGTCCAGATAGTTTCTAACCCCGCTGAGAGAAATTCCTTTGGCGCATTTTTCCACAGGATCAAGTGTGATTCCTTCCATTTTTTTAATGAGCGCTTTTAAATTATACGTTTTGCAAAGGGGAAGGCTCATTTTCCCGGGAGTAATGGCACGTGCCGGGCAGGTGTATATGCATCGGAGACAGAGAATGCAGTTTTCACCAAAAGCGGGACGGTTGTTTTGTATGGTAATATTTTCCTGGGGACAGAGCTTTGCACAAAGCCCGCATCCGGTACAGGAGGATTTTGCTGTAAAGGAGCGGCCGAAGTATTTAGCCCCTTTTCTTTCGAGAGAGGCCACAAATAAAAATATCCTGGAAAGTATCCATGGAGGGCAGCGCCTTGGTGTTTTATGAAGCAGGGCCTCAGCGATACGTTTGACTTTTTGAGGCATCCGGTTAAGAAGATGCATGGCAAGATGGTCGTTCATGGGGGAAAGACAGTTTGCCGGCATGACCAGCATATTTTCATAAAAAACAGAATAGCCTTTTTTTCAAGTTCTTTAATGGCGGTCATCCGGCATGCGGTATTGGGCCATGTTTCTCCTCCACCGGAAACAGAGATGACTGCAGTCAGGAGATTCCCTCCATTGGGAATGGTTTTAAGCCAATGATGTACAGGCTCGCAGGCATCCAGGGCATAAACCGGGAAAAGCAGTAATAAAAGATTTGTGCTTTGGGGAGAAAAGGGTTTCTGATTTTTTAAATCTTTAAGGGAAATGGAGAGCTGTTCCGTGAGTATTCCGGAGTTATTCCAGGTTCGGGCAAATTCTTCTGCTATCATAGCCGAGCCGCCTGTACCTGAAAAAAAAACAAGGGTTATTTTTTCCATGGCAATGTTTCTGCCTTTTTTTGAATTTGAAGCCCGGACCTTCATAGCATATTTTGTTGATATTTCAAATATTATGCAGTCTGGTTTTTATCTTTTTTCAGGGAATCAAGTGAATTTTATTTGGATAAGGAAAAAAATAGTGTAATTTTAACAATCTTTGAAAGGAAACAGGAATGATTACACTGAAGCATGAGAAATGGGTTTTGGATGAGAAAAAGTTTTTCAGCCGGACAAGGTTTTAAATTATGAATTTATCGCTGATGGCCTATCAAAACTGCTGGATTTATGAAGATTGTCTTCAAGACGGTATAGTGGCAGGCTTCACCCGGCCCCATATTCAGAATATCCGGGAGATGTCTCTGGTTCTTGAAGAACTGAAGGTAAAGGCAGAGGTGGCCTATATGCATCAGGTTCATTCGGAAATCATTCTCTGGACAGACAAGGAAGGGCGTTTTTGCGGAGACGGGCTTTTGACAGATTCCGAAGATCTGATGCTTGTTGTAAAGACAGCCGATTGCATGCCCATCCTTTTATATGAGAAGCAGGGACAAAATAGGGGGGGCATTCATATGGGCTGGAAATCAGCTTTGAAGGGGATATTATCCAATCTTCCCGCAAACCTTCAGGATTATCGGTTGGTGGCCGGGCCTGCACTTAGACCCTGTTGTTACGAAGTGGGGAAGGAGTTTTTGAATTATCCCCCGTTTGAGGGTTGCCTTACACCCCGGGAAGATAAGTATATATTGGATCCGGTGGGGTTTATGAAAAAAAATCTTTTTTCCAGAGGGCTGAAGGAGGAGAATTTTCTAGACTCGGGAATCTGTTCGTATTGCAGTCCACTGGTCCTTCCCTCCTATCGCCGGACTAAAAACAAGGAACGTATTTACAGCTTTATTGTGAGGGATCACGGAGAAAGAGAATAAAATGGCTTTAGTCAGTCTGCAGGATATTACCCTGGCCTTTGGCGGCCCGCTTATTTTTGACCAGTTGACATTGAATATTGAACCCGGCGAACGGATAGCGCTTCTTGGCCGTAACGGAGCCGGAAAAACCACGCTGATGAAGGTGATCTCGAAAGCGCAGAGCGTTTCTTCGGGTGAAATCATCTATCAGAAGGGCATTCAGGTTGCCTTTTTACAACAGGAAGTTCCTCTGGATATCAAAGGTTCTGTATTTGATGTGGTTCTGTCAGGCCTGGGCCCCCGTGCGAAACTTTTGGGGGACTATCATGCTTTGACTCAGCGGCTGGAGCAGGATACCTCTCCGGACTGTCTCCGAAAGCTTGACCTCCTTCAGACAGAGCTGGATCATACGGGAGCCTGGGATCTAAAAAATCAGATTGATCATATTATTACCCGCATGAGTCTTGATCCGGAAAGCCTTTTTGAGAACCTTTCAGGAGGCCAGAAGCGCCGGGTCCTCATGGCCCGTGCTTTGGTTTTAAAACCAGAGGTTCTTCTGCTCGATGAGCCGACCAATCACCTCGATATCGATTCGATTACCTGGCTTGAAGAGTTTTTAAAAGAGTATTCCGGAACGGTTTTTTTCATTACTCATGATCGTTTATTCATGACACACCTCGCGACAAGGATCATTGAACTGGACCGGGGAAAGCTTTACAGCTGGGCCTGTGACTACAAAATTTTTCTGGAGCGCAAGCAGGGCGCTCTGGAGATAGAGGCGGTGCGCTGGGAAAAGTTCGATAAAAAGCTTGCGAAAGAGGAAGTATGGATACGTCAGGGAATCAAGGCCAGACGCTGCAGGAATGAAGGTCGTGTGAAGGAGCTTTTGCAGCTGCGGCAGGAAAAAAAGGAACAGCGCAAGCAGATGTCGCTTGTGCGTATTACGCAGCAGAATGCCCCTCCTCCGGGGCATCTGGTCGTCAAGGCGTCTCATGTGGGGCATGGGTTTGAAGATAAATGCCTGATCCGCGATTTTTCAACCCAGATCATGAGGGGAGACAAAATCGGGGTTATAGGTCCGAATGGCAGCGGAAAGACAACCCTGCTTAAGATCCTTCTTGAGAAATTAACTCCGGATAAAGGAACCGTTCGCCTTGGAACAAATCTTCAGATTGCCTACTATGATCAGCTGCGGGAGCAGCTCAATGAGGAAAAAACCGTGGCGGAAAATGTGGGCGGAGATTCCGATACGGTTACAATCAATGGAAAACCCCGGCATATTATGGGGTATCTGCAGGATTTTCTGTTTTCCCCGGAACGGGCACGCACCCCGGTGAGCGTGCTTTCAGGAGGAGAGAGAAACCGGCTTCTGCTTGCCCGGCTTTTTACCAGGCCTTTCAACCTCCTGGTAATGGACGAGCCTACCAATGACCTGGACATTGAAACTCTTGAACTTCTGGAGGAACTGCTTCTGGAATTTAAGGGAACTCTCATTTTAGTGAGTCACGACAGGGCTTTTCTCAATAATGTAGTCACTTCTACGATGGTCATAGAAAGAGACGGCTTGATCGGTGAATATGCCGGAGGCTATGATGACTGGCTTTATCAGCGAAGGCTTTTTGAAGCTCCTCAATCTCCTTCCAAAGAAAAGCCGGTGAAGGAAAAAGGTCCTGAAAAAATTTCTTCCTCTCCACGCAAACTGACTTTTAAGGAAAGAAAGGAACTGGAGGAGATTACTGAAAAAATCGGGCATCTGGAAGCCGAACAGAAAAAGATCTGTGCGCTTTTATCCGACGAAAAATTTTATCAGAAAGAGTCTAAGGAAATTGTGGAGACCAATGCCCGGCTTAAAACGCTTGAAGAGGAACTCAATGCCGCCTATTCCCGCTGGGAGGTATTAAGTGAAATCGGACAGTAAAATTTCTTTCTGTTTTAAACGGCCCGACAGGCTTCCTCAGGATTCATTAAACAGTCGCCTCAGGAAAAAGTATTCATTGTAGGGCCTGTCATCTGAAATATAAACCGATGGATCGTTCATAAGCACCTTTTTAATATTGAATTTTTTTGAGGATTGAGTCTCGAGAATTTCTTCTATGGAAATATGGGGGGCATACCATTCCTTCAGATCTTTTCCGGCTGTTTCAGGCATTTTCCCGGCCAATTCTTTTAACTGTTTTGATGAGAGAGGATTTATGGAAGCGATGAAGTGAACCCCCCAGCCTTCAATGGATATGAAAGAATGGGTATAAGGAAATACATTTGAAATGGAGCGGGCGATGGCATTGATGATTTTTTTTTCTCCGCCGGGACACCAGTGCTGCAGAATTCCATTGGGAGAAAGATGCTGTTTTACTTCTTCAAGAAATTCTTCCGAATAAAGAAGGCTTGATCCCGCGGCTTCAAGAGGAGGAGGGGGGTCTATGCAGATGACATCATACCGTTCTCTTGTTCTTTTTAAAAATCTCCGGCCGTCGTCTACGACGACAGTTCCCTGCGGATTCGGAACAATGTCCTGGAAAAAGAACGGGAGAGCCTCTTTAACGGCAGGAACAAGTTCTACCGCAGTGACCTTCATATTCCAGCTTAAAAGAGATCTGTAGGTGGTGCCCATTCCAAGGCAGATTACAAGTGCTTTTTCAGGCTGGCCAGGATAATAAAGGCAGGGGATGTGAGCCATGAGTTTGGTGATGGGGGTAAGACAGGTGATTCCAATCCCGTTGACGTAAAGTTGTTTATTCATTCCTGTTTCCCCGTAAACGATAGTGGCGGAGTAGTCCCGTTTTACATGATATCCGGGTGTTTGTGCAAAGTGCTCATCATAGCTTTGAGTCATGAAGGCTGTTCCCGGAATCAGGAGGGCAAAGGCCAGAAGGGCAAGCAAAGACCATAAATGGCTCAAGACTTCTTTTTTTATCATGAGCAGGAAAAAAAGAATAAAGAAAGCGGAGAGCAGCATTAAAGAATGGGTTGTCCCCAGATAAGGAAGAAAGAGATAGGAGGCGAATAGAGGGCCGAGAATGCATCCGATAATATTTAAAGCGTAAACTTTTCCGGCTTTTTCAGGATTACCGCCGGAATAGCTGTCTATCAGGGCCGGGGTAATAAATCCCAGGATTCCGCAAAGGGGGGCGATGCTCAGGAGGATGGTCAGTTTTCCGCAGGCGAGCCTGGGATCATTCATGATAATGGGGAAAAAGGATGCAAGGGAGAGAAGTGCCACAGATTTCTCAATAGAAATGAGATATTGTTTCTGAATGAGTGTTCTATAGAGGAATGAACCGATCCAGGTTGAAAGGAGATAAACAGCCAGTATGGAAGCAAAAGCGTAAGTTGTTGTCAGTATCACCGGAGTAAAGGCCCGTGTCCAGATCACTTCCATGCTCATGGAAATAAATCCAGTGCTGAAAAGAAGAACTCCGGTCCAGAAGGTTTTGTGTTGAGTATTCAGGAATATCAGGTTTTTATCTTTTTCCGTCAGGTTTGCCGGAGTATTTAAGGGGGCGGGACTCAGGGAATGTTTTCCCAAAAGGAAAGCCAGCAGGCCGATGGTGAAATTAAAAATCATCCCGACATAGACGGTATATTGAAATCCGTATAATTCAATAAGGACCCAGGCTGTCAGAAGGGTCCCTGAAAGTGCGCCAAGAACATTTGCAAAATAAAGGAAACTGAAACTTTTTTCACTTGAAGGGGCATATTTTTTTAAAAATTCCATCATAAAGGGAAAAGTCATTCCCATCAGGGTGCAGACAGGCAGAATTGTAAAAGTGAGAATCAGAGCTGAAAACAGAAGGAAAGAAAAGGAATTCATTTCCCCTAAAGGGAGTAAAAGCTGTTCGCCGATCTGGTATTCCCTGTGAATGAAGAGAGCCGCAATGCCTATTAGAAATTCCAGTAAACCGTAAAGATAGACAGGATTGATTTTTAAACGATCGCTGAATTTTGAAATATATTTTCCTCCAAGCCATGATCCGATGGAAAGCCCCAGCATGAAAACAGAGATGACGACGGACAGAACAGGGGTAATAACGCCGAAAAAAGCATAGGCCATGCGTATCCAGATGATCTGATAAAGCAGGCCGCAAAAACCAGAAAGAAAAAACATGAAAAAGATAATTTGAAGAATGCTTTTATTAAATGTTTGTTTCATTGAGTTCCTTTAGGGAATTATTCATTACATGATTTTTGAGAAATGTTTAAAACATTCTTTTATCATTAGAATAACTGAAAATAAATAAATTTTTCTTCAATTGTTAAAAATATATGGATTAACCTGAGCTTTACGAACAGGTTTGTGCAGATAAAAGGTTTTCTTTCGGTAAAAAAGGAATGGGGATAATTCTTCCCTGTGATTAAAGTGTCTATAGTATCTGGAAGGATGGAACAATACGGGTTAATTCCAAATTTTATATTGGCTTATTTTTTGACTGAAGGTTTTCCATTCCGGTTCAGAAATAATGTTTTTTGTATCTGATTCTGCAATGCTTTGGAGCTGAGAATAATAAAATCGGGCCAAATCGTTTTTTTGGGATTTAATGGCGGCCATGCAGAGTATTTTATAATACCTGGGGATTTCATTTTCAGAGAGAACAGGAGGATTTTTTTCAATAAAGCGGAGAAGCCTTTCATATTGCTGTTCCTGATACAGTGTATAGACCATGTTCCATAATAAGACAGGTTCCTGTGTTTTTATCCATGATTTATGAAGAAGGGTTCCCTGATCAAGCCATTCCAGATTTCTTTTGTATCCGGAAAAAAAGAGGAAAAAAGTGTATGCAAATAAAAGGAAACAAAGCGTAAGGCTGTAAAAGTTTTTTTTGACTTCAATCTTCAGTTTAACCGATAGAGAATAAAGAGAAATGAACAGGATGAGAGAGGGAAAATAAAACAGTCTGTCGTTAATGAATGTCCGGATAGGAATTAAATTTGAAATGGGGATCATGGAAATGAGAAAGGCCAGTAAATAAAGAAGATAGGTTCTGCCGCAGGAGCGTTTTTGGGTCAGATAATAGAAAAAGAAGAGAATGAGAAGGAGGGCGGGAATAAAAAAATTCAGATAGGGAAATGAAGCGGGTAAATAAGCCTGTGAAAGATTAACCGGAAAAATATAATTAATCAGGTAAGCGGTGATCGTCTGAAAAATATAGAGGATATGCTGAAAGAAATTCAGGGTATCCGTTTTTTGAGCCAGGGCTTTTACTATGCAGCAGCGTTGAAGAAAATAGAGTAAAGAGGAGGAAAACAATATCAGGATTTGAGTTCTGCTGAGTTTTGAAAAAAAATAAAGGATTAAAATAATCGGAAGGGTAATGAAGATTTCCTTAAAAAGCATGGCACTGTAACACAAAATAAACAGCAATGTGACCTGTTTTTCGGAAAACTTATCGGAATGAGAAAGGATCAGCATACAGGCCAAACATAATAATGATCCTAAAATATCGCCGACAGCATTAAGGGTATTGATATTTTCAAGATGAAGGGGGTGAAATAAAAAAGTGAGGCAGAGAAATATTGAAAGACAGCGGTTAAACAGGGAGGGGCATTCTTTTATGAAAAGCAGATAGAGGCCCGCAACAGTTCCGATATGCCATATCAAATTTAAAAAATGAAAAATGATGGGATTTTTTCCGAAAAAAAATACGACAAAAATGTAATAAAGGGTCCGGAAAGGTCTGTAAATCTGATTGTCAAAGCATGAGGCATCTCCGGTTGTAATGGCTTGATTTGTGAAGATTTGAAAAAGACTGGCAGGGTTTTCAAGGTGGGGATTATATTTAATGATGCTGTAATCATCACAGAAATAATTGACAAATAAAACGGGAAAGAAATAAAAGATAGCTAAACTTATAAGAATGATGGCAAAAAGAGCGGAATAATTTGAATTTGCGGCAGGGGATAAGTAAGTTTTCATTTTAAAAATAAAACATTTTTATGAGTTGAAAAACAAGTATTAAATCAAGAGATTTTTTCGCAGGAATCAATTACGGATTCCACGCGTGGCTTTCAGGATATCCCCTTCCTTCACGTGCTGGACCTGAGCCGCTTTATGTTGATACGAGATCTGAGTATTGACAAGTTTTTTGAAAAGAAGCATGAGGATTTCAGGCTGCTTCTCAAGGTTTTCACATCCGGCCTTCTCGGCCTCTTTGCATAAATAATAGATGGCCTCTATGGTGGAAATACAATGTTCTTTGGGTTGTCGCTTGATGATAAACCGCGAGATATAGCTTTTGGAAAAAGAAAGCCTAGGAAGGAGCTGGAGGTTTGAACTTTTATTCAAAATTTTTTTTGCACAGGACCAGGTTCCGTCTATGACAAAAATCAGAAGTTTTTTTCCTTTGGGATTAAGACGGCTGTTGCCATGAGCGGAGAAATTCAGGGCATTGCGGCCGGGAAATAAAACCAGAGGATAATAAGCGGGATCCTGGATCAGCGCATTCACACGCTCATTCTGACTGAAATCATTTCCGATTAAAAGTTCTGCATTGGTCAGGCATAATTTTGCAAGCCGGGCAGTCCCTGTTTTTTCCCTCCTGGCTTCCTTGGTGTGCATCAGGATGACAAAGTGCATTTTTGTTGAAAAAGGCTTTATGTTGTCGCACAGACAATTTATTTTTGCGCGGAAACAGGTATAGCATTGCTCGCGATGTTTGATTTGAGGGATTTCTGAGAATTTTATTTTTTGAAGCATAGGCCTGTTTATAAAGTATATAAAGGTATTTTCACAAGTTTAATTTAAATTATCAATCTAAATACGGAAGATTATGGAATTCTGAAAGCTGTTTTTCTCCTGAGTTAATTTCCGCGATATTTCGACATTTTTCCGATATCTGAAATTTTTTATTCAGCCGTAAATTTTATTATGAAGAATAAGTTTCTGAAGCTGCTTGATACTGAAGACCTGATTTGATAAAATAGCACGGTTATAATATTTTTAACATGGTTGAAATTATACTTATCATTATCCAATGATTTACCAATATTTATAGAGAGAAAAGGAGAATTCTCAATGTCGTATAAGGATATTTTAAAGAATTCAATAAGGACATTTGAGGATCTTGATAAATGGCTTACAGGGCAGAAGGCAAAAGTTGATCCAAGACTTAAGGATGTCATAGCTAAATATCCGATGAGGGTTAATACGTATTACTTAAGTCTTATTGAAAAGATTGATGACGGTATCTGGAAACAGGCCATTCCTGATGTGGAGGAACTTGAGCATTATATGGATCTGTCTGAAGATCCCCTGGATGAAGAGGGAGATATTCCCCTGGGCGGACCCCGGACAATCATTCACCGGTATCCGGACAGAGTATTATTGTTCGTGTCAAACGAGTGCTCAATGTACTGCCGATTCTGTACACGAAAAAGAAAAGTGGGTGATGACTATAAAAATCCCTCGTTAGAAGATATTAATCAAGGAATTGAATATATTGCAGAACATGAAGATATTCGGGATGTCCTGCTTTCCGGAGGAGATCCGTTTTTGATACCTACGCGACGACTGGATGAAATTCTTGGGAATCTTAAAAAAATCCCCCATCTTGATTTGATAAGGATAGGCTCAAGAGTTCCCTGCGTATGGCCGCAAAAGATTACAGAAGATATTGAATTCGTCGAGATGCTTAAAAAACATACGCCCAGGACATTAAATGAACCTCAACTTTTCGTGAATACCCATTTTAATCATCCGAATGAAATCACAGAACAGAGTTTTCAGGCCGTTAAAGCTTTACGTGACCTTGGTATTCCTATATCCAACCAGACCGTTTTGCTCAAGGGTGTGAACGATGATACAGATGTTATGCGGGAACTGGTGCATGCTCTCGGGAGAATAGGCGTAAGGCCTTATTATCTTTATTATGCGGATCTTGTTGAGGGGACGGGGCATTTTCGGACCGAAATCAACAAAGGCAAGGAAATCTGCAGAGATCTTTGCGGGACCACGACAGGATTTCTTCGCCCGACTTATGTTGTCGATTTACAAGGCGGGAGAGGTAAAGTTCCTGTAGATCTCGGATATACAGATGGGATCAGTGAGGATCGAAAAGGGGGAGTTCTTACTTCAGCAATTGGATTGGGAAAGGTCTTTATCAACGACCCGATTGAAAGAATTGAAGGCAAACCCAGAAGACATAATATCAATAAAAAATAAGAGATTTTATATAAAAAATATCCTGACCTGTAGGTTACAGGAGAACTGAGACTCCGGAGAAAAATCTGTTTAATATTTAAAATTAAGAAGTTCTACAACGGGGATACCAGGAAGAAGAGCTAATGTCTATTACATGGACATCAGAATTAACAGGTGAAAAATTTATAGCCCTTTATGATCTTTCCATTGATATTCGGGATGCATTTCAATTGTCTGATGAAATTAATATTCCGGTTTTCAGCAGTCTTGTGCGCTTTCCGGAGTTTCTGCCGGTGAATTCAATTCATTCACGTGATCAATATTGTGAATTACGTCTTAATGCTGCAAAACTTCTTATAAAACACGAGTTAATCAATAATTTTGATCTAATTGCTGGCAGGCATCGATGGGAAGGTCAGATAAGAATCATTGTCAGGGATAAGAATGAATTTCATAAGTTTGTTGATATTCTTGATATGGAATACCTCGAAATCATAAAAATCAAAGAAACTTGCGGTTTGAAAAATGAAGAAAAAATTTCAATGGAGAAATTAAGAAGAATACTGGATAGATTTCATCTCTTTGTAAATCAATTGCAGCATCGACAAGATAATAGACCTTCTTTAGTTATAAAAGATGCATATGATGTTCAGGATCTGATGCATTCTTTATTGATTCTATATTTTGATGATATTCGACCTGAAATCTTTACCCCTCTTTCTGCCGGGAAATCAGCAAGGATGGATTTTATTTTAAAACCTGAATCGATTGTTTTGGAAATGAAAATGACGGGTAAAGGTTTCTCGGATAAAGAAATCAGAGAGCAGTTAATTGTCGATATTTCACATTATTCACAGAACCCGGACTGCAATAAATTAGTATGTTTTATTTATGATCCGGAAAATCGAATTGAGAATCTTGATGATTTTCGGAATTTTCTTTCAGAAAATAAAGAAAAACCGGAAGTGGAAGTTGTGATAAGCCCTAAAAAGTTTTAAAAGAAGCAAAGTGGTGGTAGACGGACAAGCTGAGCTAAGATACGGGTATATTAAATTTCACACCAAGTTTTGAAAAGAATTGAATCAGCAGGTTTATTTTTTGATTGAGAGAAGGATATTGATTTGAAAGGGTCAGGACTTTTTCTGTATCTGTGAAAAGTTCCTCTGATATTGTCGCAATGTCTTCTTCAATGGATTCCTGTCCATACTCCCGGATAAAGCCTTCCTTGAAAAACTTTTTGTCGGGTTGATTTGAATTATTTTTAGTTTTAGAAGTCCAATAATCCTGTTTGTATTTCCATCCCGGTGGATTGGCCTTTTGCCATTCAGAGATCGGGAAAATTTTTATGTTTTGCCCCACAACAAGATGAGTGAATTCATGATGGAATGTTTTTAAAATTTCCATCCGGTTGTGTGTTGAGTTACAGCTGATAAGAAATTTTTTTCGTCCATTGAGCGCCAGCCCTGCAGCGGGTTTTCCGTTTACTTTCAGAGAGGAAATAAAATAAAGATCCCGGATTTCTTTGCGGATGAGATCAGCAGGATAAGGTGAAAAGAATTCATCCACGCTATTGAGTGTGTGAATGACATCTTTAAAGTTCGGAGCAAAAGCCTCTATTTTATCGTGCTTCAGGGATTGTAAAAAAGAATCTACAGGTTCATAGGTATAATGAATGATGAGGTTATAAGATTTTGCTATATCTGTGAGAAGATTATCCATTTCCTCTTTTTTTATGTCCGTGTAACCTTCCATTTTTTTCAGTCGTTCAATGACTTCCTTGCTTGAAAAAAACAAATTACGTCTGACAATGAATGCTTTTTCTTTTTCTACCATGGCCGATACTCTTTGATTCCTCTGATGAAGAAGCTGCCTGTTTTTTTGCTGGATAATGTTGGATTCTTCCGGAGTTATTTTCCAAAGTTCCCCCGTGCAGTTTAAACAGTAGCGGTCTTTTCTTTCGTTGATGAATGAACATACGGGGCATTTGATCTTATGGGAAGGTTGTGAGGGTGGGGATTCGGGGGCTGTGAATTGAGGGGAGGGAGGGGTGAGTTGTAGAGGTTCTGACGGGGTGTTTTTTTTGATCTCCGGCCTGGCCGTTATAACGGGGAAGGTATAAATCAGGTATCCCGTCCAGAAGGTAATCATGAATAATAATAGAAACAGTATTATTTTTATCTTCATCATAATTTATGTCATTATCCCAAAAAATGTTTGCAATGTAAATCATTTCAACATGATTCATTGGGAGTAGGAAGAGAGGGGATATTGAGATTGAATAAAATATTTAAAGGGTTTATTACTTATTCAAAAATATTTCCAAATTGTTCCTCTTAAAACAATCCTTAAATATCCTCGCGAATATCCGTAGAATCAAGGGGTGTATCAATTAAACCGGCTTATTTTTATACATTTCGGGATACAGTTTACGGGCACAGTCCGGACAGATTCCATGGCTGAATTCCGCCTGGGAATGGGCTCTGATATAGGATTCAAGATGGGTCCAGGTTCCTGTATCGTCACGGATATTATTGCAGGAGGAGCAGATCGGAAGGAGTCCTTTGAGGCTTTTTACTTCTGTAAGTGCTGTCCCCAACTTTGAGTTTGATTTATTTAATTGCAGGGTTCTTTCTTGCACAAGTTTTTCAAGATTATTTTTGAATTCATTGAGTTCTTCATTTGTCTGTTTATTTTCAAGGTAGGCTTTTTTAAGGTTGGCGACCATCTGGTTAAAGGTGTTTCCCAGTACGCCGAATTCATCGGTTCTTTTTACTTCGATTTTATAGTCCAGGTTTCCACCGCCAACCTGTTTTGCCCCATAAGTAAGGATGTTTATCGGAATAATGATGTATTTTGAAAATAGGGAGGTGATCGATATTGTAACAATAAATGTAATAAGGGATACAAGCAAAAATATCCATAAAATTGATCTTTTGAAATTTGAAATTTCCCGGTAAAACAATTCGATCACTACAAGCCCATTCGCCTTTCCTTTGCTGTCTTTGATGATCCCATAGACTGTTGAAGTATTAAGTCCATAAATGCTTGTCTGAGCCTCCCTCCTGATGATGGTGTTCTCTTCGCTTTTAATGATCTGTTTGCAGCGTTCAACTATGTTTTTAGATTCAGCATAAAATTCTCCGGGCATACTCTCGGATTCTCCATTTGCGGTGAAGGAGCAGTATAATTCCATGGGTTTGTTATTGAGGGTTATTTCGGAATAAAGTTCGCGTTCATTGATGTTCAGCCTTTTTCCGAAGGCTTCCAGCATAAGAGGTGTTTTGGATGTTATTTTAACAAATTCTTTATCTCCGAGATAGAGCGTTCCGTTTTCAGCAATTGTAAGCCGGAGTTTGTCACGTCCTATAAAAATATCGAAGTTCTTTGTATAAATGATTTCGTTGTATTTAACAGCGATTTTGTTATCTTTTCCAATAGAAAGTGCTAAGCCAAAAAATTCTGTTGTAATCCAGATGGTGTCTGATGTCAGAATATCTGCATCCACAATGTAAGTGAGTCTGTCTTTTCCCTGATCGTAATTAAGGGTGAAAAGATAGGTGATATATTTTTCCTGACACTTGATTTTATTCAGGTAATTCAGATATTTCTGGTATTCAGGGTCTTTATTTGATTCCAGGGTGGTTAAGCTTTTGTGTTTATCTCCATCAATACTCAGTGCTATTGATCGTGCAAGGGACTCCTTACTTTCGAGAAATGCTTTGTAATATAATTCCCCTGCATATTTATAAAGTGCGCAGCCTATGGACAAAGCAATAATCAAATTAGTCAGTATCGAATACAGAATAATTTTTTGTTTCAGATTTAATCTCATATGAAATCCTCATTACGGATTCAATTTTTTGAAATTAAAGATTGGAGTCTGATTTATAGAGTATAGCGAATAGTATTTGTTTATTCCATGTTTATTATAGGAGTTAAATACGTAAAAGAAGGGGCTGGATGGAATGATCCCTGGAATGCGATATGCATAATTTCATTTCTGTTCATATCAAAATGCGAAAAAATGTATCAAAAATGAACAGGGAGATGAAATGATGCACAAAATTGAACTTCGTTTTGAGAAATTCAGGCATTATTTTAATAGTGCGGGCACCTTTTCTCTTGTGCTTGTATGCGTAATAGCGCTGCTTTGGATGATGAAGGAATATTTTCATTTTATCATGATTTGTTTTGTGACGGATCAACATTATATTAAAACTTTAAATGGTCTTCAGAAATCCCTGACTTTTGCCGGATTGGGAATTTATCCTCTTATGGGTTATTCTTTATTAAGTTATATCAAAAAATTGGCCGGGGATAAAAAGGTCGGAAAAAATATTCAGGCCTCTGCTTCATCTATTCTGGTTAAAGGATTAAAATAGTTTTTCTGAGAGGGGAAGTCTGTCAGGAATTTGAATTTTTTTCAGCAGGCAGGGGCAGCGGATTATTTTTTTTCAAAACAATAAAGGTGGGAAGCCCTATTACCCCAAAGTATTCCAGAATTTTTTTTGTCGCGGGATCGTTCGGATATTCGCAAGATAATTTGATTTTGATGTAAGTACTCAGATGTTCAATTACTTTTTCATTTATAAATGTCGTTTTTTCCATGGCAACACAGTTTTTGCACCAGGATGCATAGAAATCGAGAAATACAGGCTTATTGGATTCAGCGGCTTTCTGAAATCCTTCTTCCAGGGTGGGGAACCATCCTTGTTCGAGCAATGTAACCGGGTGTTTCCGGATGCTTGCGGAATCGTTCTTAAATAAATTATAGGATTCATATCCGTAATATGCAGCAAAGAGGAGAATAATGAAGGCAAATGTTTTTTTTACGTTTTCCATCCAGTCGCCGGGTTTGGGAAGAAAGGAGATTCCTGCTCCGGCAAAGGGCCAGGGGGATGCCATTCCAAGACCTAAAACAAAGGGAAGAAAAAGACCAAAATACTGGCCTTCCGCATAAAGCTGCGAGGAGAGCAGAAGTACGGCTATGACGACGGGAGCCACGCAGGCGCCTGCAAGCAGGGCGGATAAGGCCCCCATGATCAAAGGAAGAAGCCAGCCGCTTTTTTTTCGCTGGGAGATGAGATCGGGCTGGTACCGGGAGAAATCCAGATTGAATCTTCCGAACATGGCAAGTGAGAGCATGATGAAAACAATGGAAATAAAGGCATTGAACCAGGGGCTTGAGTTGATCATGCCGAAGGTTGCCCCGCTGAATATGACGGTAAGACCCAGAATTCCGTATGACAGCGCGATTCCGGCTCCGTAAATCAGTCCCCGTAGGAAGCCGTAAAAACGGGAGCTGGAATGAACTCCAGCTCCGATAATGGCAATGTTGATAGGGATCATGGGTAGAACACAAGGGGTAAGATTAAGGGCTGCTCCGCCCAGTAAAATAAGAATAATCGAAAGGACCAGGCCTTTCCGTTTGATGATGTCACTGAAGTCAAATTTATTGAGGGAGGAGGGATTTTTCATGGTTTCTATGAATTCGTCTGCACGGATGTATCCGACCATTTTGAACTGTACTTTAAAATCTTTTACCGATGCTATCCATTTTTCAGAAAGGATTGGAACGGCAGGATCCGCCGCCTGAGTTATTTTTTCGGTTTGTTTTTTGGGGGGGATTTGTCCTTGGCTTTGGGGTAGGGATTTTTTTTGGAGAGCATATTCGGGTTCTAAAGGTCCTTTTATGGTGAGTTTGAATTTTTTTGTTTCGGGCAGATAGCAGGTGTCTTTTTCACATCCCTGATAGCGTACTTTTATAGAAAGAACCTGATCAAGGGCGAACTTGTTCATTTTATAGCGTTTGAGAAAAGGGGTTTCGTAAACCAGGATTTCCTGTTTTAAAAAAGGATCCTGCTTTTTGGAAGGAGTCGGGGAAGGCATTTCTTCGAGGGTTGTTTCTTCAGGAGTCACAATGTCAACCTTGATTTTATCCGCATAGAAATATCCGGTAGTGGGATTGAAGGAAATAATAAGAACAGGTTCAGAGTCGGAGTTTTTTTCAAGGGAGGCGGTTACCTGAAATGTTTCTTCAGCATGAAGAGAGGCCAGAAAAAAAAACAGAAATAAAAAGAAAGTCAGTTTTGAAAAAGTTGAGTGTGTGGAATTTTTTTTCATCAGGAGTTCCATCGTTTATTTTTGATATAATCCCAGTATAGTCTGAAATAGGCAAAGCCAAGTATCAGAAGAAAGCTCAGGTAGTGTCCGTCTGAAAAATCAGGGCATGGCAGATTCAGCTTGAAAAGAGAGCATGTTTTTTCATAGAGCAGAATTAAAAATAGGGCTGCGGCGCAAGAATGAATGATAAACACCAGGGCCTGATAATTCTGCTGGATTTTGTTTTTATTTTTTGACATATCCATCTGCGATGTTTGAAAGTTCAACTATCATTTATAATGCGGTGAAACTGTTTTTGGAACAGAATCCCTTCTGGATTTTTGTTTCCCTGCCTCTTTTTTTACTTTTTATATCTATATCGGACAAATTAAAAAAAATAAAGCTTAATCGGCAACTCGATAATTTGTTTACCCGGTATGAAAAAGAGAAGGATGATGAGAAAAATGAAAGGGCTGCGCATGAAAACAGAAATGACGAGAGCCGCGAGCTGATTAAGGCCTATAGAATTTTAGGAGTAAGAGTCGGCGCTGGAAGGGAGAAGATTGTCCAGTCCTACAGGAAACTAGTGAAACTCTATCACCCGGATTTATACCGGGGAAAACCTGAGGAAAGTAGGGCTTCTCAAAAGATTGAAGAGATCACTCAGGCTTACCAGATATTAAAAAAAAGAATCCGTTTTTGATTTTTAACTTTATATTAAATGCTTTTTTCGATTGATCCTCCGCTCTCAATTTTGGAATGATTTTTCAGGAGAATTTTTTTAAATTTTTTAATCTTCTTTACAGAAGTTTTTTTTTATACTCTAAATAAAAATATACACCATTATGTTCTTACAACAAATTACGGTGTAGACGAATAGCTTAAGGAGGATGTATGAGTCTGGAAAGTCAGATTACAGAAGATTTGAAAAATGCCATGAAGGAAAAAAATCAGCTGACGCTGGATGTACTCAGGCAGTTTAAATCTCAGGTAAAATATTATCAGATTGAGAAAAAACTTGAAATTTTAACCGATGAAGATTGTTTTGCAGTCATGAAGAAGATGATCAAGCAGAGGAATGATTCCATTCAGCAATATACGGATGCCAAAAGAAATGATCTGGCTGACAAGGAAAAGCTGGAAAATGCCATTTTAATGAAGTATCTTCCCGCTCAGATTACACACGAAGAACTGAAAAGTATTGTGGATACGGTTATCAAAGAAAATGGTTTTTCTGAAAAAAAGCAGATGGGACAGGCAATAAAGCTCGCCCTGGCTAAGACAGGGGGCCGTGCGGATGGAAAAGAAATTCAAATGATTATCGCCTCTATTTTAAAATAGGAAAAAGGATACGATGGATTTTTTATTGGAAGATAAAATCAGGGAATACCAGGTGAGAGTTGATGAACTCGGGAGGTTTCTTTGACATACAGGGCTTGCTTCATGAGTCTCAGCAGATTGAACAGGAGCTGACGAATCCCGGATTCTGGGATAACAGGGAAAAGGCCCAGCAGACGGTTTCGAGACTTTCAGAAATCAAGGTAATTGTGGGCCCTTATCAGAAAATGACGAATGAAATGCTTGATTACATTGAATATTTTCAAATGCTGAAAGAGGAAAATGACGAGGAACATCTGCTGGAATTTGAAAGCGAAATTGCTCTTTTTGAAAAAGAACTGGTTGAGAATGAGCTTAAGGCCAAACTCAACGGAAAATTTGATTCCTGCAATGCGATTGTGAGTATCAATGCCGGGGCAGGCGGTACTGAATCCTGTGACTGGGTCAGCATGCTTTTGCGTATGTATCAGCGCTGGGCGGATATACGAGGCTATAAAACGGAAATGTTTGACCTTTTACCCGGGGAAGAAGCGGGTATTAAAAATACGACTTTTTTAATCAAGGGCAGGAATGCTTTTGGCTTTATGAAAGCGGAAATCGGGGTGCACAGGCTTGTGCGGATTTCGCCTTTTGATTCCAACAGCCGCAGACATACATCTTTTGCTTCGGTTGCCGTATCCGCGGAACTGAACGATGATATAAAAATTGAAATCAAGGAAGAAGAGCTGAAAATTGACACCTTCCGTTCCAGCGGAGCAGGGGGGCAGCATATCAATACAACGGATTCAGCTGTCCGGATTACTCATATCCCTTCAAATATTATTGTGACCTGCCAGTCTGAGCGTTCTCAGCATAAAAACAAGGCCACTGCATTAAGAATTCTCAAGGCAAAACTTTATGAGAAAATTGAAAATGATAAAAAAGCCGAACAAAATAAGGAATATGGTGAAAAACAGGACATCGGCTGGGGTAGTCAGATACGTTCCTATGTTTTTACCCCTTACCAGATGGTGAAGGATCACCGGACTAAAGAGGAAACCGGTAATGTTCAGGCTGTTATGGATGGAGAAATTGATCTTTTTATAGACGCTTTTTTGAAATGGAAGAAGTAAATTGTTGACAAACCTGTCAGACTCGTCTTTATTACTGCACTTAATCGGGGTATAGGATAATGGCTATTCCGCCTGCTTTGGGAGCAGGATATTGCAGGTTCAAGTCCTGCTACCCCGATTTTTCTTTTTTAAATGCTTAAATTAATCTTTTTTTTCCTGTAAAGTTCCTATATAATTAACATTCTATGAATGATGATTTTTTCAAAGATAATCTTTATCTTCAGTTAGGTCTTACTCCTGCTTCTTCTGAACAGGAAATCGCAAATGCACTTCAGTCCTGGTATACACGAATAGAAAAAGGATATGCTCAGAGCGGGGATACGATTGAAAAAGTTCAGAATTTAATGAACTTAGTGAAAGATAAACAGTACCGCCTCAAGTCTTTGATCCTTTTCGGTTTTTTCGGGGACAAAGCGTATGATAATTATCTTGAGAGATTGAAAAAGTTATTTCTTGCTGTAAAAGTTTCCTCAAAAGACTGGCTGGAACTTTTGCAAAGTTTATCTGATCATATGAAACAAGGGGGCTGGCTTGCTCTTTTGGTTTCCAGATGTCCTTTAATTCAGAAAGATAATCCGGAAGATTTGAAAATTATTTCAAAAATCCGTGAAAGTCTATTCATTTATATCCTCAGTTTTCACTTGCAATCTCTTGAAGATCTGTTCAAACGCAATGATCATATGAATGGATTTGAGCATCTGAAAATCCTTGAAGGTTTTCCAGATCTTAATCCAGAACAACGTAAAGAGATCGAGGGGAAAATTACCCGATCAATCCATGAGTATTTAAACAACCAGATTTCTAAAATCACCGGGGTAATGAAAGAAGCCGAATCAGCAAAGTCCAAGTTTCAGGCCAAGGCTGCCCTTTCCAAGATTGACCGTGATTTAAAAGAAAAAGTTTTAATTCCCTTTGATTTTTTATCAACAGGGCATTATCTTGATCATACCTCCATTAAATCTCTTCTGGAAAACCTGCTTGATTCCCTGGTTGGACAATATGAAAAGTACGAGATGAAGGAAAAAGCCCTGATTCTCAATGAGAGAATACGGGGAAAAGGAGAACCAACTCCTGTACCGCAATTTTCCAAAAAGGGAGATACCGGAAAAATCAGCAGAAAGGCTGAGGAGGTAAAAGGGTTTTCACCTGACGCCCAGGGAATTGAAGAGGTAAAGGGGCTTCAGGAGACTATGAAATCCGTTAAGGCGCTTATCGCAAAGGGCGAAGTTAAAGAGGCTAAAAGACAGATTCGTGCCATAAGGAAAAAAATTAAGACAGTGGATGGAATTCAATTCATGGAAAGACTTGGCGCGGATCCTTTTTTCTTTATGAATACAAAAGCGGGGATACCCAAGGAATCCTTTTTTTTCCGTTTTATCCATCATAAGGAGATTGTAAACGAACAGGGAAGTCATGTGGCCATCTACTGGCTTCATTTGTTTTTTCCTCTCTTTCCCTTTAAAGCCTTTGTCTTTAATTCGGAAAATACAATTTTAGGGAGAATTGATATCCCGGGAAAATATCGCAGATATCAGATGATGATTTTGGTGTTTCTGGTTGTTGTATTTTTTATATTCAAATCATTTTTAGGGATGAGACCTTCAGAGTCTGACTGTGCGGATTATTCAATCAGAACTCAAATGAAAGAGATGGATTCCATAAGCATTTCCCCCAAAGAAAAATTAAATAAACTGATTTTGATGTTCAGGAGGCAGGAGGTCCGATTGCCTGACTCTGTAACCAGCGAAGTTTTAAACCGGTTCTGTGCTGTTTTTGATGAATTGCTGATTTCCTACAAAAAGAAAAACCGTTTGGATTTGTTTGTCCTTGAGATAGGATCTCGACTGTCTGAAATTCCACCGGCTTTAAGGAAAAGAATACTCCAGGTTGGATCTTCCAAAATGGTTTATTTTTTCAAGCATATGGACTTCAAACCTGTGAGTTTGTTCAAATGGTATACCCTTGCCGGGAGCAGGCAGACGCGTAATCTTTTATGTGAAGGTTTTGTGATTTATGCACTTAACAAAGGCGATTCAAAATTAATTTTCCAGGGACTAAAATACGCCAAACAGGTTAAGGCCAAATTTAAGGCTAAAACTATTCAGTCCCTGATAAAAATGAAAATGATTACTGAAGAAGAGGTGATTTCTCTCTCTCAATCCTTAGATCAGCTTTCCTTTGAAACAATTGAAACAATCATTCTGAAAATATGGGATCTTTCGACTCCTTATTATGATTCTCAGGCTCTCGATATTGTGGATTTAATCGGCAATAAGTATCCGGATTTAAGATTGGATTTATTGAGAATCATTCTGGATAAAAATAAAAACAGTGTTTATCCCTGGGGGAAAGAACTTCTTAATTTTAAATATCCGGAAATAGATAAACGGGTAAAATTAGTTTTAAGCCATCAGCTTGTTAAAAATGGAAAAATAGATGAAATGCTTAGAGTTGCAGGGTCAATCCCTTCCTTACCCGAAAATGAAAAATTATACTTTTTAAGAATTCCTATATTATTCTATCAGAATGAATTCAGCCAGATTATTCAATTTCTTGAAACTAAAAAACTGACCCGGAATCTGGATGATTTTTATAAAACCATCCTTGGAATCAGTTACTTCAAGATTCAGAATTTTGAGAAAAGTATGCCTCTTCTCGAATCGATTATTAATGAGCATTTTAAACCCTATTGTTCCATCTGGGCTGAATTAAACAAACGGAAGAAAATTTTAAATGATTATCTCAATGAACAGATTTCTTCCAAAAAAGGAAAGTATGAGGCCATTGGCCGGAAAATATATCTGATACAAAAGGATGAAGAGGCTGCCCGGGTTAAAAAGGACTATATTGATGAGGAAATTCGCAAAGATTTCAATATTATGTCATTACAGCAGCAGTTGTCTGAAAAACAATATATTTATGATGCCTTTTTTACTTTCATGGATTCTAAAATAAAAACCTTGAATCCTGAACAATTAAGAATTGCCCGTGATTATCTGCTTTCTTTCAGGGATTATTGCATGGATTATAATACGGAAATTTATTTAGGGCTTGTATTCTATCGTTTGGGGAAATCCAATGCGTTTAAGGAGTACTTTGAGGTTATAGAGCAGAAATGTTTGAAGGAAAAAGTTTTTTTGCCCCTGTTGCAGTTATTACAGATCTATAAGGATCTTAATGCCTTAGACCCCATGACAAGCCTGGCCAAGGCAATGGTGAAAAAATGTGATGATGAAGCGATTATGACAAAAGTGATTCATAAGATGCTGGATCTTTCTGATTTGACGGAAGATAAGATTTATTGGCTGGAACGCCTCAAGAAGCGGAGTCCGGTGGATGAAATAAAACTTCTTTTATATAAAATCGAACAGGAACAGGCAAAGGGCGGGGAGCGTTATATTTCAGCCTTAAAACAAATGGATACAATTTCAGAGAATGATTTTGGAATTCATAACCTGGAACTGTTGAGTCAGCTGGGATTTCATTTTTACAGGCATTATCTTGCGGAGGGTAATAAAAATTCTTTGCTGAAATCCAGAGTGTGTTTTGACCGTGCCGTTCGATTGAATCCGAAAAATATCAAATTACTGAACAGCTATCTCTCTGTTCTCTGGATGAATGCTCTTGAAACAATTATTTCATCATCCAATTTATATTTGCTGAGTGATAATTATTGTTTCCCTATAACTGAATATATCGAAGATCATTTTTTAGCCCAAGAAACAGACCGGCTGTTTGATTGCCTGAATTCCTCCGCGGATTTTATTTTATTTAACAAACTGTTGAACCGGGTTCTTGAAAACCATGCCGATATCGTCGTTCCTCCAGGCTTTTTTCATATTATCCGTTCATCCCGGTGTCATTTTATATTTCCTGATTTGAATAAATTTGTCGATGACTTGAAAACGACAAGCTATGAAGATTTCTGGGGAATTGCTTCTTTCCGATCTCCTCAGGCAAAGATTTCCTTTTATACAAAGACAGTTGATGAAACAAAAAAAATTTTTGATCGAACGCCAGAAAATGATTTAAAACACTATCCCGATGCTTTCTTCAATTGGGCAGAGGCGCAATTGAGGCTCTGGAAGAATAACAGTGACAATCTCCGTATGACTTTTATGAAGATGCTGGAAAAAGCTGAGTATTGCAATCAATTAAATCCTTCCGTTAAGGCGAAGCGGGTTATTATGGACATCAAGGTTTGTCGTCTCGCCAATTGGTATGATCCAAATAAAGAGAGAGTTTTTAAGGAATCACCGGGATGGGTGATCCGTAAAGCTGTTTTAAACGGGCAACAGTTAAAGTCAGATGAATATGAAGGGATTCTGAAGGATCTTCAGTCCATATATAATGCTTATTTACCCTTTATTCACGAGGATTTATTATTGATTGGAAGCTTAACTGATAAATTTAAATATAAGAAAAATAAAAACTTGAAAAATGCAATAGAAATGGAGTTGCATCTGAATCCTGAATCCTCCCGAAGAGAGATTCTTAAAAAGTTGCTTTAAATTTAAAAGTTTTTCTTGCCATCTTGAGTTTTTCTTTTGTATACATTCAAGCTTATTATTCGGGGTGTAGCGTAGTCCGGTTTAGCGCGTACGGCTGGGGGTCGTGAGGTCGGTGGTTCGAATCCACTCACCCCGATTAATTTTTTCTATCACAACATGTTGTTTTGCTTCTAATTACGGTAAAAATCAATAGGTTGTAAATATTGGAATTTTGCTTTTGTCTCATTCAAAAACCTTAAAACTCATGATTCAAAACATATTTTTTATTTTCAGGAATAAAAATAACCTCAATCTTATTTGTTGCTGCAGTGATGGATTGTTAAAATGCATGTTCCGTTTTATGCAACAGACTTGAAACAACGGGAATTAAGAAAAAGAATCCTTAATTATTTCTGTTCGGGAGAGGTTGTTCAGTATTCGGATTTATAAAAATCGGGATGTTATGACGGTTTAACTCTGCTTTTAATGTTGCCATTGATATAAGGAGACACAATGAACGCACCTGTTACACTGAATGTCCTTGCGAAAATGATCGATTATTCCTTGCTTCATCCTACAATGACAGATGAAGATGTTGTAAAGGGATGCATACTGGCAAAGAAGTACAATGTAGCCACCGTCTGCATCAAGCCCTATTGCATTCCCATGGTGCGCGATTTACTTTCGGGTTCCGGGGTCCGGCTGTGCCCTGTCATTGCCTTTCCGCATGGCAATAGCATGACTTCAATTAAAGTCAGTGAAGCCGAATCCGCTGTTTTGGCCGGGGGAAATGAAATAGACATGGTTGTCAACATCGGTAAGGTATTGAGTGAAGACTGGGGATACGTATCGGAGGAGATCAAGGCAGTCAATACGGTTGTCACGTCAAATCATGCTATTTTGAAAGTCATATTTGAAAATGATTATCTTCAAGACCGTCACATCATTCGATTATGCAGAATTTGTTCTGAATATCACGTTGCCTTTGTGAAAACTTCTACAGGATACGGATTTGTCAGGCAGGCGAATGGAATATACAGCTATAAAGGCGCCACGGATCATCATCTCGCTCTTATGAGAGAACAGGCATCACCGTCAGTTCAGATAAAGGCAGCCGGAGGTCTTCGCACTCTTGACGATTTGCTGCGTGTCAGAGAGCTCGGCGTCACAAGGATTGGAGCTACGGCAACAGAAGCTATTCTTGAAGAAGCAAAGCGAAGGGGCTTTAATTGAGTCTTTGACAATTCAGGCTTGTAGATTTAAATGATTACATAATCGCTCAAGACTGTTTCACTTTTGATTTGGATTCCTTGAGGGAAAATGAAATAGAAAATCAACAGATCCGATTATCATAAATATAATGCTGCCCTCTTTGCTTAATTTATGGAATGAAGAAAGGATAGTTTATGAAAGACATGAAGAAAGGATAGATGTTTTGATTATTATTACTTTTATTCTCATTTTATTTTCAATCATTATTCATGAATATGCGCATGGACTTGTCGCTTTTTTCCTTGGAGACAGGACGGCAAAGAATTCCGGACGCCTTACGATGAATCCTGTGAAGCATATTGACTGGTTTGGAACGATTATTCTGCCACTGATGCTTTACAGTCTTTCAAAACTTTCCGGAGGCGGGGTTCCTGTATTCGGTTATGCCAAACCTGTACCGATCAATCCATATACCTCACGCAGTCCGAGACTATTCAGTGCTATTGTTGGCTTTGCGGGGCCCTTCAGTAATTTTTGCCTTGCTTTTTTAAGTGCGGCGTTGATGATAAAGCTGAATCTTTTTAAAACAGAACTGAGTGATCCCATGCTTCTCTTGATCCAGGTAAATCTGCTTTTGGGGATTTTTAATCTGGTTCCCATCCCCCCTTTGGACGGGTCCCGGATCTTAAGCCTTTTTCTGCCGGAGCGGATGGCTGATGTTTTCGACCGTCTGGGGATGGTAGGTTTTATTTTTGTTCTTCTGTTTCTGCAAACTGATATATTCAGGAAAATTTATTTCAAGGGAACAGAATTGTTTTTTGTCTTGATCGATAAGATTTTTTAAAATTTCTGATTCCCTGCCTCTGTTTTGGTTTTATTTACGGAAGCAGGGAGCAGACGTTTTGTTCAGCTGTTTGAAATTTATTTTTTTGCTTCCGGGCCGAAGGGTTTGATCAGAATGATGAGCCTTGGCAGGAAGGTGAGTGATGAAAGTGTCGCCGTGCACAGGGCCAGGTTGGCAAAGATTCCAAACAGGATGGTCGGGATGAAATTCGAAGTCATCAGTATTGAAAAACCGACAATGACAATGAAGGAAGTATAGTACATGGCCACCCCGATGCTTTTATGGCAGCGGTGCATCGTGTCCATGTAGTTCCGGTCGACCTGAAATTCATTCGTAAAACGGTAGATGTACTGAATGGTGTTGTCCACAGCCATGCCGATGCTGATCGCCACTATGGTGATTGTCATCATATCCAGGGGGATTTTACAAATGCCCATGGCGCCCAGGACGGTGAGCGCGGACAGGAGATTGGGAAAAAGGGCAATGATGGAAAGTCTGACTGAACCATGAAAAAGAATCAGGAACATCAGGAAAAGGGCAAGCAAAGTGAAGCCGATGGTTTTGATCTGGGAGCTGAAAAGGCTTTGAAGCATGTTGTTGTAAAGCACCATCATTCCTGTAATTTGAAAAGTAATTTTATCACTCCCGATCACCCGGGGAAGCTCTCGTCTTATTTTTTCAACAAACTGCTGTCTTTTAAGGTCTTTCATGGAATCCTGGATTCTTAAGGTAATTCTAAGCTCATTGTTTTCAAGGGAAACATAGGGACTGAAGATGATTTCTTTGAGTTTTTCCGGCATTTCCTTAAATAAAAGCGCCAGGTCAAAGCTGCTTAAATTTTTGCCTTTGTTCAAATCTTTAACAATATTGGTCAGGGTGTTCAGAGACAGTACTTTTCCAGTTGCCGGCAGGGTTTCAAGATAGCAATGCACTTTTTCAATCACTTCAATTTTGTCAGAGGTATACCAGTATTTTTCCTTATCCTCTTCTCTGGTTTCGCTGTCTTCAAACTCGTCAAATTCATCCGAAAATTCTCCGGCAGGTGAGGAAACGGCGTTGGCTGGTGTTTTAGGAACTTCATTAAAATGAATCAGAACATCCAGCGGGGTCGTTCCTCCAAGCTTGTCATCAATGAGTTTCATTCCCTTATAGATATCCGTACTTTTTTTGAAATAATTGATAAAGCTGTTTTCTACATCCAGTTTTGTGATTCCATAAATAGTGACAGCCATAACGCTGAATCCTATGAGCAGAATGGCTGTTCCGTGTTTTTCCACAAACATCTCAAAGATATGTGTAAGGGAATATCCGAATTCCTTTCCCTGAACAGGCAGTTCTTTATTATAAACAAGCACCAGGCTCACCGGCAGAATCAGAAAAACAATAATAAAGGTGACGGCAACTCCGATGCTCATCATCCAGCCGAAATCAATAATGGGAAGAATGTCGCATAAAATGAGGGAGTAGAAACCCGCAATGGTTGTAGTCTCACAGTAAAGGCATGGAACAAAAATACTTTTGATGGTCTCGATAATAATTTCATGGTTGGTCGCCTGGGGGCGTTCCCGTGAATATTCGGTGTAGCGCACGATGAAGTAAATGTTGAGGGCGATGGTTACAATCAGCTGGATGCAGATAAAATTGGAGGATATGACGGTTACTTTCCATCCGAAAATACTTAAAAAACCCAGCATAAAGATAATGGAGACAAAGCAGGTCAGAAGGGGGAGAATAATCCATCTTAGCTGATGAAAGATAAGCCTGAGCATGATTACAATAAAGAGAAACATGCCGATTCCGTAGATCAGAAGGTCCTTCCTGACAAAGGAAATCATGTCATCGCTGATCATAGGGACTCCGCCTAAAAAAAGGCTCCCGTCCTGATTGTATTTTTTGATCAGTGAACGGACTTCTTTGACATTTTTATGAAACTGGATCCTTAGTTCCTCCCGGTAGGAATGGTATTCACGGGTTACTTTTTCCATCTCTGCCTTGTCCGATTCGGTCAGGGTTCCGTCATGTTCTTTGTTGAAAAACTCATTTCTTGCCGTAGCAAGTTTGAAAAATTTTTCATTCCACGGATAATTGATCTGGATGGCTGTGGATTTCAGATCCTCGCTGATAATAAAATTTCTGTATAAGGGGCTTTCAACGAATTCTTTTTTTGCAAGCTCCAGGTCAACTTTGGGGGACTCCAGGGTGATGGGGTCTTTTTTTAATTCTGAAAAGGAAACGGAAGGGCTTTTAAGCAACGGAACATTAAGAATGGTGACTACGGAATCGACCCAGGAAAGTTTTTTTAAATCTTCGCTCAGGTTTTTAAGAACCCCAAGGCTTTTGCTGGAAAATAAATCTTCTTTGGGTGTGTATGTGAGCACAAGAAAATCTCTGCTTTTGTATCGCCTGGATATGTCCCTGAAAAACCTTAAATCCTCATCGTGTTCAAGAATTAAAGTTTCCGCAGAGGCATCAAGTTTAAAATCCTTGGTTTTATAGGAAAAAAAACAAAAAAGAGCGAGAAGAACGAAGATAACGGTTTTAGGCCTGTTTAGAATATGTTTTTCATAAAAATTCGTAGCTGCCTCGGGAATATTCATGGTTTGATCCAATATTAAAATTTAGTAAATGATATTGTATTAAAAAAGAACGTCATTATTCTAAAGAGAAGGGGCTTTAATGCAAAATGTTTTGAGGCCTTCTGCCTTAGGTTCTGCATTCCGCTTTTTCCTTTATTTCTTTTCAGGTTCTGATTTGAACTTTTCCTTCATTTTGTTTAAAAGGCCTTCGACTGTTCCGGTTTGAAGAAAGCTGTCAAACTGGGACTGATAGGATTTGATGATGCTGATATCCTGTATTTCAAGATCATAAACAAGCCACTGGGGAGCTTTATTGTTGTGCATCTTATAGACCATTTTATATTTTTCATCATTTTGAAGAATGAAGGCGGTCACATAAACCTTGTTTTTGATAAGTTCAGGAGTGCCGTATTCAATAACCTGGTTGGAAAAGTTTTCAGCCTTTTCCAGATACACGGATTTCAGAATATCAACAAAAAGGTCTGTAAATTCTTTTTTCTGGGAATCATTTAATTTGGGCCAGTGTTCTTTACCAAGGGTCAGCTTGGACATGAGGGTGAAATCAAAAATAGGATTGATCACTTCCATTATTCTATCTCTTCGGACACTCTTTTCAAGTGAATTGTCTTTTAAGAGATCAATCACTGCTTGTGTAGCGTTTTTGATTACGGTCTGCGGCTCATTCAGATCCTGGGCAAAGGTGAAAGGGGAAGAAATAATAACGAGGGAACAAAGAGAGAGGACGAAAATCATCTTTTTCATGGATTTGTGCTCCGGTTTATGAACATTAGGTAATCAAAAATTTTTAAAGTCTGTAATTTAATCACCGGAAAAACAACAAATCAATAAGAATTTAGAAAAATTAGTTAATTTCAGTGTGAATAAAATCCCTCAAGGAGCGGATTTTTTATCCTTTTTAAGACGTGAAAACTCAATGAAAATGTGATTTAAGTCCGGCTTTGTTCTTCATCAGATCTCAGTGTGAATGGATCTAAGGGTGGTGAATGAGGGTGCAACTTTAAAACTGACCGTTCGTACAGCCGCGTTGCCCTGTCCGTCAAAAACATAAATGTGGAGCTTGTAGATCCCGGGGTTTTCCGGTGCTTTGAACTGAACGCTTTCTCCGCTGATTATTTTTTCAACCTCTACAGGGATATTTACTATATGTTCCAGAACGTTTTCAATGCTTGTGCTTACTTCAAGGTCATAGTGAAGGGGATCGTTTTCCCTGTCCCGTGTTTTGAAAGCAAGGGTTAGAAGATCGCCGGGGGAGGCGGTTGTCTTATCAAGGGAAAGGGCTGTGCAGAGCGGTGGGGTGTTGGGATCGTCTTTTCCGGTATAGAATTTTTTAATCACATGGAAGGATTCTCTTTTTTGGTTTCCAAGGGTAATGTTCCACCAGGAGAGGGATTCCTGGGTGGTTTCTCCCAGAAGGAAGGGAAAAATTCCGAGGCAGGATTTTTTGTATTTTTTATATTCTTCAAAAAAAAGTTGAAAGGAAAAGGATTTTTCGTAATCGGCCTGGTCAACGGATTTCCCGAATTCATCCTTGGGACAATCCCAGGGTCCCAAGGGCCCCGCTTCGGTGAGAATGAAAGGGATTTTAAAGCCAAGATCCATCCATGTGTTGTATATGTTTTCAATTCCCCCGTAGCTGTTGACTCCCAGAATGTCCAGATTTTTTACATATTTTTTTATATATTTGAATTCGGAAGTTCCGGCACAAGTATAGAGAATGGGGTGATCGCTGTCTATGGCCTTTACCTTTTTAACCAGTTGGGATAAAAATTTGCAGAACGCAATTTTTTCTTTTTTTTCGTTTGTGAAAAAAAGGGTTTCATTTCCGATATTCCAGAAAAGAACGGCCGGATGGTCTTTGAATGTATGAATATAGGTTAAAATCTCTTTTTCAAGTTTTTTGAGTTTTTCAGGATGATCAAGATAACTGAAGACTTTTTGTTTACGCATTTTATTGCAGTGGGGAAGCCAGATTCCGGCATCCACGCTGAGATTCTTCTGAAGAGCTGAATCAAGGTATTCCTTTGTTCCCTGGTTGATTCCCCAGGTTCGTACTGTGTTGGCGCCTGCCTCTTTTGCCAGGGATAAGTAATCGGCATTGTCTTTGCCTCTGATATCACTGCAGCCGATTCCTTTAAGTTCAAAAAGGGTGTTGTTTACTTCAAGATGCCATACCCTTTTTTTTTCTTTAACAATCCGGCAGGGCAGGGCCTGGAGTGAAAGGGTAAATAAAGAAAGGCAGAAAAGGGATAAAAACAGCGGACTTAAAGATTTTTTAAATTTTTTCATACATCATTTCCTTTTTCTGCATTATAGAACAAAAGGTGTGCCGGAATTTGTTTAGGAAGATACTTGTTTTTGATTTTAAAAAAAAGTTTTTTCCGGTGATAAAACAAAATAATCTTTAATAAGGAGGGGAATTCAAACCTTTTTCAGTTTTCAGCGGGCGAAGAAGGCAAAGATAATCATTTTCCTCCCGAACAAAGAATTTGTTTTGTTTACAGAGGACTGAGTTATTTTTTTTTCCCTCTCTTGTTCTGGCTTTTAACCTGTGGTATACAGTTATTCTGTAAAAATAAGTAAATAAACTGAAAAATTCAATCATTTAAATAATGGGCATAGAAACGCATGCTGCAAAAAGAAACAATACGGGTTTATTTTTTTGTATTCCTCTTTTTTCTTCCTTTGTCATTGTTTTCATCAGAAATCAAGGACAAAGGAAAGCTTGCTGTTCATCTGGCTCCGAAATCTGCGGATTTTAATTCCCTTAAGCGCATGGATGGAATTGAAGCAGGAGCGACTGAAAAGGTAAAGGTAAGCCTGAACCACCAGGAAATAAAAAACAACCGCTGGATAACAACTGTTTCCATCTCCTTTAAGCATGACAGACCCGGCTTTTTATTCGAGCTTCTGGACAAGGTGTCCGCTGAGCAGGAGGAGGGCCAACGAAAAATAGGCAATCTGCTCTGGGTTGAATTGTATAAGGAATCCGGCGATAATATCTTTCGTTTTTCCTTTGAAACTGCCTTAAGAGAAGATGCTTTTGATATTTTAAAGAAGCTGGAAGAGATCAGAGACACCAAGAACAGTGAGTTTGAAAATCTCCGGGCTGACGGATATTATAAATGCCTTCTGGAAATTGAAATTCCCGACCGTAACGAGGGGCTTAAAAAGGTAGCCCGTTTTCTTAATGATAAAAATTTTAATATTCCCTTTTTTATGACCCCTCAGACAGACCAGGGTCGTGTACTGATGATTCTGGAAGTTCAGGTTTCAAAAAAATCAGTATGGGCGGACTTGAACAGGGAGCTCATCTCCTATGTTGCGGAAAATCCTGAATTATCTTTGAAGGTTTTCCGGAAAGGGGAGCTTGTTGACAGGATTCTGGATGATCTGCTTTTACCTCAGATTGCCCCTGCCGGAAAGTCGGAGGATACTTTCATGAATGGTCAGATCAGCCATTTTCATAAATTAAGACAAAACCTTCGCAATGCTCTGGATATAGTATCCATCAAACATTTAAGCCAGGTCAGAAAAGACAGAATAACTCCCTATCTTTATCATCAGGTGGATATTATCCGGATTATTGCAAAGGAGTTTCATCTTTTTGATCCGGTGAATCTTGATCTGCTAAGTCGTTTTATTGGGATCTCCCATGATGAAGTCTATTACATTTTACTGTGCACAGCCCTTCTTCATGATGCTGTTGAAGACGGGGATGTTTCCATGAAAACACTTAAGGCCAATTTTGATGGAAAGGTCTGTCTTCTGGTCTCTCTGCTGAGTAAATCATCAGCACGTCAGTCCGAGGAAGAGGAAAGTCAGTATCTTAAAGATATTGTGGAGAATCAGGGCATTCTTCCGGCTCTGGCTAAGCTGATCAAAATTGCAGACCGGATACAGAATATACGCTCTCTTACTGGTAATGCCCCTGTCTTCCAGAGAAAAATATTTTTTAAAACGCTGAATCATTTTATTCCTGTTTTTCTGAATAAGATTGATTTGACCGATCAGCATATGGCTCCCCTGAGGCCGATTTTCGAAAATGCCTTTCAGATTTTTAATGAGGAACTGGATAAGGTTGGAAAACAATTCGGTTTTCTGGATGCAGAAGGCCGGGTAAATCCTGAAGAGGAAATGCTCTACCGCAAAGAAAAACAGATTGTGAAGGAGATCAGAAAGAACGGGGGGCGGCTTAATTTTGCGGATTATATGCAGGAAGTTCTTTATGGCGACCTTGGGTACTATACCCGGGAAGTCAGCGTGGGAAAACAGTCTTTTGCCAGAGATAACAACGGATTTATGCCTTCCGGGAAGCCTTCTCTTGCAAGAAGCAAATCCTTTGATACTTATTCGGAGAATCCTTTTTTTGGTGCCTGCATTGCCAGGCAGGTGGAAGAAATGTGGGAAAAAATGGGCAGGCCTGAAAATTTTAAGGTTGTTGAAATGGGGGCCGGAAGAGGAACCCTTGCGAGGAATATTCTTTCCTGTCTTTCTGAAAATAATCCCGTACTTTACAGACTTATGAAATATGTAATTGTCGAGATCAGTCCCAAATTGATCAATGATCAGAAACTGAATTTTCAGGAACATTTCGGATCCCTTGATAAGGTTCCTGTTTCCTGGATTCAGGGATCGGCAACTGAATTGCAGAGCTATTTAAATGAGGTTGAAGGTGTTTTTCTTTCCAATGAGCTTGCGGATCAATTTCCGGTACACCGCCTGAAAAAGGACCATGGAGAGATCAAAGAGGTCTATATCTGTTTTGAGAACGGCCGTTTTCAGGAGGAGTTCGGGGAACTTTCCAGCCAGGCCTTGAAGGATTATGCCGGACAGCTGAATTTTGAACTTCCGGAAGGGGCTGAACTCCCCGTGAATCTGAATATGAAGGAATGGCAGGGCGCTATTGCAGACGTTTTAAAAAGAGGATTTGTTCTGACCCTGGATTACGGAGGAAAACCCAAAGCCATTGCTCAGGCACATCCCTATGGCGTATGGAATAAGGATACTCATGATGTAGAAGATATTTATGACAGAACGTCCATGTGCGATATTACTTCGGATGTGAATTTTTATGATCTGGCTGCCTGGGGCGGAGATTCAGGTTTAAAGAATGAGGGGTACACCTTTCAGCGCGATTTTCTCTGGAATCTGGGTATTGAAGACATAACGATCAATAATCGTCATTTATCCGACCGCGATTCGTATGATATTGGGACAAATTTTAATTTCAAGGTCCTGGCCCAAAGCAAGGGGTTTGCTCAGAAGACCGACCTTGACGCCTTTAAAATAAACCGGGAGATGTTTAATTATTTTTACAGCAAGCCTATCTATCTGAGTCTGCCTGTAATGGCTCAGAACACAAAGTATGTGGTGATGACTAACGCTTCCCGGGACCTTTCCAAAGATCTTTTTCTGAAAGGGAAGGATACTGTTGAGAAATTTTTAAATGAAGACCTCAAAGGCTATGATCCGTTCAAATTTCAGGAAGTGATACCGGCTACAGCTGCGCTTGTGGACGCCCGGGGCCACTATATTGTTAAGGTTGGCAGGGACAGGCTCAATGACCTGAAAGTCTGGGATGATCATGGAAATGTCCTCTATGATTCCACGCGATTTGAAGGCAGGGGAGTGACTGAATCCCGGAATTATTTTTTGGGTGAGTCTCTGAAAATGTTTGATTTGTCTACTCCTGAAAATCCGGCTCTCTCCAACTTCCTGAAGGTCGTTAAAAACGGGACTCTGGAGATGATGGATGAGGTGGGGAATATGAAGGCTTTTTTTCTGCCTTATACCCTTAATGAACTGGGCTATTTCCGTTGTTTCGAGCGGGCGAGCTGAGATTTTTATTTCGCTGTACATGTAAAAATCAAGGCTCATTAACAAAAACCATTTACTAACTGTTTCAGTTAAGGTATATTATCACATAATGAAAATATATTTAACCATCGCTTTGAATCACTCGCTACTGCTTAGCCTTGCTAAAGCAGGGTAGGTGGTTTTCAGCCGATCGTTGAACAATAGACAATCCAGCCACCAACCCTTAAGGGGTCGGTGGCTTTTTTTTTTGATAAGCCCCTTGAGGAGAAAAGGAATAGGTTATGAAAGAGATGAATTACACAAAGTACAAAGCTTTTACAGATTTTCAGTTCAAGGACAGGACCTGGCCGGACAAGACCATTACCACCGCTCCGATCTGGTGCAGTGTGGATCTGCGTGACGGAAATCAGGCGCTCAATATTCCCATGAGTGTTGAAGAAAAACTGGAGATGTTTTCTCTTTTGGTGAATATGGGGTTCAAAGAGATAGAAGTGGGATTCCCTTCCGCCTCGGAAATCGAATATGCCTTTCTCAGGAGAATCATTGAGGAAAAAAGAATCCCTGAGGATGTAACTGTTCAGATTCTGACTCAGGCAAGGGAGCATCTCATCAAAAAGTCTTTTGAAGCTTTAAGGGGAGTGAAAAGGGCGATTGTTCATGTCTATAATTCTGTCTCAGTGCTTCAGAGAGACGTGGTTTTTAAAAAGAGTAAAGAAGAAGTTAAGGAAATTGCCGTGCAGGGAGCAAAATGGGCGCTTCAATACCGGGAGGAGTCCAGAAATCCGGGTATTCTTTTTGAATACTCTCCGGAAAGTTTTACCGGAACGGAAATGGATTATGCTCTGGAAGTTTCAGCGGCTGTACTGGACATCTGGAAACCCACAAAGGAACAGAAAGCTATTATTAATCTTCCCGCCACTGTGGAAATGACAACACCGAATGTTTATGCAGATCAGGTGGAGTGGTTCTGCCGGAACCTTAAGAACAGAGAGAGTGTTCTTGTAAGCCTGCATACCCACAATGACCGGGGATGTGCGGTTGCCGCAGCTGAGCTTGCTTTGCTTGCCGGGGCAGACAGAGTGGAGGGAACCCTCTTTGGAAACGGTGAACGTACGGGAAATACCGACATTGTCACCATGGCACTCAATATGTTTTCACACGGGGTGAACCCGAAGCTTGATTTTACGGATATCAATCATATCAGTGAAGTTTACTGCAGATGCACTCGAATGGATGTGCATGCAAGACACCCCTATGCCGGAGAGCTTGTGTATACGGCTTTTTCGGGCTCCCATCAGGATGCCATCAGCAAAGGAATTCAGAAGCGCAAGGAAACCCAGGCGTTGATCTGGGCTGTTCCCTATTTACCGATTGACCCGGAGGATGTGGGCAGAACCTATGAGTCCATCATCCGCATCAACAGTCAGTCCGGAAAGGGCGGAGTTGCCTACGTATTGGAAACTGTTTTCGGGTTTAAACTTCCCAAGGCCGTTCATCCCGAATTTGGGTCGGTGATTCAGAAAGTGGCGGATAAGAAGGGGGGGGAATTATCCCCGGATGAGATTTATCAGTGTTTTAAAAAGGAGTATCTGGAAACGGATACTCCGTATTCCCTTAAAGACTGTGAGATGGATATGAAAGAAGGAAAGACCTTTATCAATTCAGTTTTAAGGGTGAACGGGAAGGAATATGCTATTTGCGGACAGGGCAATGGACCTATTGATGCCTTTGTGAAAGCCTTGAAAGTAACGCTGGGGATAGAGTTTTCCGTTGAAAATTATGACGAACATGCCTTGAATCAGGGCTCTGATTCTTTTGCGGTAGCCTATATCCGCATTTTCACTCCGGCCAAGAAAAGTGCCTTCGGGGCAGCCATTGATACGAATATAAGCTTTGCCTCGATTAAAGCAGTACTGAGTGCCTTAAACCGGATACAGCAGGGCTAAACTCTGTTTTACACTTTTTTCGATATTCAAGATGCAATGCCCGTCTTATAACCATCAGGACGGGCTTGCGTCAAATAATCCGTTCCAGGAATTCGAATAGGGTTTTTAAAGAAGATTCTGAACCTGTTCCCGGATCTGTTCAATGGTGGTCTTGATGGCTACAACATTCTGAGCGATGGCTGTGTCATTGGCCTTGGAGCCGATGGTATTGGCCTCCCTCATGAATTCCTGAAGGAGAAAATCCATGGAACGACCGACCGCTTCACTGGATTTCAGATAATTTTTAAACTGGCTGATATGGCTTTTAAGGCGGGTTATTTCTTCAGTAATGTCTGTTCTTTCTGAAAAGATTGTGACAAAACGGCTAAAGAGGTCCTGTTCTGCTTTTGAGAAATGATCGTTTCCCTTAACCTGCCTGGATATTTTTTCTTCATAATTTTTTACAAGCTGAGGAGAACGTTTCTGGATTATTTCAAGATGACCTTCGATGATTTTTAGTCGTTTCATTAAATCTTTTTCAAGTTCATGCCCCTCCTTGATTCGCATCTCGGTGAGCTTTTCCATTGCCTTTTGAAGGCACTTGAGCATCAGCGGTTCAATAAGGGAGTTGTCCGCTTCGGTTTCTTTAATATCCCAGATCCCGGAAGTATTGAGCCAGTCCGAAGCGCTGACATCATCCTTGAGATGATATTTTTCACACAGTTCCCTGACTTGGGTCTGCCAGGTCTTGAAAAAAGTATGATTAAGGGCGATCTGTTTGCTGCCTTTAGCCCATTGGAGATGGAAAAAAAGATTAATGTTTCCCCGGATAAGAGTTTCCTGAAGAGACTTTCGCAAAGGAAGTTCCATGAAAAGACAGTATTTGGGGAGATTCAGGCTGATTTCAAGGTTTTTTTTATTCAAACTTGAAATTTCACATTTAATTGTAAGACCTTTCATTGTCATTGTTTCTGATCCGTAACCGGTCATGCTGAGCGCCATTTTTGTACCTTCTTTCCTAAATAATTGACCTTTTGAAGTGTTTTATAGTATTTAGATAAAATTCAAACTGGTTTTTATAAAAATTGTTTAATATTGTTTAATATTGTTTAATTCAGAAATGGAGAAGTTAATGAAGAGAATTTGTTTTTACCTCCTTCTTGCGGGTCTGTTAATTCTTCAAACAAAAGATATTTTTGCGGGTTCTTCAGTTAAAGTCAATAAAGATTGGTATTATGTCAATGGAGAACGGTTTTTAATCAAGGGAATCGGATATTCAAACTGCAAACCCCATGAACAGCCTAATACCAAACAGATTGATCTGGAACAGGAAAAAAGGGAATTAAAAATAATCCGAGAAGCCGGATTTAATACCATTCGCACATGGAAGCCCATGACGATTGAAGAACTGGAGCTCGCCAGGGAGTTGGGGCTTTATGTGATTCAGGGGATGTGGATCGAATATGGTGAAAACTATGCTGATCCTGAAAAGTTTGATGCGATTATCAAATCAATCACTCCGGTCATCAAGGAAAGTGCCAATGCCGACAATGTTTTAATGTATCTGGTGGGAAATGAACCTCAGCCTTCACAGGTTTTTGGCGTCGGAAGACAAAAAACCCATGATTTTTTAAACCGTCTCAAGCTTGCGATTAACAAGGTTGCCCCCAAAACTCCTGTGACCATGTCCAACTGGGTTCAGTGCGACTTTCTGGATGACAGCATGTGGGACCTGGTGGCTTTGAATATTTATATTTATAACCCTGAATCTGTAGGCCACGCCATGGGTTACAGAGGCTATGTGGACTGGCTGAAAAGAACCCGGGCCCCACGAAGACCCCTGGTGATTACGGAGTGCGGCTTATCGGTTTCCAAGACCGGGGTAGGGCATAAGGGTTACGGAGGAAATACAGAGGAAGAACAGAAAAACGGTATTATCTATATGTATAAACAGGCTTTAAACGGCGGGGTTGCGGGATTGTGCGTTTTTGAATTTGTGGATGAATGGTGGAAGAATTTCAATCATGCCTCGGATAAGGATATTCATGAAGATACCGACCCGGAAGAGTGGTTTGGTATCTGTTATTATGATGATAAGGGTGAGGTTTTAACCAAACGGCTTGCTTACGATGCTCTTAAGGATTTTAATCAGGCCGTATCTGTCATGCCTGTGGAATACAGTAAAATTTCGAAGAGCACTCAGGTGGAAGTCTATGTTGAAGAGTCCATTGAGAAAGTCATGGTAAAGGCCGGAAATCAGGAAGACTGGGTTTCATTAAACAGAAAATCCTTACATTGGTTTGAGGGAAAATTGTCTGTTAAAAAACTTGCCGACGGCCGTGAAACTTTTTATCTTAAGTCGATCAATAAGGATGGCAAGGAAGTTATTACTGAAAAAGTGATTTATGTGGATAACAAACGCAAGCTGAAAGTCCCTCAGAAAGTGGATATTGTTCTGGATCAGGATATCTACTATACAGGCAGCAAAATGACAACCGTGAGAATGTGTTTTCAGGTCAAGGATGGAGCGGGAAAAGCCGTGCCGAATGAAAATGTCAGTGTGGCTATTTATGAACCGGTTTTAAATCAGCGCTTAACGCTTGATCTCAAGACAAATGAAAACGGTGAAGCGACACATATTTATAATATAAATGAAGAAGGTATTCTGACCGTATCCGCCGGTGTTCAGGCTTATCCGGATGACAAGTCCGAAACGGATAAGAAATTGATCATTAAAAACGGGGATTGCAGGCATATCCAGATTTTTTATGAGAAGAAAAAGGAATAATCGATGATCTCCAAAAGAAGCATTTGTTTTTTCAGTTTAATCCTCGCAGCATTTCTTCCTGTCTCTTCTGAACCCTTGTTTAATCAGAAGTTCGAAGGATCAGAATTTCCTGTGGAATATGAAAAATACGGCGAGTTTAAAAATGTCGGCACGGAAAATTATGAATACGTTATAAATGATTATGATAATCTCTGCCAGGCGGTCGGAGACGGTATTTTTCCGAACAATTATACCATTTATCAGGATCCGGGCTATAAAAAACTGGTGGATGAAAGGCGCCTTGCCGGATCTAAATGGGAATTTGTCAATGGAACGGATATTGAGGCCTGTTATTTCACCTGGGGGGTTATTGAAGATGAAGAGCCCGGTGTCAAGCTTTTTTATACAGCTTACAATCTTGAAAGAGCCGGACTTATCAGGCAGGCGGTGAAGGCTTATTATGCCTGTGCAGTCCATTTTCCGAAATCCCTGGGTTGGACTTACTGGAACACGCCCTGGTACATCGGGATCAAATCCATAGAAAATATTGAAGCTCTTTTACGCAAGAATCCGGATATCGGCTATACACTTGTCGGGGCTGAAATTATTGTCAGAAATGGTTTTGATATTGATGCGTCCAATGATATTTTTATTATTAATCCGGGAAAACTTGTTAAAACAGAGACTCTGAATTTTGCAAAGGCTCCGCCCGGTAAAACGGTGAAGACGTTTGGCGGCCTCAATGGTCAGGTTGTGCAGTCTGAAAACGGAGACTGGACATTTCTGATTGACGGGAAGCCCCGTCTGATTCAGGCCATTTCCTATCAGCCTGCTCCTGTGTATCAGTCCCATGATGAGGGAACGATCAAGGACTGGATGCATTATGATTCGGACAACAACGGAAATCCGGATTCTCCCCTGGATTCCTTTGTGGATAAAAACGGCAACAATCTTCAGGATAGCGATGAACCCTCGGAAGGGGATTTCAAACTGATGGCGGATATGGGTACAAATACGCTCCGTATTTATCATCATTCAACAAACAAGGAATTGCTTCGAAAAGCGTTTAATGATTATGGCTTTCGTGTTCTCCAGGGCGATCTGCTGGGAATGTACTGCGTGGGCTCCGGTGCAAGCTGGGACAAGGGAACCGATTACAGGGATGAATCCCAGCGTAAAAATATGCTGGAAAGCGTTAAAAAAATGGTAACGGAATTCAAGGACGAACCTTATGTCTGCATGTGGGTTCTTGGAAATGAAAATAACTATGGGGGTGTTTTCGGCCATGTGGGAGGCGCCGGGAATGCCGCTCAGTATCCTGATGCCTACTATGGTTTTGTAAACGAGGCGGCTAAGCTTATCAAATCAATGGATACAACCCGTCCTGTTGCCATCTGCAACGGCGATTTCGGGTTTGTGGATTTGTTTGCAAAACTCTGCCCGGATGTGGATATTTTCGGGGCGAATGCCTACCGCGGAAGTCACGGCTTTGGCCGAAGCATCTGGTATTCGGCAAAACGGCTGATCGACAGACCTGTTATCATTATGGAATACGGCTGTCCCGCCTTTCATGAGGGGCTTCCGACAGAAGTCGCCTACAGGGAACAGGCGGAGTATAATGAAGGCTGCTGGGAGGACATCAGTTTTAATTCCTATCTTGGAAACGGTGCCGGAAATGCCATAGGCGGCGTTTTGTTTGAATGGGTGGATGGATGGTGGAAATCTGGACAGCCTCCCCGTTATTCAGCGGCAATCCAGGAAACAGTCGGGCAATGGCCAGGTCCTTTCCCGGATGGATGGAGCCATGAAGAGTTTTTTGGTGTTTGCGGACAGGGAGACGGATCCAAAACCCCTTTTCTGCGAACATTAAGACCCATGTACTATACTTATCAGAAGTTGTGGAAAAAACAAAAATCATGATCAATTACCATGGCCTTAAATAAGGATTTTATTAATAATAAAACTCTGATAAACCAGTATATTTCTTCTGGTAAGAATGTATTGATGTTTGTTCCCGGCCATGAAGACAAGGTTAAACAGTCAACTATTTTAAATGTAACACCATCGGGATTTTATATTCAAAAGCCTTTTGCCAGCGCACTTGGTCTGGAACTTAAAAAAGGAATTGTGGTGAATTTTAAAATGTTTCCTCATGACGGTTACTTTATCGAGTTTTCTTCCAAAATACGCGATGTAATTGTAGAGGAAACTCAGGATCTTTTACACTTTGATTTTCCTCATGAAATGATCAAGGTGCAGAGAAGAGACAGTTATCGGGTTCCTTTGAATCTGGAGGCGCGGGTTATCTTAAAAATCAAAGATTCTCAGATGATTGATGAAACGGCCAGCCTGATCGATATCAGCGTTGGAGGGGCCTTACTGGCAACACATTTGACTCCGGAAACAGGTCTTTTTGGCAATCTCCTTTTTCATCCTGGAGAAGGAGACCCTTTTGAAATTAATTTTATCGTCAAACGTGTCAAAGCTGTCCAAACTTTGAAAAGTACTTTCCCTTATACAATGGGGATTGAATTTACAGGAATTTCAGAATTGTCCAGTCAAAAGCTTTCAAGGTTAATTACCAGGCTTCAGATTATTGAGCGTGGATAAAAACGGATAATCTACAGTACAGGCAGAGATCATGCTGATAAATAAAAAAGCCATCCTTCCCGAAGGAAAGATGGCTTTAAATTTATTCATTAACTGAAGGTTATTTTAAGCTGTCGAGATCTTTTTGCTTAATGGCTATGGAAGTCTGAATCTGACTTTCAGTGTCTTTTAAACCGTTTAAACGTTCCTGTGTTTTATTTAAATTTTCTCTTTTTGAAGATAATTTTTTATCTAAGTAATTCACCTGAGTGCTCATCTTGGATACTTTTTTGCTTTCAGCGTTAATTTCAGTCTCAAGCTTTTTTAATTCAGTATTCTTATCGTTGATAAATTTGATCAGGTCTTCTTTTTTCAAATTCATTTTAGCGAGATTGTCCTGAGAAGGTTTTACTTTTTCATTTTCTTTGGACCATTCTTTCTGTGTTGTATCAAAATCAGATTGAATGGATTTTAATTCGCTTTCTGTATTTTTGATTAATTTTTCATTTTCAGAAAGATCTGACTTAAGGTCATTGATGCTTTTCTGAAGGGCTTCTTTTTTTAAGTTTTTTTCCTGCATGGCCTTTTCTTCTTCAGCAAGTTTTGCGAGTTCAGCCTGAAGTTTTGCTTTTTTGGCTGTAACATCATCCATGGTTGTGGCAGCGGCCGCTGCATATAAGTTTGAACAGAAAATACCTGATAACATCATCACAATCAGTGCTTTTTTCATTTTTTTCCCCTTAGAATTATTATCTGTTAAAATTACTTGAATAGTTTTTAAAAATAATAAAAGATCCTAAAAAAACTGAGTGACTTTGTCTATTAAAATTTAACAAAATCTGCCTATTTTATTAATTTTAGAGAGTACATATGAAAATTGTCATTGATGCGCAACCCATTGTGGAAAAACGAACTGGAATAGGAAGATATGCTTTTGAGCTGATTCAGGCCCTTGGGAAAAACACTCATAAAATGGAAATAATACCTTTTTATTTTAATTTCAGAAGAGCTTTTAAAGATCAGTCCGTATGGAAGGAAATGTCTGTAATTACCCCCTGTGAAGTAAGATGTATTCCTGGGGTTATTATGCATCAATTATGGCGTTTGTGTTCTCTTTTTCCATTAACGTCCTTCACCGGAGAGGCTGATATTTATCATTTTCCGAATTATCTCATGAAACCCTGCAGTAAAAAGGGAAAGGTCCTTTTGACTCTACCGGATATGTCTTTTAAACGTTTTCCTGAAACATTAATGCCTAAAAATCTTAAAAATCTTCAGCAAAATCTTGAAAAAAGTCTTATTCGTTCGGATGCCGTTATTTGTATTTCTGAATTTTCAAAAAATGAATTCCTGCATTTTTTTCCGGATTATCATAAACCTGTCTTTGTGACCTATATGGGGGTGGATGAATTTTTGGATTTTCAACCGGATGAATCCTATGGAAAAAAGGTGCTTAAAAAATACCATTTGGAAAAACCCTATCTTTTATATGTGGGAACCATTGAGCCGAGAAAGAATTTAAGAGTTCTTCTGGATTCCTTTTCTTTGGTGAAAAAGAAATTTCCTGATCTGGAATTGTGCCTTGTCGGTCAAAAAGGATGGTTGTGTCAGGATTTTTTTGATGCGCTTAAAAATTCCGATGTAAAAGATTCCGTTCGTTTGCCCGGTTTTGTAGAGGGAAAAGACCTTCCTTATGTTTATCATTATTCAAGAATGTTTATTTTTCCATCCCTTTATGAAGGGTTTGGTATTCCTCCGCTTGAGGCTATGGCCTGCGGGACTCCTGTCCTTTTATCCGATATCCCGGTTTTGAGGGAAGTGGCGGCTGATTCTGCTGTTTATTGCAGGGAGTATACCTCCCCCGAGGCCTGGCAGGAACACATAGGTCTTCTTCTGAATGATGATGCCCAAAGGGAAAAACTGATTCAGAAAGGATGTGAAAGAGTGAAATTATTTTCCTGGGCAGAGACTGCCCGGAAAACACTGGAAGCCTATTCGGCTCTTTTAACTTAGGCGGAATCTTTTTGGTTCATTCAAAAATTCGTGGTTACTCGATCTCAATCACAACAGGGCAATGGTCTGAGCCTTTGATCTCCTGTTGAATATAGGCTTTTTTAAGGCGGGGCAGAAGTTCTTCAGAAATAAAGTGATAGTCCAGTCTCCATCCAACATTTTTTTCACGGGCTTTCATACGGTAAGACCACCATGAATACTGATTCGGTTCCGAGTGAAAATGCCTGAAGGTGTCCACGTAACCGTGAGAGACCAGTTTATCCAGCCAGGCTCGTTCAATGGGAAGGAAGCCGCTGAATTTTTCATTGGCTTTTGGGTGTGACAGATCAATTTCCTTGTGCGCAGTATTGTAATCCCCGCAGATAATAAGAGGCTTGCCTTTTTTGCGTAAAAGGTCGGCTTGTTTAAGAAATTCCTCATAAAAATCCATTTTAAATTTCAGTCTCTCGTCGTCTTTTTGTCCGTTGGGAAAATAAATATTGAAGAGTGTGAAGTCTTTGTATTCCGTCATCAGGGTTCGGCCTTCTGCATCGTATTCAGGGATTCCAAACCCGTTGGCGCTTTGCAGAGGCTTGATTTTGCTGAAGGTGGCGACGCCTGAATACCCGGCCCTTGCCCCCGGGTTCCAGAAGCAGTGATAGCCTTTGAACTCGACGACATCCATGTCCAGCTGATCCGGGTGCGCCTTGATTTCCTGAAGGCAGAGAATATCAGGCGATTCCTTTTCCACATATTCCCTGAAACCTTTTTGAAGAAGAGCCCTTATGCCGTTCACATTCCAAGATACAATTTTCATTTTATTTTTCCCTCAATGTATTTTTGAGCAAAATAAAGTCCGGCAAAAATTTTGGGGTCTGCCAGAAGCCCTTTGCTGATCTGGCTATTGATCCATCGCTCAGCGTTTTCAAAGGCAATGGCATGAACCGTGATGTCTTCAGAGTCATCTCCGCCTCCATTTGTTTTTTTAGTAAGGTTTGTTGCCAGAAGCAGGGTGATGATTTCATTGCTTAAGCCTGCGGAAGTGGGGCCTTCGGTGAGGATCTGAAAATGAGCAGCCTCATAACCGGTTTCCTCCAGAAGCTCTCTTTGGGCCGCCTGCAGAAGAGATTCTTCTTCCATGCCTGAAATATCCCCTGCAAGGCCTGCGGGAAGCTCGATGACTTTTTTTTCTACAGGGGGTCGGTACTGCTCGGTGAAGAGGATTTTATGATCATCGGTTATTGCCAGAATCACGACGATACCGGAGATATTCCTGCGTTCAACATGTTCCCAGTTGTTTCTGCGTATCAGTTTTAGAAAGTGGCCTTCGCCTAAAATTTCAGGATGGGTTGTCATTTTACAAAGCTTTATGAATGAGGGTTTGGGGTTAATCAAATTTTTTAAAGATATTATCAAGCAAATTTTGCCGATGTAAACAGTTAAATCGTTTTTCAGGGCGAGATTGTGCCTGAATAGTATTTTGAAGGACTGGCCTGCAGAATTTTAAATTCAATCTGAAAGTTTCTTTATTTGACAAAAGAAGGATGAATTTCACTACCATCCCATAGGATTTTAAAAAATTTTAATTTAAAAGGCTGATTACCTTTTTTATATTTCCAATTTAGTAATCACAAAAAACAGGAGATATAAAATGAACGGTAAATCAGCCTTAAGAGAACATGCCATATTTCGACAGGTTTGTGAATTAATTCCTTCGCATTTAATTCCAAAACTTGCGAGGAAGTATGGGATACGAACGAGAGAAATAACCCCGTGGAGTCATGTTGTTTCATTATTACAGAAGTTTCGCCAATACGATCTGACAGAATTCATAACATATGTTAATGCAATGA